>CAOKAE010000035.1 GCA_948466335.1 uncultured Coriobacteriia bacterium | reverse complement strand
CACCCAGGTCGCGCTTCTCCAGCTCATGCGTGCCGGCGTGCTCGACTTGGAGGCGCGCTCATGGCGCATCTCCGCGACAAGCGATGTCCTTCAGGAGGCCATGCCCGCCATAGTCGTCGAGGCATTCGAGGACATCTGCGACATGGCCGAGAACCTCTGCCTCCTGCTTGGACGGGACTTCCAACGCCCCCAGATCACCGTCAGCGGAGACGCAGCAGACGCCAGGATCGACATCGGACTTCTGAGGTGCTGGTCGGAAGACGACCGCGTGCCGGGCATCGTCTACGTACGCAACGACTACTTCGAGGATCGCCGTCCCTTTGCCGTCGCCACCGCCCCGGCCATCGCCTATGATACTGTCGACGAGACACGACGCGAGCCGGCGGGGCGTGCCCTCCGGTTCTTTCTCAAGCGACTCTTCGGCTATGACGAGTTCCGCTCCGGCCAGGAGGGGATCATCAAGAAGGCCCTCGCCCGCAACGCGACCCTCGGCATTCTTCCGACCGGGTCGGGCAAGTCGCTCTGCTATCAGATGGCATGCCTACTCCAACCGTGCGTGAGCTTCGTGGTCTGTCCCATCATCTCGCTCATCCAAGATCAGGAGCGTAATCTCCTCGAGTTCGGCATCAGCCGCATCGCGCGTATCGACGGGCAGATGGCCTCGGACGACAAGCATGCCGTCACCAGGGCGTTCGGCCAAGGGCGCCATCAGATCATCTGGGTATCACCCGAGCGCTTCCAGATGCGAGAGTTCCGCGACCAGCTGCTGGAGATTGCCGGGAAGCTGCACTACGGCTACGCCGTCATCGACGAGGTCCACTGCCTCTCCGAGTGGGGCCACGAGTTCCGCGTGTCCTACCTCAAGCTGCCGGGCGCCATCCGCGCGCACTGCCCCGGAGCCTTGCTGCTCGGCCTCACGGCCACCGCGTCGTTCAACGTGCTCGTCGACCTCAAGGCCGAGCTAGATGTCACCGACCACAACATCCAGACCGCCGAGACTCTCGATCGCCAGGAACTGGCCTTCCACATCCGCCGCATCGACGAGAGCAGCCGACTTAAGGCCATCGACGAGGCCCTCGATGAGATTGAGCAGCGCCACCGCGAGGAAGATGGCGTCGAATCCCTCTTCGAACCTGCAGGAGACGACTCCGTCTGCGGCATCATCTTCGCCAACACGAAGAAGAATCGGCGCTATCCCGGCGTGGGGTGTCAGGAAATCCTCGACCACCTGATCAGTCAGGACATCGGAGCCGATGTCTACCACGCCGACCGCGGGGCCGACCGCAGCCGTGTGCAGCAGAGATACCTCGACAACGAGTTCACGGTCATGGTGGCCACCAAGGCCTTCGGTATGGGCGTCAACAAGCGCAACGTACGCTACACCATCCACAGCGGACTCCCCTGGTCCATCGAGGCCTTCTACCAAGAGGCAGGACGCGCCGGACGCGACGACGACCCGAAGCGCAGCTGGTCGGACTGCTACATACTCTACGTCCCCGATGCAAACGCGGAGCGCACCGAGCGGCTCTTCGCCGCAAGTACGACCATAGAGGAGATTCAACGGCTCCAAGACGACCTGCAAGGGGATCTGAGCACACTCTTCTTTCTCTGGAACCGCAACCACGACAGCCTCGAAAGGGAGAAGGAGCACATTCTCGCTATCCACGAGAAGCTTATCCGAGAATGCGACGAGAGGGGCCTCGCGCGCATCTCGTTCACCGCCCTTGGTTCCAATAAGAAAGGTAAGGTGGAGCAAGCCCTCTACAAGCTCGCCATCATGGGCACCATCGAGGACTGGACAGTGGACTACCGCGGGCAGCGCTTCGACGTTAAGGTAGCCGATCTAGGCGATAACGCAGAGATGCGCATGCGCGAGGCAGTCGAGCGCTACATCGGGCGTCATTCCGACGCCCCCGTGTCCTTCGCCGATCCTGACCCCTCCTTCGCGCCCTATGCCGCAGCCTACGAACAGGCCACTCCCTGCAAGAAGCTCATCGGTCTCATCGATGCGCTGCTCAGCTGGACAAATGACAACATCGTGTTCAGCCGTCGGCGCGCCATCGGCAACATGTTGGCGCTCTGCGAGTCCGAGCGCTCCGACGAGGAGATCCGCGACTACATCAACCGCTACTTCAAGCTGGACGTCAGCCTGGGCAACCAGCTCGACCTCGTTATTGGCTCACCGGGCAACTTCATGCCCTGGATCGACGTCTTCTACACCCTCGTGCCAACCGATGACCCCCTCGAACGCATGAGGACGCCGAAGGGCGCAGAGGACTTGAGGGAGATACCGCCGCTGTGCGACCGCTACCGCGAGGGCAGCCATGGAAACATCGGCCTTGAGTGGGTGACGATGATGAGCCGCCTGCTCGCTGACGAGTACCTGGAGCGAGAGATAGCAGACCAGCTCTCCTTCGTGTTCGCGAAAGCAGGGGATTACCCTTCCCTCGACGTTGAGACGTTGCTCGACGAGACCCTCGCCCTCGCGGCCACCGCCCCCTCAGGCGCTCGCGACGCTCTCGGGGCAGCCGTCGTGTCGACCATGCCCCAGCAGGCGCATCGCGCCTACCAGGC
>CAOKAE010000034.1 GCA_948466335.1 uncultured Coriobacteriia bacterium | reverse complement strand
ATTCACCTTCTTTGGGCTTGGGTTGGGGGGGCCCGCCCCGGTTCATTGCGTCATTTCGGCCACGGTGCCTGACCCCCTGACACATCGCATACGTCAACGTGAAAAAGGAGACCGCCCCTCATGCGGGCGGCCTCCCCAAGAAGCCCAAGAGAACCCGAAACTACTTTTCGAGCTTGTTGACCAGGGCCATGACGCCGCTCTTGCGGTTGGCTGCCTGGTTCTTGTGGATGATGCCCTTGCTGACGGCCTTGTCGAACAGGCGGCACGCCTTGTTCGCGGCATCGGCGGCAAGCGCCTTGTCGTCTGCCTCGACGGCCTCGCGCACGCGGCGCACGGCAGTCTTCATCTCGGCCTTGGCGGCGCGGTTGCGCAGGCGGGCCTTCTCGTTGGTCTTGATACGCTTCTTCTGACTCTTGATGTTCGCCATTTCCGGCATTTCCTTTCGATAAAACCCATTGTCTGCCGCAGTGGGGGTGCGACGAAACTACGAGATGATAGCACAGTTGCGCGCCATGTCACGCATCGATTGCGAACTCAGGCCACGCAGACGTCCAGAACCCAGCGTTCGAAGGCGACGTCCTTGTCCGCGCCCGTCTTCATGGCCTGGTCGCACGCCGCGGCGCTGATGAGCGCCGCCTCGAGCTCCGCCTCGGAGAAGCCCTTGGCCCAGCGGGCGTAGTTCTTGACCTGCCAATCGGGACGACCCAGGGCCGAGGCGAGCGCGCCCGCACCCTGCCCTTGCAGGTCCTTTGCGACGAGCAGATCGCGGATCCTGTTGACGCACATGGTGAGCAGGCCGAAGGGCGACTGAGCGCTCATGCGGGCGAGGAGCGTGGCGCACTTTCTCGCATCACGGGCCGAAAGCGCATCGCACAGGTGCCAGGGCTTGGGCTCGGCCACGCGGGCGACGTAGGCTTGGACTTCGGGCAAGTCGATGACGGACCCACGTCCCAGGGCGATGGCCATCTTCGTAAGCTCGCCATCGAGGTGGACGGTGGACTCACCCACGAGCGAGATGAGTTCCTCGGCTGCCGGACGCGTGATCGTCACGCCCTTGCTCTGCGCGAACTGCTGCACCTGCTGGGGCAGCTCGCGGGCGGTCTTGGGAGCGCAATCGATGATGGCCTTCTTGCCTACCTTGGCGATGGCCTTGTACAGACGCGTGTTCTTCGCGAGCTTGTCGGCGATGAGGGCAAGCACGGTCGTGTCGTTGGGAGCATCCAGATACGAGACGATGGCCTCGGCCGTGGCCTTTTTGAGGCGATCGGCGCCGTTGATGACGACGAGGCGCTTCTCGCTCATGAACGGCAGCGTGTTGCAGGCGGCCGTCAGCTCGTCGGCAGAAAGCGAGCCACCCTCGAAGACGTCCTTGTTGAAGTCGAGGTCGCCAAGCTTGGCCATGCGCTCGTTGAGACGACCGAAGACGAACTCGCGCTTGAGCTCGTCAGAGCCGACGATGAGGTAGACGGGAAGAAACTCGTTGTCTGCCATGGTGCTCGGTCCCTCAAGCAAGAAGGCCGGGAAACCCGGCCTTCGAAACTGTTGGCAGCCCGTAGGGGAATCGAACCCCTGTTTCCGCCTTGAGAGGGCGATGTCCTGAACCGCTAGACGAACGGGCCATAGTCTGCGCCATTGGCTGGGGTGGAAGGAGTCGAACCCTCACTGACGGAACCAGAATCCGCTGTCCTACCATTAGACGACACCCCAGTAACAAGTGCCGAACCCTGTGTGGCGCGAGATTGCATATTACGGAATCAATCACGACCCGTCAAGCAAAAGCGCGGATTAATTTGGATATGTCGGATTTTGCCCGTAATCCGCTCCGGTTTCGTTCAGGTTCTCGGGGTGGATGGCTCGGTTGCTCCCCTCCTATCATCGTGCGAAACGGGCGTGCAATGGAGGACATATGGACGTCGAAGAACTATCCCTAAAGGCACATTCGCTCCTGCGACGAGCGGGACTTGCCGAACTCCCCCGGCCCATACTCGTGGGCACGATCGTCATTGCGCTTGCACTCGTGCTCTTTGCACTCTGGCATTTCTGGCCCAAGGCAAACGCCGACTTCATCGCAGCGGCGACGAGCACTTCGCAGGAATCATCAACCGTGGCATCGAGTAGCGCAACGGAAACGCAGAGCGCAGGCGAAATCGTGGTCGACATCGAAGGTGCCGTCAATGCACCGGGGCTCTACTCGCTTGCAGCCGATGCACGCGTGGGCGACGCCATACAGGCGGCTGGGGGCCTTGCGGCTCATGCGCAGCCCGGAGCCGCGAACCTCGCCCAGAAGCTCTCCGATGGCGAACAGGTTGTCATCCCGACCATCGAAGAGGCGCAAGGAGCGTTGCAAGCAGGCGCAGATGACGCGGGAGCTTCCTCGAGGAAGGACGGGAAGATCAGCATCAACACGGCCAGCGCCGAAGAGCTTCAGGAGCTGTCGGGCGTGGGACCCGCGCTTTCCGAGCGCATCATAGATTATCGAGAATCCAAGGGGCGCTTCTCGTCTATCGAGGACTTGCAGAATGTCTCGGGCATCGGCGAAACGCGCTTCGAAAACCTCAAGGACAAGATCTGCCTATGAGCCTGCCTTCGATCGAAGCACCCGCGCGCCCGTCGCTTCCTCCCCTCTTCCTCGCGGCGCTCGGTGCCTGGATGGCGATTTGCCTGGCAGAAGAGCTGACATGGCGCATGTACGCAGATGAGCTCGAAGTGCTCGACCTTGCCCTGGGCGTCGGGGCAGCAGGAACCATAGCCGCACTTGTCATGCTTGTCTGGCGGCATCTGGCAAAGCGTCGTGGGAGAAGTGCCCTTCCCCTTCTCACGCGCTCGGGGCTTGCGGTCATCCTCGTCGCCTTCGTTGGCGCACTGGTCTGCGGGCTAGGTTACTGGATGGGATGGAGCAGCGATGTCGAGCGACTTCCAGCGATGATGGAGGAAGGTGTCACGCTCGAACTCGACCTGACCGGAGACCCGGCAGAGCGAGATTACGGCTGCGTCTCGAATGCGCAAATCGGAAGCGGCGCGCATGCCATGAGCGTTCGGCTCACGTGGCCCGAGGACGCCGAACCGTTGTTTGCGGGACACCGCGTCGCGGTTACGGGTAGCGTCTCGGCTCCCAAGGTCGATGATGGTGGACGTTGGAGTCACCAGAATGGTTTTGTCGGTACCATACGCGCGAAGCATGTCGAAGAGCTCGGCTACAGTCCGGGCTTGCGCGGCTTCGTGACGGCGTTTCGCGATGATTCCTTCGCACGCATTGCCGCCATGGGCGGAGATGCGGCAGGACTCCTGGCTGGTGTGCTGCTCGGAAACAGGACGATATACGCCAACTCGGAGCTCGAGCAAGCGTTTCGCACGACGGGGCTCGCGCACCTCATGGCCGTCTCGGGCACGCACCTCGCCATCGTCACGATGCTGCTCTCCGTCGTGCTCGCAAAGACGCCTCTACGACGCAAGGCTCGCGCCATCATGCTTATCAGTGCCCTCATCATCTACGTTGCCATCACCGGCTTTGCGGCGTCGGCACTTCGCGCCTGCACGATGTGCTCGGTCGCGCTCATCTTGGGGATGACGGGGCAACGCGCCTATGTCTTGAGCGGTCTTGCGCTATGCGTATTCGTCTTTCTCGGGTTGTCTCCTCCCATGGCCTTCTCGCTCGGCTTCACGCTCTCGGTGCTCTCGGTGCTCGGCCTCGTTCTCTTCGGCAGCCTCGCGAGCCATTGGCTTGCACATGCCGTCCCGCGGATTCCCGCGGGTGTGAGCTCGTCGATCGCGGCGACGATCGCTGCCTCGTTCATGACGCTGCCGGTAACCATACCGAGCTTCGCGCAGCTCCCCCTCGTCTCTCCAGTCGCAAACCTGCTGGCCGCACCGCTTGTCACCGTCGCGCTCTGCCTCGGCGTACTCGCACTCGTCATTGGCATCGTCGTAGCACCCCTCGGCAGCCTGCTGCTGCATGCGGCATGCGCCGTCGCGGCGTGCTGTGCGACGGTCGTGCGCTTTCTCGCAGACTTGCCACTTGCTTGCCTGCCCCTGTCGAGTGGCACGGAAGCCCTTGCCGTCTTCTTCGGGATCGGACTCGTCATGCTCTGGATCCTATGGCCGCTACCCGGAAGGAAACGACCCAGGCGAAATACGCGAAGCCCCGCATATCGTATTGGCACGCTTATGAGCACCTGCACCGTCTTCACGCTCCCTCTCATAATCGCGTTCTTCATGGGCTTTGGACAGCTCGCTGTTATGCAGAGCGCATCGGGCTCGCGCATCGTCATGCTCGACGTGGGCCAAGGTGACAGCATGCTCGTGCAAAGCGGCGAGGCGAACATCCTGCTGGACACGGGCGAGGATGGCGACGTGCTCCTACGCGAGCTTGCCGAGCAGGGCGTCACGCATCTCGATGCCATTGTCATCACGCATAAGGATGCCGACCATGCCGGCGCACTTCGGCAGCTCGCTGGCGTCATCGACATAGCGCACGTATACGTTCACGCCGACCTACTCGATAAGGACTTCATGGCAGCCGTGCTCGAATCGGCCCGTTGGGTGACGAGCGATCGCGGAGCCGAGGGCGTACGTCCCGGCAGCGTGTTACAGGCAGGCGACTTTTCGCTCACCGTGCTCGCGCCGCAAGATGGGGGTAAGAGCGAAAACGACGACAGCCTCATCTGCCTCATCAAATACGACGCGAATGTCGACGGCCGCATCGAGGCGCGCGGTGTGCTCACGGGCGACGCGGAGAAGGACGCGATGAGAGACGTCGTCCCACAGGTGGGTGACATCGACTTTCTCAAGGTCGCCCACCACGGCAGCAAAGGCGGTCTGAGCGAGGAGCAGCTATCGACCCTCTCCCCCGAAGTCGCGCTCATCGGCGTCGGCGCCGACAACAAGTACGGACATCCCACGAAAGAGACGCTGCAGATGCTCGAAGAGCACGGAGCACGTATATACCGCACAGACAAACAGGGAGCGATCAGCATCGCATTCAGTGCCGACGGCATGCGCGTAACGACGGAGAAATAGCAGATGAAAAAATGCACGGTTCCGAAGGAGTGATGATATGACGACAAACCAGCAGCGATTGACAAAGTATATACATGTTAATACAATTCCAATAGAAGCATTTCTTCTTGAAGGAGTTGGCATGGGCATGCTAATGACAGGAACTCTCGCCAAATGGGGCAACAGCCAGGGCATACGCATCCCCAAGGAGGCATGCGAGCTCCTTGGCATACAAGTTGGCGCTACGGCGCACATCGAGATAGACCGGGCGAAATCCGAGCTCATCCTGAAGTTTCCGCGTCCTGAGCAGAAATACTCCAGGAGCAGGAAAGTCTCTCTCGAAGAGCTTTGCTCCGAGTGGAATGGCGAGAAGGTCGGCGAAGAGTGGGGTGGCCCCGACGTCGGAGCGGAGGTAGTTCGATGACGCTGTTCGAACAAGGAGACATCATCGAGGTCAACTTCAATCCGACCGTCGGCCACGAGCCCCAAAAGAAACGACCCGCATTGGTCGTGAGCGTGGGCTACTTCAACAACGTCATATCGAGTCTCGCCGTCGTCTGTCCCATAACTTCGATGGTGAATGACCATCCGCTCCATATCCGCATCGCCGAAGGGAACGCCGTCGGCGGTTGCGTGTGCGTCGAGCAGCTTCGCGCCATCGACCTCAACAACGTGGCGCGAGCTGCAGAGCCTCTAGACGCATCAATGGATGCCAAGACGATGAGCTCGGTGCTCGATGCCATTGGCGCGGTGTTCGGGATTTAGGGCAGGAGCCCAGTGCAAACGAGAGGGTCCGGTATCCCGAACCCTCTCTTGACTCACAGCATGTGACGTACCGGGTCTCCCCTACTCCTCGAACACCTCGATGTCCGTGCGGCCGGTGAGCTCCTTGGCCATGTCGCGCAACTTGAACTTCTGGATCTTGTTGGCCGGGTTCATGGGGAACTCGTCGACGAAGAACACGAACTTGGGCACCTTGAAGCGGGCGATACGCGGGATGGCGTACTCTCGCACGTCCTCCTGCGTCATGGACTCGTAGCCCTCGCGCGTGCGGATGAAGGCCGTCACGACCTCGCCGTACTTCTCGTCGGGGCAGCCCACAACCTGCGCGTCGAGCACACCGGGCATGGTGAGCAGGAAGTTCTCGACCTCGAGCGGGTAGATGTTCTCGCCGCCGCGGATGATCATGTCCTTGATGCGGCCCGTGACGCGGAAGTAGCCGTCCTCGTC
>CAOKAE010000033.1 GCA_948466335.1 uncultured Coriobacteriia bacterium | reverse complement strand
GTTGCCGGTCAGAAGCGCGAGCATGCACACGGCGCGCGTCGCCGACTCGCCGTTGCTGTGGCGTTGCAGGCCCCAGCCCTGGACGACGTAGACGTTGTTGGCCTCGTGCAGCTTGCGGGCCAGCTCGCGTATGGTCTCGGCGGGGACGAGGGTGATCTTCGCGGCCCATTCGGGCGTCTTCTCGACCTTGTCGTAGCCGGTTCCCATGATGTAGTCGTGGTACGACTTGTTCTGGCCCCTGGCCGATGCGGGCAGGGTCTCCTCGTCGTAGCCCTGGCAGTACTTGTGCAGGAACTCGAGGTCGACCCATCCCTTCTCGATGAGTTCGTGGGCCACGCCGGCCACGAGCGCGGCGTCCGTTCCCGTGCGAATGGGCAGCCATTCCTCAGGGTGCCCGGCCGCCGTCTCGTTGTAGCGGTAGTCGATGTGGATGATCTCCGGGCCCTCCTCGCGCACGCGCGCGTAATCCCAGACCACGTTGGCGCCGCCCATGCGGTTGTCCGCGGGCGAGTTGCCGAACATCAAGACGAGGTCGGCCTTGCCGGCCTGGTCAACGGACGAGGCGCTGATGTTCTCGTAGGGCGAGGTGCCCACGCCGTACATGAAGGGCATGACGTACTGGTGCATGCCGGTGGAGTAGTCGCCGTACATGGGCAGGTAGCCACCGAGACAGTTCATGAGGCGCTCGGTCGTGCGACCCGTGGCCGAGTACATGCCGGTGGCGTAGTTGATGTAGATCGAGTCGTTGCCATAGGTGTCGATCGTGTACTTGAGCTTGTCGGCGATGGTGTCGATGGCCTCGTCCCAGCTGATGCGCTCGAACTGGCCCGTACCACGGGGCCCCGTGCGCTTCATGGGGTACTGCAGACGATCGGGGTGGTTGATCCACTGGCGCATGACGCGGCCGCGCAGGCACGCGCGGGCCTGGAAGTCATCGTTTCCCGTGTCGTCGGTGAGCATATAGGCGATCTTGCCGTCTTTCACGTGCCACTGGAAGACGCACCTTCCGCCGCAGTTGACGTTGCATTGGCTCCAGACGATCTTGTCCTCGCCGCCTGCATGGGCCGGTTCGACGTCGCCGAACAGGTTCTCTGCCGTCGAGACGGCACCGCCTGCCGCCGCCACCATGGCCAATGCGCTACCGGCCTTGACGAAGCTTCGTCTCGAAAGCTCTGGGCTCTTCATTACCATTCCAGCTCCTCTCTCGCAGATCTCACATACGGACGTGCTCTTGAATTCCCTTCGCCCCTCCTTAAATGTTTGTCCGTGTCAATGATTGTTTAGACAAACGGTCGTTTTTTGCCACTTTTCGGTTTTTCCCTATTATTCTGAGTTAGACTATATAAGTCAATACACTATGTGATTCCTGAGTGAGGAAATGTACGGCCACCCGCGCGACGACGAGACAAAAGTTCGTCCGACGGGGTTTTGCTTCACTTGGTGACGGCGCGTGAAGACGAGGAGGCACCTCATGGACATCAAGATCAAGCGCGTGTACGAGAAACCCGAGGCAAGCGATGGCTATCGCGTCCTCGTCGACAGGCTGTGGCCGCGCGGCATGCGCAAGGCCGACGTCGATTATGACTACTGGGCAAAGGAGCTCACGCCCTCGACGGAGGCGCGCAAGGCGTTCGGGCACAAGGCCGAGAACTTCGATTCCTTCAAGGAGCGCTATCTGGGCGAGCTCAACGCAAGCGATGCCGCCCATGCTTGCGCCCGGCAACTCGAGGAGGACGCGACCAAGGCGGGCGACAGCACCATCACGCTGCTCTACGCGGCGCACGACCCCAAGATCAACCATGCGGTCATCCTCAAGGGATGGCTCGAGCAGCAGATGAAGAAATGAGACAAATTGGTCAGACACATTTGTCTCATTAGTTGCCGGTACCTGGCAATGAGGAGGCGTTGGATATGAACGATATGGACGGCAGGGCGCAGACGGGGCCCGTGCTTCCCGACGAGATTCCCGGTTTCGCGAACTTCGGGCACATCACCTTGCACGGCGTGCGCAACACGCGCGATTTGGGCGGGTTGCCCACGGCGGATGGCAAGGCCATCGCGCCGGGCAGGCTCATCCGCTCGGGAGACCTCCACAAGGCCACGGACGAGGACATCGAGCTGCTACGTGACGGCCATGGGCTTGCGCGCGTGGTGGATTTTCGCACGGCCGCAGAACGCGAGGGAGCGCCCGACCCGCAAGACCGCATGCAGGGCGTGAGTTTCAGCGACCTCCCCGTCTTTACCGAGGCCGCCGTCGGCATCACCCACGAGGGCGGTGCGGCGGGCGATCTCGCGGCGCTCAGGGAATTCACGGGCAATGCCCGCGAGACCATACGCGGGCTCTATCGCACCTGCCTGCTAGGCGAGGAGGGCAAGGAGGCCTACCGCGCGTTCTTCCGGGAGCTCCTGGCTGCCGAGGACGGTGCGACGCTGTGGCATTGCACCGAGGGTAAGGACCGCGCCGGTATCGGCAGCGTGCTCGTCGAATATGCGCTTGGCGTGCCCATGGCCTACATCCGCGCCGATTACCTCGCCACCAACCTCTTCGTGCGCGGCAAGGCCGAGGAGATTCTCGACGCGCTTGGCGGCCACGGCCTGCTCAGGCACGTCGACCTCGACATCGACTCGATCTTCTACGCGTATCCGGACTACCTCTACGCGGCCCTCGAGGCCGTCGAGCAGGAGTGCGGTGGGCTCGATGCGTACCTTGCGGCGGTGCTCGGCGTCGGCGATGCGGAACGTCAGCGCCTAAGGGAGTTATACGTGGAATGAGACAAATACACAGACTATTTGTCTCATTCCAGCTCCACCTCGTACATCACGTCGTAGATCGCGCCGTCGTGGGTGAGCGTGCTCTTGAAGAGTGCGAGTTCGCTCGTATGCGCCGGTAGTGGGAAGGGGAGGGCCGGCAGCGCGCCTGCGTCGAGGGCCGCACGGCGGGCGATGGTGAGATGCGGAACGAAGGGCTTGGCGTCGAAGTCCACGCCGCATGTCTCGAGGCCGTCGCGCACGAAGGTCGCAAGCTCCATGAGCGCCGGGTCTTCCTCGAAGCCGAGCCATAGCGTCGCGTCATGGGGGCGTCCGAACTTGCCCAGGCCGTCCGGCTTGAGCTCGATGGCGCCGAAGCGCGCGGTAGCCTCATCCAGCACACGCATTGCATCGGCAAGCTGGCGTTCGCCTGCATCACCGAGGAAGGCAAGCGTCAGATGGTAGTTCTCGCGCGGCACGAGCTTACCCTTGACGGACGCCTTGAGCTCGCGTGCCAATGCTGCGATCTCATCTTCGAGCTCGGGTGGTATTTCCAGGGCAATGAACGCGCGCATGGCCGTCTCCTCGTTTCGTGTCGTTGCATACCAGTATACTAACGAGAAACTTGCTGCCAGACGGCGTCGAAAGGGGAGGGCTCATGGCCTCGTCAAACGAATATCACGATTACGTGCTCGAATTGCTCGCCGGTGTCGAGGGCGTGCGCACGCGCAAGATGATGGGCGAGTACGTGCTCTACCTTGACGATGTCGTGGTCGGCGGCATCTACGACGACGAGCTGCTGCTCAAGCCCAATCAATGTCTCGATGCGTTCTTCCCCGATGCGCAGCGCCGGCTTCCCTACGAGGGTTCCAAGACCATGATGATCGTCGTCGACTCTGAAGACCCGAGCTTCCTCGCCGACGTCTTCGAATCCCTGCGGAAATGAGACAAATACACAGGGTATTTGTCTCACACGAGGGGGAATGGCATTGCAGACAGATGTCGCGAAGATGCGGCTCCACGTGCTTGCGAGCGGGTCGAAGGGTAACGCCACCATCGTCGAGAACATCGTGACCGGCGAGGGCCTGCTCATCGATTGCGGCATCTGTAAGCGCGACTTTCTCGCACGCTGCGACGAGGCCGGCTTCGACGTGCAGCGCCTCGTGGCCGTGCTCGTCACCCACGAGCACACCGACCACACCAAGGGGCTGGGGGTCGTCTACCGTGCGCTCGCGAAGCTCGACGTGCATCCAACGCTTCTCACAAGCCGGGTGGTTCGCAATGCGAGCTGCAACATCGACGAGCTGCTCATGCAGGAGCTCTGTGACTTCGCGACCTTTGATGAGGGAGACGCGCTCTCGCTTGCCGGGTTTCAGGTCCATCCGTTTGCGACCTCGCATGATGCGGCGCAATCCTTCGGCTTCCGCGTGGAGTGTGACGGCGATGTGCTCGGCTTCATGACCGACACGGGCATTGTCACGCCGGCTGCGCACGAGGCTCTTGACAATTGTCGACTGCTTGCCATGGAGGCCAACCATGACCGCGTCATGCTCGCCAACGGGCCATATCCGTATCCGCTCAAGCGGCGCATCGCATCGGAGCGCGGGCATCTCTCCAACGAGCAGGCGGCAGATGAGCTCGCGAGCCTGCTGCACGATGGACTCGAAGCCGTCATCGCGATGCATGTGTCCGAGAACAACAACGACTACGAGCTGCCGGGTGTGGCGCTGCAAGAGGCGCTCACGCGCGCAGGACATGGGGCGGCCGTACGCGTCGCCTACCAGCGCAAGCTCGTGACGGTGTAGCCCCTCCTTACGCCCACATGCCCTCGAAGTGTCGTACGATGTGCCCGAAGAGCTCGCGTGCGGCCTCCTTCTCGATGCCACGGGGCGTGAGCCGCAACTGTATGCAACGGTGAAAACCCTCGTTTGCCAGGGGAGCGACGCACACGTCCTCGCCACTTACCGGTCCCCAGCTGTGCTGGGGCCAGAATCCCACGCCAAGACCAAGGCCGATCATCTTTCTCACGACTGCCGGATTATCGCTCTCGAAGGCGACGGCTGGAACGAACCCCTCTCGTGCGCACAGTTCGTCGCAGACCGAGCGAAAGCGCCTCGATCCCGCCAGGCTGATGAAGCGCGCATCCTCGAGGTCCGCGAGGGCAATCGCGTTGCGACCGGTTTCCAGAAACGGCGACGAGGCCGGCACGGCAATGCAGATGCGCTCCTCGAACGATGCCTCGGTGTGCGCGTCGCCCGTGGTCTTGCCGCATGTCTCGCTGCCGCGCATCGTGTCGATGATGATGTCGTTATCCGGCAACGTGCCATCCTGGCTCACCTCGAGGCGGGTTTCGGGGTGCCGTGGCACGAACGAGGCGAGCGCGTCGACGGTGATGACCGATGCGGTGGTGATGCACAGGCGCACCGTGCTCTCGCGCACGCGCGCAAGGGCCGCAAGCCCGTCGCGCGCACTCTCGAGATCGGCGATGATGGGGGCGAGGCGTTCCTTGAAGTACATGCCCTCCTCGGTGAGCCTGAGATTTCGTCCTTGTCGCATGAAGAGCTTGACGCCAAGCTCGGACTCGAGGCGATGGATGGACTGCGAGAGCGCGGGCTGCGCGATGGCGAGCTTGCGCGCGGCTTGCGTGACATGCTCGAGCTCGGCTGTGACGAGGAAGTATCGAAGCTGTGTTACGTCCATCTTGGCTCCCGTCCAGAATGTTGTTTGTCGAACGCAAATCCATAATGAAATGATATGAAAATACTAATAACCATATATTAGACGAATGCATATCCACGTACCAGAATGGTTCCTGTCGACAAAAGACGGTAGGGCGCCAACGTAGCCAAGTTTCGATTCGGAGGAACGTGATTCGATATGCTCGTCGCAGAGTTACTGGAAGCCGCAATGCTCATCTGCTTTGGCCTGTCATGGCCCATGAACGCGTGGAAGGCCCATAGGGCGCGCACGGCCCGCGGCACGAGCTGGCAGTTCCTCGCGCTCATTTGCGCGGGCTACGCCTGCGGCATTGCGGCGAAGCTTGCCTTGGGGCTCGTCAACTGGGTCTTGTGGATCTACGTCCTCAACTGTGCGTTCCTCGCGGTCAACTGGGCCATCTACTTCAGGAACCGTCGTCTCGATGCGCTGCGCGAGAGCCGACCCTCAACCGAACTGGTCATCGTGGAGAGCGTCTAGCCTACGCCTTCCTGCTCTCCTGGCCCTGCTCCACGGCATCGAGCAGCTCCTCGCGCGAGTTGATCTCCATCTTGCGGTAGATGTTGTAGACGTGCGTCTTCACGGTATGTCCGGAGATGCACAGCTTGTTCTGGATGTGCTCGATGCCACGACCCTTGGCCAGCAGCATGAACACCTCGGTCTCGCGGGCCGAGAGCCCCGCGTCCTGGGCGACGCGCTCGCAGTGCGCCTGCCAGGTGTCGACGGCATCCTCCTCCTCGTCTGCGGGCATCGCCTTGTCGCGCTTTGCGGCGGTGGGCTCGACAAGCGGGGAGAGCGGCGCGAAGGTGATGATGACGGCGAGCAGCACCACGAGTGCCAGCGCCGCCATGGAAAGCATCGCGTAGTCCATGACACCCGACGAGGTCACGGCAAGGCCGATCGCATGGCCGAGCAGCAAGCCGATGTAGAGGCAGGCCTGGGTCGTGCCCACGAGATGCAGGCGCGTGGCATTGCGCGTGTGGGCGATGTCGAGGGCAAGCTCGATGTCGAGTGCCTCGAAGAACACATAGCAACCGAGCAGGAGCATGTTGCACGACGCGGCGGCGACGCCCTGCAAAAACGACATCGGGATGAGCGCAACGATGAGGACGGGGAAGAGCAGCCTGAAACTGCTCATGCGACGGGCGAGGTCGGGCGTGTCTCGGAGGACGAGCCAGGCGGCTCCCGCGCCGGCGATGAGGACGAGGGCGATGCCGCCCAGCAGCATGTCGCTCTCGCCGAACTGCGTGGTCGCGCCTATGCCGACGCCAAAGACGATGCCATAGGATATGCAGACGACCTTGAAGAGCGGGGTCAGGCGCGTCTTCTTCCTCGACTCGAGCAACGGCACGAATGCCGGCATGACGATGGACGGATCGCGTTCGAGCAGCACGGATATGCCGAGGCTGACAAGCGGGCACAGGCAGAGCATGCCGATGTTGAAGGGGAAGGGCAGCAGGTTCATGACCAGATAGACCGGTGCGCCGAGCGCTATCGACGCCACGAGCGCCAGCGCGCAGGACTTGCGGGGAAACGCGGCGATGAGCTCGATCCAGATCACGAGCAGGCAGGCAAGTCCCATGCCCGCCAGACTCCAGGCGAAGAAGTCGAAGACGAGGGGGAGCGTCGCCTCGAGCGCATAGGCCGTGAACGACGAGATGGCCGCGACGGCCGAGAACAGGAGTATGCCGGCCTTCTGCAAACGGCGTCCTTTCTCGGACGAGAACCAGTCGGCCTTGCGCGCGATCACGAGACAGATGGCGGCGGAGCCGAGCAAGAAGACGATCCTGAGAAACAGGTGATACCAGAGTTCCTCGATGGCGGCGTCCATGAACGAGTTGCGCATGAGCATCGTGAAGAAGCATCCCCAATAGAGCGCGAATCCGCACACAGCCATGAAGATACTTGACGCATTGATGCTCTGACCGGCATCGATGTCTTCACTCATCCTTTTTTCCATAGCCCCTCCCACCCCAGGGTATGCCAAAAGAAACGATGCAAAAACGGGGGTTTAAGCGTTTTCGCTGATAGTGCGGATGCCCTGCTCCCCATAGCATCCTCCTCAAGCGTAGCGGATGGGCTCGCAAGTTTGCAACAGCATGCCGACAACGTGAGGCGGCATCGCGAGAGCGCCCATGCGCACAACTCACGAAGACGGGAGGAAGGTATGAGCGAGAAGTACAAGACCGTGGAGCATGAGCGCCCGTTCAAGTACGAGGAAGGGGACTTGAACGTCACGCGCGGCTGCGCCTGGACGGGCCCTGGCTGCCATCTGGGTTGCGGTGTCATCATGTACACGGACCAGGAGGGCAAGTTCGTCAAGTGCGAAGGTGACCCGGAAGATCCCTGGACCGAGGGTCGTCTGTGCATGCGCTGCCTGGACGCGCCGGAGGTCACGAACCACGAGAAGCGCCTGCTCTATCCGATGAAGCGCGCTGTGGAGGATCGCGGCAAGGACAAGTGGGAGCGCATCAGCTGGGATGAGGCCTACGACCTCATCACCGAGAAGTTCATGGACATGAAGGAGAAGTACGGCGCCGAGTCCGTC
>CAOKAE010000032.1 GCA_948466335.1 uncultured Coriobacteriia bacterium | reverse complement strand
CCCGCTGCCCAACATCCAGATGATCATCTTCGAGAACAACTACGCCAACAACCACTCCAACGTGAACAAGCGCTTCAAGGGCATGGCGAACACGAAGTTCAACTGGGGCTTCCAGTGGCATGTGAACCAGCCCACCGCCGAGCTGTGCGACATCATCCTACCGGCTCCCGTGTGGCAGTTCGAGGGCATGGACGAGTACATGTACGGCCATCAGCGCTTCGTCTCCGGCCCCAACGGCATGCGCAACTACTTCACCTTCTGCGCCCGCGGCGCCGAGTTCCCCGGCGAGGTCCGCTCCAAGGAATGGGTGTGGACGCAGATCGCCAAGCGCCTGGGCGACGAGGTCGTCGAGGGCTATAACCCCCGTATGAAGGACGTGGAGTGGGAAGACTGGGTCGACGAGCAGGAGAAGGTCTACAGGGAAGCCGTCGAGAAGTGGATTGACGAGGGCTACCTCATCGCCCTGGGCAAAGAGGACATCAAGACCTGGGAGGATTTCAACGCCAACCCCGTCGTCCGCACCGAGATCGACGAGCCCTACTATCCCTTCAAGTCGGCCATGGAGAAGGGCGAAAGCCCCTTCAACACGCCGACGGGCAAGGTCGAGCCCGTGTCGCGCTTCGCCCAGCAGCACGACATGACCGAGACGCGCTGGCGCGGCCACATCGACCCGATGCCGGTGTGGAGCCCGAGCTACGTCGAGGGCGACATCGGAAGCGCGTCCAACGACGGCTTCTACAACCCCAAGGTCAAGGACTATCCGCTGTCCGTCGTCACGCCCGTGTCGGTCTATCGCCAGCACTCGAGCAACGACAACAACCCCTTCATGCGCGAGGACGTCTACCGCCACGGCGTGTGGATCTCGGGCGTGGACGCCCAGGCCCGCGGCATCAAGGACGGCGACCTGTGCCGCGTCTACTCGGACCGCGGCGAGGCCATCCTGCCGGCCTACGTCACCAACCGCTGCATGCCGGGCACCGCTGCCGTCCATCACGGCTCCTGGTACCAGACCAATGGCGAGAGTGCCGAGATGAACGCCTTTGGCCAGGACATGCGCGGCACGCCCAACATCCTGCTCGACGACGGCCATCTGCCGCACATCCTCGGCGCGCTCATCATCGCCGGCCTCTGCGAGGTCGAGAAGGTGGCCGACGGCGACATCGAGGGCTACGGCACCGAGGCGGCCCGTGGCGGCATGCGCGGTGCGAGCGTCGCGATCAAGTGCCGTGACGAGCTTGCCAAGAAGGACGGCGCACGCGACGCGGCAGCCGTCGATGCCGAGTAAGCGAAGAGCAGAGAGGAGGAAAGACATGACTCAGTACGGATTTATGTTCGATATGAACCGCTGCTACGCCTGCCAGGCTTGCAGCATCGCCTGCAAGGACTGGAACGACATCGAGCCGGGTGCCGAGAAATGGATGACGGTGTACGAGTGGGAGAAGGGCACCTTCCCCAACATCCGCCTGAACGCCCTGGCGTTCCCGTGCGCCCACTGCGAGGACCCGTCCTGCGTGAAGGCGTGTCCCAACGGCGCCATCTACAAGGAAGACGAGTTCGGTGCCGTCCTGGTGGACGAGAGCAAGTGCGAGGGTTGCCGCAAGTGCTACGAGGCCTGCCCCTACGGCTCGCCCAAGTTCGCCAGCGACGAGCAGGGCGCCAAGATGAGCAAGTGCACCATGTGCGTCGACCGACTGGCCGAGGGCATGCAGCCCGCCTGCACCGCAAGCTGCCCGTTGCGCGCCTTCGACTTCGGTCCGCTCGACGAGCTCATCGAGAAGTACGGCGACGTGCGCTATTGCGAGGGCATGCCCGCGCCGGATGCCACGAAGCCCGCGTTCATCATCTGGAACCCGCGCGAGAAGCAGCAGCTCATCCCGTACGACGTGGACGAGGCCATCAAGCTCAACCAGCAGCGTGGCGACCTGGGGACGATGTTCGAGAGCGAGGAGGACCTCACGACCTTCGACGAGGGCACCATCGGTCGCGACGAGCTCGTCATGAAGCACGCGAGCAATGCCGAGCTCATGCGCGCCACGCGCAACGACATGGCCTAAAGCTTGTCCAGCGCCCCCTCTCGGCGTTTGCCTCAGACGCTGCACGGCACGGTAGGGCCGCTTGGTCCGGAGCGCGCGCCAACCGGGGGCGCCGGTAAGGCTTCGTTTTAGGAGAGATCTAAAGGAGGATATGTAAATGGAATGGATTGGGGTTATAGGCATCGTCGTCGGTCTGGTGTTCTTCGTCGTTGCAGCCATGAGGGGCTGGAACGTGCTGATCACCTCCATCGTGACTGCCATCATCATCGCGCTCACCAACGGCATGGACATCATGAACTCCATGGTGGGCACGGAAAAGTCCTATGTGACCGGACTTGCCGGGTTCATACGCGGTAACTTGCTGATCTTCATGGGCGGCGCCATCATGGGCGAGTTCATGGACAAATCCGGCGCTGCCAAGGCCATCGCCCAGGCCGTCATGAACAAGGTGGGCACCAAGAGCCCGTACCTGGTGCTCCTGGGCATCGCCGCCGTGGGCGCCGTGCTCACCTATGCGGGCATCTCGATGTTCGTGGCCATGTTCGCTCTCATCCCGCTGGCGCGTCCCATGTTCCGCGAGTGCAACATCCCGTGGCACCTGTTCTGCGCCGCATGGTCCCTGGCCGCCTGCTCGTTCACCATGGCCATGATTCCTGGTGTACCGGCCGTGGCCTGGATCAACGCCGCCAATGGCTGCGGCGTGTCGCTTACCGCAGCGCCCATCATGGGTATCGTGGGCTCCATCATCGCCATCGTGGTGAGCTGCATCTACATCAAGTTCGCCCTCAAGCGTTCGCTGGCCAAGGGCGAGCACTTCGTCGCCGATGCCGACGACATCGAGGTCGAGGAGCAGAAGGACCTGCCGAACCTGTTCCTGTCTCTGCTTCCGCTCATCGTGCTGATTGGCGTCATCATCGGCCTTTCGGCCACCGGCATGAAGAACGTCGTCTACATCGGCATGCTCTGCGGCATCATCGCCTCCATCGCGTGCTTCTTCAAGTACGTGCCCTCCGTGCGTGACGCGCTGGGCAAGGGCGCCGTTGCCGGCGTGGGTCCCGCCGTGTTCACGTCAGCCGCCGTCGGCGTTGGCACCGTTGCCGCCGCTTCCGTCGGCTTCACCGTGATTTACGAGGCCGTCTTCCACATGCCCGGCGGTACCTACGTGTCCGCCGCCACCATGGCCGCGGCCCTCGGTGGCATCATGGGTTCGGGTTCCGGTGCCGTGGGCATCATTGCCCAGAACTTCTTGCAGCCCTACTTGGCAACGGGCGTCGACCCGGCGGCCCTGGCGAAGATCATCGCCACGTCTGCCACCATCGGTGGCGCGCTGCCCAACTCGGGCGCCATGTTCGGCATGCTCGCCGCCATGGGTCTGACCCACAAGAACTCCTACAAGCACATCGCCGCCATCTCCATCGGCGCAGGTCTGTGCGCGTTGGTCGTCATGATCATCATGGCCAACATCGGCATCGTATAGGACCTCCTTTTTCCAGCCGGCGCCTCGCATGCACGGGGCGCCGGTACCTTTTTCATCCGCTGCATGCGGCCATCCTCAGGCGTGATTCACCTGACGAGCGAGGGGTGTCACCATGGATTCTCATTCCCAAAGTCCCAAGGGCAAGCCGGTTACCGATGTGAAGGCTCCTGCCATGGGCAGGGCTCCCGCCAAGGGACGCTCGGCCACGAGCCAAGTATCGTTGTTCGAGAGGGTGCCCGACTGGGCGCGCCTGGCATGGCCTGACATCGCGGCCATCCTCTCCGGAGTGGTCTCGAGCCTCTCCAAGCTCATGGGCGGCGGCATCGTCGCCTTCTACGCGGGCTGTCAGCTTGGCGGCGTCACGGTCGCCATCACCTTCGCGCTTTCCTTCGTCCTCACGTACTTCGTGGGCAAGATCTGCTTTCGCGAGGGTCTGCCCAACAACGTCGTTTCCCGTTATTACATCTTCGGCAAGAACGGTTCGGCCGTGGGCTCGCTTATTTGGATATTCGTCCTCGTGGGCGTGCTCGCCGTGGGAACCGTGCAGCTCGGCAACGCCATCCTCTTCGCCTTCGGGTGGGAGGGGGAGTTCGCGCGCTGGGCGCTGTTCATCGGCATATCCTGCGTGTGGGTACTCATGGCGCTGTTCGGCACCAAGGTCATCGCGCGCATGAACGCCATCTTCGTCGTGGCGCTGTTCTGCGTCATGGGCTACGTCGTCTACCTCATTGCCGCCGACGGCCAGCTTGTCGAGGCCGCCACCCACGGCATCATGATTCCCGGCGTCGAGCCCCTCGAGGGCTTCGCCTACTCCGTCAACTACGCGATCATGACGAGTGACCTACTCGCCCTGTTCGCCGCCGACTTCACGCGCTTTGCGCGCAAGGAACGCGACCTGGTGCCCATATCGCTCACGGGTAGCCTCTTCGCCATCGTCACGTACATATTCGGCGCGCTCATCGTCTACTACGGCTTCGAGCAGTCGTTCGCATACTTTAGCGCCCAGGGCATGGACGCCACGCTCGCGGCCAACGCCGCGGTGACCAATCCGGGCGTCTCGCTCGTGCTCGCCTCGGGCGGCATCGGCCTCGCGATCATCTGCCTGTCGCAGATGAAGGTGGAGACCTCGAACTCCATCGGCGGCGCCAACGCCGTGTCCAACCTCTTTGACTCGCTGCTGGGCAAGAAGCTCGCCTGGCCCGTGGCCGTCATCATCGCCAACCTCATCGGCCTGGCCTTCATCCTGGGAAACATCCTCGACCAGGTCAACGCCTTCATGAGCTACGGTTCCATACTCACGACCTCGTGGTGCATCCTGCTCATCACCGACTACTACATCGTGCGTGGCAAGATGGGCATCGGCAAGCATGAAATCGACATGGAGGCACCAGAGCGTACGGTCAATTGGCGCGGTGTGGGAACGCTCGTCGTGGTCTCCGCGGTTGCCAGCGTGCTCTACGCCACGAACATCCTGCAGATACCGTTCCTACTCGTCGCACCCGCGTCGATGATCATCTACATCATCGTGAGCTGGCTGTTGCGCGATCAAGTGCGCGCCGGCAAGGTGGCGTAAGGAGGCGTCGGGCAGGCCGTCTCGCCTCGATGGTCGCTTCCCGACGGCCCGCTTCGCGGTCCTTACGGCGCGCTCCCTTAGACCTCGGCTCGACGGCCTACCCGACGCTAGGTTATTTGACGATATGAGACAGCATGCCAGGCATGTCGTCTCATCGATAGAACCGCGGCTCCTCGACCTCGAGTCCGAGCGCATCCTGTATGCCGAGCAGGCTTTCCCGCGTGAGCGCGGCGAGGCCATCGAAGAAGTCGCTCGTGGTGGCGGATTGCATGAGCGTGAGGAAGTGCGGTGCCCAGGTGAGCAGGTGGTCTTGCAGGTATTCCGCGAGCACTTCGGGGCGGTTGCCGGCAATCCACGCCATGAGCTCGAGCATGGTCCCGATATGGTCCTCGGGCTCCTCGCCGCCTTCCTGGCGCACCTCGATGCCGTTTGCGCGCAGCCAATCGCGCAAGGAAAGCGTGCTCATGCCGAAGACGACCTGGTCCTTGTCGGTGTAGACCGAACCCCAGGGCGCGGCCGCCTTCTTGGCGGGTCCCACGAAGAGACGCCGGTATTCGAGGGCGAGTTTGGGCGCGGCGGCCAGCGATTCGTTGTCGACGGCCATGACGTCCTCGAAGCGCATGGCCTCGTCGACGAGCTTGGCGAGGGCGTCGCATGCCTTGCCATCATCCACGAAGGGCCATTCCTCGCTGAGCGCCTGGGCGTCGGCTTTCGCGAGCGTCTCGTAGAGCGTACCCACGTGTTCGCGTTCGAGCACGGGGTCGTGGCGAAAGAGCGGACCGAGCGTCATGCCGACGAGGGCCACGCCCTCGAGCGTCTCGTCGGGTATCCGAGTCATGTGTTTAGCCATATCCACTGTCCTATGCCTCGTACCGCAGGTGCATTGCCTGCACCTGTCGCAAATCGCGGTCTGTGCCCATCATACGTGCCATTCAGGCCAAGAGAGCGGCCAATGACCGCCGTTTCCGCCTTTTCGCGGTCAGGGCCGCGTGTTTGTGACACGAGTGGGCCTTTTGCCGTAGTGGGGCGGGATGCAATGCGAACCCGCCCCACTACATGTGTTACAGGCCGATTCCTATCTGCACGCCGTAGAAGATACCGCGTGCGAGGAATATGGCGATGAGCGCGACGATGGTGCCACAGGCAAGCCATGCCGTGCGCTTCGCACCCCGGCCGAGAAACGCCGTGATCGCGGCGACGATCGAGAAGGCGATCGTGAGGATGAGCGGAACGATGAGTGTGCCGGTGTTGGCGGCCACGTTGATCATCGCGCTCTTCGCGCCCGCACCCATGCCGAAGAGCACGGCCGTGCCAACGACGAGCACGAGGGCGCCGAGCATGGCGAGCAGCCTGATACGGCCATCGGCCTCGCCCTCAAGCGGCGTCTCCTTGACCGACATGTTGAGGATCGTGCCACCCAGCAGCGTGCCGCCCAGCAGCATCGCGCCGAGTACCTGTACCGTGCCCCAGGGGCTGTTCCAGATGGGGATGGCGGGCAGTGCGTAGGCCAGGCCCATCATGATGCAGGAAATGAGGCCGGCAAGGGCCACGATGCCTGAGAACACGACGCGCGGGCCGTGCTTGGAAAGGCCGCCCGTGAGCGCCACGATCCAGTAGACGATGGCGAGCACGAGGAAGACGCAGAAGGCCACGATCTCGTTGGTCATCGGCGAGGTGCCGATGGTGTTGACGATGTTGACCGCGTGCATCGGGCTTGCCAGGTGGAAGAACGCACAGATGAGCGCCAGGACGCAGAAGGCCAGCGGCACGGCCGTCAGCTTGTCGAGCTGCTTGACGCCGCTTGCCTCCATGGACTTGTTGACGTAGATCGCGACGAACATCGTGACGAAGGCGCCTATGCCCACCGAGGCGAGCGTCGTGAACAGCGCCAATGGTAGTTCCTTGATAACGGCATCCATGGGCTAGACCTCCTCTGGGTTCGAAACGTAACCGGTCTCGACGATGGGCAGCTCGGACGCCGGCGAGGGCTTGATGACGAAGTTGGGCTCGGTCATCGACGGGTCCACCATCGGGTAGATCTGCCGCACGTCGCCGTACTTGCGCTTGAGCTCGTCGATGGGACCGCTGTCGAGCGCGCGCAGCGGGCAGGCGC
Source organism: uncultured Coriobacteriia bacterium (assembly GCA_948466335.1). Classification (GTDB taxonomy): domain Bacteria; phylum Actinomycetota; class Coriobacteriia; order Coriobacteriales; family QAMH01; genus QAMH01. Next base: position 1,790 of record CAOKAE010000032.1, on the reverse strand, counting down.
TCACGCAGACGGGCGTCTTGCCCTCGTCCAGGCGCTCCCAGCATGCCTCGCACTTGACGGCATGGCCGTGCTCGCGGTCGATCTGCGGCGAGTTGTATGGGCATGCCATGACGCAGTAGCCGCAGCCCATGCACTTGTTGACGTCGACCTTGACGATGCCGTCCTTGGGGTCCTTGTGCATGGCCGTCGTCGGGCAGACGTCGACGCAGGCGGGCTTGTCGCAGTGCTGGCAGCCGAGGGAGAGGTGGTAGAGGAAGCTGTCGGTCTCGTAACCGCCTTCGGCCTCGCCCCTCCATTCGCCGCCCTCGACGTCGTAGACCTTGCGCCGCGCTATGGGGAGCGGCGAGTCATAGTAGTCCTTGCACGCCATCACACAGGTCTTGCATCCCGTGCAGCGCGTGTTGTCGTAGAAGAATCCGTATTGAGCCATGATTCACCTCTAAACTTTCCGCACTTCGGCGATGATCGAGTTGCTGGGTCCGTTGCCATGGGCCAGGGGCGAGGGCACGTAGGTGGTGAGCGTGTTGATGCAACCACCGGTGTCGAGCTTGTTGCCCTGCATGTCGGCTTCGTGCCAGAAGCCCTGGGGCATGGCGATGACGCTCGGGACGATACGCGACGTGACGTGGGCCTCGATCTCGACCTCGCCGGCCGGGCTCTTCACGCGCACCTTGTCGCCGTCGTTGATCTTGCGCGGCTCGGCGTCGATGGGGTTGATCCACAGGCGGTGGCGGTTGTAGTCGCGCAGCACCTCGAGGGCGCCGAACGACGAGTGCGTGCGCGCCTTGTCATGCCAGCCGGACATGTAGAGCGGGTACTCGCTCGTGACCGCGCCGTAGCCCTCGACGCCCGGGTCGAAGATCGGGATGGGGGAGATGACCTGGCCCTCGGAGAGCTCGCGCTCGCCGGCGATCTTCTCGAGCACCTCCGAGTAGATCTCGATCTTGCCCGATGGGGTCTTCCAGGGATTGGCGACCGGGTCGGCGACGTTCTTCTCGAAGGCGATGGCCGTGGGTAGCTCGCGCTTCCACACGCCCTGCTCGAGGATCTGGTCCCAGGTGGGCATCTCGGGGTCCTTGGCCATGCCCTTCTCGTATATGGAGCGGACCCACTCGTCCTGGGTCATGCCGGCGGTGAACTTGTCCTTCACGCCAAAGCGGTCGGCGATTTCGGCATGCACGTCGTAGATGGGACGGCACTCGAAGGGAGGCTCCTGCGCCGGGCCGCCGACGGTGACGCCCCAGTAGTACTCGGAATAGCCGTTGGTCGACATGTTGAGCTGCTCGGCGCGCATGGCGTCGGGAAGCAGGATGTCGGCGTACTTGGCCGAGTCGGTCATGAAGGTGTCGCACACGACGATGAACTCGCACTTCTTCTCATCGGAGAGCGTGTCGAAGACAAGGTTGACGTCGCCGTGCTGGTTGGTGATGCAGTTGCCGGCGTAGTTCCAGAGGAACTTGATGCCGTTCTTGGGTGCCTCGATCTTGGCCGCCGCGGCCGCCGCTTCGGGGTCTTGCGCCCCCATGAACAAGGCGAGTTCGTCGGTGGCGTCGAGTTCCTTCTTGAAGTCCGACCCCTCCGCGATGCACTTGAGCCACGAATAGCATGAGATCTTGGCGTTGACCATGTTCTCGGGCACGCCGTTGGGGTCGTCATCGGAAGAGGGGATGGACCCGACGGGCGCTCCCGGCGGCTCGGCCTCGCGCATGCCGGAATTCGTGCCCTCGCGACCGAGGTTGCCGGTCAGAAGCGCGAGCATGCACACGGCGCGCGTCGCCGACTCGCCGTTG
>CAOKAE010000031.1 GCA_948466335.1 uncultured Coriobacteriia bacterium | reverse complement strand
CCTCATCACCGAGAAGTTCATGGACATGAAGGAGAAGTACGGCGCCGAGTCCGTCGTGTTCGCGCAGGGCACCGGCCGCGACATCGCCGCCTACATCACGCGCCTCGCGTGGTCGTTCGGTTCCCCCAACTACACGGGCTTCCTCTCCGGCCAGGCCTGCTATCTGCCGCGCATCGCCGGCATGGCCGCCACCACCGGCGCGCCGTGGATCCCGGACTGCGCGCAGCAGTTCCCCGAGCGCTATGACCATCCCGATTACGAGGTTCCCGAGGTCATGTTCATCTGGGGCAACTACCCGCTCAAGTCGAACCTCGAGGGCTTCTACGGCCACTGGGTCATCGACCTCATGAAGCGCGGCATGAAGATCGTCACGGTCGACCCGAAGGTCACCTGGCTTGCCACGAAGTCCGAGCTGCACCTGCGCGTGCGCCCCGGTACCGACGCCGCGCTCGCGCTGTCGATGATGAACGTCATCATCGAGGAAGACCTCTACGACCATGACTTCGTCGACAAGTGGTGCTACGGCTTTGACGAGCTCAAGGCCCGTGCCGCCGAGTTCCCGCCGGAAAAGGTCGCCGAGATCACCTGGGTCCCCGCCGACAAGATCGTCGCGGCCGCCCGCATGCTCGGCAAGGCCAAGAACTCCACCCTGCAGTGGGGCGTCGCCGTCGACATGACGCGCGAGGCCATGCCCGCCGGCCAGGCCATCCTCTCGCTCTGGGAGATCACGGGCAACATGGAGCGTCCCGGTGGCATGGTCGTGGCCCCCGAGATTCTCTCCGTCGCCGGCGGCTGGGGACGCGAGCTGCTCGGCCCCGAGCAGGAGAAGAAGCGCATCGGCATCCAGGACTACCCGCTCTACAACTTCGGCTTCGCCGTGTCCCAGCCCGACGAGACCGTGAAGACCATCGAGACGGGCGTGCCCTACGAGATTCACGGTGCCTGGTTGCAGACGACGAACCCGCTGGCCTGCATGGGCGCCGATCCGCAGCGTCTCTACAAGGCACTCAGCAAGCTCGACTTCATCGTCGTGGTCGATCTGTTCAGGACGCCGACCATCGAGGCCCTGGCCGATGTCGTGCTGCCCGCCCAGACCTTCGCCGAGCGCAACGGCCTGGCGTTCATCTCCGGTGCCCAGCGTGGCTCCACCATCAACAAGATCGTCGACATCGGCGAGACGAAGTCCGACATGCAGATCAACCTCGAGCTCGGCAAGCGCTGGAATCCGGATGGCTGGCCCTGGGATAACGTCGACGAGATGTTCACCGACATGCTCGAGCCGACGGGCATGACCTTCGAGGAGCTGCAGGCGGTCGCCCCGGCCTACCAGCCCATCGAGTACTACCGCCACGAGAAGGGCATGCTGCGCTCCGACGGCCAGCCCGGCTTCAACACCCCGACGGGCCGCATCGAGCTGTGGAGCAACTTCTACAGCCGCGCCGGCCTCGACCCGCTGCCCTACTTCGAGGAGCCCGAGCCCGGTCCCGGTTCGACGCCGGAGCTCATGGACGAGTACCCGCTCGTCATGACCTCGGGTGCGCGCTTCTGGGGCATGTTCCACTCCGAGCATCGCCAGATCGAGCGCATGCGCCACTACCGCCCCTGGCCGCTCATGGAGATTCACCCGGACACGGCCGCCAAGTACGGCATCAAAGACGGCGACTGGGTCTGGATGGAGGGTCCGCTCGGTCGCGCCAAGCGCAAGGCGAAGCTCACGCCCATCATGGATCGCCGCCTTGTCTCCTGCGACCACGGCTGGTGGTTCCCCGAAGGCGACCCCGAGAAGTTCTACGACGTGTTTGACCTGAACATCAACAACACGCTTCCCTGGATTCCGGGCAAGAGCGGTTTCGGCTCGAACTACAAGAGCTCCATCTGCAAGATCTACAAGGTTGAGGAAGGGAACTAGTCATGACTAAGTACGGACTTTTGGTTGACGCCCAGTGGTGCTCGGGCTGCCATAGCTGCGAGATTGCCTGCCAGATGGAGCATGGCCTGCCCGTGGGCGAGACCGGTATCAAGGTCGTCAAGATCGGCCCCTGGCCCATCGGTGACGAGGCCGAGGAGAACTGGCAGTTCTCGTACCTGCCCATCCCGACGAAGCAGTGCGATACCTGCGCCTCGCGGCGCGGTCAGGGCAAGGTTCCCACCTGCGTGCAGCACTGCCAGTCCAAGTGCCTCGAGTTTGGCCCGGTGTCCGAGCTGGCCGAGTCTATGGACGAGAAGCAGAAGACCATGTTCGTGCTGAACTGAGGTTCGGCGTCCATCGAATGGGTGCGCCCACCGTCCCCCGGACGCACCCATCCCCCCAAAGGAGCGTGCATCATGCATAGCAAGAAGTACTACATCATATACGGACTGTTCTTCTCCCTGTTCGTGGCCGCCGTGCTGTGCCTGTGCCTCACTATCGTGCAGGGCATGCCGCACATCGACCCCGTGTTCTTCGGGATGAGCTTCCTCGTGGCCTTCGTCACCTCGTTTGTCGTGACGGCCGTGATTCCGCTTGCGCGCATCGCGGCGGCATGCGCCGTGTACTACGATGCCAAGCCCGGTAGCGTTGCGTTTCGCCTGATCCAGAACGTGTTCTTCAGCACGCTCATCATGTTCTTCCTGGGTATCGTCATGACCGCGTTCATGACGGGCATCGGGGACGTGCAGGCGGTGTCGACCTTGACGGGCGAGGTGATGATGACGAACCTCTTCGACCGCTTCGTGTCGCTGTGCCTGCAGTTCTGGCCTGTCATCGTCATTGTCGCCTTCCTCTGTGACCCGGCTGCCGGTGGCCTGGCCACGGTCATCACCGGCGAGGGCCGCAAGAAGGCTAAGGCCGGTGCAGCTGCGCCCGGCACCGAGGCTCCGACCGCGAGCGCGTAGGGACGTGACATGGCACGCGAGCGGGACATCGCGGATTTCGATGCCGAGCGCGCGCAGGCGCAGAAGATCGTGATCGCCACTGACGAGGAAGTCGCCGAGGTGGTGGATGCCATCACCGGCGCGACCTGGAACACGCGCAACACCATCATGGAGGGCCTGTTCATGTCCGACCTCGCCGCGCATGCTGATGATATGCCCGCCTACAAACCAGCCGGCCAGTGAGAGGAATGAGCGAAGGCGGCACCTTGCCTAGAGGGTGCCGCCTACCTGCACAATGAGACAAATTGGTCAGACACATTTGTCTCATTTAGCGAAGGGAGCGCGTGGTGGGGGCCTGCCCGCCGTCGAGCATGAACTGCACGCGCTCGATGAGCCTGTTGGCGCTGACGAGTTCGTCGAAGAGCGGCGTCACCTTGCCGTCGGCCACGTAGACGACGTAGGGAAGCGACCCCACGGCGAACTTGATCGCGAGCTTCCTGTTCGCGCCCGTGTCCACGCTACAGAACCTCACCGCATCGCCGAAATGCTCGGCGGCCTTCTCGAACGCGGGGGCCATGTCCTCGCACATGGCGCACCATGCGGCGGAAAACTCGATGGCGCAGGGCACGGCGGCATCCATGACCTCGGCTTCGAAGCTGTCATCGGTAACGGTGTGAATCATTGTTCCCCCAAGTAGCATCGGCTTCTGTCATTTCGAGCGGAGCAGGCGTAGCCTGCGCAGTCGAGAAATCTCGCTCCAGGTCAAAGCGTGGGCAATGGCCGCCACGAGATTTCTCCGCTTCGCGGCCTTGCGGCCGCTCCGGTCGAAATGACATTGAACTGGTGTCATTCATGTCTTGGTTCACTATACCCAACGCGTCGTCCTTACTCCATTCTCAACGCCTCGACGATGTCACCCTTGCGGCAACGGCGCAGGCCATAGAGCACGCTCAACGCCATGATCACGATCACGACAGCGCAAGCCAAGGCGAGATAGGCCCAGGGCAGGGTGAAGGGCAGTCCCGTCATCGAGATGCTCAGCGCGAGGTAGAGCAGGTAGGACACGATGACCGACACGATGATGCCGGGAATGAGGCCGCGCATGCCGTAGCCGATGCACTCGCAGCCGATCATCGAGCGGAACTGGCGGGCGTCCATGCCGATGGACTCCATGACGGCGAACTCGCGCTTGCGCAGGATGAGGCCGTTGGTCACCGTGTTGAAGACGTTGGCCAGGGCGATGAGCGTGAGGATGAACGAGAACAGGAAGCAGAAGACGTTGACCACCGTGACCGCCATGCGCATGGACTCCTCGGCCGCGCCGTTGTCGGTCACCTGGTTGTAGTAGATGTCGTAACCGGCCTTCTCCATGACGGGCGCGATCTCCTTGAGGGGCTCGATGGCCTCGGCGGGCTCCGGCGAGTCGAAGGCCGCCGAGAAGAGCAGGCTGCGCGTCGCGGTCGTGGGCGGAAGGACGTTGGCGGCGGTGCTCATGGGCATGACGATGGCGGTTCCGTTGGTGCCCGTGGAGCTGGCGGGGCGCTGGTCTGCCAGCCCGATGACGTCGACAGACGTGCGCTCAAGCTCGTCGGCAGGAACCGTGCGGTCGGTCATCCTGTCGCCTTCCAACATGACGAAGGAGAGCTGTTCGCGGCCGTCTTCGGTCGTGTCCTTCGTGACGAGGGAGAGCTCGGCATCGCCCGCGTTCTTCGCACCGGTCACGATGTCTAATTTGCCGCCCTGGGCGAAGAGTTCGTTGTAGGTGTACATGGTACCGGTATTGCCGTAGCCCTCGCGCACACCGATGGCGATGGGCGTGCCCGTGCTCGCGGGCAGCGTGATGCCGTTGTCGGCCGCATAGGCGGCGAACTCGTCATCGGGAAGGTAGAGAACCGAGAGCATGGCTGGCACGGCGCCGTCGACGAGGGAATCATCCGTGACAGAATCTTTCAGGGCGCTGCCGGCGACGTCTGCGGGGACGAGTCCGGGCTGGTACGAGGTGAGCGACCAGCCAAGGGGCGTCACGTCCTGCACGGCGCTTGCGCGTTCGTAGGCATCGGCGCAGGTCGCTTCGAGGGCCGCGGGTGCGGCTGCCTCGTCACTTGCGGGCGTGAGGGCGACGACCATGGAGATATCGGCTTCGGAGACGTGACCCACCACCTTCGTGAACGTGCCGAGCTGGGTGGAAAGCGAACCGGCGGTCATGAGCAGGATGATGGCGAGCGCGAGCGATAGCGAGGCGGCTCGACCCTTGGAGGCGTTGCGCTTGTGATTGAGCGAGGCGAGCGAGCCGCCGATGCCGAAAACCCGTCCCGCGATACCGCGACGCTTCCAAAGCGACGCGGGCTTCACGTGCTGGCCGCTGTTGCGTAGGACACGGGGCGCGATGCGCACGGTGGAGCTCTGGCGCAGGGCGTCGATGGGGGAGACGCGGGCGGCGCGCAAGGCCGGGATCCACACGCTCACGAGCACCGTGAGCGCCGTGAGGGCCACGGCGAAAAGCACGACCTGCCAGGAGACGACGAGGAAAAAGTCGCTGTGCATGCCGCCGAGCATGTCGCCGATGACGCCGCCGAGCCATGCGAAGACGATGGCGCAGGCGCCCAGCCCAATGAGGATGCCAAGTGGTATGCCGATAGCTGCGATGATGCTTCCTTCCAGAAGCACCGAGCGGCGCAACTGGCGCTTGGAGGCGCCGATGGAGGCGAGCAGGCCGAACTGACGCATGCGCTCGTTGACGGAGATGGCAAAGGCGTTGTAGATGAGCGAGATGCAGGCGGCCATGATGATGACGGCGAGTATGGCGACAAGGTAAAACAGCGTCTGCCAGATGGAACCATGGTCGCTGATGCCACTATAGCGCAGCAGGTTCGTGTGCATCATGGTGTCGCCATCGGGAAAGAGGCCGTTCATGCGCTCCTTGAGCTGGCCTGCCGTCGAGATGCCGGTGAGGTCGACGTAGACTTGGATGTCACCGGTCGCAGCTTCATCGACGGTGAGGGCGGCGGGACCGACGCCCGTCATGAGGCTCCAGTTGTCCATGGCGGTGAAGCCGACGACGGTATAGCTACGCGGGGAGGCATTCACAAGCTCCTCGCTGAAGATGCCGTTGTCGTTGGCGGGGTCGAGATAGCCCATGGTCGAGTTGAGGGGCGAGCCGTCCTCGATGTCGTACATGATGCCGTTGGGCCCGAGTTCGGGGTCGTAGGTGCCGGCCTCGATGGTGCTCCCGCTCATGCCACCGCTCGTGCCCGGAACCTGCACCGCCCTGCGCTCGCCTAGGTCGAGGGTGATGACGTCGCCGATGGACGCGGCAGAGAAGCGCTGCCAGCTGTAGGGAAGCACGATTTCGTCGGGGCCTTGGGGTAGGCGCCCCTCGCCCACGCGCACGCCGCACACGTCCTCGAGGGAGCCCGCGCCCGTGAGCACGGGCAGGTAGGTGCCGAGTCTCACGGCTTGCTCGTCGGGCAGCGCGACGAAGCCCACGTCCTGCAAGGTCGCGAGCGCCTTCACGTCACCGGCTTTCTCGGCTGTGGTGATCTCGTCGTTGCTTTGGACGTCGTCGGGCACGATGGAGCGCGCCATCCAGGTGCCGTTTGCGGCAATCTCGTTTCTCAGCATGTAATCCGTGGCCGATACGTAGGAGGAGAGCACGGCCACGAGCAGGGCGGCGGCCAACGCCACGCCGGCGATGGTCACCACGGTGCGGGCCGTGGAGGCCCTGAGCGACTTCAGGGTAAACGATGTCATGGCCTTCATCAGCGTATCCTCTCGTCGGACACGATGCGGCCGTCCTCGATGGCGATGATGCGGTCGGCGGACAGCGCGATGTCCTCGTCATGGGTGATGACGACGAGGGTCTGGCCCGCCTCTCGGTTGGCGGTCTCGAGCAGCGCCATGATCTCGCGGGAGTTCTGCGTGTCGAGGTTGCCCGTGGGCTCGTCGGCAAGCACGATGGCCGGGTTGTTCATGAGCGCACGGCCGATGGCGACGCGCTGTTGCTGGCCGCCGGAAAGCTGGTTGGGCAGGCGATTGCCGTAGCCTGCCAGACCGAGTGTCGAGAGCAGCGAGCTGAGACGTTCGGCGTTCACATTGCGGCCATCGAGGGCGACGGGCAGGGTGATGTTCTCGGCCACGGTGAGTATGGGCACGAGGTTGTAGAACTGGTAGACGAGGCCCACCTCGCGACGGCGGAAGACGGCGAGCTGTTCGTCGCTGCGACGGTAGATGTCCTCGCCGTTGAGCTCTACGGTACCGGATGTGGGACGGTCCACGCCGCCGATGAGGTGCAGGAGCGTCGACTTGCCCGAGCCCGATGCGCCGACGATGGCGACGAACTGCCCTTCGGGGATGCTGAAGGACACGTCGTCGAGGGCGCGGGTCGCCTGCTCCCCCTTGCCGTACACCTTCGTCAGATGGCTGACCTTCAAAATGTCCATGATCGTTCCTCTCTTCGCATGTCGAAAGGTCTAGCCACGAGTATGCATTCGCTTCCTAGCATGGCCGTGACGCGCATATTACGGCCTTGTAATGTGGCACGAGGAGACATCAGACGCAGAGCTTGGGGAAGGCCATCTCGAAGAGCGCGCCCGCGGGTGCACCGTCCTCACCCGGCAGGTTCGCGGCGCGTAGCGAGCCGCCCTGGCCGGTGACGAGCGCACGGGCGAGCGCGAGCCCCACGCCGAAGCCCTCGCCGTGCTTGGAACCGGCACCGCGGTAGAAGCGCTCGAAGAGGTGGGGGAGGTCTTCATCGGAGATGCCGGGGCCGTCGTCACTCACGAAGATACGGCAGGCAAGCGCGTCTTCCTCGGCACGAATGGTGATGGTACCGCTGGCCTCGCAGTGCTCCATCGAGTTCTTCACGATGTTCTCGAGCGCTTCGGCGCACCAGGTCTCGTCGCCGGTGAAGCTCACGTCTGCGGGGATGTTGCGCACGAGCGTGATGCCGCGCAGGTCGAGTGGTACCTCGAGGGGTGCGCAGGCACGCGTGACCATGGCGGCAACGGATACGGGGCGCGACTCCATGTGCAGTGCACCGGCGTCGACTTTGGCCATCTTGAGCAGGGTCGCCACGAGCCATGACACGCGACCGAGCAGGTGCTCGAGCTCGCGGACGAGCTGCTTGCGCTGCTCAACGTCCTCGGCGCGCTCGATGGCCGGGAGCATGAGCTCGGCGGCGGTGAGCGGTGTGCGTATCTGGTGGGATATGTCGGCGAGGGAGTCAGCCAGCGCGCCCTTCTCGCTTTCGAGTTGGTTCGTGAGCCGCGCGAGGCGGGCCACCATCTTCTCGAGTTCGTTGGCGAGCACGGCCACATCGCCCTCGCGGCAGTCCGAGAAGCTCAGGCGGCGGCCGAGGTTGAGGACCTCGTCGATCTCTGCCGTGAGCCGGCGCATCTCGGCGCGGCGGCGCAGCGAGATGACGAGGAAGAAGGTGATGGCGACGAGCGCGAGCGCGGCGCAGCAGAGGGCGGCATCGGTACCGGCACCGAAATAGGCGGCGACGGTGACGGCGATGCACAGCAGCGCAAGGACGATGACGTGCCTGGCAAGCGAGTCGTTCATCTTCCCGTCCCGATACGATAGCCCAGGCCGCGCACGGTCACGATGACGGTGGGGTTGGCCGGGTCGTCTTCGATGCGCTCGCGCAAGCGGCGGATGTAGACGTTGATGGAGTTGTCCGAGACGTATTCGCCAGCCGTATCCCATATCGCGTCGCGCAGGTTCTCGCGCGTGACGAGGCGGTTTTGGTTCTGGAGAAAGTAGAGGAGCAGGCGGTATTCGAGGGCCGAGAGCACGATTTCGGCGCCGTTCTTCGTGACCGTCGCCGTAGATGGGTTGAGTTGCAGCGAGCCTGCCGAGAGCACCAGGTCGCTGCCTTGGCGCTTGCGCATCGCGGCGCGAATGCGCGAGAGCAGTTCGCGGGCGCGGAAGGGCTTGGCAATGTAGTCCACGGCGCCCATGTCGAGGCCGGCGACCGTCGAGTACTCGTCGTCAGATGCCGTGAGGAAGATGACCAGCATATCCGGATGAGCCTGACGGGCAGCCGCGCAGACGGCAAAGCCGTTGCCCTGGGCAAGTGTGACGTCGAGGAGCGCGAGGTCGAAACCTTCGGCGTTCAGGAGCTGCGTCGCGTCATCCTGGCGACCGCAAGCGGTCACGTCGTAGCCCTCGGCTTCGAGAAGCTCGTCGAGGGTGCGCACGATGAGGGGGTCGTCTTCCACGATGAGAATCTTCATAGGCAGCGCTCCAATGTCCGATGCCTGCCATTCTAGAAGATGCGCCGCCGGCTTTCGTCGGCGGCACCCGACATTTCAATACTGTCACAATGAGGTAATTTCTCGTTCGATGAGTTTTGCCTCACTC
>CAOKAE010000030.1 GCA_948466335.1 uncultured Coriobacteriia bacterium | reverse complement strand
GTGGTTGTTGGCGTAGTTGTTCTCGAAGATGATCATCTGGATGTTGGGCAGCGGGCTGTCGTTGGTGGGCGAGCCGATGAGGTGGCGGAACTCGTCCTCGCTCAGGTCACCGTTCCAGTAATCGTCCTGGCGGGCCAGAATCTCGGTGAGGCAGTTGTTGTTGAAGAGCACCGGGACCTTGTAGTCGCCCGGGTTGCGCTGCCAGTCCGCCGTCGGCGTGGGGATGCGGCCCGGCGTGGGCAGGCAGGCACCGGACTCGCAACCGCCGTGGCAGGCGATGTTGCCGGTCATGGCCTGCAAGATCATCGAGGCGGCCGCGCTGTAGTCGCCCATGTGGCGCTTGGCGCAGCTGTAGAAGTACTGCAGATGAACGGGCTGCGAGGTGCCGTAGAGGCGTGCGAGCTCGCGGATGGTCTCGGCCGGGACGGCGCAGATGGGGGCCGCCCACTCGGGGGTCTTGACGATGCCATCTTCGCCTTCGCCCATGACGTAGGCGCGCCACTCGTCCAGGCCCTCCTTGTCGACCCACTGCTCGACGAAGTCGTGGTCGATCATGTCCTCCTCGAAGAGCACCTGGGCGATGGCCAGCATCATGGCCAGGTCGGTGCCGGGACGGATGGGAATCCACTGGTCGGCGATGAGCTCGGCCGACTGGGTGTAGCGCGGGTCGATGATGATGGTCTTGATGCCGTACTCGTGGGCGAGCTTCATGTAGTAGGACGTCTGGCCGTACCAGGCGACGACCGGGTCCATGCCCCACAGGATGAGGAGCTTGGAGTGGAAGATGTCCGGTGCCTCGAAGCCCGGCAGCGCGTTTTGCAGACCGCGCGTGACCTTGGTGAGGTCAACGCCCAGGTGCAGCATCTCACCGGCGGCATGGCCCGAGGTGGAGTGCTCGCCCCAGGCGCCAAAGCCAGCTTCCCACCACGGTGCGAGGGGAAAGCCGTTCTTCTCGAAGCTCGGATACTGCGAGTGGAAGATGCTGTAGGGGCCGTACTCGGCCTTGATCTCCTTCATCTTGTCGGCGATGGTGTCGAGTGCCTCGTCCCAGCTGATGGGCACGAAGTAACCCTTGCCCGGACCCTTCTCGCCCACGCGCTTCATGGGATGCAGCAGACGCGTATCGGCGTAGAGCTCCTTCTTCCACGAATGGCCCATGGCACACGGGCGGGCCTGGATGTTACCCTTGAGCAGCTCTTCCCAGGTCTTCTCCTCGCGACTGTCGTTCTTGTTGATGGAGTCATCGGGCTCGATTGCGAAGATCTTGCCATCCTTCATGTGGCATTTCAGAACGCAGGCCGAGTCCCAACAGCCGTTGGCCGGACACGAGGTGTAGAAGATGCGCTCGCCCTCACGACGCTTCTTGCTCGCATCGATGATGCCCTGCTTGTCCATACATACCTCCCTTTCCTTCAATCCCTCTTGCTTGCTCTTTGCCCCGATGCGGGCTTTGGGCATTCAGGTTCGCCGACGTAGGAGGGGGTCAGGCGCTTCCGGGGGAATAGGCCCATTGCCCGCACAAGGCTGTCGCAGCGCAAAATATATGAGGGTTAGAATTGACTAACTGGGGGCATTCGCAGATTGGCCGTCACGGTTTTGGAACAGGGCTGCCAAGATATGCCTTCATGTAGCAAAACCTTACAACGGTCGTGTCGAAACGCTACATCGAATATGGCGAACGCCCTAGACAGGAAGTCTGTTCGTTTTGTTTACTATCAACTGGTACGCAATTTCGAAGAACGCGTTCGAAAGGGATTTTCGACGACTCGGAGGAGTTGCCATGCTTTTTGAAGACATCGAATTGCTCATAGTGCTCTCCGAAGCCAAGAGCCTTTCCCAGGCGGCCGACCAGCTCTACATGTCGCGTCCCGGTCTTTCCCAGAAGATATCCAATTTCGAGAAACGCGTGGGACGCAAGCTCTTCGAGCGTACGTCCACGGGCATCACGCCCACCAAGGCCGGCGAGCTCGTCACGACCTTCGCCCGCAACGCGGCAAACCTCGAGCGCGTGCTGGCATCCCAGCTCGCCGCCATCGACGAGCGCTTCGATTCGACGCTCGATGTCGGAATGTCCATCAACGACGGGGTGGCGCTTCTCCCCCATCTCGTCGCCGCCTACGTGCGCAAGGTACCCGATGCCCGCGTGCACCTCGATGCCGGTTACGAACCCTACCTAATCGACGAGCTCAAGGCCGGCAAGCTCGACTTCGCCATGCTCGAGAACCAGCCCGAGATACCGAGTCTCGAACTCGAGGTGTTGGGATACAAGAAGCTCATCTTCATCGCGCCCAACGCGGCACCCTATAACCGGACGGCACAGCCCGTGCCCGTCGAGACCATGCTCGAGTGGCCCATGATCATCTACGAATGGGATTCGGGACGCCACATGGTGGGCAACCGCCACTTCCGCGAGCGCTACGGCCTGTCGCTGCAGGACCACAACATGATCGCCTGCTTCGACACCCACGAGGCCATGATCGAGGGCGTGAAGGCGGGGCTGGGTTGGGGCACCGTGCCCGAATGCATCTACAACCGCTACCGCGACGACACAGAGATCCTGCGCCTCACCGTGAACACGGCGCCCATGTGGTACCCGGTCTCGCTCGCGTGGAGCAGCGAGCACGTGCTCACGCGCTCGGCCCAGGACTTCATCGACTTCATCCGCGACAACATCCCCGACGGCTACTTCAAGACCGACGTCGAGGCGTATCTGAATTCGTGAGAGAGCCCTGACCTGCAAAATGAGACAAACGTGTCTGACACGTTTGTCTCATTTCGCAGGTCAACGAGGAGGCACGTGCAGGCAAGCTGCCCCGCTCCGACACAATGTTTCCCGACAGCTGCGCTTCGTGCATCTTTACGGCGTGCTCCCTTAGACCTCCGCTTCGCAGCTTGTCTGCGCACGATGGAAAAGTCGTTATGCCTTTCGCGCTTGCTTGAACTTCTCGATGTCCTCGCGGTACTCGGCGAGCGTGGAGTGCGGCTCCTCGATGTAGAACGGCAGCGAAGCGAGTCGCGGGTTGTTCGTCATAGCCGCGAGCGCATCAAAGCCGATGGTGCCCTCGCCGATGCGCGCGTGACGATCGACGTGCGAGCCACGCTCCTCCTTGCTGTCGTTGAGATGCACGGCAAGCAGCTTGTCCAGGCCGATGACGCGATCGAACTCGTCGAGCACGCCATCAAGGTCGCCCACGATGTCATAGCCGGCAGCCCACAGCGCCGACGCGTCGACGAGCACGCCCACATGGCCTTGGAGCTCGACTTGATCGAGCACCTGCTTGACTTCCTCGAAGGTGCTGCACAGCTGGTGCCCTTCGCCAGCGAGCATGCAGATGAGGAGCTTGGCGTTCTGGCTCGGATGCACGATCGCGTTGATGGTAGAGGCGAAGTTGGCCAGGCCTTGCTCCTTGCTTTCGTCGATGGCGCTGCCAGGGCGCACGAGGTAGTTCTGACCGGGAATCTCATCGAGCAGCGCCATGTCCTCGGCCATGACCGCCAGGGCGAAATCGCGTTGCTCGGTCTTGCCGGATGCGGGCTCGATGTCGTAGGGCGCGTAGGCCAGCGGCGAGATGATACCGTGCTCGGCGGCATACTCGTTGTAGGCTTTCACATCCCCCTCATCGGCGGATTTGACGTGACTGCCGCGTGGATTGCGCGAGAAGTACTGGAAGGTGCTGGCGCCAAGGCCCTCGGCCTGCATGCCCATCGAGAGGTAGCCTTCGCGCTTGGAAAGGTGGGGTCCGATAACGAACATGGCAATCATCCTCTTTCTCATCGGAGAGGCCTGCCAATGGCGACCGTTACGCGGCGTCAAGCGCAGGTCACGTACATGAGTATCTTATGACTGTGACAAGAATAATTCAAGAAGAGGATGATGCGCCCTAGCCCGCTGCCACCGCGGCGATAGGCTCGATGGCCTCGATGTCATCACGGTGCAACTCGAGAGAGTTCCATAGATCGACCTTGGCCTGCATGTTCATCCAGAACTGCGGCGTGGTGCCAAAGAGGCGCCCGAGACGCAGGCACATGTCGGGGCTCAAGGCGCGGCGCTCACGCACGATGTCGTTCACGGTCTGGCGCGTGACACCCAGACGCTCGGCCAGCTTGGCAACCGAAAGGCCAAGCTCGGGCATGTATTCCTCGCGAAGAAACTCGCCGGGGTGAATCGGCTCACGCGAAACTATGATCATCTCGTCGCTCATGGGAGTCCCCCTCAGTGATAGTCGCATATCTCGACGTCATACACGCCATCTGACTCGAAACGGAAACAGACGCGCCATTGCTCGTTGATGGAAATGGCATGCTGCCCCTCGCGGTCGCCTTTGAGCGCATGCAGCCTGTTACCAGGCGGCAGACGAAGGTCAAGGAGCGTCATGGCATTGTCGATGAGCTCGAGCTTTCTGAGCGCCCGACGCAAGATATCTGGCGGCAACTCCTTGCTCTGCCCTATCTCGAACAGGAGCTTCGTATCGCTCTGAGCAAAACTGCGTATCACGCTCACTCCAATCGACTGATTGATTGTAACATGTAACGTGACGCATTACAATGAGACAAAAGTTCGTCCGCCGAGTTTTTGTCTCATTTGGTAACGATATAGAGCTCCCCTACACGCACTCCGCGATGATGCGCGCGGCAGCGCAAGCCGACTCGACATCGAGGCCGCCGTACTGGATGGCGAAGCACGCGTCATCACGCTCTGGCAGCTTCCCGAGCACATAATCGCCGAGAGGTGCCAGACGCACGCCGCGCTCGAGGGCCGCGGTGGTGATTGATTCCTCGTCGGCGTCCGCAATGACGAGGACGAAGTGCAGCCCCGAATCCGCCTCCTCGACACGGGCGCGACCTGCCGGCAGCGCAAGGGCCAACTCGTCAATGAACGCATCGCGCACATCGCGCTGCGCCTTGCGGTAGCGGTTCACGTGACGCTCGTAATCGCCCGATTCGAGCATGCGGGCCAATGCAATCTGGTCGACAACGCTTACGGTGTTGGCGTAGAAGCCCACCTTCCCCGCCCAGTCATCGGCAAGCGCCGGCGGCAGCGCCATGAACGCCATGCGCAAGGCCGGGCCGAGGCTCTTGGAGAACGTGTTGGTGTAGATGACGTGCCCGCCGGTATCGATGGACATGAGGCTTGCCACGGGGCGCCCCGCCATGCGAAACGGCGCGTCGTAATCGTCCTCGATGATATAACGGCCCTCGGCCTCGCTTGCCCACCCAAGGAGCTCGCGGCGTCGCGCGATGCTCGTGACTATGCCGGTTGGGAACTGGTGCGAGGGCATGACGTGTACGAGGCTCGCGTCGCTTGCCCGCAACCCATCCATACGCATGCCCCCGGCGTCGAGCGCAACGGGGCACACGCTCGCACCCGCGGCTTCGTAGATTTGCGCCAAGCGCGGATAGCCGGGGTTCTCGAGGGCAATCGGACCCGCAGGCCGCAGGAGCTGCACGAGAGCCGCATCCAGAAGCTGCGATCCGGCCCCGATGACGATGCATGACGCATCGACTTCGATGCCGCGCGTCTGCCGGAGTCGATCGGCTATGGCGCGACGCAGGCGCAGGGTGCCCTGAGGCGGCTGGGGCCCGTAAAGCTCGTCATCGGGCTCGCGGGAGAGCGCACCGCGCAGCGCCCTCCCCCACACGCGCGCGACCACGGACGAGTCGATGGTGACGCGCGAGAGGTCGAAGGCGACATCGGGCTTGGGGCTTTCCCGTGGAGCCTGCGGCGCAGCAAGATTTTCCCGCCGCATGACGAAGGGCAGCTCGGCCACGTAATGCCCGCTGCGAGGACGAGCGTGACAGTAGCCTTCCGTCACGAGCTGGGCGTAGGCGTTCTCCACCGTTATGACGCTCACGCCAAGATGCTGCGCGAACGAGCGCTTGGAGGGCAACTTGGCACCTGGCGCCAGCACGCCCGACTCTATGTCGTCGCGAATCGAACGGTATAAGAATTCGTAGAGGCTCGCATCTTCACGCGCATCCAGATCATAGTCGAGCATGGCCCTTCTTCCAAACTGTACCGGCAGCTAATGAGACAAATGTGTCTGACCAATTTGTCTCATTTCGACAACTGGCATTATCAAAAATGAATTATCTGGATATACAGACATATCCAGATTACTCCTAGGCTTCGTACTGTCAACAGACGACACGAACCCACGGAGGCAGAAGATGGCAGAGACGACGAAGGACCGCGCGCAGCTCAACCGCGAGCTTGCCCAGATGCTCAAGGGCGGCGTCATCATGGACGTGACCACGCCCGAGCAAGCCCGCATCGCGGAGGAGGCCGGCGCTTGCGCGGTCATGGCGCTCGAGCGCATCCCGGCCGACATCCGCGCGGCAGGCGGCGTGAGCCGCATGAGCGACCCGGCGATGATCCGCGGCATACAGCAGGCCGTGAGCATCCCCGTCATGGCGAAATGTCGCATCGGGCACTTCGTCGAGGCGCAGGTGCTTCAGGCCATCGACATCGACTACATCGACGAGTCCGAGGTGCTGAGCCCGGCCGATGACATCTACCACATCGACAAGACCACGTTTGCCGTTCCGTTCGTCTGCGGGGCCCGTAACCTGGGCGAGGCGCTGCGCCGCATCGCCGAAGGCGCGTCCATGATCCGCACCAAGGGCGAGCCGGGCACCGGTGACGTCGTGCAGGCAGTGAGCCACATGCGCCTCATCAACGGCGAGATGCGTGCGGTGACGGCCATGCGCGATGACGAGCTCTTCGAAGAGGCCAAGCGTCTCGAGGTCCCCATCGATCTGCTGCGCTTCGTCCACGAGCACGGCAAGCTGCCCGTCGTCAACTTTGCCGCTGGCGGCGTGGCGACACCGGCCGATGCGGCCCTCATGATGCAGCTCGGCGCCGAAGGCGTCTTCGTCGGCAGCGGCATCTTCAAGAGCGGCAACCCCGAGCAGCGCGCTCGCGCCATCGTCGGTGCCGTGACGCGCTACGAGGACCCGGAGTTCATCGCGCACGTCTCGGAAAACCTCGGTGAAGCGATGGTCGGCATCAACAAGGACGAGATCGAACTGCTCATGGCCGAGCGGGGCATCTAGTGACCACGGCGATACTGGCGCTCCAGGGGGCGTTCGCCGAGCACGCCGCAATGCTCGATGCGCTTGGCGAACCTCACTTCGAGCTGCGCTGCCACGAGGATATGGAGCGCCCCTTCGACCGTCTCATCCTGCCCGGTGGCGAGTCCACCGTGCAGGGCAGACTACTGCGCGACGAGGACATGCTCGAGCCGCTGCGCAAGCGCATCGAGGCCGGCATGCCCGTGCTCGGCACCTGCGCCGGCCTCATCCTACTGGCCTCCCGAATCATCGATGCAGGAGCCAACGACCGCACCATCAGGCCCGAGACGCACCTCGGCACCCTGGATGTCACCGTCGAGCGCAACGCCTACGGACGGCAGCTCGCGAGCTTTGCGACGACGGAATCCTTCGAAGGCATCGGCACGGTGTCCATGCGCTTCATCCGCGCGCCGCGCATCATAGAGACGGGCGACGATGTCATCGAACTCGCCCATATCGATGGCACCATCGTCGCCGTGAGACAGGGTAGCCAAATCGCCACGGCCTTTCATCCCGAGCTCGACGACGACACCCACATCCACGAGCTATTCTGCGGGCTGTAGAAACAAATGCCCCTTGAGAAATCTCGTCATAAGCTGCGCAGCGAGCCTGCCTGCCTGCCATCCTGAGTCCAAACTCGCTGTGAGATTTCTCGACTTCGCTCACTTCGTTCGCTTCGCTCGAAATGACAAGGACCTGTACCCTCTCGTGCATTTCGACTACATCCGGCGCAACCGATGCAATGCCGACGATAAATTCTACGTCGGCATTGCGTCGGGCACGTCCGCGCCTGCCCCCCTTGCATTTCACCTGCACGCCAATGCATCTTGATGCCATGCGCGCCACGTGACATAACGGCGGGCCTATACTCTCCCCCGAGAAAGGAAGGCCCCATGAGAATCGACATCGAGACAGACGCAACCTTGGCCGAGACCGAGATCCTGCTGCGCTGCAGGGCCGTGGACGAGTCCGTCGCCGCCATCGTCGCGAGCTTGCGCATGCATGACCGCAGGCTCACCGGTACGAGTGACGGCGAGACGTGCGTCGTGACCGCCGGCGAGGTGCTCTACATCGAGTCCGTGGACGGGCACTGCTTCGCCTACACGAACACGACGGTCCTCGAGATGCCGCTGCGCCTCGTCGAGCTGGAAGAGCGCCTGACAGACGCGAGCTTCGTGCGCGTCGCCAAGAACTGCCTCGTCAACTTGAATCGCATTGCGGGGCTGCGCCCCTACGTGGGCGGTCGCATGCTCGCGCACCTCGACAACGACGAGGAAATCGTCATCTCGCGAAAGTACGCAGGCGAAATCAAGTGCCTGCTGGGCGTCTAGGAGGAGATTGCCATGAGTTCGAAAATCATCGACACCGAGAAAAGGGGCGCCGGCGAGGTCGTGCGCATGCTCTGCGTCAACTTCTGCATCGCATTCACCATCTTCATGCTCATGAGCATGGTGTTCGGCATGATATTCGCCGATGAACAGGCCAAGGCCGGCATCATGTGCTGCTGGACCATCGCGCTCGCCATGCTCGTGGCGGTGGTGTTGCAGCTCGTCTTCTTCACGCCGCTGCTCATCAAGAAGATGGGCTACGGGGCTCGCGTCGCGCTGTTCGGCATCTGCTTTTACGCCGTGCTCGCGCCGCTGGCCGTCGCCTTCGACTGGTTTCCCGCCGCCATGCCGGAGGCCTGGGTGAGCTTCACCGTCATCTACCTCGTGATCCTGGTGCTACTCTCCGCGCTCTTCACGGCGCTATACCGTCGGCAGACCAGGCGCCTCAACGAGATGCTCGCGAAGTACAAGGAGAAGCGCTAGCCTCACCTCACGTCCTGCGGCCCTAGGCCCCGAAGAGCTCGACCGCGGCCTTCATCTTGTCCACGATCTTGACGCCGAAGGGACAGCGCGATTCGCAGCCGTGGCAGGCAAAGCAATCCCTGGCGGTGGCGTCCATGTCGAGGTAATGGGCTCGCACCGATTCCGGCACCGTATCCTGCGATGCGGCCAGGTCGTAGAACTTGTTGACCATGGCGATGTTGATGCCGACGACGCAGGGCTGGCAATGGCCGCAGTAGGTGCATTGCCCCGCATAGGAATGGGCCGGCGCGTTGGCGAGCACGCTCGCGTAGTCGAGCTCGTCTTCCGCGGCGTCCTCGTAGGCCAGGGCCTCGGCGGCCTGCCGGGCGTTCGAGACGCCCGCCATGACGCTTGCCACGGCAGGACGCGTGAGGCAGTAGTGGAGACACTGCGCGGGAGTGAGCGCGACACCAAACGGGGACTTCTCCGCATCCAGCAGGCGTCCGCCCGCATAGGGCTTCATGACCGTGATGCCCACGTCCTCGCGCTCGCAGGTCTCGTAAAGCTCGGCGCGGACCTTTTCGATGCCCGAAAGTCCCGCGTCGTAGGACTCTTCGAACAGCGTGTTGATGTCCTCGGAGGCCGGCAGCATGTCGAAGGCCGGATTGATGCTAAACATGATCATCTCGACGATGCCCGACTTGGCGGCCAAGAGTCCTACCTCGGGGTTGTGGGTGGAAAGGCCGATATGCTGGATGGTGCCCGCATCGCGCAGCCTGAGTACGTAGTCGAGGAATTCGCCTTCCATGATGGAGTGGTATTCGGCGACCTCGTCCACGTAGTGGATCATGCCCAGCTCGAAACTGTCGCTCTTGAGGCGCCTAAGCTCGTCTTCGAACGCGGGGATGACCTTGTTCATTTCGCGCGTGCGCACGTACTGGCCATCCTGCCAGGTGGACCCGATGTGGGCCTGGACGATCCATTGGTCGCGATTGGGGGCGATCATCTGGCCCAGGGCATCGCGAACATCAGGATCGCTCATCCAGCAATCGACGATGTTGACGCCGCCGTCGTTGAGGACGTCCATGACCTCACGTCGCGTCGCAGGGGACATCTCCCCTATCCATTCGGCGCCAAAGCCCACCTCGCTCACGCGAAGTCCCGTCTTGCCCAGGGTCCTGTACCTCATCGGCCCTCCATCGTCGATTCGAAACGTCCCGTGTCATACCTGCCCGTTTGTACCATTTGAAGCACAGTGTAAGTCAAGGGGACATCCGCAATGGGCGCGCGTTGCGCTTTTGGCAACGGGCGTGCGCATGCTGCACCACGAACCCGCTCTGACCTGCCCTATCATCGACTTATCGAAAGACCGAGATGAGGGGGAGGATGAAGATGAGCAACGATCTCGTGGTTTTCATCGTCATGGTCGTGTTCCTGGTGGGAGGCGCACTGCTGCTGAACTTCCAGATTCGCCGCATGGAGCGCAAGGACAAGCTCGCGCAGGCGACCGAGGAAAACGCGACGGCATCGGCAGAGAGCGCCAACTGGTAGGCGCGAGCGCCAAGGCACTCGGAAGGCGGGCTCCCGTACGCGGGAGCCCGCTTGCGTTTGGGGCCAATCGCCACGCCCCCTCCCCAAGAATCGAATGCTCCCTATTCCCATGACGAATGCCCGCCAACAGGCGCTTTTTACCGCCACGGGCATGGAATAATGGTCCCATCACCTCATTGCCACGAGAAAGGGACTGCCATGAAATGCGGCGTCATGCTCATCAACACGGGCGTTCCCGAAAACGATAGCGCCGAGGCGTTGCGCAGCTATACCGAGATTGTTCTCGGAGGCAATCTCTACACCGAGGGTCTCGGCATCATGCAGCGCCAGATGTTCAGGCGCATCACCATTCCCGCCAAGGCGCGTGCATGGCGTCGCTACTTCCATGGCGATGGTGGCGTGGCAAGCTCGTACCTGGCGCTTGCCGAATCGCTCCAGTCCAAACTGGCCGCCAAGCTCGTCTCGGCAACGCGTACGCCATGCGTCGTGGTGACGGCCATGCGCTGCGGCACGCCTTCGCTTGAGGATGCCGCCGGACAGCTCGCCGAAGAGGGTTGCGACATCGTCTTGCTGCTCCCGCTCTATCCCCTTCGCTTCCCGCCCATGACCATGGCGGCCCTCGAGGAGGCACGCGCTACGATCGAGCGCGTCGGCGCAGGCGCATGGGAGCCGAGGCTCGTCGAAATCGATTCCTTCTGCAAGACGCCTGGCTTTGCCCAGGTCCTCGCCCAGCGCATCGAACGAGACTGGGAACCGCGCAACGTCTCGCGATTGCTCATCCTCATGCCCTCCGAACCCCGTGCGCTCGCGCAGGCGGACACGGTCTACGAGGAGCAGATCGAGTGGCTCACGCAACGCCTCTGCCAGCTTCTCAAGATCAGTCCCGGCCTCGTGCATGTCGCCTTCGTCTGCGATTACGACAACGCGCACTGGCTCGGGCCCTTTGCCGAGAAGACGCTCATGGGATGGGTTGCCGGCGTGCGCGACGTGAAGGCCATCTGCCCCGCGTTCTGCATGCCAGACGCACTCGGTTCGTACGATGCGGGCTCGCGCATGGAGGAGTTCTTCCGTGCGAACGTGATGGGAAAGCCGCCGAGCTATGACTTCGTGGCGCCGCTCGGCGATAGCGACGAGCTCGTCGACGTGCTTTGTGACGTGGTGACGAAGGCCCTCAGGCGCGGATAATTCACGGAGTGCGATGTGTCAGGGGGTCAGGCACCGCGACACATCGTCACAGGAAGAACAGCAGGCTGTCGACGGCGAACACCGGCACGAGGAAGGCGAGCGCCCAGCCGATGTAGCCGAAGAAGCTCGGC
>CAOKAE010000029.1 GCA_948466335.1 uncultured Coriobacteriia bacterium | reverse complement strand
CACGTTCCCATCGCTTCGGTATACCTGACAATCGCTCTGCTCATTCACATCCCTGGAATCTCAGACACGTCGTTTGTCTATTTCATGTCTGTTGGTCTGCCGATGCCGGTTTCCCCTGCGACCTCGCATGGCAGGCCGCCTTCCCTTCAAGCGACAAGACTTGCCGAGAGCCATCTCGCGCGCAAGGGTCGCGAAAACTTTTCATGATGATGTGAATCTACGGCACCATCCTGAAAACTCAGGCCCTTCCGGGTTTCGCATTTCCCCCTTGCGCCCCTCGATGAACCTCGTCAGCTCCCCGCCCAGAAGGCGAAGGCATGGGGCCTAGCCAAAGACGAGGAGGTCGCAATCATGGGAAATCGAGCCGTCATCACCACGCCGGAGCGCAAGGTCGGCGTCTACCTGCACTGGAACGGAGGGCGCGACACCGTAGAGCCGCTGCTCAAGTACTGCGAGCTGCAGGGCTACAGGGCTCCGAGCTCGGACGAGTACGGCTTCGCCCGCATCTGCCAGGTGATGGGCAACTTCTTCGGAGGCTCCCTCTCCCTGGGCGTCGGCGCATACACCACCGACCGGCAGATGGACCCCGGCGACAACGGCATCTACGTCATCGAGGGATGGAGTATCGCCGACCACCTGCGGACGGAGTACGACTCGGACTGGAACCCCGTCGGGATGCGCTCCTTCAGGCCCTCCGAGGAGGAGGATTGGCACGAATTCGACGACATGCTCCGCGCCTTCGACGCGTCCATGCCCGAAGAGCTTCGCCTCGGCGAGTTCCTGGACTCGGCGGAGGTTCCCGCAAGCGAGCTTCAGGTCGGCGACGAGGTGTGGATGTTCGACGACATCTACGGCAAGTGGGAGGCCTGCCCTGTCGCAGGCTTCGGAGACGGCGTCGTGAACGGCCTTGACCGCACGGGCAAGGCGTACGTCAAGCTCTACGGCTCGAACGGCGACTACTCGCAGAACCCGAACAACTACCCGCAAGGCGAGGTGTGCCGCATCAGGCCCCGCAACTAAGCTCGCCCCTGGCGCCGCTGGCGGCGCTTCCCCTAATCGCCATCGTTATGGAAGGAGCTCCGATGCCCCGGTCAAAGAATACCTTCACCCCGCAAGACGCCAACCTGCGCAGAGTCACGGAGGCTTTCTCGCGTCTGAAGGCTGCGGGAAGGGACGATCGCGACATCTGGTCCGCCTTCGTCACGATGGCCGCCGCACCCATGGCCCTGGCGGCAGGGTGTGCGCCAAGCTCGCTCGTCGAGGACGCCAGAAGGCAGTTCGCTAGATACGAGGGGTTCGTAGGCGAATTCGACGAGATGCTCTCGGCTGTGGTCGATGCGCTTGAGGGGAACCCCGACCGCGATGTCATGGGCTACGTGTACAACGCCCTCGGCTTCCCTATAAGCTCCCGCTCGCAGTTCTTCACGCCCTACGACATCTCCAAGATGATCGCGCAGATGATGCTCGCTGACAGCGCGCAAGCAAAAAAGAAGGGCTACATCTCGATATGCGACCCCTGCGCCGGTTCAGGCGGGATGCTCGTTGCCGCGTTCAACGTCATTCGCGACCAGGGGATGAACCCACAGACGGATGCCTGGTTCGAGGCGCAGGACATCTCGCAGGACACGGCGCTCATGTGCTATGTGCAGATGTCTCTCCTTGGGATGGCGGGCCGCGTCATCGTGGGCGACTCACTTGCAGGCACGCGCAGCATGGAGCTACTCACGATCGGAGCCGTGGCGCATCCGGTCTGGGCCGCCCGGCGCCTCCCTAGCTGAGCATCACAGATCCCGCTCCTGCTTGGCGTATCGCCTCCGGCATCCTCGCCCGCGCCCTTTTGCATGCCTTGCCGCCCGCATCGTCGCAGATGCCCTCGCATGCGCCCAAGGGCCGCGAAAACTTTTCATGGCGAGACAACTCTTCGATACCACCCTGAAAACTCAAGCCCTTCCGGGTTTCGCTTCCTCCCTTGTGCGCCTGCGTCCATCTGCGCAGTCCGAGCGCGCAAGGCACGCGATAGAAAGGACGCAAAGATGGGCTACAGAAGCGATGTGAGGATAGCGACCACCCGCGAGGGCTACGACCGAATATGCAAGCGAGTGGACGAGCTGAGCGAGGGGCATGACACCTACCCGCTCATCGGCACGAGGCGGATACCCGAGTTCTTCGAGGAGCAGGATGGATCCGTGGTGTTCGGCTGGGATTGGGTCAAGTGGTACGACGGCATGCTCGCCGACGTCACCAACGTCACGACCGCTCTCTCGGAGATTATGAGCACAGGGGTTCCCTGCGAGTTCTGCCGCGTGGGCGAGGAGTACGACGACATCGAGTTCACCTGCCACAACGACAACGGGGCTCTTGCGCTCCATGTGTGCCCCGACACGACCATCAGCGTCCTGTGCTGAGAGGGAGGTATCGACATGAGCCCCACTTCTATCACAAGCGTCATCATGGAAGGCGGCCTCGCGCGCTGCGTAACGGCTACCGCGACCATCGCGCCCGGAAGCCCTGGCATCTCCATACGCGGCGTCACCGCCTCCGCCACTCGCGAGATCCGCATGCTGGTTGTAGCCGCCGCGAGGCGAAGAGGGATCAGCCTGCCCCGAAAGGCTGTCATCATCGAACTCGACTTCGACGTCCCCTTCGAGAGCACGAGCGAGCTTGCCCTTGCAGCGCTCCTCGCGATAGCTGGGACAATTTGTTCCAGAGACACTGAGGGAATGGGCATCCCTTCGGGCGAACATTTGTATTGACAATCGCCTCCATAAAGTGCATCATGGGTAATCTCGCATAATCGAACATTTGTTCCCAATCATTCACGAATCGTAGCACGGGAAGAGAGGCTCTGCCGAAGACGAGGCTGATGAATCCATAACCTGGGAGGAGGTGCGGCACATGGAGTCCCAGATGCGCGAGCGCGTCGTCATGCACATAGACATGAATGCGTTCTATGCCAGCGTGGCCCAGCACCTCGACCCCTCGCTTCGAAACCGCCCCATCGCCGTCGCGGGCGACCCGAAGAAGCGAAACGGCATCGTGCTTGCCAAATCCAGGCAGGCGAAGGCGGCGGGAGTGAAGACGGGCTGCGCCATCTGGGAGGCCAAGAAGGTGTGCCCGGATATCGTCATCGTGCCCCCTGACTATGCTGCGTACAAGAAGTACTCGCGCCTCGCGCGGATGATCTACTACGACTACACCGACCTCGTCGAGCCGTTCGGGCTGGATGAGTCGTGGGTCGAGGTCACGAACTCGCTGCACCTCTTCGGCGGCGATGGGCTGTTGCTCGCTCAGGAGATATCGGAGCGCGTGAAGGCGGAACTCGGGCTCACCGTCAGCGTGGGGCTGTCGTTCAACAAGGTGATGGCCAAGCTCGGAAGCGACATCGATCCCGGAGACGGCATCGTGTCCATCACCCCCGAGAGCCTGCCTGAAGTGGTGTGGCCGCGCGCAGCATCCGATCTCATCTACGTGGGACCGGCGACCGCCCGCAAGCTCCACTCTGCAGGCAAGGACACCATAGGGGATCTCGCCCACGCCTCGGATATATTCCTCAAGCGGCGCTTCGGGGTGGTCGGGCTCATGTTGCGCGACTTCGCCAATGGTATCGACGGCTCGCATGTGCGGCAATTCGACCCTACAAAAGCCGACGTGGAATACGACATCAAGGGCATCGGGAACGGCCTCACCGCCCCGCATGACCTAGAAAGCGAGCGCGACGCCAAGGCGCTCGTATGGCTGCTCGCAGAATCCGTTGGCCAGCGTCTGCGCGAGTCGCACTTGCGCTGCCGTACTGTTTCGGTCGGGCTGCGTCGCGCGGGGGATCTGTCTGGATATGCGCGCCAACGCACCCGCAAGGCGCCCACATGCCTCACGAAGGATATCGCCAGCACTGCCATGCAGCTCATCCTGGAGAATCAGCCGATCGATCCCGAGCACGCACTGCGCGCTATCCATGTGCGCGCCACGAACCTCGTACCCATGGACGCGCCCATCCAATGCGACCTCTTCGGCGACGTCGAGACCATAGCGGCACAAGAGCGGCTGGAAACTACCATAGATGACCTTCGGCGCCGCTTCGGCAACGGGTGCGTGCGCCGTGTGGTTGAGCTCACCGATGACGCCATGAGGAACCTTGATATCAAGCGCGACAACACCGTGCATCCCATAGGGTTTCTGCGCTAGGTGGCAAGCATGCAGGGGATAGATGCCAGACATAAGCGCTACGTGCCCGTCACCACGTTTACCAACGAGGAGGGGCAGGTGCGTCCCACCTCCATCCTGTGGTTCGATGGCGAGAAGTACTCGACGCTCGTCATCGACGAGGTAAAGGATGTGCGACGCATGTCGTCGCGTCGTGTTGGAGGAGATGGCATCTGCTATACGATACGGGTTGGCAAGAACATCACGCGGCTCTACTTCGAGGATCCGAGATGGTTCGTTGAGGCGAAGGAGCCTTGGAACGATTGCGCGGCAGACGGCTGTTGAGAGGTTGCCATGTGCGGAAGGTTCGTATCGCTTTCATGGGACGAGGTGCTCGGGGTTATCCAGAGCATCCAAATGGACACGCCCTTCAACCCAGAGCCCGACTGGCCTGCGCGAAGGCCTGACGCCTTCCCTAAGTCCATAGCGCCCATCATCGTGCCGGAGCACGGCGAGCTTGTGCCTTTGGACCTTCGCTGGGGGTTCACCGCGCCTTGGGACGAGCGCAAGGTGCTCTTCAACACCCGTATCGAGACTGCCCTCGACCAAAGGAACGGCGTTTGGCGCGAGGCCATCGAGCATGGGCGCTGCATCGTGCCCACCTTCGGCTTCTTCGAGCCAAGCGCTACCGAGACCGTCGCGAGCCCGCGCACGGGAAAGCCCGTAAAGAAGCAGTACGAGTTCTCCTTGCCCGGACGCCTCACCCTGCTCGCAGGAGTGCGCAACAAGGACGCCTTCAGCGTGGTCACCACCGAGCCGAACTGTTTCGTGGCCCCGGTTCACGCCCGCATGCCCATCGTGCTTGAACTGGGTGATGTGAGCCGATGGCTCACAGGCGACTTCGCCGCACTCGCGGACAGGAGCAACGTCATCCTAGATGTCACCGGCGAACAGGTGCCAGACGAGGCTCGGCAAGGGTTCGCGCCGACGCTGTTCTAACGCTCCCGAGAGCCGCACTCGTCCCCCTTCTCCTTGACGTAGGTTAATCCATCACCCTTTCCGCGCTCCTAGCAACCCGAATGCTCGCAGGCCCTCCCGCGCATGCGCCAAGGGCCGCGAAAACTTTTTCTGGCATCTAGCCATCTCCGTATCGCCATAAAAACTCAAGCCCTGCCGGGTTTCGCATTTCCCCCCTTGCACCTGCACGGGTGCCCTGCGCTCTCCGGGTGCGCAAGGAACGCCATAGAAAGGGGTGAGATGATGCCAACCGCATCCACAAGAAGGAGGACGAGGCGCGAGCCTCCGCAGAGCGAGTCGCTCTTCCAGTTCTGCAGACACTGCGGAAACCAGTTCGAGCCCAACAGTACGCCTGTCGCGGACGTCTGCCAAGACTGCATCGACATGCTCTATTTCCGCTGCGACGAGTGTGAAGCCTATCACGACATCGACACCGCGCTCACGAGCACTTCCGGGCGCGTGCTGTGCGCATCGTGCGCCGAGGAGCACACGTTCGTCTGCCTCGACTGCGGATGCCGTTACGAGCTTTCGAGCCACGAGCGCCATCACGACCGCTCGGGACGCACCATCTGCGATTTGTGCGTGACGAACTATTCGCGTTGCGATTGCTGCGGAGGGCTTCTGCTAAACGGTGACCTGCAGCAGAGCGCCGACGGTCGCTTCTGCTGGTCGTGCATGGCCTACAACTCGGGTCGGGCGATCATGTCCTACAGCTTCAAGCCGGAACCCGTCTTCCACGATGCCGAGGGATGTGAGCCGACCGGGCTCTACCTCGGGGTCGAGCTTGAGATGGACTACGGCGACGCCGAGGCGGCGGCGAAGAGGATTTCGGAGGAATACGGGCAGAAGCTGCTCTACTTCAAGCACGACGGCAGCCTCGATGAAGGCTGCGAGCTCGTCACCCATCCCATGAGCCCCGAGTACATGATGTCGGATACGGGCAAGGCGATGTGGCGCGGTATCTGCGCCTCGGCGCTCGCCGAGGGAATGAGAAGCCACGACACAGACACCTGCGGGTTCCATGTCCACGTCAGCCGCGACTTCTTCGGGGCGAACCAGACATCCCAGGAGCTCACCGAGCTCAAGCTCATCGAGACCGTCGACCGCCTCTTCGAGCCCATCGTCATCTTCTCCCGCCGCAAGCGCCACAACATCGACCGGTGGGCGCCCAAGTGCAACGCGCCAAAAGAGGACGCAGGCTGGGTCAAGAAGGCCCAGCGGGTGAGCTGCTTCGCCAAGCGCGACCGCTACCACGCGATCAACGTCACCAACACGCACACCATCGAGTTCCGACTCTTCCGCGGCACGCTCAAGGCCGACACGATCCTTGCCACCCTGCAGTTCGTCACAGGGCTCTGTCATCTCGTCAAATCCTCCAACCCCTCGCAGATGGACCGCTTCTGCTGGTACGACCTGGCGGACGCGGTGATGGAGGCATGCCCCGTGGATACGACGGAGCTTCACAACTACCTGATCGAGCGCGAGCTCATCGTCCCGGAAGGAGATTTCCAATGTGCATAATCGTCTACAAGCCGCAAGGCAAACAGCTCCCAAGCACCGACACGCTTCGCGCCTGCTGGGACAACAATCCCGACGGCGCGGGCATCATGTGGGCCGCAAGCGACCATGTGAGCATCCGCAAGGGCTTCATGGCCTGGCCTGACTTCCTAGAAGCGCTCGATGAGGTCACATCCTCCATCGACGTGGAGGATACGCCCATGGCGCTCCATTTCCGCATCGCCACCCACGGCGCTGTCGTGCCTGGTTGCTGCCACCCATTCGCCGTGAAGGGCAGCTTCGCCAAGATGCGCGCCACCAAGATCGATGCCAGCGTGGGATTCATGCATAACGGGACTCTCTCCGGCCTTCAGACCGATGACGCCACTTCCGATAGCATGGCGTTCGCCAAGTCGGTGCTCGTGCCGCTCAAGGCGATGTCGAATGACTTCCTCGGAGACAAGCGCGCCCTGCGCATCATCGAAGGATCAACCCAGGGCTCCCGCTTCCTGCTGATGTCCAAGAACGGCACCGTTCGTCTTTTCGGCAACTGGGTGGAAGATCACGGCATCCTTTACTCCAACGGCAACTTCAAGCCGCGCTTCGCCTACGAACCGACGCTCTTCAGCAATTCGGCCTATGACGCTTGGGCGGCATTCGCCAATCTTGACGATGACCTTACTCGTTACGGGATGTTCGAGGCCTGCAAGGACTGCCCGATGATCCTCGAATGCGCAGAGTACCTGCCCGTCTGCACCGATGAGGTCCAGGCATCCGAGATGGTTGCGTGCTACACGTGAGCCGCTGGGACAATTTGTCTCAGCGCATTGCGTTGCTATTGCTTTTCGCACAAATTCCGTATCACTTTCTCAACGGCTCCTTTTGCTGTGCCTTGTTTGATGAGTCCTTCTTTGGCGACAGCGGCGATGCTGATGTCTTCTCCGTCGAGTTTCAGTGCCAAGAGGGCGTAATTCATGTTGGCTACACCAGCTCTCACAACCGCGATATAGCTTTTCTCGTCATCCGATTGTTCGAGCACTTTGCCAGACTTCATGAGAGCCTCGGCCAAAAGTTTGCCGCCGCAACTATTCAAATGAATCTCGTCAAAAACCTCGGCTTCAATCAGCTTCACAATGCTCTTCTCGGTTATCGCGAACCCATAGTCTGCGCCGTATTGATGAAGTGCCCTCGTGAGCTCCTTGTTCAGTTCGGCTTTATTCGTTGCCATCATTCATCCTCTCGGCAATGTCCATAAGAGCGGAGTCGATGCCCTTTTCCATTAGCTGTTCACTGGGGATTCCTATTCTTACCCTGTTCTTTGTTTGCTCTCGCGCCAGAGGCTCGATTATGTCTTTCGCGAATGCGTATCTATCGCCGCTAGCATGCATCCGTTTCAACGACTTATCGTTCAGCTTCCCCACCAACTCGTCAGACACTTTCTCGGCCTCATCCTGATTCAATAGGTATTCCTCGCAGACATCGAGGAAGGCCGCTTGGATAAGCTCCATCATCTTCTCTGCATCCGAGTCAACGAACCTTCCTGTAATCTTATCGACAAGGAATCCCGCACCGCCGCCAGC
The DNA here is from genome assembly GCA_948466335.1 of uncultured Coriobacteriia bacterium. GTDB lineage: Bacteria > Actinomycetota > Coriobacteriia > Coriobacteriales > QAMH01 > QAMH01. The sequence continues at coordinate 3,678 of CAOKAE010000029.1, read as the reverse complement.
GACAATAGACCCGATGAAGCCGCCAACCACGGTTCCAACACCTGGCATTATCAAGGAGCCTACCGCAGAGCCCCCAACCCATCCCGCCGTTCCTCCTGCAACAGTTGATGATGTCTTCACGAAATTCGTCGCCATCTGCTTGCCGGAGATTCGTCCCCTGACAATATCCGTCACATCGAAAAGAGTCAGAACCGCTGTGGTTACGGCAGCAGATATGGCATTGCCCTTTAGGAGCTTAGCGGCGCTGTTTATCGCAGCCGCACCTGAGACGCTAGATCCGCTCCTGAAGGCGTTCGCAACGACTGCATAGGCTTTCGGCCCCATCGCCTTTGAGAGAGCCTGGAATCCAGGGTTGAGCATGGCGTTGATGCTTGATTTGGCGATCTGGCTCGAAATGACAGACGCAACAAGGGCAGTACCTCCGACCTTGATTCCGCTGAACGCCGCATTCTTTAAAGCTAGTTTTGGCTCATCACCATTCCACAGGCTGACTGCAAGGGTGATTGCGGCGCTTACGCCAAAAGCGGATAGCGATATCACCGCGCCCGACTTAACATCGTATATTACAGAGTCTACATTCCCTGCCTTTGCGATGTTTTTTGCCTGGTTATAGGTGAAGTTGCCCTGCTTGATTATGTTTTTTGCCTCGTTTGGATCGGTAATGCCTGGAACTTGGTTGTTCTGGATTTTTTTCGCCATCGTCGCGACCGCGTCATCGTAATTGTCCAAGGCGACCTCAATGATCATGGGCTTGCCTGAAGCATCAAGATAGCGAAAAGCTCCGCTGCCATTACTCTCAAAACAGGCATTTACGCTCGCCTTGCCAGATATGCAATACTTCGATTGAATCCACGTTGTCGTTCCATCGGGGTTGACTATCGCCCTATCGGGACCATTCTTAATATTGTTGTCGCCGACTATACGCGCCTTCTTGCCATGGAGACGATCTTCAAGGTTGTTCGCCCGCTCAGCAGCGAAACCGTGCCCCTGCCTTGAGTGAAACCGCTCTTCGTCGAATATCTTGTTAGCAGTCCCTCTGCTTCCAACTGCGAATCCTCCCGCTTCGTCAAAAGCGCTGGCCTGTTCGCCCGACTTAAGATTCGCATCCATGTAAGCGTCACATATCTCGATGCGGGCACATCGTAATTTGTTGAACATCACCGCCAGAGACCTACAATCGAGAGCGTTGCTCTCCCATGTAAAGTCTGAGCCATCTCGGAACCTTAGCTTGATTCCGACAAACTCTTCTTTCGATTTCCTTGCGACAATCCCGTTTATCTCGTCGTACCAAACCTTTACAGGCTTTTTTGGAAATCCGAAGAAATAGGCTTTCGTTTCGCAGACCAGTATCCCTGCTGAGGAGTTAGAATGTCGCGACACATCGATAAATCCTACAACGCGGCTCCAGTCCACCGAATGCGCATGCTCCTTTAGTCGTTTCGTCAAAGCCTCCTTCACAGGCTCAATGTCAACGACGAAGACCGCATCCTTCTCCGCGTTGCAAGTCGAACAACTATAGAATGCCTCCAGCATCTTTCGGTCACCTTGCATGTGCCGCTTTTCTCGCTTTCTCGTTATTTCGTCTCTCGCATATCCGATCACCTTGGATGCTCGGTGCGCCCCTTATAGAAGAGCCCGAATTCCTGTTTATTAGCTTATTGACCGCGGACAAGCCATCTTCCCGTCTTGTCGGACCCTTCCCTTGAAATCACTCCCAGCTCTTTTAGCTTTCGGACGATTCTCTGAACAGAACGCTCTGTGATGCCGCACTCTGCAGCTATATCAGATGCAGTAATCGAGGGATCACGCATAATGATGTCGAGCACCTGTTTCTGACGGGAGGTTATGGGGGGAAGCTTATTTACCCCGACATTTACCCCGACATTTACCCCGACATCACCGTTGCCATTTGTCGGAGTATCCACGGTCAAACTTTGCCCGAAGGCATCATTGCGATGGAAGATGAGATTCGTCCCGCTTGGCGCGCGCACGTATTCAACCTCAATGGATGCCTCATCGCACAGATCCTTGATGCGCTTTATGCCCGTACCGAACGCCTCGATGTCACCAGAGCGGTACAGCGTCCTGGAGATGAGAGGATTTCGCGTTATGGAGGATTTATTCTCTCCCGAGAGGTGGCTCTCGGGATCTTGCCCCTCGATGAACCATCCGGGACTCAAGACCTCAACGGCATCATTGTAGATGTCCACGACCACCGCATCTATGGTCTGCCAGTCACGATGGGCGAAGGCGTTCATAAGCGCCTCGCGCAGAGCATCCCTGGGGATCTCAGAATAGACGGGGCTTGCCCCTGCCGTGAAGGTATCCACCCTGTTGCGCGTGTTGGTGATGATAAACCATTCGGCTTTGTCAACAAGGTCGAAGAAAACGCCCGCTTCCTGCTTGAGATCGAGTATGTCGGTCCTGGCATGCGAGGCAAGAATACCCATCTTCAAACCGGTATAGCGCGATGGGCAGAAGAGCACGACTGCGGCGTTCAGGAGATTGTCGCCAGCGAGCAGTCCCAAGCGTTCAAGCGCATCTTTAGCATCTGTGAACTCGAATGGTATTCTTCCCTTCTTGCGCCCTCGTTCTATGAACTTGCGAAGCGTTTCCTCGTCAACATCTGCGATGGCCTTGTCGGAGACGCGGCCATCCCAGGGGTTGATGCGGTTCTCAGCCTCCCTGAACTGCGCGCGCAGCTCCTCGGGGCGCATAAGCACGTCCTCGTCCGCGACCCGGATGCGATACTTGCCGCCGCAAGAGTAGGGAGCGCTCGCGCCCTCGAAGGCGACCTTCACATAATCTTTTCCATCCGGCGTCTTCTCATGCGTCACCGATGGATAGATGGAGGGCTCGATGTGGTTGCCGATGGCCTGGCTGATCTCGCGAAGCGTGGATTCGGAAACATCTTGCCCGCACACCTCGCCGTCCTTGCGCACGCCGAAGTACAGCTCGCCGGAGCCGTGCTTGTTCAAGATCGCGGCGATGGATGCCACGCCCTCTTTAAGCTCGGAGGTCGATTTCTTGAACTCCCTTTGCTCGTCTTCGTGTCCCAGATTCATGGCGCCAGTCCTGCCTTGCCTAGTCGTCTTCCTCTATGCCGAACGATCCCCGCCAAATGGCGTACTCGTATTCAGGGAGCGTGCCGCTCTTCATGGCCTCGCGCTGCTCGGCCCACTTCTCCAGCGCCATCTCCAACTTGGGCGCATGGGGGGCACTCGGATCCACTGCTATCGCCACGGCGGAACCTATGCGCACGGGCTCTATGCCGAATCCTTGCTCCTCCATCTGAAAGAGCACCTCAAGCACGTCCTGCACGGAGTCGAGATGCCTATCCTCCAGCGATTGCACGGTAACATCAAGTGCATCGGCTATGGCGGCGATCGTCTGCCCATTGGGATCTCGATATCCCGACTCGTAGTTCGCTATCGCGCTCTTGGTCTTGCCTATGCGCTCTGCGAGCTGGCGCTGCGTGACCTTGGCAGCCTTGCGCGCCCGCTCGATTCTCTCGCCCGTCTTCAAAAGGATCGCACCTCTTCGCCCTTTCCGAATGCTCTTGTCCATTATCGCACATTGAGTCACGCTCACGTGTACCCTTATCCGAAAGTACATGCACCTATCGAAAACCGCTCATCAGCTCGGCCGTCATCGCCTCCTTCATCCGCGCCCCCCGCA
>CAOKAE010000028.1 GCA_948466335.1 uncultured Coriobacteriia bacterium | reverse complement strand
GTCGCTTCCCGACGGCCCGCTTCGCGGTCCTTACGGCGCGCTCCCTTAACCTCGGTTCGAATCCGAACGTCGCGATGCCTGGTTCCGTTTCCTAACGCGCCCCATCTCCTGAATCGAGATCCGCAAGCTGCGAGAACATGCGCTCGGTGGCAAGCTGCTCGTAGCCTGCGCCGGGGCGCGCCCAGTTTGCGTACGGGTAGATGGAGATGCCACCACGCGGGTAGAACATGCCTCGCACCTCGATGTACTTGGGATCCATGAGCGCGACGAGGTCGTTGAGGATGACGTTCACCACGTCCTCGTGGAAGTCGCCGTGGTTGCGGAAGGAGAAGAGATAGAGCTTGAGGCTCTTGCTCTCGACCATGCGCTCGCCCGGCACGTAGTTGATGTAGAGCGTCGCGAAGTCGGGCTGGCCCGTGATGGGGCACAGCGTCGTGAACTCCGGACAGCGAAAAGTTACCATGTAGTCGCGCTCGGGATGCTTGTTCTCGAAGGTCTCGAGCAGGCTCGGGTCGTAATCCTGCGCGTACTGCGTGTGCTGGTTGCCGAGCAGCGTCAGCCCCTCGGTTTCGCGTGCGGCTTGCGTCATGTGGGCGTGTCCTCCTAATCGAGCTCGTTGGGGAAGTCGACCGCATTGTACGAGTCGTCGGCGCCGAGAGCTTCGACGAGGCGGGCGCGCTCATCGAGAAGCGCGGACTCGTCGCAGGGAAAGAAGGCGACCTGCACCGGACGCTTGTAGCATGCGTCCGCGAACACGTAGAGGTTCCCCTTGCCATCGAGCTGCTTGCGCACGCCCTCGAGCATGGAAGCCGCCGCACCCACGTAGACGTCGCGGTAGGCGGCTGCGTCATCGGCAGCGACATCATGGTCGTAGGTGAACATCGCGAAGCAGCCGGGCTCCTTCGCGAAGGCGAGGTCTTCTCCCGCATCCTTCGCAAGCGAGTCAGCCGGGCGCAGCGCCACGGCCGAGGCAATCGTCTCGTCAATCTGCTTCTCGCGCGCGAGCGCAGCAGCGACCTGGCGCTTCTGCTCACGCGCCATGCGCGACTTGTGAATCTTGTGCGAGAAGTGCGCGACGGTCGCGACCGTGAGGCCCACCACGGCGACGACGCCGACGCCGAGCACGACGGCCGCATGTTTGCGCTCGTCGGCGCTCTGGCCATGGCGCGCCGTGTCGAAGGTCTTCTCCACCGCCTTGGGGACGTTGCCCACCGCGGATTTCATGGCGGGAAGCGCGACCTTCCCCAACTCGAGATTGGCTGCGCCGATGTACTTGGTGGCCGAGCCGATGGCGGCTGCGGCTTCCTGCATGGTCTTGAGGGTAGACATATCCATGATCGTCCTCCATGTTCCTCGTCGTGAAGCCGTTTGCTCGTCGAGGCTGTCGCTTCATACCAGCCAGGTAATTGGTTCTATGCCCGCACCCGGGTTCGCGATAAAATTATTCTCTAGATTTTACCATTCGCAGGGCGTTGCAAAGGACGTGAACCGTGTCACAAGAAGTTTTCACCTGGATTCCCGCGTACGAGGCCATTGCCGATGCGCTGCTCACGCGCAAGTACAACCGTGGCGAGGTCCTGAGCGTGTTCGCCGAGATCACGGGCGACGACGAGCGCACCAACATCGACCCGTTCACCTTCTTCACCGCCTTCAACCGCTCCATGATCGAAGTTGACCGCAAGAGCGCCGTCGAGACCATCCTGCAGCGCTTTGGCGTGGATGCTCCCCTTCCCCGCGACTTCGTCGGCATTCCCTGCTCCAACCAGGAGCACTGGCAGTATTTCGACGACTCCGACGAGGGCGTCGACGACTGCTGGCATCTCTTCGAGGCCGCGCTCGCGTTCGCCGATGAGGCCGACCGCCGCGAGGAGACCTACGAGAGGTTCTGCGAGCTCTTCGACACGGTTCACGAGCAAGACGGCATCACCAAGGCCCGTCTCACCCGCTCCCTGTACTGGATGCGCCCGCACGTCTTCCTCCCCTTTGGCGAGAAGAGCCGCGAATACCTCCATGCTCAGTACGGCATCAACACGCCCATCATGATGCGCGGCGCGCGCTACGTGCGCCTGCTCAAGGAGGTCGTCGCCGTATGCGACGAGCCGTTCCACGAGATCGCCGCCCGTGCCTACAAGGCCGCCGACAACACGTCCTGGTGGCCCTACCCGAGCGACTACGACCCGGACATGAGCATCCACCAGTGGATTACCGTGCTCCAGGACGAGGAGCTCACCACACCCGAGATCCTCAAGGCCCTCAAGTTCATTCACGAAAACGGAGACGAGGGAACCCCCCAGGAGCTCGCCGACCGCTTCCTCCACGATCGCGAGTACTACAGCACCCTGCTGCGCACCTACGCCCGCAACGTCGCGCGCAAGATGGAACGCGGGAACTTCAAGGGCTCGTGGTGGCCCATCATGTTCGTGGGACGCAACGCAAACGACACGGACAACCGCGAAGGCGACTACATCTGGCGCATGAGGCCCGAACTCATCGAGGCCCTCGACGCATACGACAAGGCGGAAATCTAAGAACGCACGTCCGGGATTTCCCGACCGCGCTCGCCACCGCTCGCCTCACCCGAAATGACGGCGTCAAGGGCGCTCGCATCGAGGCGCCCGCTTTGCCGTGCGCTCGAGGCCTCCTCGACCAGCGCCGTAAAGAGGTTTCCCATGTGCTTTTCGCCGAGGAAGAACTCGGGGTGCCATTGCACGCCTAGCATGAAGGTCTTGTCCACGGCCTCGATGGCCTCGATGAGCCCATCTGACGCATACGCCACGGGCACGAAGCCGTCTGCGACCACGCGCACACCCTGGTGATGAAACGAGTTTGCCGCCGACGAGTCCGCACCCAGGATGCCGTGGAGGCGTGACCCGCGCTTCACGTCAATGTAATGGGCGGCCTCGGTCGGTTCCTCGGTCTGCCAGTGCAGGATGGCACGCTGCGTGAGGCTATCCACACCGTCATACTGTGCCGGCAAGTCGACGTAGAGCGTGCCACCATAGTGCACGTTCATGGTCTGCATGCCGCGGCAGATGCCGAGCGTGGGCACGTCGAAGCGATGCGCGAAGTCGAGGATGAGGCTTTCCACCGCGTCGCGAAGCGGCGTGATCTCCCCGAGCTTCTCGTACTCGTCGGCATCCGGCGAGATGCCGTAGCGCTCCGGATCGACATCCTGGCCGCCGGTGAGCACGAAGCCGTCGACGATGGGCAGCAGGCGCTCGTAGACACGCCGGTCGTGGGAGAGCGGGAAGATGAGCGGCACGCCACCCGACAGCACGATCGAGTTGATGTAGTGATCGTTCACGCGGAAGATGTGATCTTCCGGCATCTGCGTGGGCACGATGCCGATGATGGGAAGCGTCCCGCGCTCCTGGCCCGCAAACGTGTCCATCTAAGCGGCGAGGTATCCGAGCACGGAGGCAGTATCGACCACGCGCGAGTCGTAACAGCGCGAGAAGTATTCGAGCCCCGCCTCCTGCGTGCCGATGAGGAAGGTGGCCGTCGCATCGGCCGCGACGATCGTCTTGTAGCCGCGGAAGTACGCCCCGGCGAGCGTCTGCAGCACGCATATGTTGGTGTCGGCACCCACGACGATGAGCGTGTCGACGCCAAGCTCGCGCAAGGTCAGGTCCAGGTCCGTCTGGAAGAAGCCGTCGTAGCGGCGCTTGGGAATGATGTAGTCGCTGTCGCACGGCTCGAGGGCTGCCGCGGGCTGCGCGTCCTCGGTATCGACGATGCCATGCTCGCCCCAGAGCTCGAGCTCGCGGTCAAGACCGGGGATATGCGCGTCATCGACGAAGACGACCGGCACGTCCGCCGCGCGTGCGGCCTTCGTGATGGCGGCGCTGTTCGCCACCATCTCTTCGAGAACGGGCAGAACGGGATTCGAGCCTCCGAGCACGTCGACGACGAGCACGGCCGTCTTGGCCAAATCGATGCTGTCGGACTGCTGCCAGATGGTGTCTTGCGCGGTGGGAAGGTATGCCATGAGATGTTCCTAACGGTTCGAGATGACGACGAGGAAGATGATGAAAATGAGGAAGGCGATGCCCGCGACGATGACGACGGCGCGCGCCTTGCCCGACGCGGCCTTGCTCACCGCGTGCTTGGACTCGAGACTGCTCACCTGGGCTTCCATCGCGGCGGCCGTCTGCTCGTTTTCAGCGATGCGCGCGGCCATGGCCTGCGTCTCCTCGGGGTGCTCGATGACGTGCGCGCAAAACGCGACGCGCTCCCGTGCGGCGCCAAGGCGCTTCTCGAGCTCCTCGATGCGCTTGCCTGCCTTGTCTTTCTCGCCGTTGAGGTGCTTGATGCCGTCGAGTGCGCGCTTCTGCTTGGAGCGCTCCTCCTTCTCGCGGGCATCGAGCGCCTTTTGCGCGCTGCGCTGCGCGGCCTTGGCCGCTTCGAGCTTGTTGTTGACCTTGTCGACCACCGCATCGTGCGCGGCTTCGGTGTGCGCCGCCGCCGGCGAGTCGTCCTCGAAGAGGTCGAGCGAATCGCGTTGCGCCTTCACCTGCTTGAGCTCGTCCTTGGCGGAGGCAAGTTCGGCGTTGCGCAAGTCGAGCTCCTCCTCGAGCGGCTTGCGCTCCTTGGCCTGGCGGCGTTTGAGCTCGGCAAGCTCGTCGTTGGCGTCGGCGATCTTGCGCTCGATATCCTCGCGTGCCTGGGTGGCACGCTGGATGTCGGTATTGGTCGCGGCGATGATGTGCTCCTGATCGGTGATCATGGCATCGTAGTTCTGCGCGATGTTCACGCGATCTTCGTAGGCTTCCCTGAGCGTGTTGAGCGTCTTGCGGTACTCGTCGAGTGCCTTGCGCTTCTTCTTGAGGTCGCGCCCCTGGGCGATGCTCGTGCCAAGCGCGGAAAAGCTCTCGAGATATTCCTCGGCGTCGAAGAAATCCTTCTCGCTCATGTCCTGTTCGGGCACATCGTCAATGACCTGGGCGTCGACAAACTCAGGATCATCGCGACGCGTGCCACGCGTTGTTGTCGGTTCCAAAGCCTCTCCCTTGCAAAGACTCCCGAATGATGTGCTGACCATTGTACTCGGACGAGACGAAGGAGCCAGATTTCTCTTGAGAAAAATCGGTCCACCGATATATAATCTGGTCAGTTTAATGTATTTGTCCGTCATTCAACAGAAACGGCCTGATGATATGCGCGATTTAGATTACAACGCCTCTCTGCAAAAGCTCTTCACCCCCAGCATCGTCGCGACGTTGACCCAAATCCACGAGGGCAAGGGCATTCTGCCCATCGCGAGCGTGACGGGTCAGGACACGCTCGAGAAGCTCAACGAGATTGCCAAGACGCGTGATGCGGGCGCATCGTGCCGCCTCGAGGGCATCAAGGTGACCGAGAAGCACCTGCGTGAGCTGCTCGACGGCAAGGAGAAGGCGAACACCGATGCCGACAAGGCCGTGCTGGGCTACCGCGCCGTGCTCGAGACCGTCGACAACAGCTTCTCCACGCTGCGCATTTCGCCGGCCATCATCCTCCAGCTGCATAGCGACCTGTTCCGCTACGCCGATGACGTGAAGAGCGTCGGCAAGTGGCGTGGCGGCGATCGCGCCCGCGCGGCGTCCTACGGCCAGACGAGCTTCATGCCGTCGGACGGCCCCATCAAGTACCACGGCATCCGCACCGACCTCGTGAGCGCACCGGACGTGCCGGCCATGATGCGTGAGCTGTGCAACGCCTACAACAACGCTCTGCGCGACAAGACCTACAGCCCGCTGCTCGCGAGCATCATCTTCCTGCTCGACTTCGTCTGCATCTACCCCTTCGACGAGGGCACGGGCCGCATGTCGCGCCTGCTCGCCTCGCTCATGTTCGACAAGATTGACTTCACCGTCGGCCGCTACGTCTCCATCGACTCCGAGCTCGAGGCGACCCAGGACGATTACTTCGGCACCATGCGGGAAAGCGCCCAGGGGTGGGAGACGGGCGAGAACGACTACACGCCCTTCGTCGAGTACATGCTCGACGTCATCCTCAAGTGCTACGAAGAACTTTCCGACCGCACCTCTGCCCTGAGCGTGCGCGGCAGCAACGAGAAGACCATCAGGCAGTACTTCCAGTCCATCGACGAGCCGGTGAGCAAGATCGAGATCCTCGAGGCCAATCCCATGATGAGCCAGAAGACGCTCGAGCGTATCCTGCAGAAGATGCAAAAGGAGCACTCCATCGAGAAGGTGGGTGCTGCCCGCGCCACGCGCTACCAGCGTGTCGTGCGCCAGATTCCGATGTAGCCCGTCTCAACGCGATTGCATGCTTGGGGGCGCGATTACTCGCGCCCCCACCTGTTTAGGGAACCTGCTAGTCCACGGATTTGAGGCTCTCGACCATGTTGATGGCCTTGATCTTGGGCATCATGGCAAGCGAGACGATGAACGAGAACGCGATCGTGAGCACGAAGGCGATCGCGAAGCTCAAGAGGTGGATGTCGCGTCCGAACATCATCTCGTCGACCTCGGCCGTCACCACGACGAAGCTCTCCATCCCGATGCCGAGCACGCAACCCACGAGCGCACCGATGACGGTGAGCAGTATCGTCTCGCGGAATATGTAGCCGTTCGTCTCGCGCGGCGTGAAGCCGAGCACCTTGAGCGTCGCAATCTCTCGCGTGCGCTCGGTGATGTTGATGTTCGTGAGGTTGTAGAGCACGACGAAGGCGAGGAGCGCTGCCGCGATGATGAGCACCCATACGACGGCGTTGACGGTCTTGAGCATCGTCCTGTAGGTCTCGATGACCTCGTCGTAGAAGCTCACGACCTCGACACCGGCCACGTCGAGCAGCTCGTTGCCGAGCGCCGTGCGATCTTCGAGCGGAGCTTCCGCCTTGCAGATGATTTCGGTGAAGGTGACCGGCTCGCCCATGACGGCTTCGTAGGACGCAGGCGACATGAACACGGCCTGGCCGGTGTAGTACTCGGCGATGCCCGACACGATCACGTCATGGGCCACGCCATCACGCTCCCCGACCATGCTCTGGTCGTAGATCTCGATGGCATCGCCCGCGTGCACGCCGAGTTCGTCGGCAAGCTTCTCGGTGATGACCGCGCCCGCCTGTCCCAAGGCAAGCGGAGCATGTCCGATGCGTTCGCGCAACGTGTAGAAGCCCTCGAAGGCCTCGAGGTCCTGGGGCACGATGACCGAGGCGCGAACGTCCTTGTCGACACCGGCACGTGAGATGATGGCGTTCTCGCCACCCACATGCGTCGTCTCGGTAACGATGCTCGAGTTCGCGAGAATCTCCTCGACCTCGCGTGCGTTGCCGGGGCTTTGCCCGTCGCTTCCCTGCACCTCGAGATTGAAGTGCTGAATTTGGCCGAACTGCTTCTCGATGATGTCGTTGATGCCATCACGCAGCCCCAGACCCGTGAGCAAGAGCGCCGTGCAGCCCGCGATGCCGATGATGGCCATGAAAAAGCGGCGCTTGTAGCGGAAGAGGTTGCGCGCTGTGACCTTGTTCGAGAACGACAGGTGACGCCATAGGGGTCCGATACGCTCGAGCAGGATGCGCTTGCCGGGCTTGGGCGCGCGCGGCAGCATGAGCAGGGCGGGACGCTCGCGCAGCGAAGAGAGCACGGCGAACAGCGTCGCGAGCAAGGTGATGCCCACGCTCAGGCCGAAGGCGAAGAGCGCGATGGGGATGTCAATGGGCGAGGAACTCACGGGCAGGGCGTAGATGATCGCATAGGATTGCATGATGACCTGTGGCAGGAACTGCGAGAGCAGCACGATGCCGATGACGCTTCCCACGCCACTGGCGAGCAGCGCGTAGATGAGGTACTTGGAGCAGATGCGCGCATTGCCGTAACCGAGCGCCTTGTACGTGCCGATGAGCATGCGCTCCTCGTCGACCATGCGCGTCATCGTCGTGAGCGACACGAGCGCGGCCACGAGGAAGAAGATGAGCGGGAACACGCGCGCGATCTGGTCGATACGGCTCGCATCGGCCTCGTGGCCTGCCGCGCCCACGTTCTTGCCGCGGTCGAGCACGTAGAAGTCGGGCAATTCGATCGCGTCAATGTCGGCCTGCGCCTCGTCGATTTGCGTCTTGGCATCCGCGAACTCGCGCAGCGCGCGGTCACGCTCGCCCAGATACTCCGCCAGGCCGCTCTCGTACTCGGCGAGGCCGGCCTCGTAATCGGCCTGGCCAGTCGCAAGTCGCGTCTCGCCATCCTCGTAGGTGACTTGGCCCTCGGCCGCCTGGCGCACGCCCTCCTCGTACGCGGCCTTGCCGGCCGCGAGCTGGTCAGCGCCATCATCGAGCTGCGCCTTGGCCGCGGCGAGCTTCTGCTCTTCTGCCGCAAAGCGCGCCTCGGCCTGCCCGCGCTGCTCGTCGAGTTGCGCCTGGGCATAGGCGCGCTGCACGGGATCGGGTATGGCGTCGACCTGCGCCTGGGCCGCGGCAAAACGCGCGTCGGCCTCGGCCTTCGCCGCCACGAACTGCGCTGCGCCGGCCTCGTACTCCTTCATGCCCGCATCGTATTCGACCTGTTTCTCGTCAAGCAGCTTCTTGCTCTCCTCGAGCTGCGCGGCACCGTCGGCAAGCTCGCGCTTGGCGTCGTCGAGCTCGGCTCGGCTATTCGAGAGCGTGACGGCGGCATCGTCGAGCTGCGCCTTGGCATCATCAAGCTGCACTGCCGCATCGTCGAGCTGTGCCATCGCCGAGGCACGCTCGCTCTCGTATTCGACACGCGCGTCATCGAGCTCGGCCTGCGCCTTGGCCTGCACTGCGCTCAGACGCGCCACGCGAAAGTCCATGCTCATGCCCTCGAGCCGCGCGATGAGCGCATCGACGATGTCGTCATAGCCATCGCTCGGGTACAGCTCGTCTGCCGCGCCCGCGGCTGTGACGAAGGCGCCCGTGTAGGGATAGTCTTGCGAAAAATCATCTGCCGAGACGAAAGCGTAGGTGTCTATCTCACCCGCGCCCAGATCCGACGAGCCGAAGTTCGAGGTCATGAGATAGTACGGCGAGCGCACGAGACCCGTGACCACGTACTTCGTGCACGCGAAGGTGTCCTCGACATCGCCCGAGCCGTCGATGATCTCGATGACATCGCCAACCCGTATGGGCTCGTCGAGCACGGCGTCGGCCGCAACGACGCATTCGCCGTAATTCGCGGGCCAATCGCCCTCCACGAGTATGGGACGATTGATGTAGGCGGCATCGTCGCTGTACGCGTGCATGCCGTCAGAGGTGTCCGAGGCACGGGCCGCGTCGAGATCGAGGCTCTCGAAGCGCATGACGTACTTCTCGTCGCCATGGGTCGCGTAGGCATCGGCCATGCGCACCGGCGCGACGCTTTCGACGCCCTCGACCTGCCTTATGGCGTCGATGTCGGCATCGTCGAGGCCAAGCGTACCGGTCACGTACAGGTCGCTCATGTTCGTCTCGTCGTAGAACTCGTCAGCCGAGATGTTCATGTCAATCGAGGTCATGAGCAGGCCGGCGAAAAAGCCGCAGCCAAGGGCCGAGATGATGGCGATGGCCAGGAAGCGCCCCACGGAATGCGTAATGGACCGGCGTACTTCCTTGTTGAATGCGCTAGCCATGAAAGCCCCTGCCCGCTTTCCTACCACTCGATCGAATCGGCCGAGCTCGGGCTATCGCAAAGTTCGACGGACGCGACCTTGCCCTCGTGGATGTGGATGACGCGATGGGCGATGGGCTTGAAGGCGGTGTTGTGCGTGATGAGCACGACCGTGCGCCCGTGTACGGTCGACGCCTCTTGCAGCAGGTGCAAGATGGCCTTGCCGGTCTTGTAGTCGAGCGCGCCCGTGGGCTCGTCGCAGAGCAGGAGCTTGGGGTTCTTCGCAAGGGCGCGGGCGATGGCGACACGCTGCTGCTCGCCACCGGAAAGCTGTGCCGGGAAGTTGTCCATGCGGTTCTCGAGGCCGACCATCGCCAGGGCTTCTGCCGCCGGTAGCGGGTCATCGCAAATCTGCGCCGCGAGTTCGACGTTCTCGAGCGCGGTGAGGTTCTGGACGAGGTTGTAGAACTGGAACACGAAGCCGATCTCGTGACGCCGATACTGGACGAGCTCCTTTTCGGAAAAGCCGCTCACCTCGCGCCCTGCGAGCATGATCGTGCCCGAGGTGCAGGTATCCATGCCACCGAGCATGTTGAGGAGCGTCGTCTTGCCCGAGCCCGAAGGACCGACGATGCAGGCAAGCTCCCCCTCTTCGATGTCGAAGTCCAGGCCATCGGCGGCGCACACCTGCGTCTCGCCCATTTGGTAGATCTTTCGCACGTCCCTGAACTCGACAAATGCCATCGTCGACTCCCCACGGTCTCTCGTACCCTTTGCCTCTGCATGATAGTAGCACGAGAGGGCTGCCCTCGCGCCACGCCGCGCGATCCTAGGAGGCGGGACTCGCCAGATAGGTATAGCGCGAAAGCCCGTTGATCATGTCGAGGAAGGCCTGTTCGGAAATCGGGTCGGACCCGATGGAGAAGCTTTCGGTCGCCGGGGTCTGCCCGCTTGCCTGGGTCCAGGAATGGACATAGGAATACTCGATGGTGGCCACGGCCGACGAGATGCTGTAGAAGGTGAAGGTCTCGGTGTTCGTTCCCGTCGTGGCGAAGACGACCTCGTGACGGGCGGTCGAATACCAGATGCCCGGTTCGTGGTTGGCCCCTCCCGCCGCCGAACACAGCTCGACGACCTGATGCGAGAAGGCGTCATAGGCGTAGACGAAGCACATGGCGCCAAGGGCGCTTTCGGAGTTGCCCGCGAGCAGTAGTTCGGGCATCTCGTCACCATCGAGGTCGGCGAGCTGGTAGCTGACACCCGCTCCCCCGCTTTCCTTTGCCTTCGCCTCGAGGGCCTCGGTCGCCGCGGTGATGCGTTCGGCCTTCTCGGCCGCAGCGCGTGCCACGGCCAACGCTTCGTCGCGCTTGACCACGAGCGCGGCCCGATAGGAGTCGGCCTTGTCCACGTCGAAACCGGACTCGATCGCGTAATCATAGGCAAGGTCGATCTGCTCGTCGGTGATGTCGGCGGGGTTGGCGAACATGAACTCGAACTTCGGATACCCGACTTCGACCGATGCGCCGTCCTCGGTGTCGTCGGGAATCTCGACCGTAGCCTGCACGTCGGGCACCTCGTAGAACTGCGCGTCATCGAGCAACGGCGAGGAGGCGACCGCGACGACGTAAGTGCCGCGCGGAAGCTCGATGCCCCAGCCGTCCGGCCCGACGAAGGCAACGGTATCGACAATCCCGCCATTCATGCTGGTGCCCTCGATATGGAACGGAATCTTGGAATCGACCAGGTCGTAGCCGGGTGCGTCGACCTGCACCCAAACGGCATGGGTGACGAGTGCCTCCTGGTGCAGACGATACTGATAGACGAACCATGCCGCGGCCGCGACAAGCGCGCAGGTGACAAGCAACACGAGAAGGACGACGAGCCCGCGAT
Organism: uncultured Coriobacteriia bacterium; assembly: GCA_948466335.1. GTDB lineage: Bacteria > Actinomycetota > Coriobacteriia > Coriobacteriales > QAMH01 > QAMH01. Next base: position 1,005 of record CAOKAE010000028.1, on the reverse strand, counting down.
GTTTGCGCGGGGGTTCTACGGTCGATTCGCCCGCAGCCTGCGCATCCTCTGCGTCCGGGGTTGTCCGCGTCTTGGGCGTGAAGGCGGCATCACCGGCGGTAGCGTCTTCGGGAAGTATGGAATGCTTGCCGACCTTGAAGGGCACGTCGTCAGCCATGACGTCGGGCACGACGTCGGAAAGCTCGACGGTCTCGTCAGGCGAGAGGTAGAGATTCCCCGTATTGCCCGCAAGCTGGAGTTCCTGCGTCAGGTCGGTGTCGCCCGGAAAGGCGAACTCGCGGGTCTGTTCGTCGTCGCGCTCTTCCATGGACCCTACTTGACGACGAGGACCGGCAAGTCCACGCCACGCAAGACGGCCGAGCTCACGGAGCCAAGCGCCGCGCGGATGACGCTCAGACCGCGCCTACCCATGACGATGCAATCGATGTCGTTCTCGCGCGCGTAATCGCAGATGACCTCCTGCGGGCGGCCGTTCTCGATGACGATCTGGATGTCGATGTTGGCGGGGACGCTCGCGAAGAAACCCTGGATCTGCGTCTGCACGCCCTTGCGATGTTCGTTGTTGTAGTTGTCCCGGGTGGCGCTCAGCACCTCGGCGTCGATCTTGGGTACGCCGGCCATGCGGGCGGCGACCTCGAAGGTCGAGTCGTCGAAGTTCATGGGAGCCGCGACCTTGAGCACCGTGATCACGACGGGCACGTTCGAGCTCGACATCTCGATGGCGGCTTGGAGTGCGCGCTGCGAGGGCTCGGAACCGTCAAAGGGAACGAGGATGTTTCGGTACATGACGACCTCCCATTCATGGTGTGACCTTGGGTCATTATACTCCATGACGATAGCAAAAAAATGTGGAGGGGCACGAGTGATCGCACGCGGTAACGGACCTGTTTACACAGGCCCCCACATGGATGAGGCCATCATCACAGGAAGAACAGCAGGCTGTCGATGATGAACACCGGCACGAGGAAGGCGAGCGCCCAGCCGATGTAGCCGAAGAAGCTCGGC
>CAOKAE010000027.1 GCA_948466335.1 uncultured Coriobacteriia bacterium | reverse complement strand
GCCGCCCCCCCCACCTTCTCCCTGCGGGGGCCCCGCCCCCCCGCGCGGGCCCCGGTAGACTCACAAAACCGGGCCTCCCTATTTGCTCTCTTCCCCCGGCCCACGGCTCCATGCGCCCGACGACTTTATCATCGCCGTGGATGGCGGTTTCGCGTACTGCCTGGAAGCGAGTGTCGAGCCTGACCTCTTCGTGGGCGACCTCGACAGCCTCGCGCCCGAGCTCGCATCACGCATAGTATGCGAGCGCATCGACCTGCCCTGCGCCAAGGACGACACCGACACGCTTTTTGCCTGCAAGGAGGGTCTAGCCCGCGGTTACGATAACTTTGTCTTGCACTGTGCGCTCGGTGGCGACGTGGGCCACGAGCTCGCCAACATGCAGACGCTTGCCTTCCTGTGTGACCGCGGCGCCCGCGGTGAGCTTCGCGGCGATACCCAACGCGTATATCTCGTCACGCCGCAAGATGGCCTGCGTGCCTTTCATGCGCCGCAAGATACGCGCGTGTCCGTTCTCGCCTTCGGCGGGGATGCCTTTGGCGTCTCCGAACGGGGCCTCGCCTGGGAACTCGAGGACGCGGCGCTTTCGAATGCTGTGCCCCTCGGCGTGAGCAACCGCAGTTGCACCGAGACCTTCGAAATCGGCGTACGCGAGGGCATGCTGCTCGTCGTCGTCGGCTGAAACGTTACGAAACGCCATCTACATCACCTGTGACGTGCGCACGCCCATGCAAATGGGGTATCTTATAGACACATGTATCCACGCAAGGAAATGAGGACCGCATGGCCTACGTGAACTGGCAATACGAGACCCTGGACAGGTTCTGCAACGATGTCTTCAAGGCCTTCGGCTTCTCGCAGGAGGATAGCGCCGTCATCAGCGACGTGCTCCTCACCGCCGACCTCTACGGCATCGAGAGTCATGGCATGCAGCGCATGGTGCGCTATCACAAGGGCATCGAAAAGGGCACGATTCACGTGGACGAGACGCCCGAAGTCGTGTTCGAGACGCCCGTCTCGGCCACCATCGACGGTCACTCCGCCATGGGCCAGATCATCTCGAAGTTCGCCATGGACCTCGCCATCGAGAAGGCGAAGAAGAGCGGCATGGCCATGGTCACCGTGCGCAACGGAAACCACTTCGGCATAGCCGGCTATTACACCAAGATGGCCTGCGACGAGGGACTCATCGGCATCGCCTGCACCAACTCGGAGGCCATCATGGTACCCACCTTCGGGCGCCAGGCCATGCTCGGCTCCAACCCCATCGCCATCGCCGCGCCGGCAGACCCCTACCCCTTCTGGTTCGACGCATCGACCTCCGTGGTCACCCGCGGCAAGCTTGAGATCTACAACAAGAACGGCGAGCCCCTGCCACCCGTCTGGGCACTCGACGCAGCCGGCGAGCCCACGACCGACGCACCCGACGTGCTCGCCAACATCGTCTCCAAGAGCGGCGGCGGCATCATGCCGCTGGGCGGCGCGAGCGAGAAGACCGGTAGCCACAAGGGCTACGGCTGGGGCATGGTATGCGAGCTCTTCTCGTCCATCCTCTCCATGGGCAACACCTCGGACGAGTGCTGCACCTTCGACGACAAGACGGGCATCTGCCACGGGTTCATCGTTATCGACCCCGCCATCTTCGGCGATGCGACCGAAATCCGCGCGCACCTCTCCGCATACCTCGAGAAGCTGCGCGAGAGCCCCGTGGCCGCAGGGCAAGATCGCATCTGGACGCACGGCGAGAAGGAGCATTTCAACGAGCTGCGCCTGCGCGAGGAGGGCATCCCCGTCAACGAAAACACGATGGTCGAGCTCGCAAACCTCTGCTCCTACCTCGACATCGACTTCGACACGTACTTCAAGGGCTACGAACTCCCCGCAGACAGCAACTTCTTCGAAGGGAATTACTAGACATGGCATCAGGCAAGCATTCCAGCAAATCGGGCAAGCGCCGCGGATTCCTCATCGCCGAGATCATCTGCATCATCGTCGTCATCGCGTGCGCGGTGCTCATCTTCATGCAGGTCAGCAAGTACTGGACGGCCAACAACGAGTTTGCCGAAATAACCGAGGAGTATGACCGCAACCCCAACGCGCTGGTGACGGACAACCCCAACTGCGTGGGATGGGTGACCGTGGCCGACACGCGCATCGACTACCCCGTCATGTACACACCCGACGATCCCGAATATTACCTGCACCGCAACTTCGAGGGCGATTACTCGTCGGCCGGCACGCCGTTTCTGGGCAAGGGCTGCCTGCTGGATGGCAACAGCTCCATCATCTACGGCCACAACATGAACGACGGCAGCATGTTCGCGACCCTGCGCCAGTTCGACAACCCCGATTTCGGGCTGACCCACACCATCGAGTACAACACCATCGAGGGTGCCACCGGCTTTGGCAGCTACCAGCTGCTGGGCTGCTGGTACGAGGACCTGACCGCGCCCGATCCCTACCGCTACTGGGACCAGGTGGGCGAGCTTTCCGAGCAGCAGTTCAACGACTACGTCACCGCCGTGCGCAGCCTGTCGATCTATGGCACGGGCGTGACCGCCGAGTATGGCGATGACCTGCTCGCGCTCTCGACGTGCAGCTACGGCACCGCCGACGAGCGCTTCGTCGTGGTGGGCGTAAAGGCGAAATAGAGGCTAAGCCCCCAGCAGCTCGCGGCCGTACTCCGTGCGGCCCATGGAGCGCTCGGCGAGCTCGTCGAGTATCGCCTGCAGGTCAGGCGACGGCATGTCCGTAAAGCTCAGCTCCTCGCCCGTGATGGGATGCTCGAAACGCAAGCGCCAGGAGTGCAGGAACTGGCGGTCCAGCCCCATTTCGCTATGCTCGGCAGCGCTGCGATTACGCGCCTTGGCCGTGGCGGCACGTCCGTAGAGCGGATCGCCCACGACGGGATGGTGCGTGTAGGCCATGTGCACGCGAATCTGGTGCGTGCGTCCCGTGAACAGATGACATTCGAGCAGCGTGTAGCCATCATCGTTACGGCCGGCCTCGAAGCGCTCAAGCACCTCGAAGGTCGTGATGGCCCCCTTGGCGTTCGGTGCATCGCTCACGGCCATGCGCGTACGGTCGGTCACGTGACGGGCGATGGGCGCATCGACCATACCGTTATCGTGGCCCAGGTTGCCGTGCACGAGCGTGAGGTAGCGCCGGTCTATGTTGCGCGTGCGGATGCCGTCTTGCAGACGCGCGGCCGCCAGGTCGGTCTTGGCCGCAAGCATGAGGCCGCTCGTGTCGCGGTCGAGACGATGTACGATGCCGGGCCTATCCTCGCCCTGTACCTGGGCCAAGTTGCCGATGCCGCAATGGGCGACGAGCGCGTTGACGAGTGTATCGCCGTAATGTCCACGCGCCGGATGACACACGAGTCCCGGCTGCTTGGAGAGCACGATGAGATGCTCGTCCTCGAAGCGTATGTCGAGCGGGATATCGTAGGCGGCCTCGAGGCCAGCGCCTTCTCCGCTACGCGGGGGAATCTCGATATGGACCACGTCGCCGGCGATAACGATGCGCTTCTTGGTGGTGGGCTGGCCGTTGACGAGGATGCGTCCGGATTCGATGAGGCGCACGGCGGCCGAACGGCTCGCGAGCTCGTCGATGCCGAGGGCTGCCACGAAGGCATCGAGGCGCACGCCCTGCTCGTCGGTACCCACCTCGTGGTCGAAGACGCTCGTCATTGCCCCTCCTTTGCGTCACCGTGGACGCCCGGTACGAACTCGGCGCGAATGACGGCTACGAGGAAGAGGGCGACACCACAGGTCACGCAGATGTCGGCGACGTTGAAGACGGGAAAGTCAATGAAGGTGAAGCGGATGAAGTCGACGACATAGCCCGTGGTGAGCCGGTCGATGCAATTGCCGATGCCGCCGGCGACCACGAGGGCCAATGCGATGACCTCGAGTGCGCTATGGCGCTTTCTTGCGGCAAGCCAGGCGACGACCGCGGCGGTGATGACGAACGCGATGGCAACGAAGACGATGCCGCCCCCCTGCCCCATGCCGAAGGCCGCGCCCGTATTGTGCACGAGCGTGAGGTCGACGAGGCCGAAGTCGGGACCCGTGACGCCCTGGCGCAAATGGTCGACCGCCCAGCCCTTGGCCAGGCGGTCGGCGATGACCATCGCGATGACGATGGGTATGAACAAGAAGAATGTCCGCTTGCGCGACACCAACGTGACTAGTCGAGAGGCTCGAACTCGAGGTCGAGAACGACGTCGTGGCAGCGCTCGCACAGGCCGTCCGGACCGAGCTCGCGGTAATTCCAGCAGCGCGGGCACTTCTCGCCGGGAGCCGCAGATACGCTGGCGGCGAAGCCATCGGCATCATCGGACTCCTCGAGCTCCACGGCCGAGACGATGAATACCTCGGCAAGGGTCTTCTCGCCGTGCTTGGCAAGTGCCTCGATGAGTTGCGTGTTGCCCATGACCGTCGCGGCAGCCTCCTGGCTCTTCGTGAACATGCCATCGTTGCGCGCTTCCTCGATGGCCTTCATGACAGCATCACGCGCCGCCATGACGACCTCGTAGGAAGCGGGCAGCTCCTCGCACTCGTCGGCGGAAAGCCGCGGCGCGAAGTCCTCCTCGACAGGCCAACCGGCAAGCTGCACGCATGCCACGCGGCCATCTTCCATCATACCCTCAGGGTACTTCTCCCACACTTCGTCACAGGTGAAGGTGAGGATGGGCGCGAACTGGCGCACCATGGCCTCGAGCATGTTGGCGAGCACCGTCTGGGCGCTACGGCGCGTCACGGAAGCGGCGGCATCGGCGTAGAGGCGGTCCTTGACGGCGTCGAAGTACTCTGACGAAATGCTCACGATGAAGTCGTACCAGGCACGATAGGCACTGTGGAAGTGATAGTCCTCATAGGCCTGCGTCGTCTCGGCAACGAGCGCCTGCAGACGCGCGAGCGCCCACTTGTCAAACTCGAGCATCTCGTCGGCACTCACGAAATCGTCGTTCGTGAAATCGTAGAGATTGCTCAACAGGTAGCGGAAGGTGTTGCGGATACGACGGTAGGCCTCGGAGGCGCGCTCGAAGTTCTCGTCGGTGACCTTCATATCCTGCGAATAGTCCACCGAACCTACCCACAGGCGCAGTACATCGGCGCCATAGGTGTTAACAACGTCGATGGGGTCGATGACGTTGCCGAGCGACTTCGACATCTTCTTACCGTCTTTGTCGACCGTGAACCCACAGCTCACCACTGCCTTGTACGGTGCTTCGCCATAGGCGCCCACGGACGTGAGCAGCGAGGACTGGAACCAGCCGCGATGCTGGTCGGAACCTTCCAGATAGAGGTCAGCCGGACGATGCAGGTAGGGCCTGGCCTCGCACACGCTCGTATGCGACACGCCCGACTCCCACCAGACGTCGAGCACGTCGGTGCCCGGCTCGAGGTCGTGGCTCCCGCAATTGGGGCAGCACACGCTCGAAGGCAGGTAGTCGGAAGGCGCGGTCGTGTACCAGGCATCGGCGCCCTTGGTGCGGAACAGCTCGATGACCGCATCGAAGCTCTCCTCGTTGGCGACAATCTCTCCGCAGGACTTGCAGGTGAACACGGGGATGGGTACGCCCCAGAAACGCTGGCGGCTGATGCACCAGTCGGGACGCTCCTCCACCATCGCGCCGATGCGATTGGATGCCCACTCGGGAATCCAGCGCACGTTGTCATTGATCTGCTCGAGGGCCTTGCTCCGCAGGCCGGTCTTGTCCATGGAGACGAACCACTGCGTGGTCGCGCGGAAGATGACGGGGTTCTTGCAGCGCCAGCAATGGGGATACGAATGCGAGAAGTCCTCGCGGGCGATGAGGGCGTTGTCCTCGTCAAGCCAGGCGATGATGTCCTCGTTGCTGCCGACGGCATCCTTGCCCGCCCAGGGGCCACCGCCTTGCATGAAGACGCCGTCGTCATCGACGGGCATGAGCACGGGGATGTTGAACTTCTGGCCCACTTCGTAGTCATCGGCACCATGGCCGGGAGCGGTATGGACGGCACCGGAACCGGTGTCGAGCGTGACATGGTCACCGTAGATGAGCGTGCCGGTCATGTCGGCATGGATGGGGTGCTTGTAGGTCGCACCCGCAAGGTCGCGGCCCGTGACGAGATAAGGCTCGCCGTCCTGCTCGACGATCTCGACATTGCCCCAGCCGGCCTTCTCGGCCACGCTCTCGACGAGCTCGCGGGCCAGCACGAAGTACTCGCCGCGCACGCGCACGGCAACGTATTCGGCATCCGGGTTGAGGCTCACGGCGGCGTTTGCCGGCAACGTCCACGGCGTGGTGGTCCAGATGATGACGGACGTGGCTGCGTCATCACGCATGACCGGCTTGAACGCCTCGGGCACCTCGGTTAAGCGGAACTTCACGAAGATCGACGGGCTCACCTCGTCGGCGTATTCGATTTCCGCCTCGGCAAGGGCCGTGTGGCAGTGCGTGCACCAGTGGATGGGCTTGCGGCCGCGATAGATGGCACCGGAGAGGTACAGGTCCTTGAAAACCTCGATGTTGCCCGCCTCGTACTCGGGCGTGAAGGTGAGGTAGGGATTGTTCCAATCACCCGCCACGCCCAGGCGCTTGAAGCCCTCGCGCTGGCCGTCAACCTGCTTCTCGGCATACTCGCGGCAGATCTTGCGGAAGGTGGGGACATCGATCTTGGCCATCTTCTCGGGGCCAAGCTGCTCTTCCACCTTGTTCTCGATGGGCAGACCGTGGCAGTCCCAACCGGGAACATAGGGCGCGTAGTAGCCGCGCTGGGCATGGTACTTGACGATGATGTCCTTGAGTGTCTTGTTGAGCGCGTGCCCGATGTGGATGGGGCCGTTGGCGTAGGGCGGTCCATCGTGCAAGACGTAGGACTCGTGTCCCTCGTTATGGGCGAGCACCTGGTAGTACAGGTCCATGTCCTCCCACTTCTTGAGGCGCTCCGGCTCATGCTGGGGCAGGTTCGCCTTCATCTTGAAGGAGGTCTTGGGAAGGTTCATCGTGTGCTTGTAGTTTGGCGTATCAGGCATTTCGTTCTCTCTGGGTCGCAATGGTTCCGTGTTGGCCAAATGAGACAAATACACAGGGTGTTTGTCTCATTACATCCCTTGCTCGAGATGATTGGACAGATGCTTGCTCAGGGTCTCCGAAAGGTCGGCGAGCGCGGTGGTGGGCATGATGACGCGTGCCACCAGATGTGCGGGCACGTCATCGCCCTGCTTGTTGGCATGGTCGACGTAGAGGAAATCGATGCGCGACTCGGCATTGGTGGTGCTCACGATCGAGGCATTGGCATAGACGCCGCACATGCGGTCGGGGCTTGCCTGGATGTTGAAACGAACCTGCTTGCTCTTGTCAGCCATGATGATGTCCTTTCATCGACGCGTAATTCTCGATTCTATCGCAAGTGACGAGGCGAATCAGCAACAGTTTGAGGTGATGGCGTGCGACGGCTCCACCTCGACGGTCGCTTCCCGACGGCCCGCTTCGCGGTCTTTACGGCTCGCGACCTTGACCTCGGCTCGGCGGCCTGCCAGCGCGTAGCTATCTGGGCATCAGCTGTTGGGCGCGCGCAAGAAGCACTTCGCGTTCGTTGGGTACCTCGCCCTCAACAACGGCATCGAGCAGCACTTCGAGCACGCGGCCGATGGCAGGGCCCTGGGCCATGCCCGCGTCGATGAGATCGCGTCCGCTCACGGCCAGGTCCTTCACGCCAAAGACCGGCTCGGCATGAAGCTGTTCCTCCATGAGCTTCTCGGCCTTGGCAAACGCCACGCTCATGGGGCTTTCGACCATCTGCCCCCGTCCGATGCCCGACTTGTCACAACGTCGAATCGCGAAGAGCTGCTGGGCGCGCTCGGGACCATGCTTCACCAGGAAGCGCCGCATGGCCTTTTCGGTGTCCGGAATCGAGAACATGTGATGGCGCACCAGATGCGTGACCGTCTGCGTGTCGGCCCGCGAAAGCCTGAGGTGGTGGCACACGTCCCGGGCGATGGGCTCGCCGAGCTTCTCGTGGCCGTACATGTGTCCCTTGCCGTCCTCGTCAAAGGTCAGGCAATAGGGCTTGCCGACGTCATGCAACAGGATGGCGAGCCGTTGGGTCGCGTCCATGTCCGGCGGCGCTGCCTGAAGGGCGTGCAGGGTGTGCTCCCACACGTCGTAGCGGTGGAAGGGATTGTGCTGGTCGAACTCGTACTCGTCGGCGAGCTCGGGGATGATGGTGAAGACCACGTCATGATACTCCCGCAACACGGGCACGGCATCCTTGCCGCAGAGCAGGCCAGAGAACTCGATCCATATGCGCTCGACGGCGATATCATCGAGCAAGTTCCGTAGCTCATGCATCGCCTGCGAGGTGCGCTCCTCGATGGAAAAGCCGAGCTGAGCGGCAAAACGCAGACCCCGTACGATGCGCAGGGCATCCTCGGTGAAGCGCTCGCGCGGATCGCCGACGGCACGCAAGATGCCCGCCTGCAAGTCCGACTGGCCGCCGAAGTGGTCGACGAGGCCGCGTGTGGGGTTGTAGGCCATGGCATTGACCGTGAAGTCGCGGCGCGCGAGGTCGCCATCGATACGGTCAAGAAACTCGATGGAGTCCGGATGGCGCCCATCGCTGTACTCGCCATCGGCACGATAGGTCGTGACCTCGAAGGGCTCGTGGTCGATGATAACGGTCACAGTGCCATGGGCGATGCCGGTGTCTACCGTCTTGAGGCCTGCCTCGGCTGCTGCGGCCTTGATTTGCTCAGGCTTGGCAGAGGTGGTAATGTCCCAATCGGCGGGCTCGCGCCCCATGAGCGCATCGCGCACGCAGCCGCCCACGACATAGGCCTCATGTCCCGCCGCTTCGAGCAGGTCGAGAATGATCTGGGCGCTCTGTGGAATCTCGATATCCATGGGGGTATGGTACATCTAAGCACTTCGGCGCCAGCGGGTGAGGCGACGCTCGACGATGTCGAAGGCCTCGTAGAGAATCACGCCGAGCAGCGCCATGGCCACGATGCCGGCAAACATGCGCGCGTACTCGAGCAGCGACCACGCGTGCATGATGTAATAGCCCAAGCCGCTCGAGCCGGCCATGGACTCGGCGATGAAGAGGATGGCCACGGCCGTGCCGCAGGTGATGCGCAGGGCGGTGAAGAGATCAGGGACGGTGGCCGGGAAGATGACGTCTCGATAGATGGCGAACTTGCTCGCGCCGAGCGAACGCATGGACTCGACGGCCCCGGCGGGAACGTTCTTGGCGGCATCGCGCATCGTGACCATCATCTGGAAGAAGACAGCGATGGCGATGAGCACGACCTTGCCCTCTCCACCCAGACCGAAGAGCACGAAGAGCACGGGCAAAAAGACGATCTTAGGCACGGGATAGAGCACGTAGAGCACGGGGCCGAAGATGGCATCGGCGCGCTTGGAGCGGCCGATCCACAGGCCGATCGGCACGCCGAAGAGCGCTCCGATGGCCATGGAGAGCAAGATGCGCCCGAGGCTCACCATGAACTCCGGCGCAATCTTGCCGATATTGTCGGCGAGCGCGGGCAACGTTGCCGCCGGTGTGGGCAGGGCAGGCGATCCGATGGCCACCGCGCATACCCACCACAAGACGATCACGAAGATGGTGCCCCACACGTATCCCAAGGCCTTACGCATGACGTCCCCCCTTCGCTCTCGCGCACCTGCGATGCATCGCGCAGCAGGGCGCGAATCTCGTTGCAGAGCTCGTAGTATGCAGAGCTGCCGCGATAGGAAGCCTGGCCCATTGCCGGGTTCTCGAGCACTCCCACCACGTGACCGGGGCGAGCGCTCAAAACGACGATGCGCTGCCCGAGATACACCGCCTCGTCGATGGAATGCGTCACGAGCAGTTGCGCGTAGCCTTCCTTGTGCCAGAGCTCGAGCAAGGTGTCCTGCAGCTGCTCGCGCAGGAGCGCGTCGAGTGCGGAGAGCGGCTCGTCCATGAGCAGCAAATCGACGTCGAGCGCGATGGAACGTGCCAGGGCAAGACGCTGTTGCATGCCACCGGAAAGCTCGCCGGGATAGGCACGGGCGAAATCCGCGAGACCGACGATATCTAACGCCTCGCGTGCCTTCGCCTCGCGCTGCTCGCGAGGCAGTCCGCGCACCTTGAGGCCGAGCTCGGCATTGGCAAGCACCGTCTTCCACGGCAGCAGCCCGAAGTCCTGCAAGATGAGCGCCGTCTTCTGGCGCGGTTTCGTGATGGGCTGTCCGTCGACAAGCACCTCGCCGCTCGTGGGACGCGCGAGTCCGGCGGCCATCTGCAGCGTCGATGACTTGCCGCAGCCCGAAGGTCCGATGATGGCAAGGGATTCGCCCGCGTCAACGGCAAGGCTTAGGCTCTCAAGCGCAAGTAGTCCGTCGGCACCATGACGCCCGTCCTCATAGCGCAGCGTCACATCGCGAAACTCGAGCTTATGCATCGGCCGCGTTGTCCTGAGTGCAGGCCGTCTTCTTCACGGCATCGGCAACGGCACTGGCCAGCGGCACGCTGAACAGAGGCTTTACGCCCGTGTGCAGGGCCGCGGCGCCAAACATGAACGGACGCGCGCATGCCGAAATGAGGCCGCAATCCTCGAAGAGGCGCACGAGCTCGTCTTTGCGCAGGAATTCCTGGGTGCTCTCGTAAAGCCAATCGTACTCGTGACGGTGGGACAGACCACCGCCGAGGAGCGTCATGACGTTTTTATAGTAGAACTGGTAGAAGGGCTGGATGACGGCGCTTTCGGGCACCGACGCATCGAGGCAGGCGACGACACCGCCAGGCCTCGTCACGCGCGTCATCTCGCTGATGACCTGCCCGTAATCGGGCGTGTTGCGCAAGCCGAAGCTGATGACGGCAGAATCGAAGGTGTCATCCTCGAAGGGCAGCTCCATGGCATTGCCCTCGACGAGCATCACGTTGGGCAGATCCTTCGTGCGCTCGCGCGCCACGTCGAGCATGGACGCGGAAAAGTCGAGGCCGCAAACGAGGACGTCCGGGTTCTTCTCGGCGAGCATCGCCGTGATGTCACCCGTGCCGCAGCACACGTCCAGGGCGAGACCCGCACGCTTGGCATTCGTACAGGGCTTGAGGGCGGCGTCGCACAGAGCGCGCTTCCAGAAGCGATGCATGCCAAGGCTGATGCGGTCGTTTGCCGCGTCATAGCCATTGGCTATGGATTCGAATACCCCGTGCACATGTTCCTTGGCCACAACGCTCCCCTTCTCGAAGTCACGATGCTCCATGATAGCGGATTTGCCTTTGTCATTTCGAGCGAAGCAGGCAGGGCGAGCTCATCCCATTGTCATTTCGACCGAAGGCGCATAGCGCCGGAGTGGAGAAATCTCGATCTTAGCTTGCGGCAAAAGGACGAGATTTCTCGGCTTCGCAGCCTTCGGCTGCTTCGCTCGAAATGACAAACCCTAGATAAGCGAAACCAGTGCGGCCATGACGAGCGCGCCGTTGAAGAAGAGGTTCGCCTTCATGATTGCGCCCATGGACGGTCCGCGCACCTCGTGCGTGAGCGGCGTGATGAGAAGCGCGCGCATCGCGCCGATACCGAAAACGAGCGTGACGCAGGCGGCCCAAAAGCCGACGTTGAAGTACCAGAACGCGCAATGCAGCACGATGGCAATCCAGAGCACGACGAAGGCGCGATAGACGATGACGCTACGCGCGCGCCCCAGCACAACCGGCAGCGTCTTGCGACCCACGGGGATGTCGCGCTCGATATCGCAATTGTTCTGCGTGGCCATGACCATGCCGATGCCGATGACGAAGGGCGCGAGACATGAGACGAGACGCAGCCAATCGATTGCCCAGGGCATGCCGAAGAGGCCGGCATCCGGATACGTGTGCGCGGCGAAGATGCAGATGTCGGCTGCCGGAATGAGCGCGCCCATGACGATGCCGCTGGCAAGCTCGCCGAGCGGGAGGTACGAGATGGGCAGTTTGCCACTCGAATAGCAGACGATGAAAAGCGCACCGATAGCGCCGATGATGAGGGGAATCGCACTTCCCGACCACACAACGCAGATGATGCCGCAGACGAGCGCGACGAGCATGTACGCAAGGCCGAGCGCGAGGACGGAGCGCGGGTTGGGATTGTTGTAGACGAGCACGGCATCGGTTGGATCATCGGAGTTCTCGACCGTATCCGTGCCCGCGCGATAATCCGCCCAATCGTTCAAGGTGTTGACCGCCGATTGCGCGAAGACCGCGACGGCAAGGAGCAAGCACCAGATAAGCGGCGAGAAGTCATAGCCACAGGCGATGGCATAGACGCCGCCAAAGGCCGTCGTGAGCACGGAAGGCCCGGGCCAAGTGTGCGGCGCGGCAAGGCGCACGCACATGAGCGGCGTGAGGGACTCGTAGCTCGTCGTCTGTGCGGAGGCTGCCATCGTGCGCGTCACGCCCGCCTACGAGAGGGTGAACGAGCCGTTTGACTCGTCGTAGCTCACGTTCTTGGTGACGTAGCCCTTGGTGCTCATCCACGAGAGCACCGGTTCGATAAGCTCGGCGGGCGGGTATGCGGGCTCGCCTTGGGCAGTGCGCGCCATGGGATACTCGCTGATGGGATAGCTATCGGCGACCTTTTCGTTAAGGTTGGCTTTTTCGACGAGAATGACGCGGTAGTTCTCGGGATTGGCGTTAATCTGGCTTGCCGCCTCGTCCCATACCTCGCGCACGGCATCGAGGGTCTTGGCGCCCTCGCCCGTGTCGTAGGCGTCGCGCACGACCATGACCGACTGCGAAACGTTCTCGCCCGCCGTGTCATCGGCAAGCAACACGAGGCCCGATGCCTGGCCAAGGGCGAGCATGGACGCGGGAAGCGCAGCGGCATCGAGCTGTCCGGCAGCAACAAGGCCGTAGCGATCGGGTAAGCTCGCAACCTCGCTTACCGGAATGCTCGCGGGGTCGATGTTGGCCTGCTCGCACAGCTTGTCGAAGACGTATTCGGGCACCGTATTGGCGGCAAGGCCCACGCCCTTGGTACCGCTTGCAAGGTCGGCAAGGGAGGTGATGCCGCTATCGGCGCTCGTCAGGACGCCGAAGCGCCCCTGCTGCGCGGTCGCGCCGAGCGTGATCCACTGAAGCGAGAGGTCGGTGCCGGACTCGCAGAGCTTGACTGCGCGCATGGGGTCGGTCATCGCGATGTCGACCTCGCCAGCCGTGAGCGCAGCCGAGAGACTCTGAGCAGAATCAAACACAACGATTTCTGCGTTGACGCCCGCATCCTCGAAGAGGCCTTCCTCCTCGGCAACCCACATGGGCAGAATGTCCTCGGTCGGCATGGTGCCGATGCGGATGGAACCCGCCTGTTGCTGCGAACCACATGCGCCAAGGCTCAAAACGGCAACGAGAGCGAGAATGGAACAAAGAATCGGCAGAATACGTCGCGTCAGTGCGGATTTCATGATGTGACCACCTCATACGTGAACTCAATATGTCGATAGGATAGGGCGATTGGCCGGGCGCTTCAACATGTTTCACGCAGCTGGCCGCACGCATGCGCGCCGTGTGTCAGGGGGGGGGGGGCCCGGGGGCCAGGGGGCAGTGGGCCCCGGGCGGGGCCCCCCGCAACAATTTTAAAAAAGGAGATGGGGAAAGGGGGGTTTGTTGGGGCGGCCGGAAAAAAAAAAA
>CAOKAE010000026.1 GCA_948466335.1 uncultured Coriobacteriia bacterium | reverse complement strand
GCGCGGTGAGCATGCCGAACACCCGCATGTTGGTGGAGAGGTCGTGCAGATCGATGTTGGTGATGCGGTTGTCGAAGCCCACGTTGGACTGGCGATTGAAGAAGGAGAGCGCGCCTGTGACGTAGCGCTCGTACCTGAGCGCGATGTCGCGCGCCTCGGCCTCGGGCTGGCCGCTCAGTATCTCGTGGAAGTCGGAAAGCGTCGGCATGCCCTGCCCGCCCGCGCACCTGGAGTATGCCGCCTCGACGCATCTCGTGATGATCGACTTGTCGGCTTCGGGAAGGCCTTCCGAGGACTCGGCCATCATCGCGCTTGAGAGAGCCAGGAACGCGTCGATCTTGAACGCGAGCTGGGCGGCGTCGGCGCGCCCCTCCACGTCCGAGAGGTCGAAGGGGTTGAGCGCGGTGTCCGCATCCGGGGCGAGCCGTACGTTCACGCCGCCGAGGGCCTCGATGAGGTTTCCGTACTCTCCTGCGGGGTCGAAGATGATTATCTCGTCCTCCGGGTAGGCGAGCACGGTGTTGGTGATCTCGCGCTTCACGGAGAAGGACTTCCCGGAGCCGGGCTTGCCGCAGACGAACCCCATGGGTGAGGCGAGCTTCTTGCGGTTGCAGATGACGAGGTTGCCCGACTGCTTGGACTGCCCGTAGTAGCCCCCGCCCTCCTGGTTGAGCTCCAGCGAGGCGAAGGGCATCTGCATGGCTATCTGGCCCGTGGTGAGGTAGCGGGCGACGTCGATGTGGTTCATGCCGAGCGGCAGCACCGAGTTCAGCGCCTGGCGCTGCCGGTAGTAGAGCGGCTCTATCCCGAGCGAGTTGCCCTGCCCGATCGACACGATCTGGTCCACTTGGCGCTCAAGGGCCTCCACGGTGTCGGCGTAGGTGTAGATGAGGCCGGTGTAGGTGAAGAGGCGCTCGTTCTTGTTGCGAAGGAAGTCCAAGAGCTCCTCGGCTTCTTCCTTCGAGTACCTCAGCTCCGGCGGCAGGATCGTGTAGTCGTAGCCCTTCTTCATCGCGCTCATCTGCTCGTCGATGATCTCCTTGTCCATCCAGTCGAGCTGGCGCTTCACGAGCGCGAGGGCATCGGACTGCGCGATGGGCTGGATGTGCAGGTTCACCGAGAGCGGCATGGGAAGGTCGATGATCTTGGCGAGGTAGTCGTCTTCGAGCATCGAGCCGAACGTGCGGATGGAGACCACGCAGCCGTATGCGTTGTCGACACGGAATATGTCTGCCCTGCCGTGGGGCTTGAAGTCGATGAGCGCTGGCGCTATGAGGTCCTTGGTCCTCGTGTTGGACACGGGGCTCACCTTGTCCCAGTCAAACGTGAAGGGGGACTTCGGGCGCAGCTGCGACTGGATCGCCTCGATGCGCTCGGTGCCGTTCAGGGCGTGCGCCTCGCAGCGGATGCGCGAGAGCGTGTCGATGACGTCGCCCTTGATGCGGGAGAGCTTCGGAACCGCCTCCCAGACGTCGTCAGCGCCCACCATGTAGGTGAGGTAGCGGTGTCGCGTGAGGTTCGAGACCCCTTCGCGCATCTTGTCGTTGAGGATCCGGTTGTACTCCTTGGCGTACTTCTCCGTGTCGGGGCCGGACGCCTCGAAGAAGCGCTTCTTGCCGATCTCCTCGTCCGGAATGGGGACGTTGGCGATGGTGAGCTGGACGCAGGAGTCCGCGCCGAAGTAGTTGTAGAGCGATGAGAGCACGGTGAAGATGTTCTGCTGGTTCTCGCGACGTGCCGACTGGTATGAGATGTCCGAGAACTCGATCGTCTGCGAGAAGAGGCCTTCCTCTACCTGCGCGATGCCGTCCTTGTAGATGGCGTCGTAGCCGATGTATGAGGCGATCTCGCCCGCCTGGGCGCGCGCCTTCTTCTGGCGTTTGAGCTTCTCCTCGTGGGCCTTCTTGGATCGGTCCGACTTGCTGGCGGAGCCCATCAGCTGCTTTATGAAGCTAGACGAGCCCGACCTCTCGCGCTTGGCCTTGGCCCGCGCTGCGCGCTCGGATCTGATGCGCGCCTTCGCGAGCTTCTTCCCAGCCTTGAGCTTCTCCTTGTCGCTCGCTCTCTCTTTCCTTGCGCTTTTCGCATTCTCTCGTTGGCTCATTGGCCTCTGCTCCTTTTCGTCTTGCGATCCTCTTCGCCCTGCGCGTGGGTCTTCCCGCCTCGATGCGCGGGAGCGACTTGCCTGTCGGGCTCTCGTAGAGGAGCCTTTGGTCTTTCAGGTGGTGGTTGATCAGAAGGGGCGCGAACTTCTCTGCGCGCATCCCGAACGGCCGCCAGAACCCGGCGAGCCAGAAGGGTATGGATGCGCACATGACGGGGAACGCCGCGTCGGCGACCTCTATGCCGACCCAGAAGTGGCATATCGCCGCCACGAGGATCGCCGATCCGAAGCCGCCCGCCACGCACGTGAGCGTGCGGAAGGAGAGCTTCCCGACGATCTTCTCCTCGTACTCGCCGATGTCCTTCTGAATGGGGATCTGAAGCGACATGGCCTGTCACCTGCCTTAGGCGGGCAGCCAGGACGTGTCGAGCATCCCGAAGTAGACAGCTGCGGCGATGATGATCGCGCCGCCAGCGATGGTGGATATTGCGGAGGCGATTTGCGAGCCTCCCTGCTGCTCTCGTATCGCGAGGCCGAGCGAGACCGCGCCCCAGACGACCAGGAAGCCTCCGAGGAAGGTCACGCAGCCCGATAC
Organism: uncultured Coriobacteriia bacterium; assembly: GCA_948466335.1. Lineage (GTDB taxonomy): Bacteria > Actinomycetota > Coriobacteriia > Coriobacteriales > QAMH01 > QAMH01. Next base: position 11,980 of record CAOKAE010000026.1, on the reverse strand, counting down.
GAGGCTGATGATGTTTGCGAGCATGTGGGTGTTCCTTTGCATCTCGATTCGCCCGCGCCTGCGGCAGTTGGAGGTTCCAGGCGGCGGGCTGATGGTAGAATTTCGGATCGAGGGGCACGTGCGTGCTCCCTTGCATCTCGGCTGCGACGGCCGGTCGCGGTACTTGGAGGTTCTGCCCCGGCCCTTGGGTCTAGGCACCTGTCGCAGCCATTACTCACGCTTCCATAAGCGCTCCCTCCCTTCTCGCCCGATACGCCCTGAAATCGAACGCCCCCGCATCCTCAGCGGCCTTGAGCGCCCCGTGCCTCGGGTGCGCCTCAAGCGGGTACTTCTTGTCCTTGAACGCCTGTGCGCCGTTGATGAGAACGAGCGCCTCGTCGCGCGGGAGCCTCGCCACCTCGGAGGCCTGCATGAGCTCACGCTCTATGAGGCCGTAGTTGTGCGTGTAGGTGGGATTCGCGCCCCGAGAGTCGTTCACGGAGACGTTGGCGACGGTCTGCTTGCCGATCATGTCGGCGATCTTCTGGTTGGTGTCTGCCGACTTGCCCCCGAGGAACAGCAGCGTGTCGCAGGCGTTCATTATGGTCTTGGCATTGTTCTCCCCGTAGGACTCCTCAAGCTGGGAGAGGGACTGCAGGATCATCGAGACCGCGATGTTGCGGCTTCGCGTGACGGCGATCATGCGCTCGAAGTCCGGTATGGTACCGATGTTTGCGAACTCGTCGAACATGAAGTGGACGCATCTGGGCAGCCGTCCCGAGAAGCGCGAGAGCGCCGTCTCGCAGAGCGAGTCTAGCGACTGCTGCATGAGAAGCGCGAACACGAAGTCGAAGGTCGAGTCGGTGTCCGACATCGAGCAGAAGAGCGCCACCTTGCGGTGCGCGTCGCCCATGTGGTCGAGCTCCATCTCGTCGTAGCGAAGAAGCTCTCTCATCTCGGCGATGTCGAACGGCTTCATGCGCACGTTGCAGGAGACCATGATGGACTTAAGCGTCTTTCCCGCCGCCACCTTGAACTGCCTGTAGCTTGAGAGCGCGAAGTCGTCCTCCGGGCGCACGGGGGCGGCCACCTTCACCCATTCGAAGCCTCCGGCGCCGTTGTCGAACGCGCGGGAAGCCCGGTCGTACTTCTTGGCCGATGGGCTCCTCACGAGCCTCTCCCCGGTCTCAAGCTCGTTGAAGAGCATGTCGAGCGGGCTTAGGTAGTCCTCGTCGTCCTCGCGGGCGTCCGCGAGCGAGAGCAGCGACAGGAGCCCCGGCACGTTCCTGTCCTCCTCCGGGCAGTGGAGGAGGAGGTAGGAGACGAGGGCCGTGTAGAGGAGCTTCTCGGCGTTCTCCCAGAACGGGTCCCCTGCATGGTCCTTGTCGCCGGTGGTGTTCTTGATGAGGCACTCCACGAACCTCAGCGTCGCCGCCTCGCCGTCGATGTATGCGATGGGGTTGAAGTGCATGGAGCTCGCGAAGTCTATGGTGTCGAAGGTCTTGATCTCGTATCCGAGCCCTTCGAGGACGTGGCCCATGTCGTGGATGAGCGTGCCCTTGGGGTCGGTGATGAAGTAGTTGGCGTTTCCCTGCATGAGGTTCGGCTTCACGAAGTAGCGCGTCTTTCCCGTGCCGGGGCCGCCTATGACGAGCACGTTGTCGTTCGTCTCGGTCCTCTGGTCGTGGGCGGCATCGATGAGGCGGATGCTCGCCTGCTTGGTGAGGATGATGTTGTTGTCGGCGTCCTTCCTATCCGAGTACGCCTCGATCTCCTTCGCCGTCGCCCAGCGCGCGCTCCCGTGCTCCTCGCCCTTGCGGTAGCGCCCCCTGCGCTCCCACCGTCTGACCCATACGAGCCAGACGGCGCACGCGCAGGCGCATCCGATCGCGAGCGGCAGAGGATCCATTGACGGGATCGCTCCTTGCGCCGCGAGGTCCATCGCCGTGGATACCAGGTCGCCCTCGGAGCTTCCTGCGGCCATGACGGCTGCAGTGGCGGCGTTGCCGATGAGGAGGGCCGCGCCCGATAGCGCCGCGAGGAGGATAAGCTCCGACTTCATCGGGTCTTCACCTCGACCTTCTCGATCTGCCTCGTCGCCTCCTTGGCCTCGTGCGCCGCCTTGGATGCGGCCTTCGCTGCCTCGGCCTTCTTCTCCAGCGGCTCCTGGTCGCGCTCCTCGGTGAGCTCGCGCTCGCGCGTCTCGCAGGCGCGCTCCGCCGCCGCGTCGACGTCGTGCTCAAGGCTTCCGAACACCTCGTCGACCTCGGGGGCGTCCGCTACCTTGAACACCAGATGGTCGTGCCCCTCGACCTCTACGAAGTCGTGCTCGATGGCGGCGTCGGTGAGCCTCTCGTCGATGATCTCCCTCAAGGTCGCGTAGTCGGGGAGCCCCTCGAACTCCGAGAGGTTGAGCCGCGCGTACTCGCGAACGCCCTCGCGCTCGGCTTCGCCTGCGGGCTCCTCGATCTGCCCCCTCAGGTTCCTGATGGCGCTCTTGAGTCTCTCGGCGCTCGCCCTGATGGCGTCCTGGCTCGCGTCCTGGCCCATTCTGAGCATCCAGTCGAAGAGCTTCTCTCCGCTCTCGTCTCCGAAATCGCTTGCCATGTCGTCCTCCTCTTCTCTTCTATCGGATCGTCTCGCGCGCCTCGCTGGCGCGGTCGGCGCGCTGCTGGTTCTCGGATGCTCGCAGCGCCGCCTGCGTGCGGTCTGCGAGGCTCGTCGCCATTCTCTCGGCCTTGTACTGCTCTGCCCTCTCCATCTGGGACTTGATCACGTCGAGCAGGGACAAGCCCTCCTGCCCCTGGTCGACCATGTAGTCCGCAGACGGGGCGTTGACGGTGAGGAGCTTGCCCATATGGTTGAGCGCCACGTGGATCCTGAAGTCGCAGTTCCTCACAGCCACCCAGCCGTCGTCGAGATAGGGGAAGGCGTTGCCCGTCCACTGCATGTCCGATCTGGGGGGAAGGTAGTCCAGGTGCTTGCACTCCTCGACCGTGGCGAGGCGCATCCCCGCGACGTAGCGGGTGAGCTCCGATATGTCTCCTGCGATCCTCTTGAAGCTGAGGGACTCGAAGGGGACCCAGGTCTCTCCGTCCTGCTTGAGCGTCCACCACTCGTCGCCCCCGTCCACCTGCTGGATGAACGCGAGGTCGCCGTAGACGACTCCCTGCCTGATGGCCCAATTCCCGGCCTTGAAGAAGTCGGAGAGGTCCTCCATCGAGAAGCAGCGGTCGAACTCGTAGGGGTACTCCTCCAGATAGGGGTCGTCCTGCCAAGGGTATCCGCCGCGCTTGAGCCAGCCGTTCTTCTGGCAGATCGCCTCGAGGCTTTCCTGTTCCTCTGCCGTGACCGGCACCATGTTGTACATTTCCGTCTCCTCCTCGGGAGCCGACGCATGTCGGCTCCCCTCGGTTCGGTGGTTCGGCGGCGAGGCGCCGTAAGTCGTCCTCGCCCGGTTGCGTTTGTGAGAGTGTTTCGGCTGACCCGCTTCTCCTCGCCGCCCTGCAACGGTTATAGCGTGGTCGATTCCCTGATGGGATGGGGATTTTTCGCACAGTCCCGCATAGTCACGGACAGTCACTTATCCATCAAACCCACATTTTTCCTCGGCGGGAGCACGACCAGTCGGCATGTCTCCTTGAGCCTCTCGACTATCGCCTCGGCGCTCTCGCGCTCGCCGCCGCGCGCCATGCGAGACTTGAGGGCGTCGGGCGCGTACTGCGACGTGACAACGGTCGGCCTCATGTTCTCGTAGCGGTCGTTGATGATCTGGAAGAGCGTGCCCATGACCCATGAGTTCGCGTTCTCCTTGCCGAAGTCGTCGATGATGAGCACGTCGTATCCCGCATAGCGCTCGACTCCCTGCTTGGACGGGGCGTCGTAGCTCGCCTTGATCTCGTCGAGCATGGAGAAGGACGACGTCATGAGCACGCTGTACCCGCTCGCGAAGAACGCCTTGGCAAGTGCCGTGGCGCAATGCGACTTGCCCGCGCGGGAGGGACCCGTGATGTAGAGCCCCACGCCCGATCTCATATCGAAGGCGTCAAGGTACTCGGCGACCTCGCGCCTGTCGACCTTGGCATGGGCGAATCGGGGCTTCACGCCGCACCGCCTTAGCGCCTCGGCCTCGGCTTTGGCACTTCGCTTCCTCTCGGCCTCCTCGGCGCGCGCCCGCTCCTCGCAAGCTCCGTCGCACTCGCACTCCTTGGCCCCGATCCAGATGACCTTGCCGTTGAAGCCGATGAGCCCGATGGGGTCGAGGAGGTTCCCGCACCATTCGCATCTGCGCTCTGCGGGCTCCTCGTATTCCAGGCCGCGCTCCTCGGCCGATGCCAAGGTGATGATGCGGCTCTCCTCATCTGCCATCACGCGACTCCTTTCCTATCCTTCTTCTTTGTATTCTTCTTTGCTTTTAAGGTGCCAATCTGGCACCCCCTCAGGCGACATCCCGTCATCCCCTCCATGTTTGGAAGCGGACAAACTGTCGGGGGGTGACAACTTGTCAGTTGCGCAGGACGTCCTCATCGCGCGATGGCCGAGCACATAGCTCCTCGTGGTCATCCCGTCCCTTGCCCATTCGCCTCCGACTTCGGCGATAAGCCCTCTCTGCTCCAGCTCGGACACCGCCCTGATGACGGAGCGCTCGGACACGCCGATGTAGGTTGCGGTCCTCCTGCGGCTCTCGTAGAACGTCCCGCCGTCCTTGCAGAATCCGTAGATGCGCGCGAACACGAGCAGCGTCGTGCCCTTGAGCCCGAGCTCCTTCCACATGAAGGGGTGCAGGACCAAGAAGGCGTCGCCGTCGCGCGGGCGCGCGGGTTCTCTCTTCGCATGCATCGCCACCGCCTACCCGACGCCGATTTTCGAGAAGTTGCGCATGGCCCAGTCGAGCAGCTCGACCCTGAAGGCGATCGATCCCTTCTTCTGGCCCTCCATGCGCCTGAGCGGCAGGGGGTCGTTGCCCCTCTTCGAGAGCTCCCATACCTTGTTCTTGCTTATGCCTAAGAGCCGGGCCACCTCGTAGGCGTTGTAGATGTCCTGCACGGGCACCGGCTGCTTCGATGAATCGTCAAAGATCTCGGGCATATACTCTCCTGTTCTTCGTTCGAACAGACAGCCCGAGGCTCTCAGGAACCCTGTTGGCCTGAGCCCGACAGGCGTTCGAGCATCCGCTCGATCGCCGATGGCGTCACCCTGTAGAGGCGGCCGAGGTTCACGGCCTCTAGCTCGCCCTTTCGGATCAGCTGGTAGACTTTCGCTGTCGAGACGCCGAGGCTCTCGGCGACTTCTCCCACGCTCAGGAGCCGTGGAGACTTCATGTCGTTGGTCTGGTTGGACACCGGCTCTTCGCACTTCATTTCCCTGATATCTTTCGGCATTTGCATTCCGCCTTCTTCTTGCTCGTTTCTTCAACTTCCGTCGAATGCTCTCGACTTTTCTTGATGGCGGCGATGATTGCAGGTTTTCCGGGTCTGTGCTCCGTGATTTTTGCGCACAGTCCCGCATAGTCCCGCATAGTCACAAATTCGCTAAACCCACACAGCTGCCTTGTTCGAAGTGGCCCATCTGTCTGTTCTTTCGGACAAAAAAGCCCCGACGTTTGTCGGGGCTTATCGTGGCACCTTGAATCAGTGTGAGGTTCTTGGTGGCATATCTGGCTTCTTCGCGTCCGACGGCGAACTGGCCATGATCGTGTATCTCCCGGTTCTCATGCCAGTCCTCCTCCCCGGTCTTGTCGGCGCTGTTGCGTCGGACGCTTGGAACCAGTTTCGGGCAAACGCCCGTTTGAAACACTTCTTGCGTCGATAATAAACCCGATATCGAGAGACAGTTGTTCCAAAAAGGGACACCCATCTTGAATGCGATGATTTAATATGCGATGTTGACATGCTGTAACAATTCGATGTCATCATCCGAGCGGCTGGTTGACGTTTGCGGAAGCGAGATGAGTAGGTTGGCAGAGGAAAACACCCCGAAGAAGCAGCACTACGTGCCCCAGTACTACCTGAGGCGCTTCTCGGACGATGGCGACAGCCTCTGGGTTTTCAGTCGCAAAGCGGGCAAGACCTACAAGAGCAGATCGGAAGATGTGTGCGAGCGGAACTACCATTACGAGATGGAGGCGAGATGTCAGAGGAGTTGGCATGGGCGTCACCTCCTCCCCGGGAAGATCGAGAAGAAGCTCTCCGAGATAGAGGGCGAGCAAGCGCTCCTCCTTCGCGAGATAGATGCCCAGCTCGATGCCGGGCGCATCCACGAAAAGGAGCGAAGGGCGCTCTTGTGGCTGGTCGGGCACCTTATCGCGAGGCACCCTGCGATGCTTGAGGGCTACGAGCCGGATTACGATGCGATGTACAGCGATCCTGAAGTGAGATGGGGCTGCGAGGTTTTGGCCCAAGCGGGAATGGCCGACGAGATCGAGGTGCTGGCGCAAGGCGCGAACCAGATGGTGCTCGCGCTTTGGCGATGCAAGGGGAGCCCCACGTATTTCGCCAAGAGCGACCTCGAAAGGCTGCGCTGCCACTTCATCAGGCCGCAAGGGGAGGCTCGCTTCATCACCTCTTCCCTCCCTCCGCATTTCAACACGACGCTTCGGAAGGATGGGAAGTACCACATCGACGACCTTACGCTTCCGCTGTCCTCCATCCTCGCGGTAGTCTATTCCAGCGCGGGACCGACGAAGTGCGACGTCCTAGAGGTTCCAGACAGCACTGTCGTCAGGCTGAACTCCGGCTACTTCGTCTCGGAACCCGCGTGCGAGCAGGTGGTCTCCGGAAGAAGAGGGGATCTCGACCAAGCCCGTATTTTCGCCCAGCGCTTTCGCATCAGTGCAGCTTTGACCCGAAGGGAAAATCGTTGATGACTTGATGACCTGCGAATATTCGCAGTTCATCGCCACTGTGACAATTTGTCACAGTGGGTTTGGGCGAAACCTCTTTTCGAGCGCCCGTCCTTCCCGCTTCGGAAAATCCACAATCTGTTCGATTGACTGAATAAGCGATCGGGTGCATCATAGGGATTCACGAGAATCGAACACTTGTTCCCATTTGATAGCGAGGAGGTGCCATGGGCGACAGGGTCATCATGCATGTCGACATGAACGCCTTCTACGCGAGCGTCGCCCAGCACCTCGACCCGGGGCTGAGGGGCAAGGCCGTGGCGGTGGCGGGCGACCCCGAGCGCAGGAGCGGGATCATCCTCGCGAAGTCCCGGGAGGCGAAGGCCTGCGGCGTGAAGACGGCCGAGGCGATCTGGCAGGCCAAGCAGAAGTGCCCGGACCTCGTCGTCGTGCCGCCCGACTACGCCGCCTACAAGCGCTACTCTCGTCTGGCGCGCATGATCTACTACGGCTACACAGACCTCGTCGAGCCCTTCGGCCTCGACGAGTCGTGGATCGACGTCACGGGATCCCTGCCGCTGTTCGGGGGCGACGCCATGCTCGTGGCGAGGGAGATATCGGAGCGCGTGAAGTCCGAGCTCGGGCTCACCGTTTCCGTCGGCATCTCGTGGAACAAGGTATTCGCCAAGCTCGGGAGCGACACCGATCCGGGCGACGGCATCATCGCTATAACGCGGGAGAACTTCCGCGACGTCGCATGGCCCATGGCCGCTTCCGAGATGGTCTACGTCGGTCCTGCCACCATGCGCAAGCTCCATTCCGCCGGATACGAGACCATAGGGGACCTCGCACATGCCGGGGACCACTTTCTGAAGAGGCGCTTCGGCAAGATCGGCATCATGCTGCGCGCGTTCGCGAGGGGCGAGGACGCGAGCCCCGTGAAGGCCATGGATCCCTCGAAGGCCGATGTGGACTATGCTGTGAAGGGGATCGGCAACGGCCTCACCGCCCCGCACGATCTCGAATGCGACTCCGACGTGAAGGCCCTCGTCTGGCTCCTCTCCGAATCCGTGGCGCAGAGGCTTCGCGAGCCACGGATGCGCTGTCGGACGGTGTCGGTGGGGGCGCGGTTCGCACGCGACCTTTCCGGCTACTCAAGGCAGAGGACGCTGAGGACCCCGACCTGCCTCACGAGGGACGTCGCGAACGTCGCCATGGGGCTTCTGCGCTCGAACCAGCCGATCGACAAGGAGCATGCGCTCAGGGCCGTGCACGTGCGCGTGACCAATCTCGTTCCCATGGACGTGCCCGTGCAGTGCGAGCTCTTCGGGGACGCCGAGGAGACAGAGCGCCTTGAGAGGCTGGACCTCGCGATCGACGCGCTGAGGGGGCGCTTCGGCAACACCTGCGTCAAGCGGGCGGTTGAGCTCACCGACGAGGTCATGTCCGGCCTCGACATCAAGCGCGACAACACCGTCCACCCCGTAGGGTTCCTCAGGTAGGCGGGCATCATGGTCGAAGGCATCTCGGGAAGGGTCAAGCGGTACGTCAGCGTCACGGCGCGCATGGACGAGGACGGTCGCGTGCGGCCGCTATCCATCCAGTGGTACGACGGCAAGACCTATCCCATCGACGAGGTCAAGGACGTGCGCCGCGCCTCGTCGCGCAAGGTGGGCGGAGACGGCATCTGCTACACCGTCCGAACCGGCAACAACGTCACCTACCTGTTCTACGAGGATCCGCGCTGGTTCGTTGAAGAGGTCGTCAAGGACGGCATGTCCGCATAAAAGCTCGCATATCTTGAGCAAAACGCCAGTTCGGAGCCACTGTGACAATTTGTCACAGCGAATGCGGGCCCGTTCCCATCCGTTGGGCTGATGCGCTCTTTCCCGTGGCCTCCGTCGCCTCAGGTGCGCCCTGCCCCGCCTCTCATCCAGGCACGCTCGCACGGAACCCGCCATGTGCGCTGCAAGGCGCGCCCTTCCTGCGCAAAACCCGCACATGCATATCCCGTGCCTTTGACTGTCGCATGTGCAGGTTGCGGACGTGCGTCCTTTGCGAAGAAGCCCGCTTTCCTCCTTGCAGCGCAGGCGGAACCCGCGCACGACCCCGGATCACGAGGCGGTGGCACAGGGCGACCGCCGAAAGACAAGGAGGTCTTCAAAATGGGAAATCGAGCAGTCGTCACCACGCCGGACAAGAACCTGGCACTCTACCTCCACTGGAACGGCGGCCGCGACACGGTCGAGCCCTTGCTCAAGTACTGCGAGCTTCAGGGCTACCGTCCTCCGAGCCAGGACTGCTACGGATGGGCGCGGATGGCCCAGGTGGTCGGGAACTTCTTCGGCGGGTCGCTCTCGGTGGGCATAGACCGGTACCGAAACCTTGGCGACCAGGGCGACAACGGCGTATACGTCATCGACGGTTGGAAGATAGTCGATCGCTACGCCACGGATTACGACGAGGACTGGAACGCGGTCGGCCTGAGGCACATCGACCCTTCCGCCGAGCAGAGTGGATACGACTTCGACGAGATGCTTCACGCCTTCGATGAGGCGATGCCCGAGAACCTGAGGCTCGGCGCCTTCCTGGACGCCGAAGAGGTGCCGGTGTCCGATGTCCGCCTGGGCGACAAGGTTTGGATGAGCGCGTACGAATCCAATCCCGAGCTCTTCGAGGTCGTGGGCTTCGGCGCAGACGATGCCCCCAGGGGCTTCAAGGGAATCCCCTTCGTCAACCGCTACGATCACGACGGCGACTACTCCTGGAACGGCAACAACTACATCGACGCCGACACCTGCCGCATCGCCCCGCGCGAGTAGAAGCCTCCAGCTCCGCAACGACCAGGGGCGCGGCCAAGCCGCGCCCCCTACAGAAAGGACAGGCACATGAACGGAAACGACATCTTCGCGACGCGCAGGGAGGATATAGTCGATCCCTCCAAGCTTACGCGCAGGGAGCTGCTCAGCGCCATCTACTGGCTCAACCAGGAGCTCACGGGCCGTGTGATATTCGGCGGGGCTGCGGCTTGCGATTACGTCGAGCGCGAGCTGAAGAGGACTTCCGCCAATTCGAAACCGGTGCTCATCGAGAGGTTCAACGATATGGTGAACGAGCTGATCGGAACCGCCCCGTATTCCCACGTGCTTCGGATCTACAGGGAGAAGTAGCGGCAATCGACGAGCAGGCTTCGGATCGCTGTCGGTCCAAGTCTGCTCGCTCTTTCGGCATGATACAAACACTTGCACTGAATCTATGCTAATATATCAGTGTGATTGTTTATGGCAAATAGAAACGAACAGAAGATCGAGCGACTGCTCGACGAGAACAACGGCGTCCTCATCGCCTCGGAGGCGATAGGCTCGGGGATCCCGAGGAACGCGGTCTACGACTTTGCGAGGTCACGGGGGCTGGAGAAGGTGTCCCCGGGCATCTTCGTGGATGCCGACGTGTTCCCCGACGAGCTCTACCTGCTCCAGGCGCGCTACCCCAAGGTCGTGTTCTCGCACGAGACGGCCCTCTACCTCCACGACATGGCCGAGCACGAGCCCGTCCCCATCGCCCTCACGGTGGAGTCGGGCTACCACTCGGGGTCCCTCAAGGACCAGGGCGTGAGGATCTTCTACGTGAAGCCGGAATGGTACGACCTGGGGATCTCCGAGGCCGAGTCTCCGGGCGGCCATGTCGTGAGGGCATACGACAGGGAGCGCACCGTCTGCGACGTCGTGCGCAGGAAGGCGGCCATGGACCCCGCCGCCTACGGATACGCCCTCCGCAGGTACGCGGCGAGCAGGGGGAAGGACCTCGCCAAGCTCGGGCGCTACGCCAGGGAGATGGGGGTCGAGAGGCAGGTGCAGCAGGCGATGGAGGTGCTTCTGTGATCAAGGGCGCGCGCAGGGTGAAGGACCTGATCCGCAACAAGGCCGAAGGGGACAGCAGCAAGTCCCAGGCGCTCTTGCGCCACTACGCCATGGAGCGGTTCCTGGAGAGGCTCGCGAACTCCCCATACCGGGACAACTTCGTGCTCAAGGGCGGCATGCTGATGTCCTCGCTCGTGGGCGTGGACCAGCGCAGCACGATGGACATCGACGCGACCGTCAAGGGATTGGCGCTCGATACCGGCAACGCCCTCAAGGTCGTGGAGGAGATCGCCGCCGTCGAGCTCGACGACGGCATGGATTTCCAGGTCGGCGGCGCGGGAGAGATCATGGAGGACTCCGAGTACGGCGGCGTGAGGATAGCGCTCACGGCCCGCATGGAGAAGACCCGCATCCCCCTGAAGATCGACATATCGACGGGGGACGCGATCACCCCGGCCGAGGTCATGCACAAGTACCGCCTCATGTTCGAGGACCGCGACATCGGCATATGGGCCTACCCGGTGGAGACCGTGCTCGCGGAGAAGATCGAGACCGCCCTCGCGAGGGGGATCCTCAACACGAGGATGAGGGACTTCTACGACGTCTACATGCTCCGCGAGCTGGGCGAGGGCCTGGAGCCGCCGAGCCTGAGGGCGGCGCTTGAGGCCACTATCGATAAGAGGGGCAGCGGCGTCAGTGCATCCAGCTACGCTCAAACACTGTCCGAGATAGAGGACAGCGCGGCCATGGCGGAGAGATGGCGGTCCTACGGCCTGTCGAACCCATACGCTGCCTCAATCGCGTGGCCGGACGCCGTAGGGTCGCTTCGACTCCTGTGCGACGCGTGCTGGCAGGGTTCGCGAGAGTCCGATTAGCCGTTCTTCGGTTAGACAAACGAGCAGAAACCTCTCGCCCGAGCCGCGAAGGACAATGCTTTCGTGCCGACAACCCTTGAACTCATCGTGAACTCACTTTGAACTCATGGTTTCACGTTTCCGCAGGTAGAGGATTTACACCCATGCCCTGATTTTATTCCTACGCTATTCCTGGGTGTAAAAATGCGCCCTATGCAATAGCCGGTTGAACTCAACTATAATGTGTGCGGAGAGATTCGGCTGGTCAGGCAGTGGGTTTTCTAGATTCCAGATTTACTCCCTCATGCCAAGACCAGAGATCGCGAAACGACTGAGTTCAAAACGGTACTGGGAATATTCGTTACTGGTCGGACGTCCTATAACGAGGTGATACGACATGATACTGTTCGAACAACTATCCGCCACTTCCACCATCGAGTGGGAGT
>CAOKAE010000025.1 GCA_948466335.1 uncultured Coriobacteriia bacterium | reverse complement strand
TCCTTTCTAAGCTGTCCTGTAGGTGAGCGCGTAGGAGAAGCTGCCGATGCCGGTCGACCGCTTGCAGACATCACCCGAATGCGGTTCGTGTATGTAGTCATCTCCACCTACATAGATGGCCACATGCCCAGTCCTGTAGAGGATGTCGCCCGGCTTCGCCTGGGATAGCGGGACGTGTCGAAGCTGGCTTGCCTGCGCCTCGGTGTTGTGGCCTATGCGCACGTCCGCTTGCGCGTAGCAGTACTGTGTGAGGCCGGAGCAGTCGAGCGCCACCCCTGGGGTAGAGCCGCCCCAGACATAGGGGACGCCGAGCTGGCTTTGGGCCGCTGCGAGGATCTTTCCCGCCTTCGCGTCCATATCCTTCCACTCAGATACGCTCAGCGCATCGAAGCGGCGAAGGTCGTATGTGTCCATGATCGACTTCAGGCTCTCGACATAGGAAGGAGAGGTGGCCCATCCGCCCTCTTTGAGCCCCTCGGCCATCTTGTCCGAGTCGTGCGTGGCGATAGCCTCCCTGATCGAGGCGTTGTTCGCGAAATGCGGCTGGCCCAGGAACACGCGGCTTCGGAACCCAATGCAGTCCACATCCGATTTGAACACCGTGAAGTAGGCCGTTATGACGACGGGCGTGCCGTCATAGACTTCCCCCGTGCGCCACGACGATTTGCCCGAGACCTCTGGGCACGCCGCGAAGGACGATGCCCATTTGATGCCGAACAGGTTGTGGTCGCGCGTCGCGAGCTGGCTCATGTGGTCGCCCTGGCCCGATTCGGCGATGATCTGCGCGATGGTGCACCCGGCGGGGTGCCCGTACTCCTCCTGGCACTCAAGGGCTGCCTCCACCATCTCGTAAGTGATGTAGGGAGGAAGCCCCGCCAGGCTCTGCTTGCTGGCCTCGTTCTCCCAGAACCCGAAGATGGCGCTTGCCATCTGCGACACCACGAGCACGGCGAGCACGAATGCGAGGATTCCTGCGAGCGCGCCTGCGACGGGAGCTGCGGCAGAGGATGCGGCAGCGCCTATGGCCTTGGCCGCCTCGGCCTTGCGGGCTGCTACGGCACCGCCCTTCGCCGCACCTGATCCGGTGCCGATGCGCGCACCGGGCGGCAAGGCGCCCTTTCCAGAGGCTCCCTTGGCAGCTCCCTTCGCACTTGCCGCCTTGCGCGCCTTGGAGGTCCCCGCACGCCCCGCTCCGGCCCTTACTCCCTTTGCCCGCCCATAGGCGCGCCTGGCGATATGCGCCTTGTCGTAGGCATCTCCTGCTCCCTCGAACTCCGGCGTCTCGTCGAGCTCGTGGACGGCAAGTGGAGCGAGTGTGCCCCTGGCGGCCTTGCGTCCTCCTGCACGCGACCGGCGAGGATCGTTCTTCTTGATGCCGAAGCTCTCGGGCTTGGCGGCATCCGAGGACGGATCAGCCCTGTTTGCCGCGCTGCTCCCGCTGCGACAATTTGTCCCAGTGGACCGATGCCCTGGACGCTTCCGGCGCGTTGGTTTCGCCGTGGCGACACCTTCCCTGGCACCTGCCGCGCTTTCCGCCTCGGCAAGGGTCGAGAGCGACTGCGCCGAGGAGTCCTTCACGGCACCCGAGCTGAGCGCTGTCGTCTTCTCCTTGCCGACAACATCGCGGATTGAGGCATCCTCGCTCGCTATGTAGGGGCTCTCGCTCACTTGCGGCTCCTGCGGCGAGCCTTGGGCGCTTGATCGGCGCCTCCGCCCGTCGCCTTGGCGTTGCGGGCGAATGCCTCCTTGCGCTTCAGCTCGGCGATCTCAAGGGCCTTCGTGTTCAATATGTCGTAGATGATCCCCTTGGGGAAGTCGTCGCGTATGGGCACGCGGACCCCTCCTGCTACGAGCATTCCCTCCCCGGCCTTGATGGAGTCGTCGATGAACCCCTCCTCGGTATCGGAGAGCGCCAGAAGCTCCGCCCAGCTCTTGCGATCCAGCGCCGACTGCTTGTGCAGCAGGCAGAAGTCCGAGTTCAAGACCATGTTGCGCGCCGACTCGTGGGCGAGCATGTAGGTGGAGTTCTGCGTTATGCCCGTGGCGATGAGGTTGAACTTCCTCCCTTCGGCCCAGAACTTGGCGAAGTAGTCGATGATGGCGGGATGCCCGAAGAGCGACTGCACCTCGTCTATGTAGAGCCAGGTCGTGATGCCGCGCTCGAAGTTGTGATACATCCGATTACGGACCGCCTCAAGCGCCGTCAGCATGCCGAACACGCGCATGTTCGAGGACAGGTCGTGCAGGTCGATGTTGGTTATGCGGTTCTCGAACGTGACGTTCGAGGGCCTGTTGAAGAAGGAGAGGGCACCTTTGACGAACCTCTCGTAGCGAAGCGCGATGTCGCGCGCCTCGCGCTCGGGCTGCTCCAGGAGCTTTGCGTAGAAGTCCGATAGGGTCGGCGTGTCGGTGCCGGACGAGGCGTAGGCGCCTTCGACGCAGCGCGTGATGATCGACTTGTCCGCTTCGGGAAGCCCTTCCTGCCCCTCTGCCATCATGGCGGAAGACAGGGCGAGGAAGGCATCTATCTTGAAGGCCATCTGCGCAGCCGATGCCCGGCCCTCCACATCGGCGAGGTCGAACGGGTTCATGTGAGTGTCGGAGTCGGGCGCGAAGCGCATGTTCACCCCGTCGGTGCTCTCTATGACGTTTCCGTACTCTCCCGCCGGGTCGAAGATAATGACCTCGTCTTCGGGGTATGCGAGGATGGTGTTGAGGATCTCGCGCTTCACTGAAAACGATTTTCCAGACCCCGGCTTTCCGCAGACGAAGCCCATGGGGCTCGCGAGCAGCTTGCGGTTGCACATCACGAGGTTGCCGGACTGCTTGGACTGCCCGTAGTAGCCGCCGCCCTTCTGGTTGAGCTCCTGGCTCGCGAAGGGCATCTGCATGGCGATCTGGCCGGTGGTCAGATGGCGGGAGACGCCGATGTGGTTCCGCCCGAGCGGAAGCATGGAGTTCAGCGCCTCCTTCTGCCTGTAGTCAAGCGGCACGATGCCGAGCGAGTTTCCCTGCGCGATGGAGGTTATCTGCTCGACTTGGCGGTCAAGCTCGTCGAGCGAGTCCGCATAGGTGTACACGAGCCCCGTGTAGATGAAGAGCCGCTCGTTCTTGTTGCGCAGGAAGTCCAGGAGCTCCTCTGCCTCCTCCTTCGAGTAGCGAAGCTCAGGCGGCAGGATCGAGTAGTCGTATCCCTTCTTCACCGCCGCCATCTGCTCGTCGATGATCTCCTTGTCCATCCAGTCGAGCTGGCGCTTGACCATGGCAAGGGCATCGGATTGCGCTATCGGCTGCATGTGCAGCGAGACCGACAGCGGCATGGGGAGGTCGATTATGGACGCGAGATAGGAGTCCTCCAGCATCGACCCGAAGTCGCGTATCGCCAGAACCGAGCCGTAGACGCCATCGGAGCAGAATGCATCCGCTCGCCCTTCAGGCGAGAAGTCCAGGCACATGGGGGCGATGAGGTCCTTCGTCCGGATCCCTCGGAACTGCGACATTTTGTCCCAGTCGAACTCGAAGCGCTTCGACGGGCGCACGAGCGAGTCCATCACCCGCAGGCGCTCCGTGCCGTCAAGCGCCTGGGCTGTGCACCTGATGCGGGCGAGCGTGGTCGCCACGTCCGCCCTGATGCGCGCGAGCTTCGGCACCGCATCGTCGACGTCGTCTGCGCCGACGAGGTAGGTGATGTAGCGATGGCGCTCAAGGTTCGAGACGCCCTCGCGCATCTTGTCGTTGAGTATCTTGTTGTACTCATCGACGATCGGTCGCGTCTTCTCCGAGGAGTGCTCGAAGAAGCGCTTGTTGCCGATCTCGCTTGTCGGGATCGGGGTGTTCGCGATGGAGAGCTGGACCGATGTGTCGGCGCCGAAGTAGTTGTAGAGGCCGGAGAGCACTGCGAAGATGTTCTCCTGGGTCTCCTTGCGCGCCGATTGGTAGCTCACGTCCGAGAACTCGACCGTCTGGCTGAACAGCCCATCCTCCACTTGCGCGATGCCGTCTTTGTACATGGCGTCGTAGCCTATGTAGGACATCGTGTCCTTCGCAGCACGCCTTGCCTTCGTGACCTTGCGCCTCCTCTCTTCGCGGCTCTTGGCCTCGTTGCTCTTCGTCTTGCGGTTCCCGAGGACAAGAGCTGCGAGGCTGCTCCTCTTGGCGGGCGCATTGCCTTTGCGGCTATTGTTGGGTTTGCTTTGTAGGCTCACGAAGCTCTGCCTCCTTCCTCTTAGCTTTGCGTGTTGATTTGCGGCTGGGCTTTCCGGGGCGAGGCCCCGTCTCGTCGAGCCCCGCCTGTGCGTTCGACGCGGCGTACAGAAGCCGTGTTGGCCCGAAGTGGTGGTCGTAAAGCAGCGGGGCGAACTCCTCCAGCTTCATGCCGAAGGGGCGCCAGAACCCTGCAAGCCAAAAAGGGAGGGCCGCCGCCATGACCGGCAGCGTCGCGTTTCCGACCTCGATGTGGAAGGCGAAGTAGACGACGCATGCGACCGCTATGGCGCAGGCGAAGCCGCCCGTCACGCACGCGAGCGTGCGCAGGCTCATCTTCCCGACGATCTTCTCCTCGTACTCGCCGATGTCCTTCTGGATCGGTATCTGCAAAGACACTTGCACCACCGCCTAGGAAGGCAGCCATGAGGTGTCGAGCATGCCGAAGTAGACGGCAGCCGCGATGATGATCGCGCCGCCAGCGATGGTGGAGATTGCGCTCGCTATCTGCGAGCCGCCCTGCTGCTCCCGGATGGCTAGTCCCAGGCTGACCGCTCCCCAAACCACGAGGAAGCCGCCTAGGAACGTCACGCAGCCCGAGACCAGGGTGATGATCTGATTGAGCATTGTCTTGTCCTTTGCTTGGATGATGGCGCGAAGTCGGCCTGTTGTGGAAGAGGGTCGGCTTGTGCGCGGATGGTAGAATCTCCTTCGAGGGCATTGCGCCCTTTGCTTGGATGCGGCGGTCGGAGGACAGAGGGTGGAAGCTCTGGCCTCCTCTGAGCGCCTAGCGCGACCGCCGCTCTATCATCTTCTGCCTCTCATATTCGACCTCCTTTCATCGATTCTCGGTATCGCCTGAAATCGAACGGGGTGTCGTATGTTGCACCTTTGTGGGAGGGATCCACGCTCGCATAGCGAGGGTGCTCCTCAAGCACGTACTTCTTGTCCCTCATGGGAAACGATCCCGAGATCATCACTATGGCCTCGTCGCGCGGCAGCCTGCCGACCTCGGATGCCTGCATGAGGTCGCGCTCTCCCTTGGCGTAGTTTCGCGTGGTCGAGGAGTTGGAGCCGCGCGAGTCGTTGACGGATGTCGTCGATAGAGTCTGCTTGCCTATCGCCTCGGAGATCTCCCTGTTGGTTTCGGTCGACTTCCCGCCGAGGAAGAGCAGCGTGTCGCAGCAGTCGGTTATCGTCTGAGCGCTGTCGTCGTATGCCGCCTTGAGCTGCGAGAGCGACTGCAGGATGATCGAGCAGGAGATGTTGCGGCTTCGCACGACCGCTATGGTGCGCTCGAAGTCGGGGACGGTGCCGATGTTCGCGAACTCATCGAGGATGAAATGGACGGGAGTCGGGAGGCTCCCGCCGAAGCGAAGGAGCGCCGTGTTGCAGAGAACGTCCATCGCCTGCCACATGAGCATGGCGAAGATGAAGTCGAAGGTGGAGTTGGTGTCCGACATGCTGGCGAAGATGACCGTCTTGGAGCTGTCGTCACCCAGGGCGTCTAGGTGCATCTCGTCGCAGGAGAGCAGCTTTGAGACCTCCTTGATCGAAAGGGGCTTCAGGCGTACGTTGCAGCTGATGATGATGGATTTCAGGGTCTTTCCCGCAGCAGTCTTGAATGCCCTGTAGTTGGAGAGCGCGAAATCGTCCTCCGGCCTTACCGCCGGGCCTATCTCCACCCACGAGCAGCCGCCCCTCCCGTTCAGAAAGTCGCGGCTCTCGGAGTCGAACGCCGAGGCACCGACGGGCGGGACGAGCCTCTTTCCCGTCTCCAGCTCGTCGAAGAGCATGTCGAGCGGGCTCTTGTAGCGCTCGTCGTCCTCATGGGCCTCTGCCAGCCCGAGCAAGGTGAGGAGCCCCGGGATGTTTCGGTCCTCCTCGGGGCAATGGTATATGAGATAGGCGACCAGCGATGTGTAGAGAAGCCTCTCCGCATTTTCCCAGAATGGGTCTGCGGCCTGGCCCTTGTCGCCTGTCGTGTTCTTGATGAGGCACTCAACGAACGTGAGGATGTCCGCCTCGCTCTTCACATAGCTCAGCGGGTTGTAATGGTTCGACCTTGAGAAGTCGATGGTGTCGAAGGTGCGGATGGAGTATCCGGCCTCGACGAAGAGATGCCCCGTGTCGGCGATAAGCGTACCCTTGGGGTCGGTCACGAAGTAGCTCGCATTGAGCTGCATGAGGTTCGGCTTCACGTAGTAGCGGGTCTTTCCGGACCCCGAGCCTCCGATGACGAGCACGTTCTTGTTGCGGTCAGTCTTGATGTCGAAGCGCGCCTTCGACATCGCGAGCCTGCACTTGCGCGTGAGTATGATGTTGTTGTCGGGATCGCGGGCGTCCGAGAAGGCTTCGGCCTCGCGCCTGGTCGCCCAGCGCGAGCTTCCATGCTCCTCTCCCGCACGATGCTCTCCTACGTTCACTAGATACCGCGCATAGGCTATCCAGATCGCGCATACAAGGCAGAAGCCGACGCAGAGCGCCATGGGCTCCGATGATAGGCCGCCTCCGCTTGCGAGATATCCCGGGAGGGTGAACACGGCGGATGTGAGATTATTGATCGGCTCGCCTTCCATCGAGAGCAGATTCGAGACGTAGGCGTCACCGAAGAGGAAAGCTATCGGCGTGGCGACAGCAGCGATCAGGAGTGCTGCGCTCATTTGCTTCGCATCTCCGAGAGCTCAATGTCTCGCTCGGGGGCTCGCGCCTCGTCGAGGGCCTTGGAGGCCTGGCGCGCCGAGGCTGCTCGATCATCCAGGGACTCCGCGTCACGCGCCTGCTCGCGGGTCTTCGATCGTGCTTCCAGGGCCTTGTCGAGCGCCAGGTCGGTCTGCTTCTCGAGGTCCTCGAATGCTCCCGAAACATCGGGTGCATCCTCCACGCGGAACAGCAAAAAGTCGTGTCCCGACTGATCGGTGAAGAAGTCATGGTCGATCTTCTGTGAGTTGAGCTTGGAATCGATTGCCTCCTTGATGGTCTCGTATTCCGGAAGCGCCTCGAACTGCGACATGCGAAGCTTCGCCCATTCTGCGACCTTCTCGCCGTCCTCGCCGCCTGCCGTGCGCCCTATCTCTCCCCGTGCGTTCCTGAACGCGCCTTTCAGGCGCTCTGCGCTCGTGAGAAGGGCGGCCTCGCTCGCGTCCTGCCCGACCTTCAAGATCCAGTCGAACAGCTTCTCTCCCGATTCGTCACCAAAGTCGCTTGGCATGATGCCCCACTTCCTGCAAAGGGGCTTTTGCGCCCCTTGATCGACAGCCTCCGAAAAACAGGCACCTCCCAGCAAGCCACGTTGCCTGCTAGGAGGTGGTTCTGCCTTGTCTCTGTCTGCGGGAAGCGTTTCCGCCATCGGCGAAAATCGCGGCGATGTCGTACGGGTCGGCATCCAAGAGAGCGGATACCGCGCACTCGAAGCGCGCCTTGCTCTTGACGATGGATTCAAACGAGTAGCTCTCGAAGGGAATCCAGAGCGTCTCCCCAGACCCTTCGTCGAACTCGCGCTTCAGCACGAGCCACTCGTCTCCCATGTCGACCTGCTGCACGAATGCCAAGCGCTCGAAGATCACGCCTTCTCTGATCGCGTGGGGCCCCGAGCGGAAATACTCGAATAGAGCGTCCAAGGAATCCGAGTTGTAGAAGGGAAAATCCTTTGTTGGGGTTGCGTTTCGTCGGTCGGGCGATATGCCGCGGACGAGCCATTGGTTCTTGAGACACGAAAGGACAAGCGGAAGCTTCTCCTCTTCGCCCAAGGCACGAAGGCCTGCGATGTCCGCTGCTCGCTCCATTCTCAGTAGCTTTTCCTATCCCTTGCCGCCATCTTCCGTTCGTATTCCCGCCACAATTCGGGTCCGAATACCTCCGGCAAGGGAATCTCAAGCGCCACAATCAGGAGGATGAGCTCATCGGCGAATATCGCGCGCTTGCCGCCAAGCAGCAAGCTGAGCTGGGATGGCTTGATACCCGTCCTCTTCGATATGGCCTTTTGCATGAGTCCGCTTTCGCGGTAGCTCCTGGTCACGACGTTTCTGATGCATGCGAGGAGATTGTCGGTCCTGTCTATTCTTGCATCTTCATCGTTGTCCATACCTGCTCCTTCGTTATGAGAGGAAATGGCCAACGCCGAGATCCCTTGCAGTCGGTTCCATGCGAGGCTATCAGTGCGAAAAGCTCGATTGAACAGCAGTTTTGGAAGTCGAAATCTGGTTTGAGGATTCCGAAAGTACAGTTAAGGCAATCTGAATCTCCTTGTTGGAATGCGACGGGTAAGGGCGAGGCCATCTCCATGTCCGTATTCTTTGCGCTGGTCGCGTTAGACGAACACGGGGATGAGGCGGGCTGCGTCCCGTGTGAACATGCGTTAAGAAAAGATATCGGAAAGGCGGTAGCAGTTAACCATCTGATTGCATCCTCGATCCCCTCGTAAGCAAGGTCTGCATCGCCTCGTATTGTCGCTTTTCCATCATGCTGTGCAAATCCAAACCTATAAGCGCTACAGGATGTCGTTTTTGATGTAGCTCCATGCCTCCTTGGTGAAGCGGTAGGTGGCGACGTGCCCGAAGTTAGACCTATCTGGACGCCACCTGCCATCGAGCGACATCCGCGGCACGGGCTCGATGACGAGCTTCTCCTTGAGCTCCGCCATGCCGCGCGACACTTGGGCGGGCGTCATCGCCGTCTCGTAAGACATTTTCTCTCTTGATATCCTGCCGAAGGTCCCATCTGGCTTGACATAGCGGCAAAGGGACATGATGACCGCCATTCCGTTCCTGCCGACCCTTACGCGAACGAGGAATTCGATGAGGCTTGCCGGTACCGTCGCGAAGCGCCCGCTCTGGTATCTGATGCCATCTTTGCTTCGTCGCTCTAGCCCCTGCGGATTCGGCATAGCGTCGCCTCACGTGCCTGTTGCCTGCGAATGTAGTCCTCGCATGCTGCCGTGGAGGTGCGCCTTGCGTTCCTGACCTTGAA
Source organism: uncultured Coriobacteriia bacterium (assembly GCA_948466335.1). GTDB lineage: Bacteria > Actinomycetota > Coriobacteriia > Coriobacteriales > QAMH01 > QAMH01. Next base: position 5,898 of record CAOKAE010000025.1, on the reverse strand, counting down.
TGAGACGAGTTCCCCGGAATTGAACATCCGATAGATCGTGGATTGCGACACCCCGAGCATCACAGCCGCCTCTTTGGCCGTGATGGTTCTGCTCTCGCTCGTGTTTATCAGGCTCTCAGCACTTCCCATGACTCCTCCTATCGTCAGGCTCGCCATGCTATGCAGGTTCTTCCCGCGCTGCCAGACTTCTTTAGGAATGCGAAAACGCATTGCCGAGATTCGCAAATGCGTTTGGGGTAGCCTGAAATCACGTTGCTGAAGGCACGCTCCTGCAACAACAGGCGATCGCTTTCTGGTCGCTTCTTCTTTTTCAGGTTTAAGTGTTTTTATCTTTTCAAACGGTATCGCCATAACGACAGCAGCGAAGGGCGTTGGTGCCGCTTCGGCGAAAGCATAGGTATCGGCAGAGCGAAGCGTTGCTATCGATGCAGCGACACCTTTGCGAGAATTGGTTTCGTCCTAGCGATACCAACTGTGGAAAACCTTATGCCTGTGCTTTTGTCCGCATGTTGTACAATCCGATTCAGGTGGTCAAATGGTGGTCACACAGGTGGTCATTTGGTGGTCACATGAAAATGCATTTGTTCAAGAAAGGTTGAATTTGATAAAGAAAAAGCAGGTCAGATAACCTCATTCGATTATCCAACCTGCTATTGAAGTTGGTCGCGGGGGCAGGATTTGAACCTACGACCTCCGGGTTATGAGCCCGGCGAGCTACCAGACTGCTCCACCCCGCAATATGTTGAGCAGTGCGCTTCGAGCGCGTTTGACTATATTACGCGCGAATGATGACAATTGCAAGAACTTTTTTTCTCGCGTCCTAGGCGTCGTCTTCCTCGGACTCGGCGACGGTCACCACGCACTTGATCTTGTCGATGCGGTGCTGGTCCATGCTCAGGACGGTCAGTATGACATGCGTGTCATGATGCACGAGCTCGGCAGAGTCCCCCTCGTCGGGAACTTCCTCGGTGAGCGCCATGAACAGGCCACCCACGGTCTCGACCTCGTCCGCTTCCTCGGGCCTGAAGCCGATGATTTCCTCGAGATCGTCGATGACCAGGGCGCCGTCAATCTCGAAGCAGCCCTCGGAGAGCTCGACGACCTCCTCTTCCTCATCGTCATGCAGGTACTCGTCATCGACGCGACCGACAATCTGCTCGAACACGTCGGACATGGTCACGATGCCCGCCGTACCGCCATGCTCGTCAACGACCTGGCAAATGCCCGTGCGGTTCTCCCTCAGCATGTCGAGCAAACGCGCAATGGGAAGGGTCTCGGGCACGGCGGGAAGCTCGCGGATGTTCCACTTCTCGAGGGGAATGCCCCGCGGCTGGTCGAAGAGGTCCTTGACGTGCACGAAACCGATGACGTTGTCCTTTGAGCCGCGGCACACGGGATAGCGCGTATACTTGTGTTCGTGGATGAGCGCGAGGTTCTCCTCGAGCGTATCCTCGATGTCGAGGCAGATCATGTCCATGCGCGGCGTCATGATGGCCTCGGCGTCCTTGTCGCCCAGGTCAAAGATGTTGTCCACGTACTCGTTTTGCTCGGGGTCGATCAGGCCACTTTCGGTGGACTCGTCGATAAGGATCTTGATCTCCTCGTCGGTGTAGACCTCGTGCTCCTTGGCGGGGTCATGGCCGGTGAGACGTACCACCGCGTTGGTGATGCCGTTGAAGAGGACCATGATGGGGTACGTGACCTTGTAGAAGACATTGAGCGGCCTAGCGGTGGCGAGCGCGTACTTCTCGGTCGAGAAGATGGCGAACGACTTGGGGATGAGCTCGCCCACGACCACATGCAGCGTCGTCACGATGAAGAAGCCCACGGCGACGCATATGGGATACACGGAGGCCTCGGGCAGGCCGGCGGCCAGAAGTGGCATCTCGAGCACGGCAGAGACGGCAGGCTCTCCCAGCCAGCCAATGGCCAGGGAGGCAAGCGTGATGCCGAGCTGGCAGGCCGAGAGATAGGCGTTGATGTTGTCGGCGATCTTCTTGGCAGCCGCCGCACCGGGCTTCTTCTCGTCGAGGGCAATCTCGAGCTGCGACTTGCGCACGCGCACCAAGGCGAATTCCGCAATAACGAAGAAGGCGTTCATCAGGAGAAAGAAGATGACAAGCAGGATGCTTATTATGTTATACATCGCGAAGCATGGCTCCTTAACGACGACTGTGCGCTCCCTATTCTAGCGAATAATGCGGATATGGGCATCAGAAACGACAGGGGCACATCGTACGCAATGGGACATCCATATCTCCCCCTGCATGGTCTACACTGGTCCCATGCGCAAATCGGGAAAGGGGACCAACTATGGACCTGAACAATATGGACGATATCCGCGCGTACTTCGCCAAAGACGAATTCGCGCGCAAATGCCTGGGCGCAACCATCGATGACTACGACTTCGAGACCGGAGTCGCGACTGTGAGCATGAAAATCGACGACCGCCATCACAACGCCCAGGGCTTCGTGATGGGAGGCGTCTTCTTCTCGCTCGCCGATTACGCGCTTGCCGTGGCGAGCAACGTCAACCAGCCGCCGTCGGCCTCGACCAACGCGAGCATCGCCCACATGCGTCGCGTCAAGGGCAATAGGCTCAAGGCCGTCGCTTACCCTGACAAACTCGGACGTAACCTCGCCTTCTTCACGGTCGACCTCATCGACGAGCCAGGCAACCTCGTGGCCCGCATGAGCGCCACCGTGATGCGAACGGACCACTGAGCCACCGTGAACACCATGTCCGCACACGCCGTTGGCTATGTCGCCGCCATCATCCAGGCGGTGCTCTATGCGACCATGGGCATCTTCGCCAAGCTGCTCTACGAGTGCGGCCTGTCCGCGCAGCTCGTCATGGTGCTGCGCTTCAGCTGCACGGTTGTCTTTCTCGGCCTCTTCATCCTGTTCTTCCACGGCCGCAAGTTCATCAGCCACCAGCCCGCCGTCTATGTGCAGTCGATCTTCTTCTTCCTCTCGGCGTGGCTGTACTTCCTCGCAGTCGAGCGCATCAACGCCGGCCTTGCCACCGTGCTCTTCTACACCTTCCCCGCCATCGTAGCCGTCCTCAACGTCCTCGTGTTCCACGAGAAGATCACCGCGCGCGTCATCATCGCGCTTGCCCTCTCGCTGCTCGGTATCGTCCTCATCTCGGGCGTGCTCGCTCCGGGTGAGGCGGCGCTCGATCCCATCGGCATCATCTTCGCCATCGCCGCGTGTACCGCGTTCGCAATCTACTCGGTGCTCATCCAGAAGACCGCGCGCACCGAAAGCTCGTTTACCGCGACATTCACGATATCGCTCGTCTGCCTTGCTGCCTCGCTCATCCTCTTTGCCGGCGAGCTTGGCGGGCTGGCGCACCTCGGTGCCAAGGAGCTCGCGCTCGGCAGCGGCTTGGCCATACTCGCGACCATCCTGCCCATCGTACTCTACATCTTCGCCATTGCGCGCATCGGCGCGACCAAGGCGTCCATCATCAGCATCATCGAGACCCCCTCGTCGCTGCTACTCGCCTGGTTCATCCTCGGCGAGACCATCGACGTCTTCCAAGGCATCGGCGCGCTGCTCGTCGTCATCGCCATCCTCTCGGTCACGCTAAAACCGAAGGAGAAATGAGACAAATACCCTGTGCGCTTGTCGCATTTACAAAAAGGGCCCGCGATTGCGGGCCCTTCGAGTCGCTATGGGATGCGCAAGCTACATCATGCCGCCGGCACCCTGCATGGCTGCGGCCATCTCGGCCATGTCCGGACCGTCCTTGGGGACGTCGGACACGGTTGCGGCCGTGATGAGCAGCATGGTCGCCACGGAGGTGGCGTTCTGCAGCGCGGAGCGCACGACCTTGACCGGGTCGATGACGCCCATGTCGATCATCTTGCCGTACTCGCCCGTCGCGGCGTTGAGGCCGTAACCGGTCTTGGAGTTCTTGATCTTGTCGATGACGACGGAGCCCTCGAAACCGGAGTTCTCGGCAATGGCACGCATGGGGGCCTCGCAGGCCTTGGACACGATGTTGATGCCGACCTGCTCGTCGCCGTCGTTTGCCTTGAGATCGTCGAGAACGGTCATGGCATCGATCAGGGCAGCGCCACCACCGGCGACGATACCCTCCTCGACGGCGGCGTGCGTGGCCTGCAGCGCGTCGTCGATGCGCGACTTGGTCTCCTTGAGCTCGGCCTCGGTCGCGGCGCCGACCTTGATGACGGCAACGCCACCGGAAAGCTTGGCCTTGCGCTCCTGGAGCTTCTCGCGGTCGAAGTCGGACGTGGTCTCCTCGATCTGCGCATCGATGGTCCTGACGCGCTCGTCGATGTCGGCCTTCTTGCCGGCGCCGTCGACGATGGTCGTGGCGTCCTTGGTCACCTTGACGCTCTTGGCGGTACCGAGCATGTCGAGCGTGACGTCGGGAAGCGCGACGCCAAGCTCCTCCATGATGGGCTGGCCGCCGGTGACGATGGCGATGTCCTCGAGCATGCGCTTGCGACGGTCGCCGAAGCCGGGGGCCTTGACGGCGACGACGTTGAGCGTGCCGCGAATCTTGTTGAGGACGAGCGTCGCCAAAGCCTCGCTCTCAACGTCCTCGGCGATGATGAGAAGCGGCTTGCCGGACTGCATGATGCCCTCGAGCAGCGGCAGGATGTCCTGGATGGTGGAGATCTTCTGGTCGGTGATGAGGATGTAGGGATTGGCGAGCTCGGCCTTCATGGTCTCGGTGTTGTTGACCATGTAGGGGCTCAGGTAGCCCTTGTCGAACTCCATGCCCTCGACGATGTCGATGTCGATGCCAAAGGTGTTGGAATCCTCGACGGTGATGACGCCGTCCTTGCCAACCTTCTCCATGGCGTCGGCGATCTTCTCGCCAATCTGCGGATCGCCTGCCGAGATGGCGCCGACGTTCTTGATCTCGTCGAAGGTCTTGACCTCCTTGGCGTCCTTCTTGATCTTCTCGACCAGGGCCTCGACGGCCTTGTTCATGCCCGAGCGGATGGCGATGGGATTGGCGCCAGCGGTCACGTTCTTGAGACCGTCGCGAATCATGACGTCTGCCAGCAGCGTGGCGGTGGTGGTGCCGTCACCGGCAACGTCGTTGGTCTTGACGGCGGCCTCGCGGATGAGCTGGGCGCCCATGTTCTCGACCTTGTCCTCGAGCTCGATCTCCTTGGCGACGGTCACGCCGTCGTTGGTGATGAGCGGGGCGCCGAAGCTGCGCTCGCAGGCAACGTAACGGCCCTTGGGGCCAAGCGTGACCTTGACGGCGTTGGCGAGCTTGGATGCGCCGGCGGCAAGGGCGCTGCGCGCATCGGAATCGAAGCTAATGTTCTTAGCGGCCATTGGTAATCATTCCCTTCAAATGTGATGTCTAGCCGATAACTGCGTACAGGTCATCGGCGCGGAGGATGACGTATTCCTCGCCATCGTCGCCGGTGATGTCCTGTCCGCCGTACTTGCCGTAGATGACGGTGTCACCGGGCTTGACGGGGACCGGAATGAGCGTGCCATGATCGTACTTGCCCTCACCCACGGCGATGACCTTGCCGCGCTGGGGCTTTTCCTTGGAGTTGCTCGTGAGAATCAGGCCAGAGGCAGTGGTCTCCTCCGCCTCGTCCTGCTTGATGATGACTCGATCGCCCAGTGGCTTCAAATTCATCTTTGGTGCCTCCTCGTTGAAAGCTGCGAAATAATTAACATTCCCTATAGTATCTGCGTGACGTTGGTATTCATACCCTTGTTAACGTTCCGTAAGAAATTATCTACTAATGCAACACTTAGATTTTATGAGGATGTGTCAGGGGTCAGGCGCCGTGGCACCATTAAAAAGTGGCCAGGCCCCCGACCCCCCCACCAACCCGCACTGACCCCCCAAAGTAGACCCCCGCGGCCGGTGCGCCCCACGGTCGGCGC
>CAOKAE010000024.1 GCA_948466335.1 uncultured Coriobacteriia bacterium | reverse complement strand
TTGGGGGGTTCTGCCCGGGTGCAACTTTAAAACCACAACCGGGCCCGGGGGCCCTGACCCCCTGACACATGTCACGTTATCTATTCAGCTTCACGACTTTGCGGTCGTAGGTGACCAGGCCGTTGACCTCTTCCTCCACGTCCGTGAGCTGCGTGTACACGTAGCCGGAAAGACCCTGTGCCTCGAGGGCGTCGGCCTGCGCGAGCGTGCACCTGACCGCCTTGGCGAAGCTCTCCGCGTCCTCGTGGCTCTCATAGCCGTAGGCACGCTCGAGCGCGCTGTGTTCCTCGACGTGAAACGCGCTGCCCCCGAACTCCGAGATGACCCGCGCACGATTGTCGCCACGGTCGCGGCCCTTGGGCACGCGAAGGTCGCGGAAGTAATTGTGCTCGCTTACGTAGTCCCCCACGTCCTGGTCGAACCAGCCGCTCGTCGCGTCGAAGGGACGCGTGTCGTCGAGCTCGGCGAGCATGGCCGTCACCGCGCGTGCGTCAAACTGGCCCCAGCCTTCGTTGAAGATGGTCCATGTCGCGATGCAGGGGAAGTTGCGCAGGCACTCGATGGTGGCGCGGGCTTCGGCAAGCCAGAGCTCGCGGTCTTGCTCATCTTCGGCGCCGAAGCGCGCGAGCTTCTTCGTGTCGTCGACATGGCGGGCGATGCCGGGGAGCAGCGTGGGGAGCTGGCTCGTCCAGAACGCCGGGTAGCCTTGCGCGCCGCCGTTGACGAGGTCTTGCCAGACGACCATGCCAAGGCGGTCGCAGTGGTAGTACCAACGGGTGGGTTCGACCTTGAGGTGCTTGCGCATCATGTTGAAGCCAAGTTCGCGGGCCGTTTCGATGTCATGGAGCAGTGCCTCGTCACTCGGGGCGGTGAGCAACCCATCGGACCAATACCCCTGGTCGAGCACACCCTTGAGGAAGAGGGGCTTGTGATTGCAGCAGAAGACGGGCTTGCCTGCACCTGCTCCCTCGACGTGCTCGACGGTGAAACTGCGAAACGCGCAGTAGCTTCCCACGGCATCATCGCCATAGGAGATGCCCAGGTCGTAGAGATGCGGATCGTCGGGGCTCCAGAGATGCGGCTCATCGAGGACGATCTCGATGCAAGGATCCTCGTCACCTTCGACCTCGACGGATTCGGATGCGACGAGTTCGCCTTCGTCGAAGAGGTCCACGGAAAACCTCGTCGCACGGGGCGTCTCGCCAGCGATGTTGGCGCGAACGCGCAGGGTGCCCATATCGGCGTCTATGTCGAGGCTTGCGATGTAGGGGTCGCTGACCTCCTCCATCCACACGGTCTGCCAGATGCCGCTTTGCGCGGTGTACCAGATGCTTCCGCGCTCGAGACGCTGCTTGCCGCGCGGCTGGCCGCCATGCTCGCTCGGATCGCGCACAGCGATGTCAATCGTGGCGACGGATTCGGTGGTGCCCAGGGAGAGCAACGCGTCGGTGATGTCGAAGGTGAAGGGCGTATAGCCGCCGCGGTGAGTGCCCACGGGGCACCCGTTGACGATGCACTCGCACTCGTAATCGACGGCGCCAAAGTGCAGCAGATAGCGCTTGTGCGGCTGCTTGACCATCGAGACGCTGCGGCGATACCAGATGGTCTCGTGGGGCAAGAGCTGATGGCCCACGCCCGAGAGGGGCGCCTCGGGCGAGAAGGGGACGAGGATGCGCCCGGCAAAGACGGGATCGACCTCGTCTCCCTCGCGCTGGTCAGTGCGTATCGTGCATTCCCACCAGCCGTTGAGGTTCGCGTACGACTCGCGCCTCATCTGGGGGCGGGGATATTCCCGCAGCACGGCCTCGGCGTCAAGCGTCTCTCCCCAGGGTGTGGAAAGGGGCGTGAGCTCGTCTTCGGGATGGGTCTGCAGCGCGCTTCCAAGCGCCCGTCTTAAATCGAACATCGCCTGCCGCCCTTGTCTTTCTATCTCGTCTGCGGAGAATACGGTATGTATGATGGTACAATCATACGCGATGTAGATTATTTGCCAGGAGGACAGTCGAAAAATCAAGTACGTGTGAAAGGGCCGGCCATGGACATCGTGTCATCCGAGCACCATCAGGCGTCTGGAACCATCGACCACTACCGCGTCAGCGTCCCCGGCAGAACCGAGCTTGCGGGCAATCACCAAGACCATCAGGGCGGGTGCGTCATCGCCGCCGCCATAGACCGGCGCATTGTCTGCGATGCGCGCGCGGCTTCGGGTAATCGCATCCACGTGCACTCCCGGGGCCACGAGGAATGCTCCATCAACCTCGCCGACCCCAATTGGTGGACCTCCCGCGCGGCCGAACGCCATACGACGACGTCCCTCGTGCGCGGCATGGCGGCACAGCTCATGCAGCACAGCGTCGAGCTCCGTGGCTGCACGCTCGACATCAACTCGGACATTCCCGCAGGCGCCGGCCTGTCCAGCTCGGCTGCCTTCGAGCTTTGCGTTGGCGCCGCGCTTGCGGTGCTCTCGGGCTGGCAGGTCGTCTCCCCCGAGGACATACTGCGCGGCGACGCGTACGTGGGGGAGAGGTGCCTCACGCCCCTGCATCTGTCCCAGATGGCGCTCCACGCCGAGCGCGCCTTTTTCGGCAAGCCGTGCGGGATCATGGACCAGATCGCCTGCGCGTTCGGCGGCGTCATCCACATCGACTTTCGCAACCGGGTCAATCCGGCCATCGCCCGCATCGTCCTGCCGCCCTCCTGTGACGACTACACCTACCTGCTCGTCAGCTGCGCAAGCGGCCACGAGGACGCGACCGAGGCCTTCGCGAGTGTTGCCCAGGACATGCAGAGCGCGGCCGACGCCTTCGATGTCGCTCAGCTGCGCGACATCTCCATGGAACGCTACCTGGATGACATCGGGCGCGTGCGTGCGGAATACGGCGATCTCGTCGCCCTGCGCGGGTTGGCCTTCTTCGAGGAGTTCGACCTCGTGAAGCGCCGCGTCGAGGCCCTGGAGCACGATGACGCCGTCGGCTTCGTGTACCTCACCAACCGTTCGAGCATCATCTCGGCGGAGCATCTGCAAAACGTCGGCTTTCCCGGCGAGCACGAGGACGCGATGGTCGCGCTCGCACTCTGCCAGCGTGCGCTCGTCGAGGTCGCGAACTCGACAAAGGAGATTCTCGGCGGGTCGGCGCGCATACACGGAGGCGGCTTTGGCGGCACGATCCAGGTGATCGTGCCCAACGACAAGGTCGATCGCTTCGTCAGCCGCATCGAGGGGCAGCTCGGCGCGGGGTCGTGCATGCTCGTGCGGCTCGGGACGCCCGGTATCATGGTCGAGGCTCCCTGCGTTTGACCATGTGTTACGTGTTTGCCACGGAGGGAATCGGGGCCGGGCGTGATGATATAATCTGCGTCTGGTTCCATACCATCTGCACCCGCTCGTCCTGTGCCGACGCGGGGGTCCATGGACGCGCATGAGGGGAGGTACATGCGATGTACATGCAGATTCGCCTGCCGTTGGCATGCCTCGTCATCATGCTCTACTGCCTGTTGCTCTTTTTGCGCAAACGCCGCCTGCCCACGAAGGCCTCGCGCGTGTTCTCGTGGATGGGCTTCGTGAGCGTCGTGAACCTGTGCGCGGCATCGGTCACGGAGTACACGGTCAACAATCGCGAGCTCGTCCCCGACGCCTTCAACTATGCATGGCATCTCGTGTTCCTCGTCACGCTCTCGCTGTGGTGCGCCCTGATGCTCGTCTACCTGCTCATGCTCATCGAGCGCACGGGTGGCGGTGACCAGCGCGGGCTCATCGTCATCACGGGCGTGGTCTGCGGCATCGTCGTCTTCGCGCAGGTCATACTGCCCATCGAGTACGTCGACTTGCCGCAGGGGTCCTATTCGCTCGGCCCCAAGGCCTATGCGCTCTACTTCATGGTGGGCTTCACGATCGCGCTGCTCGCCTACCTGCTCATACGCCATCGCGTCACCCTCGGTCGTATCAACAACCTGGTGCTCCTCGCGTCCCTCTTCGTGCTCGTCGTCGTGTCCGTCGTGCAGATGATCTGGCCTTACATACTCATCACGAGTCCCGGACTGGTCATGATCATGATCGGCCTCATGGTCACCATGGAGGATGCGCGCCTCTACATCTCTCCCAAGACGGGGCTCTACAACTTCCTCGCCTGCAGCACGATGCTCCAGGAAAGGATCGCCGAATCAGACGAGGTCGACCTTGGCTGCTACCTCTTCTTCGGAGACGAATCCGAGGTCGTACGCGCGATGAAGGCGGTCAACGAGCAGGTGGCCTCCAAGGGAAGCGGCCTGATGTGCGGCACCTTCACGGACAACGTGCTGCTGGTCCTTCCCGTGCCACGCTGGCGCGGGACCTCCGCCATGCCCGACGTCCTGCCCAAACCGAACGCCCTTGGCGAGGACGTGCGCTGCGAGGCCCAGGTGCTCAGGCTCGAGGACGTGCACGAGGTGCGCCAGGTGCGCTACGCCCTGCGCGATGCGTACAGCCGCTTCTGGTCGGATTGCCTGTACCTCGACGAGCTCACGCACCTCATGCGACGCCAGGCCTTCACGATGCAGGTCAACGCGCTCATCGAGCGCGAGGAGCCCTTCTCGTTGTTCATGATCGACCTCGATAACCTCAAGGGAATCAACGACACGTACGGTCACGCCATGGGAGACAAGGTGCTACGCGGTGTCGCCAAGGTCTTCAGCAGGGTCATCCGCTCCTCCGACATCGCCTGCCGCATGGGCGGCGACGAGTTCGCCATCGCGATTTCGGGCACGACCGACGAGGACACCTTGCGCGCCATTCTCGAGCGCATCGACCAGGGCCTTGCCCGCATCGACGTCCTGCCCGCGCCCGGCATGGCCATAAGCGTGTCGGTTGGCATACGCATGTACGATCCGGCGGAGGGCGAGGTCGCCTTCGCAGACCTATACGCGCAGGCCGATGCCGCCCTCTACGAGGTCAAGCGCCTGGGCAAGGGACATTTCGCCTTCTATGACCCCACGGGCGAATGCCCGGGTCATTCGGCTGGAATCGAGTAGACGGAGCCGGCACCGTAGAGCTTGCCGAAGAGGTACTTGTTGCCTGCGGACTCCTCGGATATCCAGATGCGCCCGTCATGGGTCTCGATGCCTTCGCTCATGGGCGGAGCGACGAGGTCTGCGACGAGGCTGTTGCCGTCGAGGAAGTACAGCGGCACCGCGCGTCCGTCGACGAGGAAGGCGTCGCCTTGGCGCGCGGCGTGCGCGTCGTAGGTGCGCAGGTGCGAGGACGTGAGGCCGTAGGAGCTCGAGAGCACGATGTCGCCATTGGGAAGCTCGCACATGCCCTGTACGGCATCGGGGATGGAGTAGACGTAGGCGGCCTGCGTGGCAAAGCCATAGGGGCCGGACGCGTCGGCGGGGTAGGCGAAGATGACGCCCGCGTTCTCGGTGCCGTCGGATGCGATGATGTGATGCTCATCGGGGGCGGGGTAGCTCGGGATGAGGTGGAAGGTGCCCGCATAGAGCGTATCGCCCTCGACGTTCATGAAGGCGGGCGTGATCTCGAGGTCAACCTGCGCGATGGCGCTCACCGTCCCGCCGGCTGCAACGGAGCCCATGTCGGCCGCGTTGAAGACGAGGTAGCCGTCTTCGCAAGCGAGAAACGCGTGGTCGCCCGTCGTCGTGATGGCCGAGCCGTGGTCGTCGTAGACCGAGCCGTCGGGAAGCTTGGCGTAGAAGCGCGCGACGCTTCCATCGGCATCGCGGCGATAGAGGGGCGAGGCGCCGCCGCCGGCATCGTAGCCGCTGAACAGCCAGCAGCTAGCCTCATCGTAATAGTCAAGGTCCTGGCAGACGAAGCCCTCATGGATGCCGGGGATGTTGAACTCGCGCTGTGCCTCGGAGTAGTAGGTATGGTAGGCGACGTGCACGTATATGTTGATGACGGCGAGGGCAAGAACGAGCACGCCCGCCACGATGCCGATGGCCCATAGCGCGATTCGCCTGCCCCTGCCCTCGCTCTTCGTCATGGTCGCTCCTCGTATCGTGTACTAGCTGCCGAGCACTTCGAGCGCGTCGGCGACGAGCTCCTTGCCCGTGAGGCCGCGCGGGTCCTTCTCGATGGCCTTGGGATACAGCGCCTTGAAGGTGCACACCTCACGGAAGGCGTGGAGGTGCTCCGGCACGGTCACGAGGATGACGGGGATGCCTGTCTCGTCGCGGACGATCTCGTCGTTCATCACCTTGTCGACGTAACGGAAGAACTTGAGCGCTTCCTCTTCCTTGACGTCGTTGCGCGACTTCCAGCCGTGATAGGGAGGCATGTGGTCCTCGAGGCTGTAGTAGTCCAGCGGGGTGAGCTCGCCGTCGAACTCCGGGTAGGTCTCGGCGAAGTAGTGCTTGACGCTTGCCGGGAACTCCTCGAAGTGCACGCCCACGTCGTTGCCGTCGAGCACGGCGAAGAAGTCGGCGTTGAGCAGCAGGAGCTTGAAGCGCGAGGCGACGTCTTCGATGATCTCGCCGTTAAGCTGGGCGAAGTCGTAATCGTCGCCGACGACGACCTGGGGCTTTGGCGTCGAATCCATGTTGTAGACGTAGCAGGTCTTCTTGTTGAGGAAGAAGGCGAGGCCCTTCTTCGCCTCGAGCCACAGCGCCATGTCCTCGTGGTCGAGGATGTATTCGAGCTTCTCGAGTATGGGCTTGACCTCGCGCTCGTCCCAGCTGCCAAGAAGCTCTTGCTTGGCTTGCCTGACCTGGTCCTTGAACTCGATGCGGTCCCATTCGTCGCGTCGGCCCTCGCGATCGTCATGCTTGACGGGCAGGTAGATGGAAACGGCGGGCGGCTCCTCGAACTCGAAGTCGGTCTTGACGGTCTTGAAGTCCGCGGGGTCGACATCATCGATCATGTGGATGCCTTTGACGAGCTCGCGCATTCTTTCCTTATTCATGGGAGCCTCCTTCTCTCACATGTATATTCTAGATTCAGGATAACATTTGACGGTGTGATTTGGAACATTTAGCCGAATGTATCCGAATTGTTATTGAAATATTCTTGCAAATATAGTTGTGCAATATGAGGTGGCCTGCCCGACGCCAGGTTACTTTATTGCGTGTTCTCATTGTCCATGCACTGGTATACTCTCGACTTTGATGTTGCATGATGCAAACTCGAGGAGAAGGGCAAACCCCATGCGTGCGCTGCCAGACCAGAAGCTCAACCCGAAGATCAAGAACGTCTGGCGGATCAACGACGCGATATGGATCGCCCTCGTCTTCGTCTGCCTTATCGTCCCCTTTGCGATTGCCGTCGGCTTGGATGCCGAGTGGGCGGGTATTGTCTGCATTGTGCTCGTCATCGCGTTTGTAGTCCTGCTCGTCATCTTCCTCGTCATTCTGCCGCCCATACGCTACGCGCGCTGGCGCTACCAGCTCTCCGACGAATATCTCGACATCGCCAAGGGCATCATCTGGCGCAAGCGCTACATCATTCCGTTCATCCGCGTGCAAAACACCGACACGCGCCAGGGCCCCATCCTGCGCGCCTTCAAGCTCGCGTCGGTCACGGTGTCCACGGCGGCTGGCTCGCACGAGATTCCCGGATTGGATGCCGAGAGCGCGGAAGCGTTGCGCGACCGCGCCGCCGAGCTTGCCCGCCTCGCCCGCGAGGACGTGTAATGGACGCGCAGAACACGCAAGAGCAGGCTGCCGTGCAGGCAGGCGAGCCCGTCAAACACCAGGTGCACCACAGCTACATCTGGCTCGGCACGCTGCGCGTCGTCGCCATCCTCTTCTTTGCCGCGGCAATCTCGGTTTTTTCGAGCATCATCGGCGCCATCAGCGAAGGGATGCGTGCGGGGTCGGCCGAAGCGGGCCTCGTCATGCTCGTCACGGTCGGCTTCTCCATCGGCTTTCTCGTCGTCTTGGCGGGCATCGTCTTCCTCGTGCATTGGCTCGCCTATAAGCGTCTCTACTACGTTCTGGGGCCTGACGAGTTCAACCTCTACAGCGGCATCATCACGAAGAAGCGCGTGCACGTGCCCTATAACAAGGTGCAGTCGGTCGACCAGAAGGCGTCGCTCCTTCAGCGCATCGCCGGCGTGCGCACGCTCTACATCGACACGGCGGGCGGCGCCAACAACAAGGCCGTCATCGTGCCCTACGTCACCAAGCACGATGCCGAATGGCTGCGCAGCGAGCTCTTCGCCCGCAAGGACGCCGCTGTACGGGGCGTCGTCTACCAGGAGGGCGCACGTCCCTCGGCTGCGGCGGATGCGGCACGCCCGCAAGCTCCCGGCACGCCCGTGCCGCCGGCAGACGAGCGCGAGGGCCACAACGTCCTCGATGTGGGCCAGCAGGCTTGGGACGAGCTTGGCGGCGTGTTCGCGGGTGCGGCCTATGACGGCGGGCGCGTGAGCTACGAGTACGGCCTGTCCAACAAGGAACTCGTCTTGGCGGGCCTGTCCAACAAGACGAGCTTCGCGGTCCTGCTCCTCGGTATCATCGTCGCTCTCGCGCAGCTCATCAGCTTCGTCTTCGACGTCGTGCCGGGCGATGACGCCAACGCGATTGCGTCAGCCGCCGCCGACATTGGCGGTCAAATCCTGCAATCGGGCATGTTCGCGCTGGCCGTTGCCATCATCGGCTTCATCATCGTCGTCTGGATCGTCTCGGTTCTGGGGTCATGCATCGGCTACGGCGGCTTCAGGGCCCGTCGCCGCGAGAGCCGCATCGAGGTCGAGTACGGCCTGCTGCAGCATACCTTCCAGGGTGTCGACATCGAGCGCGTCCAGGCCGTCGTGATCAGCCAGTCCTTCATCCGCCGCCTCTTCGGTTACTGCGAGCTCTCGCTTGCCAAGGTCGATGCGAACAGCGAGGGCGATGAGGGCAAGAACGCGCAGACCAAGCGCGGAGTCGTCATCCATCCCTTCGTCAAGCTCTCGAAGGTGCCCGAAATTCTCGCGGGCCTCGTTCCCGAATTCGGGGACGTGCCGACTGAACGCCATGAGGTCGCTCCCGTCGCGCTGCGCCGTGCCCTGACGCGTCGCTGCATCGTGCAGGGCGTGGGTTTCTGGTTCGCGGTCGCCGTCGCCATCTTCCAGCTCACCATGGGGCTCTGGCTCGACGACGGTCTCGTGCGCATCCACGCGTTCGGCAGTCTCGTGAGCATCGACGCATATGAGCTTTGCACATCGGCTTGCGTGGTCTGCTACATACTCGCGGCCCTCGTCACGGTCGTGAGCGCCATCGGGGCCGTCCTGTGGGCCCGTAGCTCGAGTTTCGCCTTCAATGAGCGCTTCATGCAGGTGACCAACGGCGGTTTCTCCATCGAGACCGTGACCTTCCCGCGCCAGAAGATCCAATACGGCTACACGAAGACCAATCCGTTGCAACGTCGGGCGCACACCGCGACCATCAAGGCGCGCACGGCCGCGGGCGTGGGCGGCACCACCTACGCTCTCATCGACGCGACACAGGCCGACGCCGAGAGCTGGCTTGCCTGGCTCGAACCGCGCGTGTGATACCGCGACAAGGGGACGGTCCTAACGTGTCGCGAAAATCGACACGTTAGGACCGTCCCCTTGTCGCCCGCTAGCCCTTCTTCGGTGCGTCCGACACCTTGCGCATGAGGATGGCGCCCAGGATGAAGGGCAGCCAGAAGCAGATGACGCGATAGACCATGACGACGGCAAGGCCCGTGGCCTGCTCGATGCCGAAGATCGTGAACGCGACGACGGCGGCGGCCTCGACGACGCCCACGCCCTGGGGAATGGGCGATGCCATGGCCGCAAGCGTCACGACCACGTAGATGCAGATGACGGCCGTGAAGTCGTTGAGCCCGAAGGCAAGGCCAACGAAGGCGAAGCAGATGATCTCGCAGACGTTGGCGAGCACCGCCCAGGCAAGCTCGATGACGATGCCCGAGACGTTGTGCACCATGTCCTTGGCCGACGACGAATAGGTGTCCACGAGCTTCTTGACCGACGCGTCGATGCCATGGCGATGCAGGCGCGCGAGCACCTTGTCGACGAGATGCTCGATGGGCGCCACGAGCTTGAGCAGGAGCTGGGGATGCAGGGCCGCCAGTGCCATGGCGGCCACGATCGCACCCACGGCGATGACGGCGCCGATGCCGAGTATGAGCCAGCCGGTCTCGAGCTTGCCCATGACGAGCAGAATGGCGAAGCCGACAATCATGATGATGACGAAGGCGGCGCTGATGGACACCTGGCGCAGGAGCGCCGCGCCCGTTGCGCGTCCCGAGGCGATGCCGCGCCTCGTCGCCGCCTCGATGACGACCGAGGTGCCCGAGATATTGAACGAGGGAATGATCGTGTCCATGAAGAAGGTCTGGAAGACGAGGATGACGTTTTCCCCAATGGGCATGGACGTGCCCGCCGCCTTGAAGCACCAGGCAAAGGAAAGGCCCTGGGTGAAGTACTTGCCGAGCTGGAAGAGCAGACTGATGACGAGGAAGACAGGCGTGCCACGCTCGATGGTGTCGATGAGGTGCTGGAGCTGGTCGCCGCGCATGAAGAAGACGGCGAGGAAGACGATGACCGCCAGGCCCGCGAGCAGGGTTATGAGGTCCTTCTTCTTCATGCCCCTCCCAGGCCATGTTTGATATTGCGACTGTATTCTAACAAGATAGGGAGGGAAGGAGACGTCGGGCGTTTCGCCTCGCCTCGATGGTCGCTCCTCGACATTTACTGTTCGCGTCAAGCAAATAAGACCGGTTTCGTCAAAAAAAGAGACAAGCGTGTTGGACACGCTTGTCTCTTTTCGCGGGTCAGCGAGTTTTGCAGCGGCACTTTACGGCCTCTGGCCCATGCCGCCTTCGAGGGTAAGCGTCTCGCCGCTCATGAACTTGAAGTCGGGATTGGCGAGTTGGACGACGACGCGGCCGATTTCCTTCTCGACATCGCCGTAATGACCCATCGGGGGCATGTGGACGTTGGCCTCGAACGCCTCGGGATAGGCCTCCTGGAAGTTCTCGAGGGCGGCGGTCCAGGCAAGGGGGCAGACCACGTTGACGTTGATGCCATCGGGACCCCACTCGGTGGCGGCCACGCGGCTCATGCCGCGGATGCCCTCCTTGGCGGCGGCGTAGGCGCACTGGCCGTAGTTGCCGAAGAGGCCGGCACCGGACGCGAAGTTGATGACGGAACCCTTGGTCTCCTTGAGGTGCGGGTAGCAGGCCTGCATGTAGTAGAAGGTCGCGTACAGACCGGAGTAAATCGCCAGGTCGAACTGGTCGGTCGTATGATCGGCGAGCGTGACGCCGGAAGCGGACGCCTGCGCGTTGTTGACGAGCACGTCGATGCGGCCGAACTTCTCGATGGCGGCGTCGATGACGGCCTGGACGGTCGCCTGGTTATCCGAGCCGGCGCTCACGTCGGCGGCCACGGGAAGCACCTCGATGCCATAGGCGGCCTCGAGCCTCTCCTTGGCGTCCTCGAGCTTCTTGACGTTACGGCCGGTGATGACGAGATTGGCGCCTTCCTTGGCGTATGCCGTGGCGATGCCGTAGCCGATGGAGCCGGGCTCGCCGTTCTTGAGCGCGGCAAAGCCACCGCCCGTGATGATTGCGGTCTTACCTTCTAGAAAACCCATGATCGTCCTTTCTTGTGAGAATCGACGGAACCATTATAGGGGCAAGATTGCCACGAGAAGCGAACACATTGTGCACTTGGTACCATAAGTAGTACGCACAATGCCCACAGTTCAATGCGTCTATGCTTCGAGTACGAGGCTAAATGGATATCTTCTCGAAGTAATCCCGGCCCATGCCGCACATGGGGCAGCGCCAGTCCTCGGGAAGCCCATCCGGGTAGCCCTCGGCGATGTAGCCGCAGACCTTGCAGCGCCAGGCGACCTTCTTCTCGTCCGGCTCGGCCGCAGGCGCCGCATCTGCCGACGGGTCGTCGCCACCGTTGTATGCGGCGGCCTTGGCCGGCGTCTTGCCACGCATCACGCGATGGTAGTAATCATAGGTAAGGGGCGTGCCCTCGCCCGTCACCTCGGCGGATAGGACGGTGCCGATGAAGACGATGTGGGTGCCCACGTCAACCGTGGAATCGACCTTCACCTCGAAGGTGGCGAGCGCGTCCTGCGAGAGGCGGGGCGTGCCCGAATCGCAGACGTCATGGGCGAAGTCGGCGAACTTGTCGACCTCGGTGCTGGTCATGAAGCCGAAGGTGCCGATGAGCTCCTTGGCGGTAT
The DNA here is from genome assembly GCA_948466335.1 of uncultured Coriobacteriia bacterium. Classification (GTDB taxonomy): domain Bacteria; phylum Actinomycetota; class Coriobacteriia; order Coriobacteriales; family QAMH01; genus QAMH01. Next base: position 2,953 of record CAOKAE010000024.1, on the reverse strand, counting down.
CTTGCGAGAGCGCGCTCGCGCAGAAACGGCCGCTTTCGGTGATGGCCCGCGTCGTGGCGTTTTGCTTGTTGAGCGAGACGAGCAGCTGAGCGGGGTCGGACGCGACCTGCAAAAGCGTGTTGACAATGCAGCCGCAGCGCGTGCCGTCCTGCGCAAGCGACGAGATGGCGTAGAGCCCGCTGCTCAACGCGCGAAATGCCTTGCGGTCAATGGCCATGATCTTGCCCTCCTCGATGATGCACGCGCCCGCTCACGAGCGGTCACGGTGCCAGGTCCGTCTGGTGACGGCGTATGACCCCATGATACTCGTTTGGCTACAATGCGTAGCTGAGGACGCAGATAATGACGAAAATCGCGATGACGGCCCAGAACAGCCCATTGGCCGCCTTGTCCCCGATGAGCTTCATGAACTTCTGGCAGAAGGGAAAGACGAACCACACGTAGCCGAGCGTGACGAGTCCGAGGAAGATGTCGTTCACGAGCCATGCCTGTTCGAGGATGTTGAAGGGCAGCTGGGAATTGTCCCAATACGGATATTCGCCCAGGGCATCGGGCTGGTTGATGATCCACCCCATGACACATTCGAGCGCCGCGCATAGGACGACCGCCATGACGAAGAACTCGAGTGCCGCACCCCACATGGTCTTTCGCTTGCCCACGAGCCGTATCTTGAGCGGCAACAGCAATATGGTTATGGCCGCCGCCCCCGCGCCGTAGACCCAATAGGGAACGTAGAGCGGATCGAGGAATATCGCGTAATCGCTGTCGACGATGCCGAAGAGCGCGTCCATGGACAGGCAATAGGGAATCTCCATCCAGTGCCCGACGACGCTGAAGAGGAAGAAGTACATGATGATGCCGCGCCAGAAGGCCCAGGTCTTGGGCTCGAAGTAGCCGGTCTCGTCGGCCTTGGTGAGGATGAGCTGCGAGAAGAAGCGCTTGGCCTTCGAGGCAAGCGACGAGACCTTCTCGTCGAGCTTGCGCGCGTGGCTCGCGCCGGGAAGCTTGACGGGGGACATGACGAGCGTGTCCTCGTGGGCAATGGCCGTGCCGCGCCCGGTGAGATGCGAAGAGACGAAGTCACGAACCCTGCCGGCAGATGACTGCCGTTGAGGTTTCGTGGCCCTGGTGCCCTCTCCCCTTACGCCCGTGCCAAAGCCTGTTCCCATGAAGCTCCCATCTAATCTCGCGTGCCTGTACATATACCGGCTCAAAGTATATGGGGCACGTGCCCCGGAAATGCCCGCGCGGGTCACGAACCAGAGTATCCTCACCTCCGCTTCAAGAGATGCATAGAACTCCAATGTGATGGAGTACCCGCAGGTAACAGCATGGTTGCATGATGCAAACTTTTCGGAACGAGAGCCCGCAATTCGCAAAATGAGACAGCAAGACTGAGCGTTTCCCCTGAGCGTTTGTCTTATGACGCTTGCACCCTAGGGGATGGGCACGTAGTTCGTCGCTATGGACAATGCCAGGATGCAGACGCATGCAAGCAATGCCGCCACGTCACGCGTGGAAAACGGATACGCCTTGAAGCCGCTTTGGCGCGTGCGCACGTTGAAGCCACGCACCTCTGCGGCGATGGCGGCAGAATTCGTCTTTCGCACCGAAGAGACCAGAAGCGGCACGCAGAGCGGTACCATCAAGCGCACCTTCTTGGCAAAACCGCCGTCGAACTCCACCCCGCGGGCCGTTTGCGCTTCCATGATTCCCGCCATGTCGTTCATGAAGACCGGGATGAAATGCACGGCTGAGGTAAAGGTGAAAGCGTACTTGTACGGGACGTGCAGTATCTTCACCATGGAATTTGCCAGGTCGTTTAGCTTCGTGATGTACATGACCAAGAACAGCGGGACGGCGCAGGCCACGAGGCGCATGAGGATCAATATCGCGGCAACTATGCTGCCCGTGCCAATGTAGCCCCAGGGGAGCTGCACGAACTCGGTGCCCACAGGAGTGGTGAGCAAGGCGATTACGGCCAGCACGATGGAGAAGATGGCCACCGCCTTCGCGAGCTGGGCGGCCTGCCTCGTCATATGACAGCTTGCCGCCAAGGCGAAGTCGACGATCAGTATGAGCGCCAGTAGCACGAAGCTGCTTGTGCAGAAGCACGCGACGGAGATGAGCAGAGCGCATATCAGCTTGGCGACCGGGTTCATGCGATGCAAGAAGCTGTCACCGGGCACGTATTCCAAGAAACCCTTCACCTCAAGCACCCAGCCCCTCGTCAGAGCCCAGGGCCGGCGAGGCGCCCGTGCCAGCATGGCTGGAAATGAATTCGTAGATAGCGGTGCTCATCTGGTCCAGGCTATTGGCGCGAGCAATGGAACTCGAGGCTATGGCCGGCGCCGCATCGCTCAGGCGCATGGAAATGTCCACTATCTGCGACGGCAGCAGGTGCGCGCGCTGGAGCGTGTCCGGGTTACGCAGCACCTCGAAGGTGGGGCCGTCGTCTACTACCCGGCCCTCGGTCATGGCTATGACCCGCTTTGCGTAGTCGGCCGTGACCTCCATGTCATGGCAGACCATGATCACGGTCGTACCGCGCACGTTGAGACCGGCTATGATCTCCATGACCTTTGAGCACTCGCGAAAATCTAGCCCTGTGGTGGGCTCGTCCAAGACGATGACGGGCGTTCCCAACACGATGATCGAGGCGAGCGCCAGCAGTTGTCGCGTGCCTCGATTGAGCAGGAACGGCTCTGCATCCGGGTCAAAGCCGAAGCGCTCTATCATGGCGTCGACGCGCCTTTCGGCATCCGCGCATTCGCGGCCCTGGGCCTTGAAGCCGAACATGAGCTCCTCGCGTACCGTATTGCAGCAAATCTGCCGGTCGGGGTTTTGAAACAGGAAGCCGACCTTGGCCGCCAATTCGCTGGTCTTCAGGCTGGCGGTGGATACTCCGTCGATGAGCACGTCACCGACGGTGGGCTTCAAAAGCCCGTTTATC
>CAOKAE010000023.1 GCA_948466335.1 uncultured Coriobacteriia bacterium | reverse complement strand
TGTAGAACTGCGAATAGCCCGTGTCCTTGACGTTGAAGCGCGGGAAGCTGTCGTGAACCTTCGAGGCAAGCGACGTGATGCTCATGGACTTGTTCTTGTGACGGCCGATCTCGAGGATCATGAATTGCTCGACTTGCTCGATGTCGTCACGCGTGTCGGCGATGCGCACGTCGTAGCCCACGTTGGTCTTCACGAGCTCGAAGCGGTCAAAGTCCTCGATGAGCTTGGAGAGCTGGCTGTAGCCGAAGTTGCGGACGTCGAAGTCGGGGAACTTGTTGTTGAGCGCGGCGCCCACCTCGGCAAGGGGCGTGGTCCTGCCGCGGTTGTCGTTCGTGTGGATGAGACCGCCCATGACGGTCCCGACGTCCTTGAGCGTCACCGTCGTCTCGATGTCCTCCGTGCCGTTGCGGGACTGCTCCTCGGCCTCTTCCACCTCGTCGATTTCCCCGTCGCCATCATCGCCATGCTTGCTCTGGTGCAACTTGTAGAGATACTCGATGTTGACGAACTTCGTGCAGGCGTGCCTGAACGAGATGGCGGTCTGGTTGCGGCCCATGCCGACGACGATCATGTTGCTCTCGCGCAGACGCGCGGCCAGGCGCGTGAAGTCGCTGTCCGAGGAGACGATGACGAAGCCGTCGACCTTGCCCGCGTACAGGATGTCCATCGCGTCGATGATGAGCGTGGAGTCGGTCGCGTTCTTGCCGGCCTTCTCGCCAGGCTTGTGGCTCTTGACGTTGCTGAACTGCTGGACGGGCGTGATGGAGTTGTCGAGCAGCTTGGGACGCCATTTGGCGGCCTGCGGGTCGGTGAAGTCGCCGTAGATGCGACGATAGGTTGCCACGCCGTAACGGGGAATCTCGTTGAGGATGACGGGGAGGTACTTTGCGGAGATGTTGTCCGCGTCGATGAGGAGCGCGAGGCGTGGCTCATCGTTTATCTCATCGTGCATGATGTGTCCGTTTCCGTATGCGAATACATAGTGATGTCGTTAATCTCGCTCATGATAGCTCATGTACAATCGTTGTCCTGGAAAGCCACAGGAAATGAGTACAACTCGTCAACTGTCTGCGACGAAGGAGAACGGCGGACAGTCTGGAAGGGGAGAGACGATGGCAGATCTTCAGCCCGAGAACCTGGACGCGATCAAGCCGGATTGCCTTGCGGGCACGGCGCTCGAGCAAAAGGCGGAGGCCGTGGGCCTCGCGAAGAGCCAGATGGAGATCGGTCGCACCATCGTGCTCGCCCTCATGGCCGGTGCGCTCATCGGCACCGGCGCGCTGTTCATGACCTGCGTGAAGGCCGACCCGACCCTTGGCTTTGCCGCATCCAACATCCTGGGCGGCTTCTGCTTCTCGCTCGGCCTGATCTGCGTCATCGTTGCCGGCGCCGAGCTTTTCACCGGTAACTGCCTCATGGTCATCGGGGCGGCGAGCAAGCGGTTTGCCTGGGCAAGGGTCTTCAAGAACTGGGTCATCGTCTGGCTCGGCAACTTCGCCGGATCGCTCATCTTGGCCGGCATCGTCTTTGGCTGCGGCATCATGGCTATCAAGGCGGGCGATAACACCATCGGCGCCCAGATGGTCACGGTTGCCTCGGGCAAGATCGGGCTCGATGCAGGGCAAATCTTCTTCCGCGCCATCATGTGCAACTTCCTCGTGTGCCTGGCGGTATGGATGGGCTTTGCCGGTCGCACGGTCATCGACAAGATCTTCACCACGATCTTTCCCGTCATGGCGTTCGTCGCCATGGGCTTCGAGCACTGCGTGGCAAACATGTTCCTGCTGCCGATGGGCATCTTCGCCGCCGCCTGTGGCTTTGGCACGGAGGCTCAGATGGCGCTGTGCAACTGGGGCGGCGCGTTCTACAACATCGGCCTTGCCACCCTCGGTAACATCGTGGGCGGCTGCGTCTTCGTCGGCCTCGTCTACTGGATCGGCTACCGCAAGAAGGGCTAGTGACTGGTAACCGGGTCTATGGAGCCGCCGAAGGTGACGGGGGACTCGTAGTATTCCGCATCGAGCGTCGGGATCATCTCGCCTGACGTCCGTTCCGAAGCGATTTCACGTTCGGTCCCCGCGAAGTTCAGGAGCGCCGCGGTTACCGCTTCCCAGGGGCTTTCGTCGAGTTGGAGTTCGCGGTCGATCTTCTCGATGGGGCCGATGACGCTCTCGAGCCAAAGTTGGGCGTCCTCGCGTTCGAGACCCGAGAGAAACTCGAGGAACACCGGCAGGTGGTCGGGTAGCTCGGTGGTCGTGAGCTCGAGCCCATGCTCCTTGTAGAGCCTGTTCAGCTCTACCATGACATGTCCCCTGTCGCGGGAATCCCCCTGCGTGTGTTCGAAGAGGTTGAGGCTCCCGTGCTTCCCGATGTCGAAGGTCGACACGTATGCGGCTTGGAGAGAGCTCATGTCCGCCTCGCGAATCCAGCCGATGAGCTCTTCCAATCGCCGTTTCGAATCCCCGTCGAGCTCTTCGCTTCCTTGTAGGGTCGATTCGATTTCGGGGAGGCTTGTCAGGAGGTCTTCGTCCGGATAGAGCAGCAAGCAGGCGAGGGCTTTCAGTTCCCAGATCATCTCTCATGGTCCCTTCGGGTCGAACGGGGCATGTGTGTTCGTGTCGACGCGCATGCTCGTTCATTATAGGCATTTTCGGACAACGGACAGACTGTTGGACGCATAAAAAATCTTATTAATTATAAAAAGTCAAGAAAATTTACGGCAGACGTTCAATTTTCACCCGTATTAGGTTATAGTCTCGTACTAGAATAATAGAAAAGATTCATAGTGCCGTGTCACCATAGGGGATGGAGGAGAACTATGAAGGCTGACATCAAGGAATGGGATCCCGAAGACCCGAAAAAGTGGGACAAGCGCCTGGCGTGGACCACGGTTTGGATATCCACCTTCTCTTTGACCTTTGGATTTTGCGCATGGTATCTGGTGCCTTCGCTGGCGCCGCATCTCAATGCCGTGGGATTCCATCTCGACTCCCATCAGCTCTACTGGCTCGTGTCGATGGTCGGCTTGTCGGCGGGCACGCTGCGCATCGTCTGGACCTTCCTCCCGCCCATCATGGGAACGCGCAAGCTGGTCTTCATGTCCACGGCTCTGCTGCTCATCCCGCTCGGGTGCTGGATCTACGCGATGACGAACCCGGGGCTCCCGTTCGAGGTGCTGCTCTTGTTCTCCTTCCTCGCCGGTATCGGCGGCGGCACCTTCTCGGGTCTCATGGCGTCGACGAACTACTACTTCCCCAAGGCAAAGCGTGGCTTTGCGCTCGGCGTCCAGGGCGGCCTGTCCGATTTCGGAACCTCGCTCGTCCAGTTCGTCACGCCAATCGTCATCACGTTTTCCGTGTTTGGGATCTTGGGCTCCCCGCAGCATGAGGTCGTGGCCGGTCACGTGAAGGACGTGTGGCTCCAGAATGCCGGATGGGTATGGGTTCCGCTCGTCGTGATCCTTGCCATCCTCGCCATTGTCCTGCTCCGTTCGGTCCCCGTCACGTCGAACTTCAAGACGCAGCTCTCCATCTTCAAGAGCAAGCACACCTGGTTCATGACGCTGTTCTACTACGGCACCTTCGCCACCTTCGCGGGTCTGGGCGCTCATTTTGCGCTCATGGGCGATAGCATGTTTGCCCATATCCAGGGCGCGCCCTCGGCAATCGCCTTTGCATGGGTCGGTCCCGCCATCGGCGCGCTGTCCCGTGTCGCCGCCGGCAAGGTGTCGGACAAGATTCGCGGTGGTCGCGTGACCACCATCATGGCCGCTGCCATCATCGTCGGCCTCGTCTTCCTGATCATCTACAAGCCCGATTCCGTCATGGGCTGCTGGATCTGGATGATAGCCATGTTCTGGGTGTTCTTCTGGACGGGTTGCGGCAACGCATCGACCACGCAGCAGATGGCGGTGCTCTTCCCGCCGGTTCAAGGCGGCGCTGTCGTCGGATGGACGTCGGCTATCGGTGCGTACGGTCCGTTCACCATCGGCGTTTTGCTGGCATCGACGAACGCAACGGTGATGTTCGTCGTGACCGTCATCGTGTTCGCGGCCATCCTGGCGATCAACATCGTTTTCTACGATAGGAAGAACGCTCCGAATCGCTGCTAGAAGCGCGATTTCGCGTTCGATGCCTTTGCATCGCCGGAGGGTGAGTTCATCGTACCCGAGCACGTATGTCGCTCGCAGTCATGATGGGTAGGGGTTCACATGTCGAAGTTCTCAGAGGGTTCACTGTTCTTCAAGAAGCGCGTCGGAAGCTACGCCGATGGATGGGGCGAAGTCACCGACGAGAACCGCAATTGGGAAGATGCCTACCGGGATCGTTGGGCGCATGACAAGATCGTGCGCTCCACCCATGGCGTCAACTGCACGGGTTCGTGCAGCTGGAAGATCTTCGTGAAGGATGGCATCGTCACGTGGGAGACCCAGCAGACGGACTATCCGCGCACGCCCTGCGGCGTCCCGAACCACGAGCCCCGCGGTTGTCCCCGCGGTGCGAGCTACTCGTGGTATCTCTACAGCGCCGCGCGCGTCAAGCACCCCCTGATTCGCGCCCAGCTCCGTGACGCATGGCGCAAGGAGCGCGCCCACAACGAGCCGTTGGAGGCATGGAGGCGCATCGTCGAGGATCCCGAGACCCGCGAAAGCTACGTGAAAGTGCGCGGATTGGGCGACCTTGTCCGCACGACGTGGGACGAGGCCATTGAGATCATCGCCGCCGCCAACCTCTACACGATCGAGAAGTACGGCCCCGACCGCATCGCGGGCTTCTCCCCGATTCCCGGCTATTCCATGGTGTCCTACGGCGCGGGTGTGCGCTACCTGTCCCTGATGGGCGGCGCGCCGCTCTCGTTCTACGATTGGTACTGCGACCTTCCGCCGTCCTCTCCCCAGACCTTCGGCGAGCAGACCGACGTGCCCGAGTCCGAGGCGTGGTACTACTCCAACTACATCATCTGCTGGGGCACGAACATCTCGATGACGCGAACCCCGGACGCCCATTTCATGATCGAGGCGCGCTATAACGGCACGAAGCTCGTCAACGTCTGCCCCGATTACTGCGAGACCACGAAGGACGCCGATTGGTGGCTCCATCCCAAGCAGGGCACGGATGCCGCCCTGGCCCTCGCGATGAACTTCGTCATATTCAAGGAGTTCCACCTGGACAACCCCGACCCGTACTTCACCGATTACGTGAGAAGGTTCACCGACCTGCCCATGCTGGTCTGCCTGGACAAACGCGCCGGCAAGGATGCCTACGTCGCGGGACGCACCTTGCGCGCAAGCGATCTTGCGCAGTATGCCGGTGCAGGTAACGGCGAATGGAAGACGGTCGTGTGGGATGACATAAGCGATGGCCCCGCCGTCCCCCAGGGCTCCATCGGCTACCGCTGGGAGCAGGAGGCAAACGGCGACGAGGGCAAGTGGAACACCCTCGAAGTCGATGGTGAGACCGGCAAGGACATCCATCCGCGCCTGAGCCTCATCGATTCGTCGGATGAGGTCGTCACCTTGAACGTTCCCTATTTTGGCGAACAGAGCATTCCGCTGTTCCAGGGCAACGAGGACGACGGCCCGGTGCTGCGCCGCGCCGTGCCGGCCAAGAGGGTCAAGACGAACGACGGGGAAGTCCTCGTCACGACGGTCTTCGACCTCTTTGGCGCGTTTCTGGGCATCGACCGCGGCATTGGCGGCCAGGTGGCGGTCAACGAGAGGGACAACGTTCCCTTCACGCCGCGTTGGCAGGAAGACATAACCGGCGTCCGTGCCGATGACGTGATACGCCTGGCACGGGAGTTCGCGACGGCGGCCTCCAACACCAAGGGCAGGGCGTGCGTGCTCATGGGCGCCGGCCTGAACCAGTGGTACCAGACCGATAACGCCTATCGCGGCATCATGAACATCCTCATGCTCTGCGGAACGGTGGGCGTTGTCGGAGGCGGCTGGTGCCATTACGTCGGTCAGGAGAAGATTCGCCCCGAGGCCGGATGGGCCGAGTTCTCGTTTGCGCAGGACTGGGTTCCCGCCTCGCGCCAGATGAACGCGACGAGCTTCTTCTACGAGCATACGGACCAATGGCGCTACGAGCGCATGCCCCTGTCCTACATGCGCTCCCCGCTTGCCGATCCAGAGCGCTATGGCGGCACCTATATCGACTGCAATCTCCAGAGCGCGAAGATGGGCTGGCTGCCGACGGTTCCGCAGCTCGACACCAACCCGACGGGTATCGCCGCCGAGGCCAAGAAGCTCGGCAAGACGACCGAGGAATATCTGATCGATGCCCTCAAGAGCGGTAAGGTCCACTTCAGCCTCGAGGACCTTGACGAGCCGTTCAACTGGCCTCGAAACCTCTTCGTGTGGCGTTCGAACATCCTGGGTTCGTCGGGCAAGGGCCAGGAGTACTTCCTCAAACACCTCATGGGTGCGCAAGACGGCATCGTGGGAGAGGAGTTGTCCGCTGAAGAGGAGGACCTCAAGCCCGAGCTCGTCAAATGGAGAAAGGCACCCGTCGGCAAGCTCGATCTCCTGGTCAACCTCGATTTCCGCATCTCGACCACGGGTCTCTATGCCGACATCGTGCTCCCGGCGGCGACGTTCTACGAGAAGAACGACATCAACACGACGGACATGCACAGCTTCATCCATCCCTTCGTGAAGGCCGTCTCGTGTCCCTGGGAGGCCAAGAGCGACTGGGAGATCTTCGAGCTGCTTTCCAAGCGCGTCTCGCAGATGGCCGGCGCCTATCCCGGCCGGTTCTCCGCGGTGAAAGACGTCCTGCTCACGCCGTTGGGTCATGACACGGCCTCCGAGCTCGGACAGCCCCTCGACGTGAAGCGCTGGTACGAGGACGAATGCGACCTGATTCCGGGCAAGACCGCCCCGCACATCGTCGAGGTCGAGCGCGACTACGGCAACATCCACGACATGTACTGCTCCATCGGCCCGAGGCTTACGGAGCATGGTGGTGGCAATCGTGGCATCAAGTGGGACCTGACCCAGGAGATCGACGAGCTGGCGGGAATGAACGGCACGGTCGCGGAGGGCGTCGCCCAGGGCCGCCCGAAGATGGATTCCGACATAGCGGCAGCCGACATGATCATGCGCGTTTCGCCGGAGACCAACGGCAGCCTCGCCTACCACAGCTGGGACTTCGTCGAGAAGCAAAGCGGCGTTGCCTGCAAGCAGCTCTCCGAGGAGCATCGCGGCGACAAGCTCACCTTCTTCGACCTGCAGGTCCAATCGCGCAAGACCTTCACGGGTCCCGATTGGTCCGGTATCGAGAACGACGAGATTCCCTACGTCGCGTTCTGGCAAAACGTCAATCTCAACCTGCCGTGGCGCACGCTCACCGGCAGGCAGCACTTCTACCAGGACCACGAGTGGATGCGTGCCTTTGGCCAGGAGTTCCCGCAGTACCGTCCGCCCGCAGACCAGCAGGCGCTAGCCGGCTACGAGCACGCGGCCGATAGCGGCCACCCCACCATCATGCTCAACTTCACGACGGTCCATCAGAAGTGGGCCATTCACTCGACCTACTACGACAACGAGCGCATGTTGTCCCTCTCGCGAGGCGGCCCCACCATCTGGCTCAACGACCAGGACGCGAAAGCCGCCGATATCGAGGACAACGACTGGGTCGAGTTCTGGAATGCCAACGGCGCCATGGTGGCCCGGGCCATCCTCACGTCGCGCATGCCCAAGGGCCTCTCGATCTTGCAGCACGCGACCGAGAAGATCGTGAACACCCCCGCGTCGAAGGTGACGGGAATCCGAGGTGGCGACCACAACTCGCCGACGCGCGTCGTGATCAATCCGACGCACATGATCGGTGGCTACGCGCAGCTCTCGTTCCACCTGAACTACTACGGGACCATCTGCCCGAACCGCGATGACTTCATCTGGCTGCACAAGGTCGATTCCGTCGATTGGCTCGACGAAGAGGCCGCGACGCAAGCCGATATATTGACCAAACGCATCGTCGAGAAGGACTGTTAGCCGACGATTTGGGGAGGAAGCCGGACTATGAAGATACGCGCGCAAATAACGATGGTCTTGAACCTCGACAAGTGCATCGGGTGCCACACCTGTTCGGTCACCTGCAAGAACGTGTGGACGAACAGGCCCGGCACGGAGTACGTCTGGTTCAACAACGTCGAGACGAAACCGGGTACGGGTTACCCGAAGCAATGGGAAGACCAGGAGAAGTGGAAGGGCGGCTGGCAGGTCGACAGCGGCAAGCTGAGGCTGAAGCGCGGCAATCGCCCCTGGTTGCTCGCGGGCATCTTCAGCAATGGCCTGCTGCCCACCATCGACGAGTACTACGAGCCCTACACCTTCGACTACCAGAAGCTGCAGAAGGCTCCCCTCATGAAGACGTCGCCGACCGCGCGGCCGATCAGCTCCATTACCGGCGAGGTCATGGACAAGGTCGAGGGAAGCGCAGCGTGGGAAGACGACCTTGGCGGCGTTGACATCGAGACGGTGAATGACACGAACCTCGATGGTGTCCAACGCGAGGTCTACTCCCAGTACGCCCAGACGTTCATGTTCTACCTCCCGCGCCTCTGCAATCACTGCCTGAACCCCGGTTGCGTGGCGAGCTGCCCGTCGGGCTCCATATACAAGCGCGAGGAGGACGGCATCGTCTTGGTCGACCAGAACAAGTGCCGTGGCTGGCGCATGTGCATGACCGGATGCCCCTACAAGAAGGTCTACTACAACTGGTCGAGCGGAAAAGCCGAGAAGTGCATCTTCTGCTATCCCCGCATCGAGAGCGGCTGCCCCACCGTATGCTCGGAAGCGTGTACGGGACGCATTCGCTACATCGGAGTCGTCCTCTACGATGCCGACAAGATAAAAGAGCTTGCGAGCATCGAAAACGACGAGGATCTCTACGAGGCGCAGCGTGGCGTCTTCCTCGACCCGTTCAACCTCGATGTCATCGAGGGGGCCCGTGCGGCCGGCATATCGGACGAATGGATAGAGGCCGCCCAGAAATCGCCTGTCCGCAAGCTCATCGAGTGGGGCCTCGCGTTTCCGATGCACCCCGAGTACCGCACGCTTCCCATGGTCTGGTACGTTCCGCCGCTCTCGCCCGTCGCCGATGCCGTCGATGCGGGCAAGGTGTCGATGGATGGCATGTTGCCAAAGGTCGACGAGCTGAGGATCCCCATCCGGTACCTCGCCAACCTGCTTGCCGGTGGGAACACGAGGGTCGTCCAGGACGCGCTTTCCAGGTTGCTGCTCATGCGCATCATCGTGAGGCATTATGCCGATTCCGCAGGTCTCGGGCAGTATCTGAAAAGCGAGTTACCCGTCGACGCGGTCAAGCAGGCTCCGGGAGCCGAGCGTCTTCACGAGCTCGGCCTGCTTCCCGAGGACATCTGCGAGATGCACTCGCTCCTCGCCATCGCAAACTACGAGGACCGCTTCGTGGTGCCCACGGCCAACCGCAACCACGAGGCAAGCGTCCTTTCCCAGGGCGAGCAGGGCATGAACATGGGCGGTGGCCGTGACCAGCGCTATCGCGCGTCGCGCATCTTCGGTGGCCCGATGGACAGGAAGGTTGCTCCCGTGTTCGAGGACTACGAGGTGCTCGACAAGCCCAGGAAGCAAAGGTGATGACAATGGATCCCAATCTCACGCATCTCTTCTATTTCATCGTCTACCAGGTGTTTCCCTATGTGGTCATCACCGTCTGGCTCGTGGGAAGCTTCATCCGCTTCCTCACCCATCCCTATACGGTGAAGAGCCAGAGCTCGGAGCTGCTCGGGAGCAAGAAGGAGATCAACTGGGGCGCCCGCCTGTTCCACCTGGGCGTCATATTTCTGCTCTTCGGCCACCTGTTCGGTCTGTTCGTTCCCAAGCAGTTCCTCGCGGACGTCGGCATCACGCCGCACGTGAACCAGATGCTCGAGATCGTCGCCGGTGGCGCCTGCGCGGTGCTCTGCCTGGTCGGTATCGCGCTGATGATTCATCGCCGCGCCACCAACCCCCGCATCCGCAAGACCTCGCGGCCGAGCGACTGGCTCGTGCTGGTTCTGATTGCCGCGGTGCTGATCATGGGCGCGACGTCCGTGATCAACGCGTTTCTCTTCGACCAGTCGGGCGAGGGGCTGTTCGACTTCGTGAATTGGGCCATCGCCCTGGTCACGTTCCAGCCCGATGCGTACACCTACCTGATCGATGCGGCGACGCCCCAGAAGATTCACATCTTCATCGGACTCTGCATCTTCCTCACGGTTCCCTTCACGAGACTCATACACATCTGGAGCGGATACGCATCGCCAATCTACCTGCTGAGGAACATGCAGAAGATGCGCATGAACGGTGCGCCGATGGGGGATGACGCCGCAGTGCACACGATGGAGAGGAGCGCGGACTGATTTTCGCGACAGCCACGTTCGTGGTTTTCGAAGAGGAACGGCTCGCGCTGATCGATAGAGCAAAGGGGTTCGATCATGGCTCACGTAAATGACGTTTTAAGTGACCGCACGGTCCACAAGTGCACCAGGTTGCGCGAAGCGAAGCGAGGCACGACCGTATGCCAGTTCTGCGCGGTGGGATGCTCCCAGTTGGCCTTCTACAAGGACAAGGAGCTCATCGAGGTCGAAGGCGACCCCCGTTCTCCCATCAATGCCGGACGCCAGTGCCCGAAGGGCATGTCGACGTTCATGCTCAACCGCAATCCCTATCGCGAATCGCGCGCGCTCTATCGTGCGCCGGGATCGAGCGAGTGGGAGGAGAAGACCCTCGACTGGATGCTCGACACCATCGCCGAGCGCATCTGGGAAACCCGCAACAACGGCTTTGTCGAGAAAGACGAGAACGGCCTGACGGTCAATTGCGCCACGAACATCGGTTTCATCGGCGGCTCTGCCAACGACAACGAGGAATGCTATCTCATCCGAAAGCTCTTCACGGGAGGTCTGGGCATACTGCCCACGGAGAACTCCGCCCGTTACTGCCATTCGACGACCGTCACGGCGCTCACGCCGACGTTTGGGTTCGGCGCATGCACCAATCCGCCACGTGATCTCATCCATAGTGATTGCATCCTGATCATGGGATCCAACATGGGCGAGGCCCATCCGGTGGCGTTTCACTGGCCCATGGAGGCGAAGCGGCGCGGTGCCGTCACCATCCACGTGGACCCCCGATTCACGCGTACGTCCGCGGCGTGCGACCACTACGTCCACACCCGCCCCGGCGCCGACATCGCGTTCATCGGCGGTCTCATCAACTACATCCTCGAGCATGATTACTGGTTCAAGGAGTACGTGATTCACTACACGAACGCGGCCACGCTCATCAATCCCGGCTTTCACTTCGATGACGTGAGCGGCCTCTTCAATGGCTGGGATCCCGAGACCGAATCCTATGGCAAGGCGGGAACGACCTGGGACTACCAATACGAGATGAACCCCGATGGCAGCTACGGTCAGCCCAAGCAGGACCTGACGCTTCAGGACCCCCATTGCGTGTTCCAGCTCATCAAGAAGCAGTTCAGCTACTACACGCCGGAGGTCGTGGCCGAGATCTGCGGATGCCGCGCCGCCGACATCGTGAAGGTCGGCGAGCTCATCGGCAGGAACTCGGGACGCGATCGCACGACGGCGTTTTGCTACGCGACCGGATTCACACAGCATTCCAGCGGCACCCAGATCATCCGCACCGCGGCCATCTTGCAGCTGCTCCTCGGCAACATCGGGCGTCCGGGCGGCGGCATCCTGGCGCTGCGCGGTCATTCCAACGTCCAGGGCGCCACCGACGTCCCGACGCTGTTCAACGTCCTACCCAACTACATCCCCCAGCCGGAAGCCCATCCGGGAAACGCCACCCTGGCCGATTACCTCGCCAACGGCCATGGTTTCGGCGGGGCTCTCGACAAGACGACCGACGGCATGTGGAAGCTCGAGACTGAACGAGGGTCGTGGGCGTCCCTGCCAAATTACATGGTCAGTCTGCTCAAGGCTTACTACGGCGAGAACGCCACGAAAGACAACGAATACGGCTACCAATGGCTTCCGAAGCTCAGCGACAACGAATCGCTCACCGTCTCCATGGAAAAGGCGCTGCGCGGTGGCATGGACGGCATGGTGGTGTTCGGGCAGAACATCGCGGTGACGAACCCCAACACCGGCTGGAGCCGCGATGCCATGCGCAACCTCAAGTGGCTCGTGGTGTGCGACCTCTTCGAGAACGAGAGCGCTTCGGTCTGGTACGCCGATCCGGACGGGCCCGCGCCCGAGGATTGCCATACGGAGGTGTTCTACCTGCCTGTGTGCACGTGCCTGGAAAAGACCGGTTCGGTCACGAACACCGAGCGTCTGTTGCAGTGGCACGAGCGCATGCAGGAGGCACCGGGAGACGCCCATTCGGACGCCTGGTACATCTATCAGCTGGGCAAGAGGTTGCAGGCCAAGGCAAACGCATCCGATAAGGAACGCGATGCGGGCATGCGGGCGCTGTACTGGGACTACGATCCCGTCTATGCCGCCACGAAGACCGATCAGGAATTCGAGCTGACCAGCGTCGAGGGCGATCCGGACATGATGAAGATCGTGCGCGAGATGAACGGGTTCAATACCGAGGACGGCTCCGTCTGCCAGGGTTCGGGAACCCTCAAGGACGATGGATCCACCGTCTGCGGTTGCCGCCTGCTGTCGGGCATTCTCGGTCCCGATGGGGAGAACCTGATGAACCGCGTCGAGACGGGGGAGATCTACAACGAATCTATCTGCTCGGATTATCGCGTGAGCTGGCCGGAGAACTCCCGCATCCTGTACAACCGCTGCTCTGCGGATCCCGAAGGCAAGCCCTGGTCCGAGCGCAAGAAGCTCATCTGGTGGGACGAGGAGCTGGAGCAGTGGGTGGGCTACGACAAGCCGCAGTGCAACATAAAGAAGCCGCCCACCTACAAGCCGCAACCCGGTGCCACGGGCGACATGGCGCTTGCCGGCGATTGCCCGTTCGGCGTCCATTCGGATGGCAAGGCGTGGCTCTTCGTGCCCTACAGCGTCAAGGAAGGGCCCATGCCCATCTACTACGAGACCACCGAATCGCCCTACGAGAACAAGCTGTGGGAGCAAACGCGCGATCCCGGCTTGCACATCATCGATGACGTCGAGAACCCCATCGCCCCTTCGGGAGATCAGGAATACCCGACGATCATGACTACGTACCACGTGACCGAGCACTGGCTCTCGGGTGCGCAGACGCGCAACATCCCCTGGCTCGTCGGGCTGCAGCCGGTGCGTTTCGTGGAGCTGTCCCCCGAACAGGCCGAGAGCATCGGCGTGGAAACGGGTGATTACGTCACGGTGGAGAGCACGCGCGCCAAGCTGCAGATTCCCGTCTTGGTGACGCCCCGCCTGCGTATCGGCGACGTCTACGGGAAGAAGGCGACCATCGCGGGCACCTTCGTCGCATCGGGGTACAAGGGCCTGATGGTCAGCGACGTCACCAACGACCTGAGCCCCGCCATCATGGCGCCCGACGGCCTGATCCCGGCATCGAAGGGCTTCACGGTGCGCATCACCAAGGGCGATCCCGCAGACCTCAAGAAGATCGAGCCCCATCCGCTCAAGTACGACCCCATATTCGACAAGCCGATTCCCGAAACGCCGTGGTCGGCCCAACCGGAAGCGAGGAATTAGCCATGAACCTGAATCCGCTGAACATCCTCAAGCTTTCCGACAGGAAGTACGATGCGAAGGAGCCGCATAAGAACCATCGCATCGATGTCATCTACGCCCTATTCAAGCGTCATGAGCCGCGCGCGGCGCAAACGGAGATGGCGTTTTTCACGGACACGTCCATCTGCTCGGGATGCAAGGCTTGCGAGGTCGCATGCAAGCAGTGGAACATGCTGAAGACCACGGATTTCCAGTGGTCGAAGAACAGCTACGACAACACGCGCGTGCTGTCGTCTGAGAACTGGCGACATGTCAAGTTCGTCGAGCGCTTCTCCGAGGTCAACGATACGGACAAACCGGCTCCCAAGGCGATGGACGACCTGCTCAACGAGCCGAAGCAGGGGCAATGGCTGTTCATGTCCGATCACTGCAAGCATTGCCAGGAGTCGCCGTGCCAGGAGGCGTGCCCCACCGGTGCGATCATCCGCAACGAGTTTGGCGGCATCTACTACCAGACCGACATCTGCATGGGGTGTCGCATGTGCGTGGCCGCATGCCCGTTTGGCGTTCCCGAGGTGAGCGAGGAAACCGGGCATTCCATGAAATGCGCGGGATGCTACGACCGCCTGCGCGACGGGCTGAAGCCTGCCTGCGCCACGGCATGCACCACGACCGCCATCCAGTTCGGGCCGCGCGAGGAGATGGTCGAGAGGGCGCGGGCGCGTCTCGTCACCCTCCACGAACAGGGTTTCGAGAAGGCCAATCTCTACGGCGTCGACCCATTCCAACATTACAAGCCGCTTAACTCGTTTTATCTGCTGATGGACGAGCCCGCGGTCTACGGCTTGCCCAATCAGCCGAAACTGCCCGTGAGGTTCATGGTGGGTGATTACGCCAACGCCATAGGAACGCTCTTGATAGCAACGATCGCGATTATCGTTTGCCTGCTGTAGGAGGGGAGAGAAAGATGGATAGAACATGGGTCGAAGACCAACCGTCTGCCTATCAACAACATGACATTGTCCATTTTCCCGACTGGAAGAACATCATCGTCTGGGACCTCTTCTTCAACAACCTTACCTCGGGGTTCATGTTCGTGACGATGATCACCTGGCTCGTCGCCCCGGCCGTCTTCGGTCCTGTGCTGCCGTTTGCGCTGACGCTCGCGTTTCTCATCGTCATCTTCGATTTGATGCTACTCGTCGCCGACCTCGGTGATCACTTCCGGTTCCTGCACGCCATGCGCGTCATGCATCCGACGGCTCCGCTATCGGTTGGCGTCGTGGGCCTGATCTTCTACTCGATCATGCTGTTCCTCGCGCTCGTCATCTACTGGGGGACGTTCGCGCTGCAGGCAACCATAGGGCTGCCAGCCGATGTCACGGCCATCCTCGACGTGCTCTTCCGCCTCTTCGCCATCCTGGCGCTCATCGCGGCATGCGCCGTGATCTGCTACAAGGGCGTCGCCTTCAGCTGCACGTCGCAGCCGGGCGTGAAGCGTGCGCGCTGGCTCACCTGCTGGGTGGTATGCGATGCGCTCACGATTGGAATGGGCCTTTTGATTGTGCTCTCGCTCGCCCTCGGGCAGATATTGCCCATCGAGACGCTCGCCATTCCGTTCGTCGTGCTCATCGTGTTTCGGTGCTTCACCTACGCGCTCGTGTGGATGAACATCCACGAACGTGCCTCGCTCATGTATTCCAAGGCTCGCCTCGCGCTCAACGCGGTGATCGTCTACGGCATCGCGGGCGTCTGCGCCATCGCCGCCTGCTTCTTCGGGCCTCTCGGGGTCGCTGCCGCCGGAGTGATTTGCCTGCTCGCAGGAATCTGGGAGCGCTACTGGATTATCTTCGTAGCGCACCCATACTAGCGCGCCCTTATCGACTAACCAAGTAGATGCGCTCCTGGGGCAGACGTACCCAAAGCTCTTCGCCCATCTCGGGCCAGACCTCCGGGCCATCCTTGAGCTTGTCGATGCGCCAGAATAGGTGCTGGTGCAGGAACCTCATCTCGTCGTCGCTGCGGATGACGGCCGGCGCGAACGAGCTGTCGCGGTCGAGGAAGCCAAGCAGCGCGCTTCGTTCGAAACGCGAGTCGCTGATGCGGTCGACGCGCACGCGATAGCTGTTGACGCCCGGCCCATCGGTGCGTTCGAGGTAGAAGGCGCGTATGCCCAGGAAGCGCACGTCATCGGGGACCGGACGGTCGCATTCGATGCGTATGCCCCACTTTGGTGCCCATACGGCCTGTTCGTCGGCCTTGATGACCGGCGTGGTGTTCTTGCAGCCCGAGAGCTTGAGTGCGGCTTCGGATTGCGGGTTGTTCACGAGCTCGTCGCCGGAATCGACTTCGAGGATGCGCCCGTCGTCGACGACAGCGATGCGGTCGCAGAAGCGCAGGGCCTCGTCGATGTCGTGGCTCACGTAGATGATGGAGCCCTCGAATGCCTCGAAGAGGTCGACGAGGTTTTGCTCGAGCACGCTCTTGAGGTGCGAGTCGAGGGCGGAGAAGGGCTCGTCGAGCATGAGGATGCCGGGGCGCGCGGCAAGCATGCGGGCGAGGGCCACGCGCTGCTGCTGGCCGCCGGAGAGCTGGGCGGGGTAGCGCTTGGCGAAGCCCTCGAGCGAGAAGCGCTTGAGTTCGGTCGTGACGATGGTGTCGCGGTCGCCCTTGCTCACGTTCTTCGGGATGCCCGCTGCGACGTTTTCCTCGATGGTCATGTTGGGAAAGAGCATGTAGTTCTGGAAGAGCAGGGCTGTCTTGCGCTGCTGGGGGCTCAGGTTGATCTTGGCGGCGGAGTCGAAGAAGACGGTGTCGTTGACCACGATGCGTCCCTCGTCGGGCGTCTCGATACCCGCGATGCAGCGCATGGTGAGGCTTTTGCCGCAACCCGAGGCACCAAGGAAGCCAAGCGTCTCGGCCCCCGCCTCGACGTTCACGTCGAGCGAGAAGTCACCCAAGGACTTTCTGATGTCGATGTGCAGGCTCATGGGCGCAGCTCCTCGGGCAGTCCGGCATCTTCGGTCGCGATGGCCGATTCCAGGCCGCCCTCCATCTGGGGCGCGCCCGTGTCATGGAGCGCATCGCGTTTCTTCTTGGGGTTCTGCCTGCGGCGATACTTGGTCGTCCTGCTCGACCACAGGTTGATGAACATGATGACGATGAAGCTGAAGATGATGATGACGATGGTCCAGAAGATGGCGATGTCGGTGTTGCCGTTCATCCACTCGAAGTAGATGGCGATGGGGATGGTGCGCGTGACGCCGGCATAGTTGCCCGCGAGGAACAGCGTCGCGCCAAACTCGCCGAGCGCACGTGCATAGGCGAGCACCGTGGCCGCCGCGATGGAGGACCACGCGAGCGGCAGCATGAGCTTGAAGAAGATGCGCAGATTGGACCAGCCGAGCGTGCGCGCCGCATCGAGCATGTTGGGGTCGAGGTTCTCGAAGGCGCCGCGCGAGCTGCGGTACATGAGCGGGAACGCCACGACGACCGCGGCGATCACCGTCGCCTGCCAGCTGAAGACGAGCGGGAAACCGACGTCGATGAACCACTGGCCCACGGGAGTGGAGCGCCCGAAGGCGAGCAAGAGCAGAAAGCCGCACACCGTGGGCGGAAGCACCATCGGAATGGTGAAGATCGCATCGAAGATGGACTGGGCCCGTGGCGAGATGCGCATGGTGAAGTAGGCCGCGGCAAGTCCCAGGACGAAGATGAAGATGATGGCGACGAGCGTGGTGCGCAGCGTGACCCACAGGGGACTGTAGTCCATGGTCGCGAGGAAGTTACCGAGCCATGCGAGCCCGGTGGTGGCCTGGACGATGTTGACGTCGGAGGGTGGCACGGCGCGGGCGAAGTCGGCGAATTCGAGCTTGATGCGGTCACTGTTCGCCTTGCTCGTGACATCGCTGCCGTCGGTGCCGATGACGTAGGCGTAATAGCGTCCCTCGGCGAGCTCCTGGCCGAAGTTGAAGACGACGCCGTCCACTTCGTAGGACTGCTCCTGCGTGAAGTACCACTTGGGCACGTTCGCGAGACGCGAGGAACCCTTGGCGTTCACGTCGTCGAGCGCGATGAAGTAGCGCTTGAGGTAGTCCTGCGCGTTATGACTGTCGTAGAGAAACCCGAACGCCTCCTGGGTCGCCTTGGGAACGTAGACGACGGCGTATGCTCCGGTCGAGATCACGGCGAGGTTGTCTGGTTCGGTGCCGATGTAGTAGTTGTAGCCCCAGTACCTGTCGCCGATCGCCTTGTTCGATCCGGCCTGGGCACGGTAGAAGTCGCTGATGCCGAAGCTGCATCCGCTGATGAGCGCGCTGTCGCCCTCGGATGAGACCGTCACGCCGTTGGTGGTCTGCTGCTCGCCCGTACCGCTCGCGCCGGCGGTGGGCTCATCGACGCTGCCGAGGTCATTGTCGGTGGCAAAGGCCAGGCAGGGCATGACCATGGACGCGATGAGCATGACGACGAGCGCCATGCCCCCTATTCGACGTATGCAATCCGAAACGCCCATGCGCGCTTTTCTCATCCCGTCCGTTATAAGGAGAATCCCCACGTGGCAAATTCGCCTGGGCAATTTGCCACATCGAACAACCGTTTTCCGAATAGTGCAGATTATATCCTTATGCAAATAATGCACAGTGCCCTTATACGCCAGTGGCGCAGAAAGCCGGTTGGCTGACTGCGCCATGAGACGAGAGAGGGGAAGGGGGCTAGCTCAGGTCGAAGCCCCACTTCTGGAAGATCTTCTGGGCATCGGGGTCGGTGATGCACCATTGGATGAAGTCGTTGGCAGCCTGCGCGTTATTGGAGTCCTTGCACACGGCACCGGGATAGACGATGGCCTTGTGCGTGTCGTCGGGGATGACGCCGACGATCTCGACGCCGCCGAAGCGGTACACATCGGAGCTGTAGACGATGGCGAGGTCGACATCGCCGTTTTCAGCCTGCTTGCAGACGTTGCCCACGGAGGTCTGCAGAATCGGTGTGATGCCGTCGTAACTGCCGTCCTTGCCCGAGATCTCCTTGCCCGTCTTGCCGGCCTCGGAAGCAGGCGGCTCGTAGGCACCCACGGTGGACAGCGCCTGGGCGGCGTAGTTGCCCGCGGGCACGGAGTCATCGCCCACGCACAGGGTGTACGTGCCCGAGGCGATGTCTTGTAGCGTTACGTCCTTGAGGTTCGAGCCCTGCTTGGAGACGATGACGAGCTCGTTGGTGAACATGTCAGTGCGCGTGGACTCGTCGACGTAGCCCTTCTCGACGGCCGTATCCATCGTGCCCTTGGATGCGGTGATCTCGATGTCGGCATAGGAGCCGGCAGCGAGCATCTCGTTGAGCTCACCGGAAGCCTTGTACTGCGTGTCGGCAAAGGTTACGCCGGTCTGCTGGGTGTAGAGCTCCTGGGCCTCCTCCATGGCCTTGGAAAGCGAGTTGGCGGCAAAGATCTGCAGCTCGATGTCGGACTCGGCCGACGGACTCGCGTTCGAATTGCCGCCGCAGGCAGTCAGGCCCAAGGCGGCAACGAGACTTGCGGCAATTGCACCGCATGTCAGTATCTTGACGAGATTCTTCTTTCCCATGAATTCCTCCTTATCGGGTCCCCATCGGACAGATAACTGTCCTGAGATAGGATTATAGTTACATCAGAATATAGAATTTGCAATTATTATTTTTCATAATGAATAAACTTTTCGGTGTGATGAGACAGTTTGGTCAGACACATCTGTCTCATTTTGCAGGCGCGCCGGGGGTAAAAGGGAACACTGTGTAGGAACACACAGTGGC
>CAOKAE010000022.1 GCA_948466335.1 uncultured Coriobacteriia bacterium | reverse complement strand
CCCGCATGGCGGTGTTGATGGCGTCGCACACCAGGTCGGTGTTCAGAGCCTCCAGAATGGTCTTGCCGATGAGGATCTCGCTGGCCATGGCGGCGGAGTGGGTCATACCGGAGCAGCCCAGGGTTTCCACCAGGGCCTCCTCGATGATGCCGTCCTTGACGTTGAGGGTGAGCTTGCAGGCGCCCTGTTGCGGGGCGCACCAGCCGACGCCGTGGGTGAAGCCACTGATGTCGGAGATTTCCTTTGCCTGGACCCACTTGCCCTCTTCGGGGATGGGGGCGGGGCCATGATAGGCTCCCTTCGCGACCGGGCACATGAGCTCGATCTCTTTTGAGTAGTACACCTTGGACTCCCTTCAATGCGAACTGCACTATGGGCCGTGCAACTGGGATTATATAGCAATCTAGCGGGAAAGAACGCAGTTCCATCCTTGACATTTCATACAGCCACCGTATACTTTATAGGAGTGATTTACAGGTACCATATATAACCGGAGGAGACCATGGGCCGCGAGGACGAACTTTTTGACAAGTACATGTTAATTCGTCAGATGGTGGAAGCTGTACGCAACAAGAACACCAGCAAGGCCGGTCCTCTCGGCGACACGACCCGTGGTCGTGGACGCGTTCTCGCCCTGCTCAAGCAGAAGGACGGCGTAAGCACGAAGGAGATGGCCACCGTCATGGGCATCCGCGTCTCCTCGCTCAACGAGGTCCTGAGCAAGATGGAGAAGGACGGCTTCGTCGAGCGCTCGGCGTCCCCGGACGACAGGCGCGTCATGCTCGTCTGGCTCACGGACAAGGGCAAGGCCATCGAGCTCCCCGACCAGCACATGCCCCAGATCATCTTCGGCACCCTCAACCAGGGCGCGCAAAACCAGCTCTGCATGTACTTCGAGCAGATGATTTCCTCGCTCCAAGGCGAGCTCGAGGAAGAGGGCGAGGCAATCAAGGAGGCGCGCGAGCAGCGCAGCGAGTTCTTCGAGAGCGCCAAGCAGGAGCAGACAAGCCAGCAGCAGGCGCAGTCCCAGCCTGCCGCGCAGGCGCAGGTGTCTTCGGCGCCGCGCCCCGCGCCCGCCGCACCGCCCACCGGCGCTCCCTTCGCACCGCCCACGCCGCCCGTCAGCACCCCGCCGCGCATCGGCTAGCGGCGCTACGGCCACTGGCGGGCCCATGGTCATGCAGCCCGACGTTCACGAACCCGATTGCCTCCGTCGCTTCACACGCCTGTGCGTCGATGCGTGCGCCCGTGGCTGGCACGAGGCAAACGGCGGCAATCTGAGCTATCGCCTGGACGAGGACGACCTCGTCGCGCTCGCCCCTTTGCTGGAGCCCGAAAGCCAATGGCATGGACTCAAGCGCGCTGTTCCCGAGCTTGCAGGCGCCCATGTCCTCATGAGCGCGTCGGGTGCATATCTGAGCAACGTTGCATATGATCCCTCCCATATCTGCGGCATCATCCAGCTCGATGCTTGCGGTG
The DNA here is from genome assembly GCA_948466335.1 of uncultured Coriobacteriia bacterium. Classification (GTDB taxonomy): domain Bacteria; phylum Actinomycetota; class Coriobacteriia; order Coriobacteriales; family QAMH01; genus QAMH01. The sequence goes on along the minus strand of CAOKAE010000022.1, from coordinate 18,548 downwards.
AGTCATGGCGTGCGTGCTGGGGCTTTGCGGATGATGCGCGTCCCTCGAGCGAACTCGAGACGCATCTGGCCGCCTATGCGACGGCCCTGCGTGCAGGCGATGGCGCCGATCGCGTGGTCTATCACGCGCATGCTCCGCATGTCATCGCGCTCTCGACGCTCATCGAGCCGAGCCCGCGCGCGTGGACGCGCACGCTTTGGCGCACCATGACCGAGGGCATCGTCGTGTTCCCGCAGGGCATTGGCGCGCTGCCGTGGATGGTCCCGGGAAGCCCCGAGCTTGCCGAGGCGACCTGCGAGCTCATGGCAGTGCATAGGGCCTGCGTGTGGACGCAGCACGGCATCATGGCCCGTGCCGCGGGCTTCGACGAGGCGTTTGGGATTATCGACACGGTCGAGAAATCGGCGGGAATCCACTTGGGGGCCCGCGCCGCAAACGGCGGGGCCGAGCCGCGCCACCTCGTGAGCGACGAGCAGCTACGCGCCATCTGCGAGCGCTATGGCCTCACGCCGAATGAGGGCTTCCTGGATTAGGCTCTACTCGCCAAGTAATCCGCGGGACCGGTTTCGTAGATGTTACCGCCGTGGCAGTCGATGGCGACGGTGAGCGGCATGTCCGCGACTTCGAGGCGCCTGATGGCCTCCGTCCCCAAGTCATCATATGCGATCACATCGGCGCTTGTGACGCTCTGCGCGATAAGAGCCGCCGCGCCACCGATGGCGGCGAAGTAGACGGCCTCGTTGCGCACGACCGCGTCGATGACCTCCTGGCTGCGCGCGCCCTTGCCGATCATCGCGCGCTGGCCTAGGTCGAGTAGACGCGGAGCATAGGGGTCCATGCGGTAGCTTGAGGTGGGGCCCACGGGGCCAATCGGGTATCCGGGCTTGGCGGGTGCCGGGCCGGCGTAGTAGATGATGGCGCCGTCAATATCGATGGGGAGATCCTGCCCCGCGTCAAGCGCCTCGACGAGCCGCTTGTGCGCCGCATCGCGCGCGGTGTAGACGATGCCGCTGTAGAGCACCTGTTCGCCGGCGTGTAACGAGCGTGCGTCCTCGCGGGTGATGTCGCCGCTGATGCAGCATGCATCGTGGGTTCCCATTACAGCACCGCCTCCTCGTGACGTGCGACATGGCAGTTGATGTTGACCGCGACGGGCAGGCAGGCGATATGCGTGGGCGCTTGCTCGACGTTGACGGCGAGCGCCGTGGTCGCGCCGCCAAAGCCGGCCGGACCGGCGCCAAGTTCGTTTATGGCCACGAGCAATTCGTCTTCGAGCTGCGCGTAGAACGGGTCGGGGTTGTGCACGCCCACCGGGCGCAGCAGCGCGCGCTTGGCGAGCGAGGCGACATGGTCGAAGTTGCCGCCCACGCCCACGCCCACGATGATGGGCGGGCAGGGGTTGGGACCGGCATGGCGCACGGCGTCGAGCACGAAAGCACGCACGCCCTCGATGCCGTCGGCGGGCTTGAGCATCTTGAGCTGCCCCATGTTCTCCGAGCCCGCGCCCTTGGGGGCGAGCGTAATCTTGAGTCCATCGCCGTCCACGATATCGACGGTGATGAGCGCGGGCGTGTTGTCATCCGTGTTCACGCGACGCAATGGGTCTGCCACCATGGACTTGCGCAGGTAGCCTTGCGTGTAGCCGAGCGCGACACCCGCATTGATGGCATCGACGAGCGATCCGCCCTCGATGTGCGCGTCTTGGCCGAGCTCCACGAAGACACAGGCCGCACCCGTGTCCTGGCAGATGGGGACCATCTCGCGCTCGGCGATGGCGGCGTTCTCGAGCATGCAGCCGAGCGTCGCCTTGGCCACCGGCCAGTTCTCGTCCTCGCGCGCCTGGCGCAATGCGTCCAGAAGCCCGTCGTTCATGACGCAGTTTGCACGTATGCACAGATCGCGCACCGCGTCCGTGATGTCCGATGCCTGAATCGTTCTCATATGCACATGCTCTCAATCGATATGACCGGCACAATGAAACGAGCCGCACGAGGCGGCTCGGGGGATGTCTGGTGGGCGATGCAGGGTTCGAACCTGCGGCCCTCTGCTTGTAAGGCAGATGCGCTCCCGCTGCGCTAATCGCCCAGTGCCTTGGCATTTTAGCGTAAAATTCCCCAAAGTACAGATAGGGAATGGAGGGGCGAGATGCCCGCAGAGAACATCGAACTGCTCATCGAATTCACCCATGACGACGACCCGCGCGCCCGTGCCATGGCGGTTGCCGGTCTCGCGAAGATCGCCGATGCCCGTGGCTTTGCCCCCGTGCTCGTCTGCCTGTTCGACCCCGTTGACGAGGTGCGTGCGGCGGCGGCCACGGCACTCGGCATCTTCGGCGACGACCGCGCCTACGAGGCGCTCGTCGAATGCCTGAACGACCCGAACGAGCGCGTCGGCGTGAACTGCGCGTGGTCGCTCGGCCAGATTCCCACGACGCGTTGCCTCGACAAGCTCTGCGAGCTCGTGGCAGATGACGAGGTCGCGCCCTCCCTTCGCGTTGCCGCGGCGACGGCCATCGGCGAGCGCTCCGAGCGTGCCGGCTTCGACATCACGACGAGCGACGCGCTCATTGAGCGGGCGCGCGTTGTGCTCCTGAACGTTCTCGAAAGCGACGAGGACGAGCTGCGCGCGGCGGGTATCTGGACGCTTGGGCACTTCCCGGCTGACAAGCAGACGACCGAGGCGTGTATCGAGGCGCTCGACGACGAATACGCATGGGTCGTGCGCTATGCCATCGAGGCGCTTGCGCACTTCAGGGACCTCGCAGCGCTCGAGCCCCTGCTCGACATGGCCGAGAGCGACGATGACGAAATTCGCGACCTCGCCTGTCAGGCCGTGGACCTCCTGAGGAACGATGCTTGACCGCGACGCTCGTTTTGGTAAACTAACCGCTGCTGTTAAGCGCCGTGGCTAGGTAGCTCAGTTGGTAGAGCAGGGGACTGAAAATCCCTGTGCCGGGGGTTCAAGTCCCTCTCTAGCCACCATTCGAATTCCCAAGCCGCCTCATCGGGCGGCTTTTTTGTTGCTGCCTCCTGCAGCAAATGAGACAGATGTGTCTGACCAAACTGTCTCATTTAGCAGGTCAAGACGATTCTCCTTTGGCTATAATGAACGCATACTCGGCGGGAGGAGCATCCCATGGCATACAGCGCGCAAGCACAGAAGGTCCTCCTTCGCATCCAGCAGAGCGAGACGACGGAAGCAGCCGCCTATCACGCGATGGCCAACTCCATCAAGGACGACGCCAATCGCGAGGCGCTCGCCAAAGTCGCCGGTGAGGTCGCGAGCCAGGCCAAGGCCCTCGAGGCCTACACCAACACGCAGACAAAGCCCGACGAGCGCAAGGTCAAGCGCTATGCGCGCATGGCGCGACTCTTTGGCTTCACCTTCGCTGCCAAACTCATGGACCGGCGCAAGATTAAGTTCGTCAACCATTCCAAGAAGCTGCTCGACGAGATCCCCGAGGTCGAGAAGATGGAAGCTGACGAGCAGAAGCGCGAAGACGAGCTCTTCGGCCTGCTCAACGAAAAGCGCCTTTCCTACGTGGGCGCCATGATTCTCGGCATGAACGACGCCATCGTCGAAATCACCGGCACGCTCGCCGGCCTCACGCTGGCCATGCAGAACACGCGCCTCATCGCACTCTCCGGTCTTATCACCGGCGTCGCGGCGACGCTTTCCATGGCCGCAAGCGAGTACCTGGCCGAGCGCAGTGACGGCAAGGGCGACGCGGCCAAGTCCGGTCTCATGACGGGTGGCGCGTACTTCATCACCGTCGTGATTCTGCTTTTGCCCTACCTCATCCTCGATGACAAGATGTACCTGCTGGCCATGGGCATCATGCTCGTGTTCGTCGTGCTCATACTCGCCGCGTTCAACTTCTACACCTCCGTTGCGCGCGACGTTCCGTTTGGCAAGAACTTCGGACAGATGTGCGCCATTTCGCTCGGTGTCGCGGCACTGTCCTTCGTTTTGGGATACGCTGTTCGCACGTTCCTTGGCGTCGACGTCTAACTTGAAAGGTTCACGCACCATGCACATGACCGAAGAGCAGTTCAATACCATCAAGGCCCAGCTCAAGAAGCTCGTCGCGATTCCCGACGGCTTCTACGCGAAGAAGTTCGCGGGCATCGACATCGACGCGATCAAGGACCAGAGCGATTTCGAGAAGCTTCCCTTCACCGACAAGGGCGACCTGCGCGAGGCCTATCCGCTGGGAATCGCCGCCGTGCTGCCCGAGCAGATCGTGCGCATCCACAGCTCGTCGGGCACGACTGGCACGCCTGTCATCATTCCCTACACGAAGAAGGACGTCGAGGACTGGGCCATCCAGTTTGCGCGTTGCTACGAATACGCGGGCGTGACGAAGGAAGACCGCGTGCACATCACGCCGGGTTACGGCCTGTGGACCGCCGGCATCGGCTTCCAGCTCGGCTGCGAGCTGCTTGGCGCCATGGCCATCCCCATGGGTCCGGGCAACACCGACAAGCAGCTCAAGATGATGCAGGATTTGGGCAGCACGGTGCTGTGCGCGACGAGCTCCTACGCGCTGCGTCTGGCCGAGGAGATCGCTAAGCGCGGCATCGGCGACCAGATCAAGCTGCGCAAGGGCATCATCGGCTCGGAGCGCTGGGGCGAGAAGATGCGCCGCCGCATCGCCAACGAGCTTGGCGTCGAGCTCTACGACATCTACGGCCTCACCGAGGTCTACGGCCCTGGCATCGGCATCAATTGCCAGGCCGATAGCGCCGTGCACATCTGGAGCGATTACGTGTACCTCGAGATCGTCGATCCCGTCACCGGCGAGCCCGTTCCCGACGGGGAGCCAGGCGAAATCGTGCTCACGACGCTGCAGAAGGAGGGCGCGCCGCTCATCCGCTTCCGCACCCACGACCTCTCGCGCATCGTGCCGGGCGATTGCGCCTGCGGCCACAACGAGCATCCCCGCATCGACATCATCACCGGCCGCACCGACGACATGGTCAAGGTGCACGGTGTCAACATGTTCCCGGCGCAGATCGAGGAGGTCATCGCTTCGGTCAACGGTGCGAGTAGCGAGTACCAGATGATGATCGATCACCTCAACGGCAAGGACATCGCGACGCTCTTCGTCGAGGTCGAGCCCAGCGCGAACAAGTACAACATGGAGGAGACCATCGCGACGGAGTTCAAGAACCGCATCGGGTTCACGCCGCAGGTCAAGCCCGTGGACATCGAGGATTTGCCGCGCAGCGAGAAGAAGACGACTCGCATCTTCGACAACAGGTACTAGATTATTTTTCAGCCGAGATGACGCGGGTGGGCGTCACGATGTAGTCGACGCGGCAGTCGGTTGCCTCGTGGGCGACCTCATCCACGACTTGCTCGTCAAAGGCGATGCCGATGGTCATGCTCTCGTCGCGCAGGTAGGGCAGGAAGCGGTCGTAGAAGCCCTTGCCCTGCCCCATGCGGTTTCCGTGCTTGTCGAAGGCGATGCCGGGCACGAGCATGAGATCGATGCTCTCGGGGGCCACGATGCGCTTCGAGTCGATTTCGGTCACGATGCGCAGCGGTTCCTCGAGCACGCTCAGGTCGTCATTGGCATCGAAGGTCACGAAGGCCATGTTCGCCTCGGAACGGACGACGGGAAAGACGATGGTGGGGCGCTGGTCAAAGAGGAAGAGCTTCTTGATATCCGATACGAATCGTGCCTCTGACCCAGTGGGATAGTAGACGGCGATGCATTTCGCATGTTTGAGGGCGGGAAGGTTGAGAAGCCTGTCCTCCAAAGCCGCCTCGTACGTTTTGCGAACATCAGCTGCGATCGAACCGCGTTTGGCACGCATGCTTTCGCGCTGCGCTGCCTTTTCTTCTGCAGTATTCATGGCGAATATAGTACCAAAAGTATGCTGAAGTACGAAATCGAGCCCGATACGGGGGATTTTTTGCTAGTATTCCGTGCATGTCTGTAGTAGTTGCAAAATTCGGCGGGACCTCCGTCGCGAACCCCGAGCGCATCCGGAGCGTTGCCCAGCGCATCGTGAGCCGCAAGCGCGCGGGCGATAGCGTCGTGGCCGTGGTCTCGGCCATGGGCAAGACCACCGACGACCTCGTGGCGCTCGCGAGCTCCATTTCGGACGCTCCCGACCCGCGCGAGATGGACACGTTGCTATCCACGGGCGAGATGGTCTCGATGTCATTGCTGGCCATGGCCGTCGCCGAGCTCGGCGAGGAGGCCATCAGCCTCTCCGGCCGCCAGATCGGTCTCATCACCGATAGCGTGCATGGCAAGGCGTCGATTCGCGAGATTCACGCCGACCGCATTCGCGTCGCGCTCTCCGAAGGTCGCATCGTCATCGTCGCCGGTTTCCAGGGCATCGACGCCGCCGGAGACATCACGACGCTGGGCCGCGGTGGTTCGGACACGACGGCGGTCGCCATAGCGGCGGGCATCAAGGCAGACGTCTGCGAGATCTACACGGACGTCGCCGGTGTCTACACGGCCGACCCGCGCATCGTTCCGCGCGCCTGCAAGATCGACCAGATCAGCTACGAGGAAATGCTCGAGATGGCCGCGGGTGGCGCGGGCGTGCTGCACAAGCGCTGCATCGAGTTCGCGCGCAACTTCGGCGTGACGATACATTGCCGCTCGTCGTTCAGCGACGAGGCGGGCACGTTGGTGAAGGAGTATGACCCCACTATGGAAAAGGCTATTGTCAGCGGCGTCGCGCACGATCTCTCGGAGGCCAAGTTCACGATTCGCGACGTGCCCGATACCACGGGTGTCGCCGCCAAGGTCTTTGGCGCCATGGCCGATGCCAACCTCGGCGTGGACATGATCATCCAGAACCTTTCCGAAAACGGCCATACCGACATCACGTTCACGAGTCCCAAAGCCGATATCGAGAGGACGACCGAGGTGATGAACCGCATCGTGCGCGAGCTGGGCGCACGCGAGCTGCTCATCACCGACGAAGTCGCCAAGGTCTCCATCATCGGCGCGGGCATGAAGGTCAATTCCGGCGTCGCGGCGCAGATGTTTACCACGCTGGCCGAAGGTGGCATCAACATTTCGATGATTTCGACCTCCGACATTCGCACGAGCGTCGTCATCCCGGCCGAAAGCGCCGAGGAGGCGGTGCGCCTGCTGCACACGGCCTTCGGTCTCGATGGCGCCAAGGTCTTCGAGGAGACGCAGCTTTCCGCCGAAGAGCTCGCCGCCAAGGCCAACAAGGGCCGCTAATCGAGGTGGCGCGTGGAGAAGCGCCCCAACATCAAACTCACGCTTGACCAGGGCCTCGCGGTCGCCCATGACCTGCGCCCCGATCGCTCGTCGCAGGCGCTCGCCGACATCCTCGGCGTGAAGCGCGCCTATCTGCTGCGTCGCTCCGTCGACGCGCGCCGCAAGAGCGACGTGCACTTCGTCGTGACCGCCGGCATCGGCGATGGCGATGGTGCGCCGCAGGTGGTGCAGCCTCTCGAGGGGCGTCCGCTCCCCGAGCGTCGATGCGAGGGCGTGCGTCCCGTCGTCGTGGGCATGGGCCCGGCGGGGCTCTTCGCCGCGCTCGAGCTTGCCGAGGCGGGCCTGTGCCCGCTCGTGATCGAGCGTGGTGCGCCCGTAGAGGAGCGCACGGCAGATGTCGAGCGCTACCACCGCACGCGTGTGCTCGACACGACGAGCAACGTGCAGTTTGGCGAGGGCGGCGCCGGCACCTTCTCGGATGGCAAGCTCACGACGGGCAAGAACTCCCCGCAGATCACGTCCGTGCTCGAGACCTTCGTCGCGGCGGGTGCGCCCGGCGAGATCCTGTGGCAGGCAAAGCCGCACATAGGAACGGACGTGCTGAGCAACGTGGTCAAGCGCATGCGCCAACGCATCATCGCCTGTGGTGGCGAGGTGCGCTTCCATACGCAACTCGTGGGCATGCGGACCGGCGCGGATGGTGCGCTGCGGAGCGTCGCGCTCGAGAGCGGGGGAACCACCTACGAGGTCGAGACGTCCCAGCTCGTTTTGGCCTGCGGGCACTCGGCGCGCGACACCTTCGGACTGCTCGAAGAGCTCGGTTTCGAGCTCGAGCAAAAGCCGTTCTCCATCGGCGTGCGCATCGAGCACGAGCAGGCGTTCATCAACCAGGCCCAGTACGGGAAGTTCGCGGGACATCCCGCCCTCGGCGCTGCCGATTACAAGCTCGCCTGTCATCTGAAGAACGGCCGCTCGGTTTACACCTTCTGCATGTGTCCCGGTGGCGAGGTAGTTGCTGCGTCGAGCGAAGAAGACAGCCTGTGCGTCAACGGCATGTCGCGCCAGGCGCGCGACGGGGCCAACGCCAACGCGGCACTGCTCTGCAACGTGACACCCGATGACTTCGATGATGCGGCAGACCCGCTCTCTGGTATCGCGTTGCAGCGACGCTGGGAGCAGGCGGCATACGCAGCTGGAGGCTCGGACTGGCATGCGCCCGTTCAGCGTGTCGGGAGCTTCGTGGGCAGTGCGACCGAGGCGCACACGACGCCCGAGGCGAGCTACCCGCTCGGCGTGACCGAGGCACCGCTCGACACGTGCCTGCCGGGCTTTGCGACAGCGGCCCTGCGCGAGGCGCTGCCACTGCTCGATCGCAGCTTGCACGGCTTTGCCGATTCCGGAGCGCTACTCACGGGCATCGAGGCACGCAGCTCCTCACCCGTGCGCATCGTGCGCGACCCCCATACGCTCATGTCGACGCATGTGCATGGGGTGTATCCGTGCGGCGAGGGAGCGGGCTATGCCGGCGGCATCATGTCGGCCGCCCTCGACGGCCTGCGGGTCGCAGGGGCCCTTGTTGCGGAATGAGACAAACGTCTCGGAGACGATGTCTCATAAGGTAGTCAAAATCGAAGAAACGTCGATGTTTCGAGACAAGGTGTCTGAGACGTTGTCTCAAGTCCTGGTCATACTAGGGGTAGCAGCGTGCCCGCGAAGAGCCAGGCGGCAAGGCCGGGGGCAAGCGCGATGGGCGTGTCACGCCCCGCCCTGCCGCGCACGAGCTGCACGAGCGCGATTGTTCCCATGAGCACCGCACAGGCAAAGACGCCGACCGTGACGCCGGCGGTGCCCGAGAAGAGCGCGAGTGGCACGATCATGCGCACGTCACCCATACCGACGAGTTCGTTTGCACCACGGCGCATGCGAAGCTCGTTGGCGAGCAATAGGCTACCGGCGATGAGCCCTGCGGGCAATGCGACCGCGACCACCTCCGCAAGCCCGCCTGCCGCCACGCGAAAGACGAGCGCACACGCGAGCAGCATGGCCACGAGCTCTGTTGGAAGGACATGCTCGCGCAAGTCGCAGGCGAGCAACGCACCCATGCACGCGCATGCAAACGAGAAGGCCAGACAACAGATGACGTCATCGAATAGAAGCCAGGAGGCGAGCGCGCCGGCCGCGCACAGGCACGCAATGAGAGCGCGCAGCCAACGGCCGAGCTCGTCTTCGAATCCGCGCACATGAAGCGAGGTCCGGGAGAGACCCGTCATACCCGTCCATCCCAGGATGCAGCTCGCGCAGGCGTAGAGCATCATGGGCGGCCTCTCTTCCTAGCGCGTCCGCAGGGCGTAGGCGGCCGAGATGGCCGAGCATGCGTCGTTAGCGAACGATGACAGGTACTTGTCGTCGTTGTCTTTCAGGTGAACGTAGATGGCACGACGGCCACGGCTTGCCAGCGCGGAAAAGTCACCCAGGGCTTCGGCGTTGGCGACGTCGCCGAGCGTGAAGTCCTCGTGGGGCACCGTGATGTCGAAGGGCTCGTCGGCGCTGACCACGAGGAAGACGCCCGTGTTGGGGCCGCCCTTGTGCATCTGGCCGGTGGAGTGCAGGTAACGCGGGCCAATCTCGAGACATGAGCATATGTCGAGACGATCGGCCGCGCGGTGGCGCACCTTCTCGAGCGTTTCGCGACGGCCCACGCCCTTGAAGGGCAAGAACGCGTTGAGGCTGAAGTAGTCATTGTCCTTGATCGAGCAGAACAGCAGGCGCAGCGCGGCGTTCGCATCGATGTCCTCGTGCGGGTCGTCGAGCGCGTCGAGAAGCGCGGAGCTCACGTAGACGCGGTCGGCGTAGCTGCACGACCCGAGGTCGAATTCCTCGTAGGCGGGGTTGCCCCAGACGTTTTCGGGGACGTCGAAGCGACCACCCTGGTTGTAGAGGATCTGGCGCGTCGCGACCTTGGTGCTCTCGACGTCGGGTTGGTCGAAGGGATTGATCTGCATGAGCCAGCCGCAGAAGGCAACGGCGTACTCCCAGATGAGGAAGTAGCGCGTCATGGCCGTGCTGTCGGGAATGTCGAGCCTGAAGACGGGGATGTCCGGGTGTACGCAGGTGCGCGCGTGCTCGAAGGCCTCGTCGCTGTCCATGTTGCAGAGGATGGCACAGCGGTCGGGGTGCGGGTCGGAGAGGATGCCGGCGTCGACCTCGACGTTGGGCAGTATGCCAACGCCCGCCTTGCCGAGGGATTCGGCGACAAGCTGCTCGACCCACAGGCCGAAAACCTGCTTGCTCGGCGGCATGAGCAGCGAGAACTTGTCGCGCCCGGCCTTGAGGTTGTCGTAGAGGAAGGCCGCGAGCCAGACGGCCGGGTTCTCCGGCGAATCCGAGGCGCAGAGCCTTTCCATGGGCACGGCGTCCTCGAGCATGCGCTCAATGTCGATGCCGATGGCCGCCATGGGAAGCAGGCCGAAGGCCGAAAGCGCGGAGTAGCGTCCGCCCACGTCGGGCTCACCGTGAATGATGGCGCGCCAATGGTTCTTGCGGGCAACGTGCTCGAGCTCGGTGCCCGGATCGGTGATGGCGATGAAGCGCGACCCGGCGCGCTCGGCACCCAGATGCGCGCACACGTACTTCCAGCACACGTGGGAGAGCACGGTGGGCTCCAGCGTGGTACCCGACTTGCTCGAGACGATATAGAGCGTGCGGGCCGGGTCGGAGGAACCGAGGATGTGGTTGACGTAGACGGGCGAGAGCGCGTCCATCGTCTTGAACGGAACCTCGTCCGTAACCTCGAGGCTGTAGAGCTTGGTGACCGTCTGGGGAGCCTGGGCCGAGCCGCCTTGGCCGATGAGCACGACGGCGTCGAGCCCCTCGCCACGCGCCTGCTGCGCGATGATCGCGATTTCGGAAGGATCGCGCGGGGGCTTGCTTGCCAGCGTCGTCCAGCCAAGACGCGTCGTCGCGTAATCGGCGACCTCTGCGGAGAAGGCGAAGACGGAGCCATCCTTGGCTGCGATGCGGGAGGGAACCTCATGCTCGATGAGAAGTTGGGCGGTGGGGCAGTGCCCCAACTCGGAACTATCCATAAACGCCATGTACACGTGCTCCTTGGACGATTCGACTCGTTCTGTCCGCTGACGCGGACAGAAAATAGTGTTGGTAAGTATAATGCATGCAAAATCTCGTGCGCCGTGTTATTATTATGTCTCCTTTGTATCAGGAGGACTCTTCATGGAAGAAATAATCAACAGACAGGTCGCCTACGTCAACAGCATCCACGAGACGCTCGTTGGCTTTACGGGCAGGCGCCTGCGCATTCGTGCCAACATGGGCCGTTCCAAGATCATCGAGCGCGAAGGCGTGCTCACCCAGGCCCACAAGTCGCTCTTCATCGTCGAGACCGATGAGAAGCGCGGCCGCAAGGCACGTCAGTCCTATCAGTACGTCGACGTTCTGACGGGCACGGTCGAGCTCACCAATCCGGAGGACGAGCAGCCGCTGTTCCCCGCGCTCCAGCAAGAGGCCATCTAACCAGCCGTCCATGGGCATTTCACGTTCACGGGCGTTGACGTTCGAGGCTCACGCCAAGGTCAACCTGTGCCTTGCCATAGCCTATCCGCCGTGCGACGGCTACCACGGGGCACGCTCCGTCTTCCAGGAGCTTGACCTGCACGACGTCGTGCGCGTTCGCGTCGAGCAGGGCGTCATGCCACAGGCGCTGCGGACCCAGGCGGGCACGCCCGTCGCGCTCGATTGCGCGGTCGACGGCCTCGACCCCCGTGACAATCTCGTCTTTCGCGCCATCGACAGGGCCGAGCAGGCCTGCAAAGTCATGGCGGTTGCCCTCGACACCACGCTCGTCATCGAAGTCGAGAAGCACGTTCCTGCAGGTGGCGGCCTTGGTGGCGGTTCGAGTGATGCCGCCGCGGCGCTCAAGGCCTATGCACAGCTCACGGGCATCGACGGGCTCGACGAGCGGATCATTGCCGTGGCGCGCGAACTCGGGGCCGACGTCGCTTTCTTCCTCCATGGACGCACTGCCCTCATGGGAGGACGCGGCGACGTGTTCGAGCGATCGTTGCCGCCCCTGACGGCCCCCATCGTTCTCATGGGCAGCAACGACGGGCTCTCCACGGCCGCGGTATATCGCGCCTTTGACGAGGATCCCGTCCCGGCTTCCGATGCCGATGCGCTCGCCCGTGCGCTGGAAGAAGTCCCCAGTGACCTCGAGCGCATCACGGCCCTCTGCGCCAATAACCTGGGACCTGCGGCCTGCGCGGCCGACCCGCGCATCCAACAACGTGTCGACGCGGCGCTCGCGCACCCCGACGTGCTCGCCGCCCTCGTCTCGGGAAGCGGCTCGACGAGCTTTGCGTTATGCGCCGACGAAGCGGCCGCGCGCCGCTTCGCCCATGACATCGCGCCCGTGTGCGACTGGGTTCGCGTATGCGGCATTCCCCCGTTCATTGCTTGAGAATCACGCCGCAGTTCACTAGAATCATGCAGGCAGGCTACTGGGGCATCGTTCAACGGTAGGACAGCGGTTTTTGGTACCGCGAATGAGGGTTCGATTCCTTCTGCCCCAGCCATCCAATTTCTTACTCAATGGGAGCGCATGTGGAAGCTAAAGCTTTGATTCTTGCAGCAGGCGCTGGGACCCGCATGAAATCCAACAAACCGAAGGTTGCCCACGAGATGCTGGGCAAGCCGCTCGTGCGTTGGGTCGTGGATGCGGCGCGCCAGGCGGGTTGCGATGACGTGCACGTGGTCATCGGCCACGGCCGCGAGCAGGTTGAGCCCCTGCTGGGCGATTGCGTCATCTCGTATCAGCTCGAGATGCTCGGCACCGGGCACACGGTCATGTGCGCGGCGGACAAGCTCGCGGGCTACGAGGGCAACGTCGTCGTGCTCTGCGGCGATTCCCCGCTCATCAGGCCGGCCACCATCCAGGCGCTCATAGCGGCGCACGAGGCCACGGGGTCTGCCGCCACGGTGCTCACGATGGAGCCCGCCAATCCCTTCGGTTACGGGCGCATCGTGCGCGATGCAGACGGCAACGTGTGCGGCATCGTCGAGGAGAAGGACTGCACGGAGGGGCAACGCGCCATCGGCGAATGCAATTCCGGGGTGTTCTGCTTTTCTGCCCCCGCGCTCCTGGGTCACCTCGACCAGCTCGACCGCAACAACGCCCAGGGCGAGTACTACCTCACGGACATGCTCGCGCTACTGGCAGCCGACGGGCTGACGGTATCGAGCATGGTCGTCGATGATGACGACGAGTGCCTCGGCGTCAACTCGCGCGCGCAGCTCGCCGCCGCGGGCAAGATCGCGCAGCGTCGCATCAACGAACAGCTCATGGCAGACGGTGTCACCATGCTCGACCCCGATTTCGTGTGGGTTGGGCCCGATTGCATCGTCGAGAATGACGTCGAGCTGCTGCCGATGACCATGCTCTGGGGCGCGACGCGCATTTCGACAGGTTGCGTCATCGGCCCCAACACGCGCCTCACCGATTGCGCTATCGGCAAGGACAACGTGCTCGAGGAGGTCGTGGGCATCGAGACGACCACCGAGACCGGCGTCACGGCCGGTCCGCGCGCCTACCTGCGCCCCGGCACCTACCTGTGCGAGGGTGCCCACGTGGGCACGCATGTCGAGATCAAGAAGTCCACGGTGGGGCCGGACAGCAAGGTGCCGCACCTGTCCTACATCGGTGACGCGACCATCGGCACTGACGTCAACATCGGCGCGGGGTCGATTACCTGCAACTACGATGGCGTGAGCAAGCACAAGACCGTCATCGGCGATTTCACCTTCGTCGGATCGAACACGATGCTCGTCGCTCCGGTCACGCTCGGTTCCAACGTCGTGACGGGTGCCGCGAGCTGCATCACCAAGGACGTGCCCGATGGCGCATTGGCCGTCGAGCGCAACGAGCAGAAGATCGTCGAGGATTGGACGGAACGTCACTTCACGGGCAAGCGCAAGGGCTAACGAAGGGATAGGTACACGATGGGTAAAAGGCGGAGCAGGGCCGCGGAACGCAAGCTGCACATCTTCTCGGGGTCGGTGCATCCCGATCTTGCCGAGGAGATTGCGCGCTACCTCGACGTCGAGATGGGCGATATCAGGCTCGAGAAGTTCTCGAATGGCGAGATATACGCCCGCTACATGGATTCCGTGCGCGGCGAGGATGTCTTCCTCGTCCAATCGGTCTCGGGCGATGTCAACGATGCACTCATGGAGCTGCTCATCATGATCGACGCGGCACGCCGCGCGAGCGCCGGCAGGATTCACGCCGTCGTCACGCACTACGGTTACGCGCGCCAGGACCGCAAGTCCGCCGCACGCGAGCCGATCACCGCCAAACTTGTCGCGCGCATGCTCGAGACGGCGGGCGTCGACACCATCACGACGATCGACTTGCACTCGGGCCAGATCCAGGGCTTCTTCGAGAGGCCGGTCAACCACCTCACGGCCCTCAATCTCTTCGCGGACTACTTTGCGGCGCAGGAGATGGACAACCTGTGCGTGGTGAGCCCGGACGTCGGCCGCGCCAAGGTCGCCAAGAAGATGAGCGACCTGCTCAACGCCGACCTCGCCATCATGCACAAGGGTCGCCCCAAGCACAACGTGGCTGAAATCACGAGCATCATCGGCGACGTCGAGGGCAAGAACTGCATCCTCAACGACGACATGATCGATACGGCCGGCACCATCTGCGCGGGCATGAAGGTGCTCAAGGACCGCGGCGCCAAGTCGGTGCACGTAAGCGCCACGCATCCCGTGTTCTCGGGCCCGGCCATCGAGCGCCTCGAGAATTCCGTCGCCGACGAAATCGTTGTCGCGAACACCATCCCGCTTCCCGAGGAGTACCTGCAGGGCAAGATCAGGCAGATTAGCGTCGCGCCGCTCTTCGCTGAGGCCATCAACAACGTGTTCAACAACGGCTCCATCTCGTCGCTGTTCGACCCGGATTTCGCGCTGTAACGATGGACTACAAGCTCATAGCAGGTTTGGGCAATCCCGGCCCCGAGTACGAGGGGACGCGGCACAACGCCGGTTTTCTCGCGCTCGACCTGCTTGCCGGCGAGCTTGGGGCACGCTACTGGAAGAACGAGTGCGGTGCGCTCGTCGCGCACGTGCGGCATGGGGGAGACGAGCTGCTGCTCGTCAAGCCGCAGGCGTACATGAACACGAGCGGAGGTCCCATCAGCAAGCTCGCCGCCGCGCATAAGGTCGCGCCTGCCGAGGTGCTTGTTATTCACGATGACATGGACCTGGAGCCGGGGACGATTCGCGTGAAGGTGGGCGGTGGCCATGGTGGCCACAACGGCCTCAAGTCGATCCACGCGAAGCTCGGGAGTGATGCGTACACCCGCGTGCGCGTGGGGCTCGGGCACCCGCCGGGGCGCAAGCCTGTGACGGATTTCGTGCTCCAGAGGCCCAAGGGCGCTGAGGCGCAAGACTTCGAGCATGCGGTCGCTGTGGCGGCCGATGCGGCGCTTTGCGTGATAGACGATGGTCCGACGATGGCCATGAACAGGTTCAACTAAGGGTATTGCCATGAATCAGCGTGACGCGCATTCATATGGGGATTCCCGTTCGGGCCGACGGCCCGACTACGACAGCGAGAGCGTGCAGGGGCGCTTTGGCCGCCAGGAGGACTGGCGCGAGGCCGAGCGCAGGCAGGCCGCGCGCAAGCTCACCTTGCGCGAGCAGGTCGAGCTCGAGGCCGCGCAAATGGAGCGCGAGCGTCGCGAGGCCGCCGAACGCCGCGCCGCCGAGCAACGCCGCCGCCGTCAGCTCGCGCAGCAGCAGGCTGCCGAGGAACGGCAGCGCCGCCTGGAGGAAGAGGCGCGTCGTCGCAACAAGCCGGCAGAACCCGAGCCGGGCCTGCAGGGAAGGTTCGGGCGTCAGTCGCCCCGGCCGAATCCCGAGCGTCAGACGCAGCGACAGCCCGTGCAGCAGCCGCGGCAGCAGTATGACCGTCAGCGATACACCCATGCTTCGCAGACGCAGTTCTCGTCGCGCGAGGAGCCGCGGGCGCAACGTCCCGTCCGCCAGACGCCGACGCAGGTCGACGCGCAACGTCAGGCACAGCAGCGGGCCGAGCGCCATGCCGGCATGCAGGCGCAACCGCAGACGCAGCAGACACGCTCGGAGCGCCAGCCATGGAACGCGCGACAGACGCAGGCATCGCAGGTGCCGGACGAGCGGCCGGCCCGCCCGGAGCGCTCTTCGCGACGCACCCAGGGCGTCATCATCGACGAAAGCGTGCAGTCCGTCCATGGCGGTCGCCATATGCCGGCGGTGCAGCAGACGCGCCAGGAGCGTCGCGCGTCCGAGCATCCGCAGGTGCAGGAGTTCGACGAGGTGGCCTGGGATGTCGACCAGGGCGTCGATGGCCAGCCCGAAGCCGTGGCAGACCCGTTCGCACCGCAGGTCAAGCATGAGATCGCGCAGGAGGTGCAGCCCTGGGCGCAACAACAGGGCCGTACGTCGTCGTATCGACCGAGCTTCGGCGACCCCGAGGCGACGAGCCGCTATGCGCGCGAGAGCTACGGGTCGAGCCGCAAGAAGGGATCGTTCACGGTCAATCCCGCGGGACAATCGGGCAAGTCGAAATTCGACCGTCGGCCCAACGTGGAGCGTGCGTCGAGTAGCCGCGGGAGCTCCGCCAGGAAGCTGCCGAACGTCTCGCCCAAGCTCATCGCCATCATCGCGGCGGTGTTCGTCGTCGTGGTGCTGGTGAGCATCTTCAGTTCCTTCGCACAACCGGGTGGCGGTGCGGCGGGACAGGGCGGAGACGCGATGACGTCGACCACAAAGCAGGCGTCCCTTCCCACGCCCATCATGTCGGAAAGCTCCGGTGTCACGATGCATTCCGCGGTGGCCATGGAGGACCTCACCGAGATCCTGATTCACAACGCCTCCTACGCGTACGCGAACGAGATCACCACGCAGCTCAAGGAAGCCAAGAATACGGACATCCTCGCCTCCCACGGCACGGGACGCGACCCTGCCGCGCAACCCACGGGCGACAAGTGGATGACGGGTGAGTTCATCCGCTGCTTCAGGGAAGGCAACGCCGGCCCCATCATGAGCGCCATCGACTGCGGCGGTCCCGTGGGCGCGACGGTGTACGCGCCGGTCACGGGCGAGGTGGTCCTCGTCAAGCAGTACAAGCTCTACGGCGAGATTGACGATTACCGCATCCACATCCAGCCGACGGGACGCCCCGACCTGGACGTGGTGCTCATCCACCTGACCGACGTGACCGTGAGGGCGGGCGACAAGGTTACGGCGGGCGTGACGCCCATGGCGAAGATTCGCGACATCTTCCAGTATCTGGACGAGTCGCTGCAGCTCAAGAACTACACGGCGGAGAGCGATAACGGCAACCACACGCACATCCAGGTGAACAACGCCAACCATCCCGAGTACACGGCCCTCGACGAACTCAAGCCGCAACCGACGACGCCGGCGGATTCGGCGGCGGTAACGCCGACGACCGACGCCTAGCGGGGTAGGACCGCGGCGTTTTGCATGGAATGCGGCCATCCGACGTGCGCTCGCAAGTTTTTTCAACTTGCGTCTTTACGAACGGGGCAAGTTTCTGTAGTATTGCTTTCGCTGTTTAGCGCGGGGTTGTAGCTCAGCTGGTTAGAGCGCTGGCCTGTCACGCCAGAGGTCGCGGGTTCGAGCCCCGTCAATCCCGCCAGCATGCATTTTGAAGCCGCTTTCGAGCGGCTTTTTGTTTTCTGCGTATGAAATGGGTAAATGAAGAGAACCGAGGCGGTGGGGACCCAATTGTCACCGTGCCTCGGTTCAAAAAGAAAAGCACCAGCGGCAGGAGCAATACACCCCGTGCTAGCGCTTTGAATTAGAAACGCCCGAGGAAGGTACAATGCATACCGTTCGGGCGTTATCTACAGCATAAGCTACAGGGTGTTCGAGAGCATGTCAATGACAGTGGGTCTTTCATTTCCCAGAGAAGGCCGTTGATGATGGCATCCACCGTTCGCTCGTATCGCACGTCGCCTTTTTACGAATTTTACGGCTAGTCCTGCATCAGCCAGAGCTTTTGCAGTGCGTATCCATGATTCCAGATGTTAGGTTCAGGTTCGACGATGATCTCTCCGCGTCGCTCGTTCATGTGGAGGATTATACGCTGTCCGGATGCATGGCATGCCGATAGAGGGACTGCCTGTACCGCTGAATAACTTGGACCTTGAAAAGATGCGGGCGGGGGGGGGGGGGGGGGGAGACGGGGGGGGCCCCCCGGCAAAGGGGGGGATACGGCGGGGCGCGGGCTGGGGGGCGGGAG
>CAOKAE010000021.1 GCA_948466335.1 uncultured Coriobacteriia bacterium | reverse complement strand
GATGTTCTCGGCCACCGAGGAGCCAGTGATGAGCAGGTACGAGGAGGCGGTGGACATGGACGCGGCCAAGATGCCGGATACGACGAGGCCGCAGAGGAAGCCGGGGAGCATGACCTGCGAGAGCACGATGAAGATGCTCTCCGCGGCGCTCTGCGAGAGGAATTGCGTCGGCAGGAGATAGCGGCCGATGAGACCGATCATGATGGCGCAGAACATGGAGATGACGACCCAGACGATGGCGATGCGACGAGACGTCGCGATCTCGCTGTCGTTGCGGATGCCCATGAAGCGGACCAGGACCTGCGGCATACCGAAGTAGCCGAGGCCCCAGCTCAGGGTGGAGACGATCGTGAGCAGGCCGTACTCTGCGGGGATGCCGAAGATGGGAGCCCCGCCGATGGCGTACTGGATTCCCTCGGCATCAACCTCGGGCACGGCGGTCTGCACCATGGAGAGGTAACCGGGGATGTCGCTCAAAAACGCGGCCGTGTTGTCGACGCCGCCTGCCATGGTGATGGAGCCGATGACGACGACCGCGAGCGCGAAGAACATGAGGCAGCCCTGTACGAAGTCGGTCGCGACAACGGAGAGGTAGCCACCGACCATCGTGTAGAGGAATACGATGATGGCACCGAAGATCATCATGACGGTGTAATCCATGCCGAACAGCGTATTGAAGAGCTTGCCGCAGGTGACGAAGCAGCTGCCGGTGTAGACGCAGAAGAAGATGAGGATGATC
Organism: uncultured Coriobacteriia bacterium; assembly: GCA_948466335.1. GTDB lineage: Bacteria > Actinomycetota > Coriobacteriia > Coriobacteriales > QAMH01 > QAMH01. The sequence goes on along the minus strand of CAOKAE010000021.1, from coordinate 20,443 downwards.
ACCGCGGCGATGGTGCTGATGACGTTCTTGTTGTCATGGAAGCGGTTGGAATAGAAACCGGGAAGCGTGATGGAATCGCCGGCCTTCTCGGAGTAGCGGCGCAGGCGCTTGGCGACGAGCAACCAGTTGAGATACGTGCCAGCCGCCAGACCGATGACCGTCCAGCCCGCGTCGGCGGCGCCGGTGAAGTACGCGAGACCGGGCAGGCCCATGAGCAGGTAACCCGACATGTCCGACGCCTCCGCCGAAAGCGCGGTGAACCAGGGGCCGACCTTGCGGCCGCCCAGGAAGTATTCCGATGAGCTCTTGTTCGCGCGCCGCGCGTAGGAAAAGCCGATGATGAGCACCACCATGAAGTAGACCAGGATGGCGATGATGACTGCATAGTCGCCCGTATTCATTTCCATGTTCGTGAAAACCTCTCGTCCATTGAACCGTAGTGGCGCACTATTATAACTTTAGTACGGTAAAGTGAAAGCTTTTTTCCGCCGGGCGCAGGCCAGACGGGATGTTAGCGCCTGCTGCCCGTCGAAAACGCATCTTTTGATATATTGTCTGTTCAATCACGATAGCGGCAGCATGGAGTTCACAATGCATGAGACATCATCGACAGAAGAGAGCACGCACGCAAGCGAGGCACTGTGGGGAGGCCGTTTCGAGGATTCGCCCACCGAGTTCACGCAAGCCTTCGGCGCATCGCTGCCCGTTGACAAGCGCATGTGGGAATCCGACATAGAGGGCTCGAAGGCCCACGCGCTCATGCTCGCCCGTCAGGGCGTGATATCGAACGAGGATGCCGACGCAATCCGCTCGGGACTCGATGCGATCGGCGCCCAAATCGAGGATGGCGACTTCGAGTTCGACATCGATGACGAGGACATCCACATGTCCATCGAACGCAACCTGACCGAGGCCATCGGTGCAGCGGGCGGTCGCCTGCACACGGGTCGCAGTCGCAATGACCAGGTCGCGACCGATGCGCGCCATCACGCCAAGAAGCTCAGCGATGGGCTCGCGCACCAGATGCTCGACCTGCGCGGCGCCCTGCTCGACATGGCACAGGAGCACTTCGGCGTCGTCATGCCCGGCTACACCCACATGCAGAAGGCCCAGCCCGTGCTCTTCTCCCATCATATGCTCGCGTACTACTGGATGTTCACGCGTGATTTCGAGCGCCTGCGTGCGGCCTACCGCGCCGCTGACGTGCTGCCCTTGGGTAGCGCTGCGCTCGCCGGTACGACCTATCCGCTCGACCGTCACTTCGTGGCAGACGAACTCGACTTTGCGAGCGTTGCCGAAAACAGCATGGACGCGGTGAGCGATCGCGACTTCCTCCTCGACCTTTCCTATGCGTGTGCGGTCGCGATGATGCACTTGTCGCGCCTGTGCGAGGAGCTTATCTACTGGTCGAGCAACGAGTTCGGCTTCATCCGACTTTCCGATGCCTATTCCACGGGCTCGTCCATCATGCCCCAGAAGAAGAACCCCGACTTCGCCGAGCTCATTCGCGGCAAGACCGGCCGCGTGTACGGTGACCTCGTGGCGCTGCTCACGACCATGAAGGGCCTGCCGCTTGCCTACAACAAGGACATGCAGGAGGACAAGGAGGGCGTGTTCGACGCGGTCGACACGCTCGGCAATTCGCTGGTCGTGATGACGGGCATGATTCGCACCATGCAGGTCAACGAGGATGCCATGCGCGCCGGCGCCCTCGGCGGCTTCATGGCCGCCACCGACCTGGCCGATTACCTCGTCGGGACGGGCGTGCCCTTCCGCGAGGCCCACGCCATCGTGGGAAAGCTCGTGCTCGAATGCGAGAAGCAGGGAAGGACGCTACAGGATCTGAGCGCTGACGAGCTTGCCGCGATTGACGAGCGCTTCGATGCGGATGCGCTCGAGGCCGTCGACATCGACAAGGTCGTCGAGCGCCGCACGACCTATGGCGCGACCGGTCACGAGGCGGTCAAGGTCCAGCTCGACCATGCGCGCGAGAGCCTTGCGGCCGACACGCGCGCAATGGCGGACTAGGCCATGAGAAAACCAGAACTGCTCGCGCCTGCGGGCAATCGCGAGGCCTTCGAGGCGGCGCTTGCCGCCGGTGCCGATGCCATCTATCTGGGCGCCGGCTCCTTCAACGCCCGTCGCAATGCCGATAACTTCGAGATCGACGACCTGCGTGCGGCGTGCCGCGATGCCCATCTGCGCGATGCACGCGTCTATCTCACGGCCAACACGCTCGTCTTTCCCGGCGAGATGGACGATGCGCTCGCGATGGTGGCCGCTGCTGCCGAGGCTGGCATCGACGCGGCCATCGTGCAAGACATCGGCCTCATGTCCGTGCTGCGCCGCGAGCTGCCCGAACTCGAACTACACGCATCCACCCAGCTCAACGTGCGTGGCAAACGCGGCATCGAGCTCGCCTCGCGCCTGGGCTGCTCGCGCGTCACGTTGGCCCGCGAGCTCTCCATCGAAAGAATCGCCGAACTCGCCACGCTTGGCGTTGACCTCGAGGTCTTCGTCCACGGCGCGCTCTGCATCTGCCAATCGGGACAGTGTCTGCTGTCCTCGCTCATCGGCGGACGCAGCGCCAATCGCGGCCTGTGCGCCCAGCCATGCCGTCTGCCCTACAAGCTCGTCGACAAGGACGGCAAGAAGCTCGCGCAGGAGGGGCAATATCTGCTGAGCCCGCGCGATTTATGCGGCATCGAGATGGTCGATCGGCTCATCGAGGCCGATGTCGCCTCCCTCAAGATCGAGGGACGCATGAAATCACCCGAATACGTCTCGACGGTCACCTCCGTGTATCGCGAGGCCATCGACCGCGCGTGGGAGGACGTTACCTCCTACGAAGCCGCGCCCGATGCCGAGGGCGCGCTTGCCGAGGCGTTCAACCGTGGCTTCACCCAGGGCTACCTGGCAGGCGAGCGCGGAAACGACATGATGGGCTACAAACGCCCCAACAACCGCGGCGTCGCCGTCGGGCGCGTCACGGGATACTCCGCGGGCAAGGTGAAGCTTGCCGCAAACACTGACATCGCCGCGGGCGACCTGCTCGAGTTCTGGACGTCGAAGGGTCGCGTCACCTACACCGTGGAGGCATCCGACACGCTCAAAGGCGCCACGAAGTATTTGGGCGTGCGCGAGCCGGTGTCCGTGGGCGACCGCGTGTTTCGCGTGCGCTCGGCCAAGCTCGCTTCCGACGCGCAACAGCGCACCGAGGCAGGTATGAAGATTCCGGTGTCCATTGACGTGTCCATGAGGAGGGGAGAACCGCTCGAAATCATCGTGCATGACAGCGCGGGCAACGAGGCACGGGCGACGGGCCCCGTCGTCGAGGAGGCACGCACCAAGGCAATCACGCGCGAGGATGTCATCGATCACGTGGGAAGGCTCGGGGCAACGCCCTTCACCTGCGAGGATTGGACTGTCGAGCTCGATGATGGCGTGGGGATCGGCTTTTCGACGCTGCACAAGACGCGCACTGCCGCGCTCAACGCCTTCGAGGAAGTCTTGCTTGCGGCGCACGGGCACGTACCCGCGCAAGCCGATGCCGTCGACATCACCCGCGTGACGGACCTCTCCGCCATGGCGCCATTTGCAACTGCCATCGATTTCGACAACACGGACATCGCCTGTACGCTCGAGCAATTCGAGCCAGGTTGTTCCATCGGGCCGCGCATGTACGCCACCAACATCGAGGCCATTCGCACCTGGGCAGCGCTCGGCGCGAGCTTCATCTGGCTTTCGCCCGAGCTCACGCTGCATCAGATGAAGCTGCTCGCCGACGAGTCTCCGCTCCCCCTCGGCATCATCGCCATCGGTCGCCAGGAGCTCATGGTGAGTGATCACTGCTTTCTCATGGCGGAAGGTAGCTGCGACGAGCACTGTGGAACGTGCACGCGTCGCAATGCGCCGCGCTTCTTGGAAGACCGCAAAGGCTATCGCTTCCCGGTGACGACGGACATATATGGCTGCGGGCACATCTACAACGCCGTGCAGCTCGACGTCGCCCATGCGATCGGCGATTTGCTGCGCGCGGGCATACGCGGCTTCGCCGTCGACGCCACGCTCATGAGTGCCGGAGAGACCGAGCATGGGCTCAACCGCGTGCGCAGCGGCATCAACGGTACGAAGATATCGAAGACTCCCGACACGACCACGGGGCATCTCTTCCGGCCCGTCGAATAGGTCATGTGCCGGGATTGTTGCAGGCCCATCTGCTAAGATAGCGAGCTTAAACGGCAAAAACGTTTCGTGAAAGGCAAGACCGTGCTCTCAAGCGAAGAACAACTCCACATCATCCAGTCGGGCGTTTCGGGCATCACGCCGCTCGAGGCCATGAAGAAGAAGCTCGACCGCGGCACGCCGCTCAACATCAAGCTCGGCGTTGACCCCACGAGTCCCGATCTGCACATCGGTCATGCCGTTCCTTTGCGCAAGCTGCGCCAGTTCCAGGACCTCGGCCATCAGGTCACGCTCATCATCGGCGACGGCACGGCGATGATTGGCGACCCGTCGGGCCGCAACTCGACGCGTCCGCAGCTCACTGCCGAGCAGATCGACGCGAACGCGCAGACCTACATGGACCAGGCGATGAAGGTGCTTGACTCCGAGAAGACCAAGGTCGTGCACAACCGCGACTGGATCTTCGACCTCGATTTGGCCGGTCTGCTCGAACTGCTCTCCAACTTCACGGTGGCGCGCATCCTCGAGCGTGATGACTTCTCGAACCGCTATCACAATCAGCAGCCCATCGCGATGCACGAGTTCATCTACCCCATCATGCAGGCCTACGACTCGGTCGTCATCAACGCTGATGTCGAGCTTGGCGGCAACGACCAACTCTTCAACCTGCTCGCCGGTCGCGAGCTCATGGAGAAGAAGGGCATGGAGCCCCAGGTCTGCCTGACGCTTCCGCTGCTCGAGGGTCTTGACGGCGTGCGCAAGATGTCGAAGTCCTACGGCAACTACGTCGGCCTTACCGATGAGCCCGCCGATATGTTCGGCAAGATCATGTCCATCCCCGACGAGCTCATGCCGCGCTACTACCGTCTGGCAACGGCGCTTCCCGTGGCCGAGGTTGACGAGATCGAGGCTGGCCTTGCGGCGGGCGAACTCGACCCCAACAAGTCGAAGCGCCGCCTCGCGCGCGAGATCATCACGACCTATCATGGTGAGCAAGCTGCTGCGGACGCCGAAGAGCAATTCGATCGCGTCTTCAAGGCCCATGGTGTCCCCGAGGACATTGAGGTCTTCGACATTGAGCTCGAGGAAGACCCCGAGAAGGGCGGCGTGTACCTGCCCAAGCTGCTCGCCGATCTCAAACTCGTTGCCTCGGGCGGCGAGGGTCGCCGCATGATTGACCAGGGCGGCGTGAAGATCAACGGCGAGGCCGTCGAGAAGGGCACGTATCACCTGCCCGCTTCACAGCTCGCCGGTGCCACGCTCCAGGTCGGCAAGCGCAAGTGGGCGAGGTTGGCGTAAGGGTCCTTCAGACGCCATGTGGATAGCGGCCGCTTGTGGCGCGGCATTATTTGCCGGACTCGTTTCCATTCTCGGGAAGCTCGGCGTATCGACGACCGACCCCGATGTCGCCACCGCCATACGCACCACGGTGGTACTCTGCCTCACCTGGTTGATTGCCATCTGCACCGGATCGGTTATAACTATCGGCAGCCTGAACCCGACGACGTGGCTTTTTCTCATCCTTTCGGGCCTTGCGACGGGCGGCTCGTGGATTTGCTACTTCAAGGCGCTGGCGCTTGGTGACGTGAACAAGGTCGTACCCGTCGACAAGAGCAGCACGGTGCTGGCATCGTTACTTGCCATCGTCATCTTTGGCGAGACCGAACATCTTGTGCTCAAGCTCGTATCCATAGCGGTCATCCTCGCAGGCACGTTCATGATGATCGAGCGCAAGGACGTGCAGCCTCCCCAGATGGCTCGAAGAGGCTGGCTTGCCTATGCCATTCTGGCGGCGGTGTTTGCCGCGTTGACAGCGATTCTGGGGAAGGTGGGAATCGACGGTGTCGACTCGAGCCTGGGGACGGCCGTTCGCACCGCGGTGGTGTTTGTTGTCGCCTGGGGCATTGTTTTCGCTGGACGCAAGACAGGGTTGGTGCGCGGTATCGAGAGGCGCGAGGGTGTTTTCCTCGTTCTCTCCGGCATTGCAACGGGCGCATCGTGGCTCTGCTACTACTATGCGCTGCAGGTTGGCGTGGTCAGCGTCGTCGTGCAAATTGACAAGCTCTCGTTGTTGGTTTCCATCGCGTTTGCATATCTGGTGTTTCGTGAGCGTCTGACGCGCCGTGCCGCTATCGGCCTCGTACTCATCGTGGTCGCAGCGGGTGTCATGACGGCCTTTGCATGAGCGTGTTTTCGAGTATTAGCCAAAGGAAATGACAAAGTACGCTATACTTCCTCTTCGCGTCGGGACGTGGCGCAGTCCGGTAGCGCGCCTGCTTTGGGAGCAGGATGTCGCAGGTTCGAATCCTGTCGTCCCGACCATCTTCTTTTCCCGGTCAATGAGGTGCAACCATGGACGAGCTCATCCTCGGATCCCATGTGGGGATGTCTGGCAAGGACATGTTCCTCGGCTCCGTGAAGGAGGCCGAAGGCTATGGCGCCAACGCCCTCATGGTCTATACCGGCGCTCCACAGAACACGCGTCGCAAGCCCATTGACGAGCTCAACATCGACGCTGGCTTGGAGTATGCCAAGCAGGTGGGAATACGCGAGGTCGTCGTCCATGCCCCCTACATCATCAACCTTGCGAACTCGGTGAAGCCCGAGACCTTCGAGCTCGGTGTCGATTTCCTTGCGCGCGAGCTCGAGCGCAGCGCAGCTCTTGGCAGCAAGGCGCTGGTGTTGCATCCTGGCTCGCATGTGGGCGCTGGTGCCGAAGCTGGCATCGGCAAGCTTGTCGAGGGACTAGATGAGGTGCTCGCCCAAGACGAAAGCGGCGTGTTTGTCACGCTCGAGACGATGGCGGGCAAGGGTGGCGAGGTTGGGCGCGACTTCGAGGAGATAGCCACGATTTACGAGCGCGTCCAGAAGCCCGAACGTCTGCGCGTGTGCTTCGATACCTGCCATGTCAACGATGCGGGCTACGATCTTGTCGACGACTACGAAGGGACGCTTGCGAGATTCGACGAGCTTGTCGGTCTCGACCAGATTGCCGTCATCCACGTCAATGACAGCATGAACCCGCGTGGCGCGCACAAGGACCGGCATGCGAACATTGGCGAGGGGAGCATCGGCTTCGAGCCCCTGCGCAGAATCGTTCACGATGAACGCTTTGCGGCCATCCCGAAGATTCTCGAGACGCCCTGGCGCTGCGAGGAAGGCTCCACGAAGAAGACCTTGCCGCCCTACAAGGAAGAGATCGCGCTGTTGCGAGGATGAAACACCCAACTTTTCTCTCGCTTTATCCTGCGGCCTGAATTCGTTGGGGTATAATCCATCTCCATTGCGGGCGTAGTTCATCGGTAGAACCTGAGCCTTCCAAGCTCATGAGGTGGGTTCGACTCCCATCGCCCGCTCCAGACACCTGCCAACGGGCACCGTGCGGTGCCCGTTGTCATTTGGGAAAGAGGCCCACCATGAAGCGCATCGTAAGCATCCAAGACATCTCCTGTGTCGGGAAGTGCTCCCTGACCGTCGCATTGCCCACCATTTCGGCCATGGGCGTCGAATGTGGCATCCTTCCCACCGCCGTGCTCTCGGTGCACACCGCTTTCAAGAGCTTCACCTTTGACGACCTGACCGATCAGATCGAGCCCATCTCCAAGAGCTGGCTTGATAACGGCGTGGACTTTGACGCCATCTATACGGGCTACCTTGGCTCCTTCGAGCAGCTAGAACTCGTGAGCCGCTTCTTCGATGAGCATCGCGAGGGCGACACGCTCATCTTCGTCGACCCGGCGATGGCCGACAACGGCGCCCTCTACAAGGGCTTCACCCCCGAGTTTGCCCGTGCGATGGGCGCGGTCGTCTGCTCTAAGGCCGACATCATCGACCCCAACATTACCGAAGCCGCCTTCATGCTCGATGCGGAATACAAGGAGGACGGCTCCTACGACGAAGATTACGTGCGCGAACTCCTCCAGGGCCTTGTCGCACTCGGCCCCAAGAAGGCGGTCCTCACGGGCGTGAGCCTCGAGTCGGGCAGCTGCGGCGTCTATGGCCTCGATGGCCAGACCGGCGAGTACTTCTCCTACTTCAACGAGCTCGTCGATGCACGCTTCCATGGTACGGGTGACGTGTTCTCCTCGACGACGGTTGGCGCGCTCATGAACGACTTCCCGCTCGACGAGGCACTTGCCGTGGCGGCCGATTATACGGTTGCCGCCATCAAGGCAACCATCAGCCAACCTGACCACAACTGGTATGGCGTCGACTTCGAGACCGAGATTCCTTACCTGCTCAAGCTCATCGGAAAGTAGCCCGTCTCCTCCCTACCTTTCGTCATGTATCGAGCCGAAGGCCTTGCGGCGCAGCAGGGCGAGCAGCCCGAACGTCGCGCTTCCGATGAGACCACAGGCCAGAAGTACCCACACGGTCGAATCACCAGTCCTGGGCAAGAAGCCGAATAGTTTGGACTCGGGCTCATCCGGTGGCGTGACGGGCGTCGTGGGTTTCACGGTTACGGTCTGATTCTCGTCCTGGATGTCGGCATGCTCTGCCATGAGTGTGCCGTTGGCGAAAAGTCTTTCGAAGGCGACGAGTCTCGTGTCCTCCTCCAGAAGCGTCGCGTCCACGTCGAATGAAATGTCGATGCTTCCATGCGGGGCTTCGGGTGTGAAGGCGAGATGGGCGGAGATGGGGTTTCCGAAGGCATCGCGCGCGGGCGTTCCTCCAATCGTTCCGTTGTCAATCATGAGCGAGCCATCGATCTCGTAGTTCTCGCCGGCGATAAGACCCGTGAACGAAACCGTGTCTACGATAGTCGCAGTCCCGTCACCTTCGATTCTCTTATCGCCATCGGTGGCATCCGTTGCCGAAGTCTCGATATGGGGCGGCGCTATGCTCACCGTCTGCGCCCTGTTCTCGTAATCGGCATGGGTCGCGATGAGCTTCCCGTCGCGGTAGAGCTCCTCGAATATGACCGCTTCCCGTTCCTCGGAGAGATTCGAGGCGTCGAAGGAAAAGCTCACGTCGATGTTGCCGTCTGCCTCGCTGGGCGTAAAGCTGCTCGTTGCCCGGGCCGGTTCTCCCTGAGCGGTGAGCAGGGGTGCTTCTGCCTCCTTGTCCATGAGCGTGCCCACAAATTCATAGGTGGCGCCCGGCTGCAGGCCCGCATACGACACCACATCGAGCACCCGGGTCTTCTCATGGGCGGCAATGAGCTTGTCTCCGGCAATCGGGTCGCTCGCGAAGGTCTCGATGGCGGGAGTTATCACGCGCACCGTTTGACCTCCGTCTTCGAGGTCTTCGTGTGTCGCGATTTCCTCGTCATCTCGGAAGAGCCTTTCGAAGACGACGAGTTCATGTCCATCCTCGAGCAAACTCGCGTCAAAGGAGAATGAGAGCGTCGTTTCCCCGTCTGCACGTTCCGCGACGAAGTCCGCCTGTGCGGTGACTTCCTGTCCATCTGCATCAACGAAGGCCTGCCCGCTTGTCTTGTCCATGACCGTGCCGACGAGCGTGTAGTTGCGACGAGGAGCAAGCCCTTCGTAGCTCACGGTGTCGATGATCGTCGTCTCGACATCACGCACGATGTCCTTTGCGCCATCTTCTGATGTCGCCGTGGTTGAAATGCGGGGCTTGGCGACCGTGACGGTTTGGCGCATGCTCTCGATGTCCTCATGCGAGGCAATCTCGACCCCGTCACGATAGAGCTTCTCGAAGACGACGAGCTCGCTGCCCTCGCTCACGACGGTTGCGTCGAAGGTGAAGACTATCTCCACGAGACCCGATGACGCATCTGGCACGAACTCGACACGACCTTCCACGGGCTTGCCATCGCTGCCGTTCAACTGCGTGCCCGTTGCCTTGTCCATGATGTGACCCTCGAGTTCGTAACGCTGTCCCGCCTTGAGGTTGCGGTACGAGACCGTGTCGATAAGCGAGACGTCCCTGTCGCGCATGACGGATTTCGACGCGCCATCGGAGCTTGCGGATGTCTGCAGGTACGGCGGTTCTATGACGACCGTCTGCTCGGCGCTGTTCAGGTCGATGTGACTCGCGAGATGACGGCCGTCACGATAGAGTTCCTCGAAGACGACCAGCGCGGTCGAGTCCTGTAAGTTCGTGGCGTCGAACTCGATGCTCACGTCCGTGCTTCCATCCCGTGCTTGCGGTGTGAATACATGGGTTGCGGTGACGGGGCGACCGAAGGGGTCGAGCAGGGGTTGTCCGCTTTCCTTGTCCACGACCGTGGCTTCGAGCGTGTACTCCCGTCCGGGCACGAGCCCACCATAGGAGACGGTGTCGATTATGCTCGTAGCCAAATCGCTTGCGATGCTTGAATCGCCATCCTGCAGGTCCATGGCATGCGTCTGCAAATCCGGCGGAAAGACGCTTATGGTCTGATCGACGTCATCGAGGTCCTCATGACTGGCGATGGTCATGCCATCATGGGCGAGCGTTTCGAAGACGACGAGCTTCGTGCCGGGTTGCAGATTGGCGGCGTCAAAGGTGAACGACATGTCAATCGAGCCAGACGAGGCCTCGGGCGTGAACGAAATAGTCGAGCTGACGATGCCGTCAGGTGATTCGAAGGGCTGGCCGCTCGAGCGATCCATGACCGTGCCCGTGAGTTCGTAGCACGTTCCTGGTGCAAGGCCCGTGTACGTGACGCGGTCGACGACTATCGCGTCGATATCGCCTACGAGTAGCGAATCGCCATCCACGCCATCTGCGGCGCGTGTCTCTATGGAGGGCTGCGTGACGGTCACGGTCTGGGCGCCATCGTCGAGGTCCTCGTGCTGCGCGAGGAGACGGTCGCCCTCGAAGAGGCATTCGCAGACGACGACTTTGGCACCGTCTTCCAGCGCCGCTGCATCGAGGTCGAAGCCAAGCTCGACGGTTCCCGAGCTGGCCTGCGCGGTGAACGAGAGCGAGGAGGACGCCGGGTTGCCGGCGGAGTCACGAAGCTTCTCGCCTGTCGACGCGTTGGCAAGGTAGCCTTCGACCAGGTAAGTCCGGCCTGCGACAAGACCGCTGTACGAGACGGTGTCGAGTATCCTGACATCTGCGCTGCTGCTCACGAGCTTGTCCCCATCACTTGCGTCGCGTGCGCTCGTTGCCAGGGTCGGAGTGGTGTTGCCCACGGTGCCCAGGTCGATCTTCGTGGACTGAGCGGCGTGAACCTGCGCCTCGAAGTGCACGAGCGCCTTGCCCTCGTTTGCTCGTACGGGCAGTTCCTCGAAGACGTAATGGCAATCCGTGCTATCGGGAAACGCGCCGACTACGTCATTGGGCGCGGTCTGGTACCCATCCTTTGCCACGCCAAACCACGTGCCCGCATCAAGGTCGAGCATCGATTCGTCTACGACATGGCTTCCGTCACCGCGCGTGCTCACGGCAGCGTCGTTGGCGTTGGTTCGCGTCGTGTGCATTCGATGGGCGGCGCTCGAGTCGAAACTCCCGTTCGCGTCGGTGACGACGACATGTCGCTCGATGATCGACCCGTCTTTGGCAATGCGCGAAACGAGGAAGGGAATGCCGCCCATGGGGCGTTGCGTGTCCAAATCGCGCTTAGTGAAGCAGAGGTCCTGGCGCACGGGAGCCTCGTCTACGATGATGCCACCGTTGCCGAGTGCGCCACTCGACACATCGTGCTCTCCCGTGCCATTGGCTGTAATAGTGAGAACGATGGGCTCGCCACGGACGGGAAGCTCGTACGAATCCGGCGCGCGTAGTTCGCGAACCGCGTAGGTTCCGAGCGGAAAGAGGGGGTCGCCCGTAAGGGGGTCTCGATAGAGGTCGTCGCCGCTGACGAAGGCGTGGGAGAGATCGCCGCGCAGATCCACCCTACCTGAGTCGTCGGTCCTGAAGACCCAACTGCGCGTAGCGCTGCCGGACGTATCTCCCGCGAGGTTCTGGAAGTGGCGCACCTCGAAGAGGGCGTCGGCCATGTCGGCGTCTCCCGAGGGAGTCGAACTCTGCGTGAGCAGGTCATGTTTTTGGATGATGACGTCGACATCTTCGGTCAGGGGTTCGTCCGTGACGTCGTTCTGGTCGATGTCGCCGATGCCGTTCGAGGTGTTGTGCAGCCAGCTGACCTGTCCGGGGCTGACCCAGCAGCTGTAGATGGTCGGGTCGTATGCGTAGCCCGTTCCCTGTACCGACGATTCTATTTCGCGCACGAAGTAGGTGCTGGAATAGAGTCCGCCAACTTCCGCATAACCCGTTTCGTCGAGCACGAGCGTCTTGCCCGTGTCGCCTTCGGGGCCGCAATCGTTGGTAACGTAGACGCCATACGTGATGCCCTTCATGGAGTACAGCGGATTGTCATTGGTCACGTCGGGGTTCATGGAGCGCTTGTTCATCTTGATCGTGCCCACGGGTTCATAGTGGGAGCTTGCGGCGATGGTCTGCTTGCTCCCGCCTTCGATCATGTACGCCTCGAAGTCCGAGGGGACCTCGCCGATGCGGGCCATGACGAGACGTCCGAGGGCGTTGGGGTTGATGAGGCTTCCGTCGTTCAGGTCGAAGCCGGTGATATTCCAGGTGAGCCAGTTGCGAAAGCCCTCGCCGGCTCCGTGCGTCGCCTCGTAGGCACTCGAGCTGTACGTGTCGGATAGGAGTATGTGCGAGGCAAGGTAGTAGTCCTCGGCGCCCATGGGGTCCCCGTTCCAATTCGTCGCGGGCCACATGCTCGCGTCGAAGCCCGGACCCCCGAAGGCGAACCACAGGTCGGCCTTGAGCTCGAAGTCCCTGCCGCTCACGCAGTGGATGGCGCTCTTCTCGTAGTCTCCCTCGGCCGGCGAGTTCTTCGAAGGCTCGACGCAGTAGGCCATCGTCATGCCCTCACCGTCGTTCGCATGGAAGATATGGGCGTTCCATGCCCCGTCGGAGTAGTTGATGTTGCCGTCTTTCCATAGGGTGACGTTTGTTCCCGATGCCAGGGCATGCCGCGTGTCGGTAATGCCGATGCAGGGTAGCGTCGCCGTGCAGGCGAGCAACAGTCCGAGTGCTATGACCTGGACCTTTCGAAACATGCTCGCCTCATCCGTTTCCCTTGCTTTTCGAAAACTACCCCGCATGGCCTCTCCTTCGCTCTCTCGTCCCATGGCTCGGACGTTCGCCTTCGTCGGAATCGCCATGCTAGGCCCATCTCTCCCGAGCCAACCACCCCGAGAACCTGAACGAAATCGGGCCGGATTTCGACCAAGTTCGGAGCAAATGCCGTACGGTATCGGAAAATGCCTGCTTGGCAACGCAACGCGCGCACGCATCGCGCTTTGTCGCAGGGCTGCGCTATACTCTGCTCAGCACAATGTTTACCGAGCGCCACGCGAGGAGAGGCCATGGACGCAGTACCTGTCATAACGGTGACCGGATGGTCCAATTCCGGAAAGACCACGTTTACCACGCGTGTCGTGGAGCTGCTCGCGGACATGGGCGTTCGCGTCGGTGTCATCAAGCACCATGGTCACAAGACGGGTGGAGTCGACGTCGAGGGCAAGGATTCCTGGAAGTACGCCCAAGCTGGTGCAAATCCGGTCATTCTCAGCGCGTCTGACCAGTACGCCATCTTCGTGAGCACGCCGCAGGGCGAACCGTCGCGCGACGAGCTCGTGGCAAAGATCGCCGATGACGTCGACCTGGTGATCGTCGAGGGCTTTCGTGCCGAGGCCGACGGGGCCGTCGAGGTCTATCGCAGCGCCGCGGGCCATCCCGATCCCAAGCTCGCCCCGGAGGAGCGCATCGCGCTCGTCACCGACAACGACGAGCTCGCTTCCCAGGTGCGTGCCGAGGGCAAGCCGGTGTTCGGCCTCGATGACTTCGATGCGGTCGCGCGTTACTTCTTCGAGCTTGCCGGCATCGACAACGGCGCGCTGTAGTATCCTGCAATGAACTTCTGCAAGGGAGCCCTATGAAGGACAATTACGGGCGCAGGATTGACTACCTGCGCATTTCTCTGACAGATCGCTGCAACCTGCGTTGCATATACTGCATGCCCGAGGAAGGTGTGCCGTTCAAACCACACGAATCCATGCTGCGCATCGAGGAAATCGTCGACTTCACGCGTCGTGCGGCGCAGGCGGGCATACGCAGGGTGCGCCTCACCGGCGGCGAGCCGCTCATCCGCAAGGGGGTGGTCGACCTCATCCGCGAGATCGCGGCCATTCCGGGCATCGAGGACATTTCGCTCACCACGAACGGCATCCTGCTTCCCAAGATGGCAGCCGACCTGCGCGATGCCGGTCTCACTCGCGTCAACATCTCGCTCGACACGCTCGACCCCGCGCAGTTCACCTACGTGACGCGTCTTGGCAAGATCGAGGACGTGTTCGCGGGCATAGACGCGGCTCTCGAGAACGGCTTCGACCCCGTCAAGATTAATGCGGTTGCCGTACGCAGCCTCGACCAGGACTTCTTCGGATTCGCCAAGCTGTCGCTCGACAGGCCACTGCACGTACGCTTTATCGAGTACATGCCCGTGGGGGAGAGTTCTGGCGGGACGGGTGCCGGCTGGACCGAAGACGACATCATCCCTGCCAACGAGATCATCGAGCGCATCAACGAGGGCGCCATCGCGGCGGGCATCGGTCCCCTCGAGCCGGTGGACGAGGGCGAGCTTCCCTCGGGTGCCGGTCCCGCTATCTACTATCGTCTTCCGGGGGCCAAGGGCACGGTCGGCTTCATTAGCGCGATGTCCAACCACTTCTGTAGCTCGTGCAATCGCCTGCGCCTCACGGCGGACGGCAAGATTAGGCCGTGCCTGTTCAGCGACCGCGAAATCGACGTCATGGAGGCGATACGCTCCGATGATCCCCAGGCGGTCGATTGCGCGATCGAGGAGGCGATCGGCATCAAGCCCGACGAACATCACGAGGAGCGTGGCACCGAGCGACGCATGAGCCAAATTGGAGGTTAGGCAATGACGCAGAGCAGACCGGGTGGCCTTGCGGCCGGTAATTCCGAGAACGATCTCGCACGCGACGGGCAGCTCAGCCACGTCGACGAAAAGGGTGTCGTCCGCATGGTCGATGTCTCGCAGAAAGACGATACCGAGCGTCAGGCCATCGCCGAGGGTTGGATCTTCATGCATCCGGACACGCTCGCCATGATTACGGACGGCACGGCGGCCAAGGGCGACGTGCTCGCTTGCGCACGCGTCGCGGGAATCATGGGTTGCAAGCAGACGAGCTCGCTCATTCCCATGTGCCATCCGCTCAACATCACCAAGTCAAAGTGCGAGCTCGAACCCGTCTTGGCGGGAGAGCGCGAGGATGGCCGCGTGGGCATTCACGCGACCATGACCACGGGCGTGACCGGAAAGACCGGTATCGAGATGGAGGCCCTCACCGGCGTCGGCATCGCGCTGCTCACGGTGTACGATATGTGCAAGGCGGTCGACCGCGGCATGGAGATTTGCGACGTGCACCTCGTTCGCAAAGAGGGTGGTCGTACGGGACTGTGGACGCGAGACTAGAGACGGGATAGGCCATGGACATCAGATTCGGAATCGTCACCTGCTCATCGACGCGCGGTCTTGCGGAGGACACGGCGGGCGCGCGTCTCGAAGAGCTCATAGCCGAGCAGGGATGGACGACGCTGTCCCGCGTCGTTGTGAAAGACGACGTCGACATGATCGCGGAGGCCATCGTCGCCTGTTGTGACGAAGGCGCCGATGTCGTCTTGACCTGTGGCGGCAGCGGTCTTTCCCTGGCCGACGTCACGCCCGAGGCGACACGCAAGGTCTGCGACCGCGAGGTTCCCGGTATCGCCGAGGCCATGCGCGCCTATTCCATGACCAAGACGCATCGCGCCATGCTGAGCCGCGCGATCGCCGCCCAGCGCGGGCGCGTGCTCGTGGTCAACCTGCCTGGTTCGAAGAAGGCGGCCGAGGAGAACTGGGGAGGAATTTTCGACCAGTTTGACCATGCGGTCTCGATGATGGCGGGCGAAGGGCATGCGTAAGCGAGATTCCGAATATCACACGGGCAGGCTCAACATCTCGTGCCCGCCCTCGACGAAGGATGCCATTGCCGCTGATGCGACGGCCCATGGGCAGTCCATCAGCCAGTTCATTCTCGAGTTGTACGCCACGAGCACCCAAGCGGGGTCTTCCGCTCACCTCGCGCGCATGGGGCTCGACCTCGTGGGCCTCAAGAAGCGTCTCATCGACATCGACACGCGCCTTCGACGCTCGCTCAATCGCGGTCGTGGTATGGTCGACCCCGCCGTACGCGACGACCTCGTGCGCCTCAAGCAGATCGAGGACGAGATCGACATGACGCTACGCGAGACGATCGATGCGGTGAAGGTTCTCAAGAGGCGCGAAGCGGGCCTCGACGCCTGACGCGCGTCGCCATCCCCTCGCGTGATTTGCGCTAGAATGACGCATCGACGCGCGCCCCTAGCTCAGCAGGATAGAGCATCGGACTTCTAATCCGGCGGTCGAGGGTTCGAATCCCCCGGGGCGCGCCAGCATCCCACCCATAATCGCCTTTGCCGGGAACCATCCGCCCTTTCGCAGGTCATGTAAATCATCTGAAATGCAATATGTTCGTGACCTTGCTGTTCAGAAGTGCTATAGTACCCCCACGATGCAAGATCCCATTTCGAGGAGGATGGAAATGCCTTTACCCAAGATGACTGATGAGCAGCGTGCTGCTGCACTTGAGAAGGCCAAGGAAGCTCGCGCCAAGCGCGCCAAGCTCAAGGAAGACATCAAGTCTGGCAAGCTCTCGCTCACCAAGGTTCTCAACAGCGATGACGAGATCACCAAGAAGACCAAGGTCATCCAGATTCTTGTCTCCTTTCCCAGCGTCGGCAAGGTGACCGCCCAGAAGGCCATGGAGGAGATCGGCATTGCCGAGAACCGTCGCGTCGGTGGCCTGGGTTCTGCCCAGAAGGAGAAGCTCATCGAGCGTTTCGGCAAGTAATTCAGCCGGCATAGCCAAAGATGTGATGGCCCGTCAGCCCCAAGCTGGCGGGCTTTCTTCTGCCCGTGATGCCACGCACCGCTTGCGGCATCACAGCATCTGCAGATTAGCTCCAGGGGCAAGGTGCTAAACTCATGCAAGCGCATTGAAGGGGAGATATGGATTCACGTGAGTTGATCGTCGTCAACGGCCGACGTCCCGTCTCGGGAACGGTGCAGGTTCGCGGCGCAAAGAACTCGGTTCTCAAACTCATGGCGGCAAGCGTGATGGCGTCTGGCGAGACGCGTATCGGCAATGTGCCGCTCATCTCGGATGTAGACGTCATGAGTGACGTCCTGTCGACTATCGGCGCCCATGTCAGGCGCGGCGATGACAGTCACACCCTCTTTATCGACACGCGCGACATCAACTCGTATAGAACTCCCTACGAGCTCGTCGCCAAGATGCGTGCCTCCATATCGATTCTCGGCCCGCTCATCACACGGTTCGGCCGTGCGGTTGTCGCCATGCCGGGC
Organism: uncultured Coriobacteriia bacterium; assembly: GCA_948466335.1. Lineage (GTDB taxonomy): Bacteria > Actinomycetota > Coriobacteriia > Coriobacteriales > QAMH01 > QAMH01. The sequence goes on along the minus strand of CAOKAE010000021.1, from coordinate 2,865 downwards.
GGATGCCAGATCGGGTCGCGCAAGCTCGACATGCACATCGCGAGCCTCGAGGCCCTTGGCGTACAGTTCGAGATCGATCACGGATACCTGCATGCGAGCACGCCCAACGGGTTGATTGGCGCCGAGGTCATCCTGGATTTCCAGAGCGTGGGCGCCACGGAGAACCTCATGATGGCCTCCGTTTGCGCACGTGGAACGACCACCATTCACAACGCCGCATGCGAACCCGAGATCGTCGACCTCGCGAACTTCCTTATTTCGATGGGCGCGCAGATCGAGAACGCGGGCACCCCCGATATCGTGGTGCATGGCGTCGCCGAGCTCAGCCCGACCTCGCACGTGACGGTGGGAGACCGCATCGAGGCGGGCACCTTCCTCGTCGCGGGCGCAGCCGCTGGAGGTCCCGTCACCGTTCGTGGCGTGAATCCCGATCATCTGGCCCTTGCCCTCAAGAAGCTCCACCAAATGGGGGCGGATCTGCTCATAACCGACGACGAGATCACCATCGAGCGCAAGGGTGACCTGCGTCCGGCGGATATCCAGACCTTGCCGTTTCCCGGATTCCCCACCGACCTGCAGGCACAGTTCATGGTGCTCTGCGCGTTGGCCAATGGGGATTCCATCATCACCGAGAACCTCTTCGAGAACCGCTTCATGTTCGCGGCCGAACTCGCGCGCATGGGCGCGGATATCCGCATCGACGGACATCATGCCCTCGTGAGCGGGGTGGGCGGCCTCTCGGGCGCCCCCGTGAACTCGACCGATCTGCGTGCCGGCGCCGCCCTCGTGATTGCGGGACTCGTCGCCGATGGCTCCACCTTCGTCGATAGCATTCACCATATCGACCGTGGCTACGAGGACTATGTGGGCAAGCTGAGCATGCTGGGTGCCGACATCGAGCGCGTCTCGTCGCAGGACCTGAGCTTCTAGCGCTTCGCGGAGTGTACCGTGCCGTATCATCACAAAAGAGGCGGACTCGACATAAACAGCATCGGCTCGCGCCGTCATAGGCCCTCCGGCGGTGCGCGCTTCAACGGCTCGCGCCTCTCACCCAAATCGCAGTCTAGGGCGGCGCGCGCATCGGAGCGCGCGGCCCTCTCGCGTGCCGCCAAGGGACGCGGCACCTATATCCATCCGAGCGGCTTTGGCAAGCGCGACCCGTCGCAGACGCGCAAGATGCTTCTCACCGTCGTATTCGTCGCCGTGATAGCCGTTGCGCTGGCTACGGTCGTGGGCGTGCTCGTCTATCAGCAGACGGCTCGAAACGCCCTCAAGCCCGTGCTCGACACGCAGGACATATCCCAGCAGCTCACCCCCGTCGAATCCGAGGACGACCTGTTCTGGAACGTCCTCGTGCACACGGACGCCTCGTCTGCCGAGGAGGGTAGGGGTGCCGTGGTCGACCTTGCCCTGGTCTGCGTCGATCCGGACAACGTCACGCTTTCCTTCCTATGGATTCCGGTCAACACGCGCGTCTACATCGACGGCATAGGGTACAGCAAGATAGAGGATGCCTTTGCCGATGCCCACGAGGAGGGCATCGTCGCGGCGGTCAAGAAGCTCGCCAACGTGGATATCGCACACTATATAGAGATAAACGATGCGGGGCTGAGCAGACTCGAGAACCAACCCGCGCCTTTGTCCGTCGACGTCGCGACGGCGAGCAAGGAGGCCCTTGTCGGCGCAATCTGCCGCAGGCTCTTCGGCTCGAGTTCCGAGCAGATGTCCGCGCGCGTCGACAGCTTCGTGGCCTGTGTGGCCACGGACGCCTCGAGCGATCAGGTGACGCAGACCTTCCGCGCGCTCCACGGCATCAACGTCGACACCTCGTGCTACGAGGAGACGATGCCCTCGACGCTCGAGGACATCGGTGGTGCCCAGTACAGCATATGCAGCACGGATAGCTGGAACACGATGGTCTCGCGCGTGTCGAGCGGCATGTCACCCGTCGCGACCCCCTCGGAGGTCGACACCAACAAGGTCACGCGAGAGAGCTGCACCGTTGCCGTCTGGAACGGCGTGGGCGTGTCGGGCGTGGCAAACGACTGCACCAACGAGCTCAAGAAGCTCGGCTGGAACGTCATCAGCACGGGTAACGCCAACCAGTTCGTCTACGACGAGACCTTTGTCGTCTTCAAGGACACCGACGACGAGGCCGCCGCGCGCCTGCTCGCGGCAGACCTTGGCCAGGGCCGCGTGGTGCGCAGCTATGCCCGCTACAGCTACGAGGGAAACCTCCTCGTCGTGATTGGCAAGGACTACAAACCGTACTAATTCCCGTTGCGCCAAAAAACTTTTGTGAAAATGCAAATTTGTGCTTGACACCCTTAGGGTCGATGCGTAATATACCAACTCGCGCCGCAGCGAAGGGCACCGTGTTCGAGGCGGATAAGAGCAGGTCAGAAGACAGGTTCTTATCAATGGCAAAGAGAAACTTCTTCAAAAATTTGAAAAAAGTTTCAATTTACTATTGACGCAAGATGCGAAGGAGCGTAAAGTACTTCTTCGCGCCGCTCGTAAGGTTTTCCTTTCGAAACGGCAGGGACGGTCTCCGAAAGAGCCCGTCTCGGAACCTTGAAAATCGGATACTGTTTAGACGAAAAGTGATACAAGCCAACGAGTTCTTTGAATGATCACATGAAGGAACCCGCCTCGGTCAGATACCGAGGAAATCCTTAAAAGAATTCTAAAAGACGGCTCCTCTCTTTCTACCGAGGAGTCGCATCCGGAAACCGGCTATCGTGAGAGCGAATAGCCAAACCACCGGAATCAGATAAACCGTTTGTGATGCAGGCCTTGAGCCTGCTTTTGAACGGAGAGTTTGATCCTGGCTCAGGATGAACGCTGGCGGCGTGCTTAACACAT
>CAOKAE010000020.1 GCA_948466335.1 uncultured Coriobacteriia bacterium | reverse complement strand
AGCGCAACGACGGGACGTACCTAACCTCCCACCCAGTACGGCACGTTAGGACCGTCCCTTCGTTGCGCCCATAGAGAAGGACCCCGGCAATGCCAGGGTCCTTCGTGCAAGATGATGCGAAATGGGACTACTCCCCGTTGTACATCTCCTTGAGCTTGAGCAGGTGCGCATGACGTGCCATGGCGTTTTGCTCGTTCTTCTCGAAGAGCTCGGTCGCGCGCTCGGGGAACTCGCGGGTGAGGCGGCTGTAGCGGGCCTCGTTCATGAGGAACTCCTGATAACCGCCATCGGGCTCCTTGGAGTCGAGCGTGAACTTCTTGCCGGGCTCGGCTGCCGGGTTGTAGCGGAAGAGGTTCCAGTAACCGCAGTCGACGGCCTTCTTCATCTCGACACCGCAGTTTGCCATGCCGCCCTTGATGGAGTGCATCTCGCAGGGGCTGTAGCCGATGATGAGGGAGGGGCCGTCATAGGCCTCAGCCTCGTTGATGGCCTTGAGCGTCTGGGCCGGGTTGGCACCGATGGCGACCTGCGCGACGTAGACGTAGCCGTAGGTCATCGCGATCTCGGAAAGGCTCTTTTTCTTGATGTCCTTGCCGGCAGCTGCGAACTGCGCGACCTGGCCAAGGCGGGATGCCTTCGAGGACTGGCCACCCGTGTTGGAGTAGACCTCGGTGTCGAAGACGAAGATGTTGACGTTCTCCTTGCTGGCGATGACGTGATCGAGGCCACCATAGCCGATGTCGTAGGCCCAGCCGTCGCCACCGAGAATCCAGAAGCTCTTCTTGGTGAGGAAGCTCTTGTCCTCGAGCAGCGACTTCGCGGCATCGGAGCCATCGGCCTCGAGGGCAGCAACGAGAGCCACAGCCGTCTCCTTGCTCGCCTCGGCGTCCTCGCGGGCATCGAGCCAGTTCTGCGCGGCGAGCTTGACGGCGTCGCTCGTGTCGGCAGCGGCGATGAGAGCCTCGGCCTTGACGGCGGCGCGGCGCTGCTCGGCCATGTAACCGAGGTACATGCCCAGGCCGTGCTCGGCATTGTCTTCGAACAGCGAGTTGTTCCAGGCAGGGCCATGACCGTCCTTGTTGACGGTGTAGGGAGCGATGCCACCGGGATTGCCCCAGATCGACGAGCAGCCCGTTGCGTTGGAGATGAAGAGACGGTCGCCGACGACCTGCGTGAGCAGGCGTGCGTACTGCGTCTCGGCGCAACCGGCGCAGGCGCCGGAGAACTCGAGCAACGGCTGCTTGAACTGGCTTGCCTTGACGTTGGTGGTACCGGCAAGCTCCGGCTTCTCCGTGACGTTGGCGACGCAGTAGTCGAAGACCTCCTGCTGGGGCATCTCGTCCTTGATGGGCATCATCGTGAGCGCGTCGCGCGGGCATGCCTCGACGCAGACACCGCAGCCCATGCAGTCAAGCGGACTGATGGCGAGCGTGTACTTGAGGCCGGCCTCCTTGGCTGCCTTGCCGTTGGCCTCGAGCAGCTGGGTGTTGGCGGGCGCCTTGGCGGCCTCGTCGGCATCGAGGGCAAACGCCCTGATGGTGGCATGGGGGCATACGTAGGCGCAGTTGTTGCACTGGATGCAGATCTCTGAATCCCAACGCGGAACCGTGACGGCGACGCCACGCTTCTCGTAGGCGGAGATACCGAGCTCGAACTGGCCGTCGGCGTGGTCGACGAAGGCGGAGACCGGGATGTCGTAGCCATTCATCGTGTTGATGGGCTGCATGATGTCCTTGACCTGCTTGGTGACGGCAGCGGAACCCTCGATGTGCTCGTCGGCCACCTCGCCCGCGGCGCTCTTCCAGCTATCGGGCACGTCGACCATGACGAAGGCCGTGGCACCGGCGTCGATGGCCTTGTGGTTCATGTCGACGACGTTCTGGCCCTTCTTGAGGTAGGACTTGGTCGCGGCGTCCTTCATGTACTCGATGGCCTCGGCCTGCGGAAGCACGTTGGCGAGGGAGAAGAAAGCGGACTGCAGCGTGGTGTTGGTGCGCTTGCCCATGCCGACGCTTGCCGCGAGGTCGATGGCGTCGATCATGTAGAGCTTGATGTCGTTATCGGCGATGTAGCGCTTGTCCTTGGCCGACAGATGCGCCTCGAGCTCGTCGAAGTCCCACTGGGAGTTGATGAGCAGCGTGCCGCCCGGCTTCACGCCGGACACGATGGGAAAGCCCTTGGTGATGTAGGCGGGCACGTGGCAGGCGACGAAGTCGGCCTTCGTGATGTAGTAGGGCGAGCGGATGGGGGAGTCGCCGAAGCGCAGGTGGCTCACCGTCACGCCGCCGGTCTTCTTGGAGTCGTACTGGAAGTACGCCTGCACGTACTTGTTGGTGTGGTCGCCGATGATCTTGATGGAGTTCTTGTTGGCGCCGACGGTGCCATCGCCACCCAGGCCCCAGAACTTGCACTCGATGGTGCCGGGAGCTGCCGTGTTGGGGCTGTTCGGGTCCTCGGGAAGCGAGAGATGCGTGACATCGTCGTTGATGCCGATGGTGAACTCGCGCGCGGGAGCATCCTTCTCGAGCTCCTTGTAGACGGCGAAGACGCTGGAGGGCGGCGTATCCTTGCTGCCCAGGCCGTAGCGACCGCCCACGACCTTGATGCCGGAGCGACCCGCCTCGAAGAGCGCGGAGACGACGTCCTGATACAGCGGCTCGCCGATGCTTCCGGGCTCCTTGGTGCGGTCCATGACGGCGATCTTCTTGACGGTGCTCGGGAGCACGTCGACGAAGTGCTTGATGGAGAACGGACGGTACAGGCGCACCTTCACGAGACCGACCTTCTCGCCGTGGGCGTTGAGGTAGTCGACGACTTCCTCGGTCACGTCGCAGAACGAGCCCATGGCGATGATGACGCGATCGGCATCGGGAGCACCATAGTAGTTGAACAGACCGTAGTCGGTGCCGAGCTTCTCGTTAATCTTGCCCATGTACTCCTCGACGATGGCGGGGAGCTCGTCGTAGGCGGCGTTGCACGCTTCGCGATGCTGGAAGAAGGTATCGTCGTTTTCGTGCGAGCCGCGCGTGTGGGGATGCTCGGGATTGAGGCAATGGTCGCGGAACGACTTCACGGCATCCATGTCGACCATGTCCGCCAAGTCGGCGTAATCCCACTGGGCGACCTTCTGCACCTCATGGGAGGTGCGGAAGCCATCGAAGAAGTTAAGGAAGGGCATGTGACCCTTGATGGCGGAAAGGTGGGCGACCGGCGCGAGGTCCATGATTTCCTGGACGTTGCTTTCGGCGAGCATGGCAAAGCCGGTCTGGCGGCAGCTCATGACGTCGGAATGATCGCCGAAGATGTTGAGTGCGTGGCTCGAGAGCGTGCGTGCGCTCACATGAAAGACGCCCGGCAGCTGCTCGCCGGCAATCTTGTACATGTTGGGAATCATGAGGAGCAGGCCCTGGGATGCCGTATACGTGGTGGTGAGGGCACCCGTTCCGAGCGAGCCATGCACGGCACCGGCGGCACCGCCCTCGGACTCCATCTCGATGACCTTCACCTCGGTACCGAAGATATTCTTGGTCCCGTGCGCAGACCATTGGTCGACGAGGTCTGCCATGGGGCTTGACGGGGTGATGGGGTAGATGGCCGCGACTTCCGTAAACGCGTAGGACACGTAGGCGGCGGCGGTGTTGCCATCCATCGACTTGAATGTTCTCTCCATGTCTTCCTCTCTTCTTGGGTGATCTTGCATATATGTGAAAGCCACATAAAGCAATAGCATAGCGTATCTGCCACAACGGAAATGCGCGGCGGAGCACAAACCGGTACGCGTATGCCATAGCTCGGTGCATGTCACGAGCATGCCATACCCATACTTTCACCTGCCGAAAAGGGATGTTAAGGGAAACGACATACCTGCTGCTAACTTCTGCGCGTATAATTTTCTGGGCGAAAATGCCGTCGAGCGTCCTAATGGCGCTGACCTTGTACGTTGCGGGGGTAGATATGGCGCATATCGAGATCGAGCACTTGACCTTCACCTATCCCCATGCATCCAAGCCCGCCCTCGAGGACGTGAGCTTGGATATTGCTCCCGGCTCGCTGTTGCTCCTGGGCGGAAAGAGCGGTTCTGGCAAGAGTACCCTGCTCGGCCATTTCGCATGCTGCGAGCCTCCCGAAGGCGAGCGTTCCGGCAGCATCCTCATCGACGGCGTCCCTCTCGAGGACATGAGCCCGTTTTCGTGGATGAGCAAGATCGCCTTCGTCACCCAGAAGCCCGATGCCCAAATCGGCTCGGGAAAGGTGATCGATGAGCTTTCGCGTGGCCTTGTCAGCATCAACTGCGAACAGTCGACCATGCGCTCGCGCATTGCCGAGGCCACGGCGTACTTCGGCATCTCGAACTGGCTCGACCGTGATGTCGACGAGCTTTCCAACGGCCAAAAGCAGCTCCTCAAGATCGCGTCGGCCATGGTGCTCAACCCGCGCGTGCTCGTCTTCGACGACCCGATCTCGCAGCTCGATCCCGTCACCGCATCGACCTTCCTCTCCATCGTCCATGACCTCAACGCGGAGCTCAAGGTCACGGTGATCATGAGCCTGCGCACGTTCGACGAGGTATATCCGACGGCCGACATGGTCGCGATCATGGACGCCGGTACCATCCGCCACGTTGGTACGCCCCGCGAAGTCGCGTGCTCGCTCTACTTGGGAAACGACCAGTTCGCCTATGCCCTTCCTTCGTCGGTGCGCATCTATCACGGCGTGCATCCCCAATCCGATTCGTGCGAATTCCCGCTCAGCGTCGGCGAGGCACGCGATTGGATGAAGGCGGAGTGCGAGGCACGAGGGGCCGCCTTGCGCCATCTTCCCGACAAGCGCATGAGGGGACTTCTCGAACAATCCGTCCTGAAGTTCGATGACCTCTGCTTTAGCTACGATGGCGCGCACGAGCTCTTCAGAAACGTCTCGCTTTCCATTGCAAAGGGAGGCGTCCATGCCATCGTCGGCGCAAACGGCTCCGGCAAGTCGACCATGCTCAAGCTGGCTGCGGGTGTCCTGCCTCCCGCGCGCGGGCGCGTTTCTATACATGACAGCAGGCGGGGCCGCTGGGTCGATGCGGGCCAATGCGCCTACGAGGTCGCCCTGCTACCCCAGGACCTCGACGGGTTTTTCACGATGGGCACCGTACGCGGCGAACTCGAGGAACTCGTCGCGGGCAGGCACTTCTCGCAGGAGGACATCGATCGCTACGTGGACGACTTCGCGAAGACGCTGGGCATCTTCGCGTATCTGGATGCCGATCCTCGTGTCTTGTCCTATGGCGAGAGGCAACTTGCCGCAATCGCGAAGACCATGATGTGCGAGACGGCCGTCCTCCTGCTTGACGAGCCGACCAAGGGCATCGACCTCTTCGCGCAGCGCAAGCTGGGCAAGGTCCTGCACGAGCTCGCGAAGCGGGGCGTTGCCATCGTCATCGCATCCCAGGACCTCAAGTTCTGCGCCGAGTACGCCACGTGCGTCTCGTTGCTCTTCGACGGGAAGGTCGCCACGACCGAGACGCCCCAGGCCTTTTTCTCCTCGAACATCCTCTATACGACGCAGGCAAGTCGCATCAGCAGGGGGCTGTACTCGAATACCGTGACCGATGACGAGGTCATCGTGCTGTGTCTCGAGAACGGCTGGCAGAAGCATCCCAATGGCGATATCGGAGGTTGAACGTGCAGGACAGCAGGTCGAGAAGGCCCTCGCCAGATGACATGAACCGTTACTCGCGTGACCGTTACACGGCGCGCTCCCATGACGATGCGAGCGAACGGCGTCCTGTCCGGAATGACTCCCGTTCGCGCTCTCAACGCCAGGAACCCCAGCGTTCGGGGACGCCGCGCCAGGCGCACGTCCGTTCTTCGCGCCCACGCGTGACGCGTCCGGACACTTCGCACCGCGCGCCCGCGTCCGATACGCGCTCGCGCAACGCCTCCGCAACACGACGTGCACGTCAGGATGCACCGTATCTGCAAGTGCCCGCGCGTCACCGCGACGCCTACGTGAGCGGCACGGCATCATATTCGCTTTCGAGTGGCAATGCCGCGGCGTTCCAGAAGCATGGCAGCAAGCGCGTCCTCATCATCATCGCGCTCGTTCTCGCCGCCGTCGCGGTGGCCGTCTGGCTCGTCTTCTTTCCGCCCATGTACGACGTGAGCGTGAACGGCAAGACCGTGAGCGTTGCGGCGAACTCGACTCTTCAGAAGCTCGTCGATGACGGCCATGCGACGCCTGCTGCGGGTGACCTCCTTGCCGTTGACGGCAGCGTGGCAAAGCAGGGCGAGGGAGACCTCCTTTCGGCGACCATCGATGGCGAGGCGACGAACGACCCGCAGGCGCGCGTCGCGAAAGGCGCCGTCGTCGTCATCGAAGACGGGGCCGACGTCACCGAGGAGTACGAGGAGACGACGGCGCGTCTGCCCTATGGGACATCCACGATGACGGCGACTCCCGACTCGTACTACAAGGGTTCCGTGCACTTGTATTCGACGGGCGTCGATGGCGTGCAGTCGGTGCGGACGGGCAAGGTGTCGGGAAAGACGGTTACGAGCGTCACGGAGCAACCCGTCAACTCCGGCTTCACGGCCTATAGCCCCGATACGGATGGCGAAAAGGTCATTGCGCTGACCTTTGACGATGGTCCGTGGCCCGAAAGCTCACGCCAGATACTCGACATCCTCAATGAAAACGACGCGCATGCGACCTTCTTCGTCATCGGCAATCAATGCAAGGACAACGCCACGGTGCTCAAGCAGATTGCCGAAGCCGGAAACCAGGTCGCGACCCATTCCTACGACCACGCAGACGGTTCTGGTCAGGGCGTCAACATGACGCTCATGTCCACCGACGAGCAAATCGCCGAGGTGACCAAGGGCTTTGACGCCATCGAGGACGTGCTCGGCTACCAGGTGAGCCATGTCATGCGCGCGCCGGGCGGCAACTACTACGGTCCGATGGTCGAGACGCTCGCTTCCCATGTCACGGCCGAGCTCGGTTGGGATGTCGACACGCTCGACTGGAGCCGTCCCGGCGTCGATGCCATCGTCCAGCGCATACTCTCGGTACAGCCCGGCCAGATCGTGCTCATGCACGACGGCGGTGGAGAGCGTAGCCAGACCGTCGAGGCCCTGCGCATCGCGCTGCCGCAACTCAAGGAACAGGGATACAAGTTCGTCACCGTCGACGAGTTGCTGGCCTATGGCGTGGCAGGGGAGTAGCGCCACCCGTTATCGAACCGTTGCGAAGCCTCGCATCCCATCGGCCTATACTTGTCTGCGAACATACATCCCGTCGATCAGGAGCACCATTATGAGCACCATCAAACTTGCGGTTCCCACCATGGGCACAGCCGGTCTCGATTCCGAGCGCAGCGGCCATTTCGGGAAATGCGACTGCTTCACCCTCGTGACCATCGAAGACGGCTCCATCGGTGCCGTCGAGACCATCGACAATCCGCCGCACGAGGAAGGTGGCTGCCTGCGTCCGGTCATGCTGCTTGCCGACGCGGGTGCCAACGCCATCGTCGCAGCTGGCATGGGCATGCGCCCCTTCATGGGCTTTTCCAAGGCCGGCATCGACGTGTACTTCGAGAACGAGACGCCGAAGGTCGGTGACGTCGCCCAGCTCATCGCCCAGGGCAACGTGGAGAAGATGACCGTCGACAACACCTGCCATCACTAGTCCGGGCCGTTCGAAGGGAAGAGGGCATGAGGCGCGAGGGCATCGTTCGCGGTGGTGTCCGTGACGGCGAATCCATTACGTGCGACGAATACGGATATTCCCCCGCGACGCTGCGCATCTGGTGGATTCCCGAGACCAAGGAGCTGTTCAGCTTCGAGGATGGGGAGTTTCGTCCCTATGATGGTCCCGTCATCCACGGAACGGGATACACCTTCTAGAAGCGTGTGAGATCGTGAGATGGGGATGGTTCCCGCCGGAAACGGCGTATCGGATCCATCCCCGTTCTTTCCTATGGTATTATCTTCGCCATGAAATAATACATTCTTCGGCGCTTGGGAGGAACCATGAACAGGGAGACGATTCTTGCCGCAATCGATGCGTTGAAGGCGGGAAAGACGCCGGCCTTCACGCCAGATGATGTCCCGGCTTTCGGCGAGGAGGCGACACGGGGCAACGAGTGCATGTCCCCCGATTCCCTCAAGACCGTCATGGCATCGCTTACGAGTGCCGACATCCCCACGCTCGAACGCGCGGTGCGGGCCATTGACGAGGGCGACCTTGCCTGGCTCGGCTTCAAGGTCGTCTACGACCCGGCCCTTGCCGTGAACAACGTCGATAACGCCGTCACGAAGAAGTACGGCGATGTGGGCTCTGCCGATGGCGAGCCGTTGCTCTTCTTCTGCAACGATGCCAAGGAAATCGTCTGCTCGCGTCCCGTCTCGCCTCGTGACACATTCCAGATGAAGGACGTCACGCGAGGGCCCTCCATGCATAACGAGCAGTTCGAGGGCCTTACCTGGGCAAGTGTCGCGCTCTTCGATCCCATTCGCGTCTGGCTGCTCGGTGCCTCCGACGTTGCCGTCGAGCTTGCGAAGCTCGCCTCGCACGTCGGCTTCGACGTCGTGGTCGTCGATAACGATGCGGCCTACCTCAACGAGAGCCGCTTTCCCGATGTCGACCGCATCCTGCTGCCAACGGATGACTTCTCCGCCCTTGACGAATACGCCGCCAGTCCGGCTGACTACGTCTGCGTGTTGACGCGCGGTCACATGTACGACCCGGAGTGCTGCGTCTGGGCCGAGCGTTGCAACGTGCATTACGTGGGCATGATGGGCTGTGCCGGCAAGAACTCCACGGTCTACGAAATCGTCAAGGCGGCGGGCCTCACTGACGAGCAATGGGAGCATGTCAAGCGCCCCATCGGCCTCAAGTTCGGCGCCAAGACGCCGGCCGAGCTCGCCATCGCAATCGTTGCCGAGCTCATCGACGTGCGCTACATCGAGCGCTACGACGAGGAGGCCCGCGAACGCCACGAACGTGGTCTGGGGCGCGAGTAGCCACAAGGAGACGTCCCATTGCAATCTTGCGGGCTGGCTTTCGCACCCGCCCGGTCATCGGCGAAACGCCGCGAAAGAACTCGCGTGCACAGATCGCACGCTCAGACACCTTTCGCTAAAATCGCGTTGCGCCGATGCCCAGTCTGCTCAAGATGCCCACAATCTTGCAATGGGACGTTTCCCTGCAGACGCGCGCTGATGTATTTTCCATTACAATGGTGCGGTTTTGTGCTGATCGCATGCGTATGGAGACGCGTTGACACAGCTCTATTCGTTACAATTCGTGAGCTTCCTCGTGCTCATGCTCATCGTGTACTTCATGGTGGGCAAGACGCGGTATCGCTCGTCGCAATGGATCGTGCTGCTCGTCGGCAGCCTCGGCTTCTATCTGTTCTCCGGCTGGGAGAACATCGTCTTCATCGGTGTCACTGCGCTCTCCGTCTGGCTTGTGGGCCTGCGTTTCGAGAAGCTCGACCAGCTCGAGAAAACGCTCAAGAAGGATGCCGCCGACCGGGCGGAGAAGAAGGAAATCAAGCGACGCATCAAGCAGCGCAAGTGGGTCTTCCTGCTGCTCGTCATGGTGCTCAACTTCGGCATCCTGAGCTACATCAAGTACTGGAACGTCATCCTTGGCTTCTTTGGCACCGGTGACGGCTTTCTCGCGTCACAGCTGCTCTTGCCGCTCGGCATCTCCTTCTACACCTTCCAGTCCATTGGCTACATCATCGATTGCTACTTCGGCAAGTACGCTCCCGAACGCAACTTCGCGCGCTTTTTGCTCTTCGTTTCGTACTTTCCCCAGCTCATCCAGGGTCCCATCAACCGCTACGATGCGCTGGCGCAGCAACTCTACGAATCCCATCGCTTCGATGTCCATAACGCGCGCAGGGCCCTGTTGCTCATCGGGTACGGCGTCTTCAAGAAGTACGCCATTGCCGACGTGCTCGTCGCAAGCGTCGGCAGTGCCCTCGACTCGATTGACGCCTCCACGCCGGGAAGCGTCATCGTCTACGGCATCTTCCTCTACGCCATCTACCAGTATGCCGACTTCTCGGGCGGCATCGACATGGTGCGCGGCGTCTCCCAGCTCTTCGGCATCAAGATGGCGCAGAACTTCCGCCAGCCCTACTTCTCCATCTCCATCGCCGACTTCTGGCATCGTTGGCATATCACGCTCGGTGCGTGGATGCGCGATTACGTCTTCTACCCGATGGCGTTGCGCCCCTCCATGAAGTCGCTCACGACCTGGGCGACGGCGCATCTGGGCAAGCACGTCGGGCGTACGATCGCGGGTTGCCTCGCCAACATCGTCGTCTTCTTCCTCGTGGGCCTCTGGCATGGTGCCGAGCTGCACTACATCTTCTGGGGTCTGTACAATGGCCTGCTCATCGCATCGGCCGACCTCGCACGCCCGTTGTTCACCTGGCTCATCGACAAGCTGAAGATTAACGTCGCGTCTGCTCCCTACCATGTGTTCAGGATCGTTCGCACCTTCATCCTCGTGTGCATCGGCTATTACTTCGATCGCCTCATGAACGCAAGCGACTTGCCCACGGCGTTTTACAACACGCTCTTCAACTTCCAGCCCCAGAACTTCGTTCCCTATCTGCAGCTGCATCCGACGGCCAACTTCACGCTCTGCTTGCTGCTCGCCGGCGTATCCTGCCTCATCCTCTTTGCCATCAGTGTCATGGCCGAGCACGGCATCGACGTGAAGGGGCGCATCCTGGCGGCTCCGCTCGTCGTGCGCTTTGTCATCTACGCGGTCTTCATCGTGCTCGTTCTCTTCTCTTTCACGCTCGTGCAGTCGTCCGGGGGTTTCATGTATGCGAACTTCTAGACTCAAAAAGCTCGTCTCCGCGCTCGTCATCGCCGTTCTCATGATCGGCGTGCTCGGCGTGGCGAACTTCGCCCTCGAGCTCAAGGGGACGAAGAGCAACATCGTCTGGACCAACTTCGAGCAGTCCGAGGACCTCGACATGATCTACATCGGCACCTCGGTCGCCGCCTCCTCGTTTAACCCCAACCTCATCGACGCGGAATACGGTTCGAACTCGGCCAACATGGCCTCGCCGCTGCAAAAGGTCGAGGAGACCTACCTGGGCATTCAGAGCGCCTACGAGCGTTTTGGCGTCAAGCGTGTCGTGATGACGCTCGACTTCACGACGTTGCAGCTCAGCGAGACGCCCAATCTCGGCTCGGCCTACCTCACGCAGCGCGGTCGCGTCATAGGCCCGACGCAGTACCTTGCCTCGACCGCCTGGCTCATCGCCGACAAGGGTGCCGCGGGCGTCCCGGGGTCGATCAACATGGCCTTCCCGTGGATATCGAACCACCCAACCTGGAAGGACGGCATCGGCGGCATCAAGCGCAACATCGAGACGAAGCTCGACGGATCGACGGTGGCCCAGGCCGTCGAAGCCATGGAGCCGGGTTGGACGTACTTCGGGAAGGGCTATGGCAACAAGTACGCGCAGCTTGACTACGACAGCAAGGACGTCGCGCTCTTCGGCGAGCTCGAGAAGATAGAGACGCTTTCCTTCGAGGAGGCCGCCATCGAGGGCGTACGCGAGATTTGCGTCTATTGCGCCGAACACGACATCGAGCTCATCGTCGTCAACGTGCCCATTCCCGTCTTCAACATCCATGGCTACGGCCAGTTCTACGTCGACTCGCAGCAGGCGCTCGCCGCGCTCTTGGGCGACATGGGCGTGACCTATTACGACTTTGCCTACGCAAAGCCCGAGCTCCTGCAGCTCGACCCTGCTGACTTCTATGACAACCAGCACCTCAACGCGATAGGTGCGGACAAGTTCAGCATGGCGTTCGTGACCTTCTTGGACATGCTCGATGCCGGGAAGAGCACGGACGGGCTCTTCTACACGCCCGAGGAATACCTTGCGACCATCGACTACGTCTCTGCCGTGAAGGCAAGCGCCACATCGGCCGAAGACGGTATCCACATCACGGGCAACGCCTTTGCCGGCTCAGGCGTCGAGGTCGAGTACCAGATGTTCGCCAAGCCCGTCGCTTCCGACGAATGGCAGCTCGTCCGCGACTACGCTCCCTCGAGCGAGGCCATATGGAATCCGGACGCGCGGGGAACCTATGACATACGCGTAAACGTCCGCGCGAGGGGAAGCGACGTTGACTATGACCATTTCAACACGGCCGAAGTCATATACTGATTTTCGCACGTGCTATATTGAATGCCCATAGCGGTTCTGGGCTCATCACAGGGAAGGGTATGCAACATGGGTGGATTCTGTGGCGTGGCGTCAAAGCGCGATTGCGTCTTGGACGTGTTCTTCGCGGTCGACTATCATTCGCACCTCGGTACGCGAAGGGCCGGCATGATCTTTCATGACGACGAGGGCTTCCAACGCCAGATCCACTCCATCGAGAACACGCCGTTTCGCACGCGTTTCGAGACCGACCTTCCCAAGTTTCACGGCAATTGCGGCATAGGCTGCATCAGCGATACCGATCCCCAGCCGCTGCTCGTCCGCTCGCACCTCGGCGTCTTCGCCATCACCACCATCGGCTGCATCAACAACGCCGACGAACTCGTCGACGAGTACTTTTCCAAGGGCGATCGCCAGTTCATGGCCATGAGCTCCGGCAAGGTCAACTCGACCGAGCTCGTCGCCGCGCTCATCAACCAGCGCGAGGACTTCGTCGCGGGCATCAAGTTCGCCCAGGAGGTCGTGGACGGTTCGCTCACACTGCTCATCATGACCGATGACGAGCACATTATCGCCGCCCGCGACAAGATGGGTCGCCTGCCCATCCTCATCGGCAAGAACGCCGATGGTTACTGTGCCTCCTTCGAGTCCTTCGCCTACGAGAAGCTCGGCTACGTCACCGACTACGAGCTTGGTCCCGCCGAAATTGTCGACATCACCTGCGAGGGCTACAAGACGCTTTCGGAGCCGGGCGACGAGATGAAGATCTGCGCCTTCCTCTGGATCTACTACGGTTATCCCAACTCCAAATACGAGGGGGAGAACGTCGAGGTCGTGCGCAATCGCAACGGTGCCATCATGGCCCGCGACGAGGAGGCGCGCGGCATACTTCCCGCCGTCGACTCCGTCGGGGGCGTACCCGATTCGGGCGTGGCCCACGGCATCGGCTATTCCAACGAGTCGGGCCTGCCTTACGCCCGTCCCTTTATCAAGTACACGCCGACCTGGCCCCGTTCCTTCATGCCCCAGGACCAGTCCATTCGCAACCGCGTCGCCAAGATGAAGCTCGTGCCTGTGCCCGAGCTCATCGAGGGCAAGAAGCTTCTCTTCGTCGACGATTCCATCGTGCGTGGCACCCAGCTGCGCGAGACGGTGAGCTTCCTCTACGACGCCGGCGCGGCCGAGGTTCACATGCGCAGCGCCTGCCCGCCCATCATGTACGGCTGCAAGTACCTCACGTTCTCGCGCAACAAGGACGACATGGACCTGCTCGCGCGACGCGTCATCCAGCAACTCGAAGGTGACGAGGGGCACGAGCATATCGACGAGTACGCCGATGCCACGACCGAGCGCGGTGCCTGCATGCTCAAGACCATCTGCGAGGAGATGGGCTTCGATTCGCTGAGTTACCAGTCGTTGCCGGGTATGCTCGAGGCCATCGGCATCGACCCGACCAAGGTCTGCACCTATTGTTGGGACGGCAGGGAATAAGAGCGCACTTCGTTAAGATTCGTCTTCGTCCCAGAAGGCGGCGTCTTTCTCTTCCTCGAGACGCAGCTGGCGCTCGCGTTCGGCTGCTTCTTCCTCGATGCGGTGCAAGACGCGCATCGTATCTTCGTCATAGCGCTCGTTTTCAAACAGGTAGTCATAGAGAGCCTGGGCATTGTAGGCATAGCCGTAGAACTTGGCCTTCTTGCCTGCCAAATCGAAGAGGAAGTAGGCATTGCGACCCGGGTGAAACGAGACGCTGACCTCGTCCCAGGTATAGTTCTGTCGTTTGGCCCGCCAGTTCGTGTAGGTGACTCCATCTTCCGAGACGGTGATTTTCTTGTTGAGAAAGCAACACATGTAGTACAGACCGAAGAGCATGCCCACAATGCCGCATGCAGCGGCTATCATCATGCCGGGGCTACCCGCGTTCTCGCTCATCATGCCATAGAGCAGAATCGCGTCGCCGCCAAAGAGAAAGAGCAGGCCGAAAACCGCGTTCATGCGCACGCGTTCGGTGCATGTGACGGAATTTTGCGTCGTCATCTAGAGGGCCTCTCGTATCGCTGCGAGCAGCTCGTCGTAGGTCTCGAGTGCGGGTACCTCGGGATAGGCGGCCTTGAGCTCGTCGGTGGTCCTGAACAGGAATCCCGCCTTGGCGTCCTCGATCATGCAGATGTCGTTATGACTATCGCCGGCGCAAATCGTGTCGAAGCCCATTTCGTTGATGAGACGGGTGACCTGGACCTTCTTCTCCGCCTTGCGCATGCGCCATCCCGTGATGCGACCCTCTTTGTCGACGAGCAGCTCGTTGCAGAGGATGGTGGGCCAGCCGAGCTTCTTCATGAGGGGGGCGGCAAACTGGGAGAAGGTGTCGCTCACGATCATGACCTGCGTGAGCGAACGGAGCTCGTCGAGAAAGGCGCGGGCGCCCTCGAAGGGCTCGAGGGTCGCTATGGTCTCCTGGATCTGCGAGAGCTTGAGGCCGTGCTCGTCGAGTATGTCGAGGCGATACTGCATGAGCTTGTCGTAATCGGGCTCCTCGCGGGTGGTGCGCGTCAGTTCGGGGATTTTGCACGCCTCGGCGAATTCGATCCATATTTCGGGAACGAGCACTCCCTCAAGGTCCAGGCAAACAACGTTCATGTCAGTGATCTCCTCTCGTGATCAGTCTATCCACGGTAATAGGCGCAGTTATTGGGTGTTTCGTCTACTTCGACCTTCGAGACTGGAAAGCCCATCTCGGTGAGCTTGCCGTAGAAATAGCACGCGAAGTTTTCGCTCGTGGTGCGCCAGGGGACCACGAACAGCCTGAAGGTCTCGGATTCGAGCGCCTCGATGGTGGCCGGGGCAAGCGAGCCCTCCTCGACGATGAACATGTGGTCGAGTTCGTCGGTGAGCGAGCGCAGGGCGCGCTTGAAGTCGGCGAAGTCTACGACCATGTCGAGCTCCTGCCCCGACGTCTGCAGCTCGTCGACCTCGATCCAGGCGATGACGCGCCAGCGATGGCCATGAAGGTTCTCGCACTTGCCGTCGTAGTTGGTGAGGAAGTGGGCGGCATCGAAGGAGCTTTCCGTCTTGAGTCCGTACATGGGTGTCCTCCGTCCTGCGGTTATCTGACGATGACTTCCTGGTTCTTGAGCACGACGCGCGAATGGGGTGGCACGGATTCGGTGACGAAGCTGTTGCCGGCGATAATCGAGCCCTCGCCGATGACGGTGTCGCCACCGAGGACGCTCGCGCCGGAGTAGATCGTGACGTTGTCCTCGATCGTGGGATGGCGCTTGGTGCCCTTGAGCTTCTGGCCCGCGCGCAGGGAGAGCGCGCCGAGGGTGACGCCCTGGTAGATCTTGACGTGGTCGCCGATGACGGTGGTCTCTCCGATGACGACGCCGGTAGCATGGTCGATGAAGAAGTACTCGCCGATTTGCGCGCCGGCGTTTATGTCGACGCCCGCGATGCTGTGGGCATGTTCGCTCATGATGCGGGGGATGAGGGGCACGTCGGCACGATAGAGTTCGTGGGCGATGCGGTGGACGAAGATGGCGTAGAAGCCGGGATAGGAGAAGATGATCTCCTCCTTGGACTGGGCGGCCGGGTCTCCGTCGAAGGCCGCCTGCACGTCCTTGAGCAAGAGACGCTGTATCGCGGGAAGCCGGTAGAAGAAGTCGGAGCAGATCTTGCTCGTCTGCTCGCGGACTTCGTCCTTGGAAAGGGTCTCGTCACGGAAGAGGAGTGCCTCGCGCACCTGCTTGCGCAGGGAATGCTCGACACGGGTGAGCGTTTCGCCGATGAAGTACTTGGGGCCTGTCTCGCAGGGAACCTCCCAGCCAAAGTAGCGGGGAAACATGATGCGGCGTATGTCATCGAGGATCTCGATGATGCGGTGCTTGTTGGGGAAGTGCCAGTCCTGCTTGGTGAAGAAGATCTCCTCGGCTTCGTAATAGTTCTTCTCGAAGTCTTCGACGATGTCGTCAAGTTTGCGGTTAAAAATGGCCCTGCTCCTTGCTCGTGGAGAATGTCTTCTGCACACGATACCAATAAACGTGCATGCATATTCACCACGTTTCGATTTTGTCAGCTTTTCAGGGGTTTCGTGTCGCGATACGGGCAAGCCGAGCCAAAACGGATGCTATAGTTACTCGGTTCACTTCATGACGGCGAAGGGCGGCCATGCTCGAGGAGCGAGACATCA
Organism: uncultured Coriobacteriia bacterium; assembly: GCA_948466335.1. Lineage (GTDB taxonomy): Bacteria > Actinomycetota > Coriobacteriia > Coriobacteriales > QAMH01 > QAMH01. The sequence goes on along the minus strand of CAOKAE010000020.1, from coordinate 6,046 downwards.
TCAGACATTGCGAATCGCGCATGTTGCGTCGCGCCCGCAACATCGCCCGCACCGATGATGCGATCTTCGACAGGCGGTGCAAGTACGATACGGGCGAGAAGCCGATCACGCGCCTGCGCGCCCGGGTCAAGAGCACGGCCGACTGGCGCACCAACTACGAAGTCGAACTCGCCTTTGACGAGGACCAGGGAAAGGTCATCGATTACGCCTGCACCTGTGCCGCGTCCTTGTCCAATCCCGGCATGTGCAAGCATGTCGCGGCCGTATCGCTCGTCTTCCTCGAGGCTCCCGCGAGTTTCGCCGGACACATGTCGGTACGCTCTACGCAGTCGTCCGCCGGCGTCAAGCGGGCGCTTGCCGAGACGTCCAAGAACCTCCATGTGGAGGATGCCCTCACGGCAGAGGCCTCCCTGCAGGGCCTCGTCGATTTGGAGCCATGTCTCGTCTGCGTCAAGGAAGGCTGGGGTCTGCGTCTCTCCGTCGCGGGGCTCGAGGGCAAGTACGTCATCAAGGACATTCCGCTGTTTCTGTCATTATGCCGCCAGGGCAAGTTTTTCAGCTACGGCGAGCGCCTTGCCTTCGAGCACGAACGCGACGCCTTTACCCCGTCTGCCGCAAAGCTCATCTCCTTCGTCGAGCGCGCCATCGACATCCGCGAGCAGCTCAGCGATGATGCGCTCAATTCGTATCGCGGCACGCAAACCGAGCTGCGCGGCGCGATGATGCTCTCCACCCCCGAAATCGTCGAGCTCCTGCACGTGCGCGAAGGCGAGACGCTCTATGTCGACGATTGCACGAAGCTCAACCACAAGCCCGTCCACACGCGCATCATCGAGGGAAACCCGCCCCTACACGTCGTTTGCACGGCCCAGGCCAACGGCGATTACCTCCTGAACGGCGACGTTGATGCCCGCATCATCAGCTACGACGACGATGTCTACGTCTGGGCCGACGAATTCTTCTACCACTGCGATGGCGGCTTTGCCGATTGCCTGCCCTTCCTCGAGAACGTCTACTGCAACAAGAGCGAGCAGGCGTACCTGAGCTCCGGTGACGCCCCGGCCTTCTGCAAGGCCCTCCTGCCCGTCATCGAACCGTTCGTCGAGATTGACCTGCCCAACGAGCTCGCCATGTTGCGCCCCCGCGCCTGCGAGATAGAGATATACCTCGATCGTGACGGCAGCGCCTGCGTGTGCGAGGCCTACGCCGTCTATGACGAAGAGCGCATGGCCGTGGTCGAGCCCGCGGACGCGGTGCGCTCCCTTTCCTACGGGTTGCGTGACGAAGACCGCGAGCAGCGCGTGAGGAAGACCCTCAACCGGTACTTCCCGATTGTCGCCGCGAGTTCCGCAAGCGACGCGGAGCATGGCCTGCGCGTTTCCGATGATGCCGACATCGCCCGCATACTCTCGACGGGACTCGAGGAGTTTCGCGCGTGCGGCACGCTGTTCACGACTCCCGGCTTCGATTCGTTCATCTCCGCACGCCGTCCCAAGGTCGTCTTCGGCCTGTCCATCCAGTCCAATCTCGTCAACCTCACCGCCTCGGTCGATGACCTGCCCAAATCCGAACTCGCGGCGCTGCTGCGCTCGTACCAACGACGCAGGCGCTTCCATCGCCTCAAGGACGGCAGCTTCGTCGACTTGTCCGAAAGCGAGCTCTCCCGTGCCGAGGAATATGCCGGCGAACTGGGCATGGATGCCGAGACGCTGCTCGTGAGCGGCGCGCACCTGCCCCTGTACCGCGCCTTCCAGCTCGATGGCCTCGTCGAGGGCGCATCCCGTGACCACGCCTTCTACGAGTACGTGCAGTCGATCGAGAAGGCCGCCGAGGTCCGCACGCACATTCCCTCCGGCTTTTCCGGCGAGCTGCGCCCCTACCAGGTCGAGGGCCTGACCTGGCTCAACACCATTGCCGCCATGGGATTGGGCGGCATCCTCGCCGACGAGATGGGCTTGGGCAAGACCATCCAGCTCATCGCCTACACCCTCGCGCATCTCGACCAATCGCGCGCCTACGGTCCCTCGCTCATCGTGTGCCCGGCATCCGTCGTCTACAACTGGATTGCCGAGTTCGAGCGCTTCGCGCCCGCCGTGCGCGTCATGGCCGTTGCCGGCAACAAGGAGGAGCGCGAGGAGATCCTCTCGTCCCTTGCCGAAGGTGGCCCATCGGATGGCGAGGTCCCCGACGTACTCGTGACCTCGTACGACCTGCTCAGGCGCGATGTCGAGCGCTACGAGGCGCTCAACCTCTACACGGTGACGCTCGACGAGGCCCAGTACATCAAGAATCACGCGACCATCTCGGCGCGCTCGGTTAAGAGCCTCGACGCCCTGCATCGCTTCGCCCTCACGGGCACGCCCATCGAAAACAGACTCTCCGAACTCTGGAGCATCTTCGACTTCCTCATGCCTGGCTTGCTCAGTACCTACGAGAGCTTCCGCAGCCGCTACGAGCAACCCATCCTCGATGGTGACGAGCGTGCGCTCGAGCGCCTGCAGGCACTCGTCGGCCATTTCATCTTGCGTCGCATGAAGCAAGACGTGCTCACCGACCTGCCCGACAAGGACGAATCCATCGTCTACACCCAGCTCGGTGACGAGCAGATGAAGCTGTACCGTGCCCTTGAGCAGCGCCTGCGCGAGTCCATCAACTCCCGCTCGCGCCAGGCCTTCAGCGCCGACAAGATCGCCGTGCTCGCCGAGATCACCCGTCTGCGCGAATTGTGCTGCGACCCGGCATTGCTCTACGAGAACTACGAGGGAGGCGCCGCGAAGCTCGACACCATCATCGAGCTCGTCGAGAGCGCCCATGATTCCGGTGAGAAGACCCTCGTGTTCTCGCAGTTCGTGCAGTTCCTCGACATCATCGCGGCCAGCCTGGACGAACATGGCATCCCGTATTTCATGATTACCGGCTCGACGCCCAAGCGCCAGCGCATCCAGCTCGTCAACGAGTTCAACGAGGATGACACGCCCGTCTTCCTCGTCTCGCTCAAGGCCGGCGGCACGGGCCTCAACCTCACGGGGGCGTCTGTCGTCGTTCACTCTGACCCGTGGTGGAACCTCGCGGCCGAGAACCAGGCGACTGACCGCGCCCATCGCATCGGCCAGAAGCGCGCCGTCTCCGTCTACAAGGTCATCGCCAAAGACACCATCGAGGAGCGCGTCGTCGCCCTGCAACACGCCAAGAGCAAGTTGGCGGACAAGCTCGTGCGCGGTGATGGCACGCCGCTTGCCTCGCTCACCCGCGACGAGCTGCTGTCGCTGCTCGAACGATAGGCAGACATGTACTCATGAACGACGAATCGCGGACAGACCGTCTGGAGCGCCTGCTCGGCAGCGGGGGAGTGGAGAGGCTCGCGCAAAGCCGTGTCATGGTCATTGGCATCGGTGGCGTGGGTTCGAATTGCGCTGAGGCCCTGGCTCGAGGCGGCGTCGGTTCGTTCGTTCTCGTGGACGCCGACCGCGTGCAGGAAAGCAACATCAACCGTCAGGCCATTGCCTTCGAAAGCACGCTCGGCAGGCCAAAGGTCGAGGTCATGCGCGATATGATTGTCGACATCAACCCGCAGGCCCGCATCGAGACGCTCGAGCGCCGCATCCTGCCCGATGATGTCGAGGGGCTCTTCGAGGACTGCCCCGTCGACTACTGCATCGACGCCCAGGACACGGTCACGACCAAGCTCGCCATCGCCGCGTACTGCGACGCACACGAGCTGCCGCTCTTAAGCTCGATGGGAGCGGCCAACACCTTCGACCCGACCAAGCTCGCCTTTGCGGACATATACGAGACGAGCGCATGCCCCTTAAGCCGCGTCGTGCGCAAGCAGGCCCGCAAGGCGGGCATCAAGCGTATGCGCGTGCTCTACTCGACCGAGCAGCCTGCGCACACGCAGGCACGTGAAGGCGCCGAACGTAGCGAACGTAGCGATTTGGGCACCATGTCCTATTTGCCTGCCATCATGGGCCAGATGCTCGCGGCCCGCGCCATATGCGACATCCTTGGAATCGAGTGGGCATGATCGAGCGTGTCGAGGATGTGAGCGACGAGCGTCTGCGCTTCTACTCGAAGTTCACGGACGCCCAGCTCATGAACTATCCCGAAGGCCCGCCTGGCATGTTCATCGCCGAATCGCGCCTTGTCATCGAGCGCGCCATGAAGGCCGGTGCGCGTCCCGTCTCGCTCTTCATCGAGGACCGCTGGTTCGAACCCTCGCGCGACCTCGTCGATGCCATCGAGGCAGCTGACCCGGCAACGCCCATCCTGCGCGTCACCCGCGCGCAGATGCAGGAGGTCACCGGCTACCAGGTTACACGAGGCCCGCTCGCCGTCTTCATACGCCCCGAGCTGCCGAGTCTCGACGAGCTACTGGAAGGAGCGCATCGTGTCGCCGTGCTCGAGGGCATCACGAACTTCACGAACATCGGCGCGATCTTTCGTAGCGCCGCAGCCCTCGGCATCGACGCGATTTTCATTACGCCAGGCTGTCACGACCCGCTCTACAAGCGCGCCTCGCGTGTCTCGATGGGCACGGTGTTCCAGGTGCCGTGGGGAAGGGTCGACGGCATCGAGGAACTGCAAGCGCACGGCTTCACCGCGGCGGCACTTGCCCTCGAACCCGATGCCATCACGCTCGACGATCCCGCGCTCAAGGCCATCGACAAGCTCGCCCTCGTGCTGGGTAGCGAAGGATACGGCCTAGATGCCGCCACCATCGACGCCTGCGATATGAGCGTCATCATCCCGATGGAGCATGAGGTCGACTCCCTCAACGTCGCCGCCGCAAGCGCCGTGGCGTTCTGGGAGCTGCGCTGGCGGAAAGGGGAGTGAGCATGGAACTCCTTGCGCCGGCAGGTGGCCTCGAGCAGTTGCAATACGCGATTCGCTTCGGTGCGGATGCCGTGTACCTGGCATGCGACCGCTTCGGCATGCGCCAGCGTGCAAGCAACTTCACGCTCGCCGAGATTCCCGCCGCGCTCGATTACGCCCATGGACATGGTGTCAAGGTGTACGTGACGCTCAACATCGTCATGCACGACGATGACATACAAGAGCTCGAAGCCTATGCGCGAGCGTTGCGCGATGCGGGCGTCGATGCGTTCATCATCGGTGACCTAGGCGCGGCGCGTCTCGTGCGCGAGGTCACGCCCGAAGTCGACCTGCACGTGAGCACGCAGGCAAGCGTCTCGAACGCGCTGGCCGCACGCACCTGGTATGAGCTCGGGGCAAAGCGCATCGTCTGCGCCCGCGAGATGTCGCTTGAGGGCATCGCGAAGATGCGCCAGCAGATTCCCGATGACTTGCAGCTCGAGGCCTTCGTGCACGGCGCTATGTGTATGGCGTATTCGGGCCGTTGCCTCATCAGCGACTATCTGACGGGCCGCAGTGCGCTGTCAGGGCACTGCACGCAATCATGCCGCTGGCATTACACGCTCGAGGAGGAGAAGCGCCCTGGCGAGCATTTCCCCATCGAGGAAGACGCGCATGGCAGCTACATCATGAACGCTGAGGACCTCAATATGCTTGCGCACCTCAAGGAGCTCGAAGCTGCCGGCATCGATTCCATCAAGATCGAGGGCCGCAACAAGAAGGCGTTCTACGTCGCGAGTGTCGTGAACGCCTATCGTAACGTGCTCGATGGCAAACCGGTCGAGGAGTTTGCCCGCGAACTCGAACTCGTCTCGCATCGCCCGTATTCCACGGGCTTCTACTTCGGCCCGGCGCACCAGGCTCATGCAAGCGACGAGAGAACCCAGCTCGTCGAGTGGGCCGCTGAGGTGCTCTCATGCGAGGAAGGGGAGTGTTCCGGCACCTGGACCATCGAGGTGCGCTGTCGCAACGGCTTCGACGAGACGACGCCCCTCGAGGCGCTCAGCCCCCGCCAACCCATCCGAACAATCGCGATTTCGCAGCTCCAACATACCGAGGAAGAACCGCCTGTTCCCGTCGCGCGTGCCAACCGGGCCATGGAACGCTACCGCTTCACCTGCGATACCGAACTCGCACCCCACACCATCATTAGGATGTCGAAATAGGCAACTTT
>CAOKAE010000019.1 GCA_948466335.1 uncultured Coriobacteriia bacterium | reverse complement strand
TTTTTCTGGTTGTGTTGGGGGCCTGCCGCCGCCCCCCTTCACCCTTGTGCCACGGCGCCTGACCCCTGACACATCCCGTCGTCTCCCTACTCTTTCGACCTCAGCGGCATGTGCGCCACTGGATCGGCGCTGAGCTCCGTGCGCTCCCCCTCCTCGTAGAGATCGAGACCCACCGAGGCGATCATCGAGGCATTGTCGGCGCAATCGGAAAGCTCGGGCATGATGACGTGGATACCGTGCTTGCCCAGCTCGTTCACGAGCGCCTCGCGCAAATCGGGGTTGGCCGCCACGCCGCCTCCGATGCAGAGCGTGTCCACGCCGGCCTGCCCGCAGGCATCAAGCGACTTTGCCACGAGCACGTCGACGATGGCGGCGGTGAAGCTCGCCGCGAGATCGGGAATATCGATACCCATGCCCGCCCTGTTCTGCTCGTTGATGTAGGTGATGACGGCCGTCTTGAGGCCCGAAAGCGAGAACTGCAAATCGCCGCTGTGCATCATCGCGCGCGGAAAGTCGATGGCCTTGGCATCGCCCTCCCGTGCATACCTGCTCAGCACGGGACCGCCGGGATAGCCCAACTCGAGCGCCTTGGCGACCTTGTCGAACGCCTCGCCCACGGCATCGTCGAGCGTGCTGCCGAGCACCGCGTAATCACCCCAGTCCCGCACATGCACGAGCATCGTGTGCCCGCCGCTCACGAGCAGGGCGACGAAGGGAGGTTCGAGCGTCGGATCGACGTAGCGGTTGGCGTACAGGTGCCCTTCGAGGTGGTTCACGCCGATGAAGGGCAATCCCGTCGCGAAGCACAGCCCCTTGGCAAAGGCCACGCCCACGACGAGCGCTCCCACGAGACCCGGACCGACGGTGCACGCGACGGCGGAAAGGTCGTCGAAGCGCAGGTCCGCCTGTTCCATCGTGTACATGACCGTGGGCACGATGGCCTCGGTGTGCTTGCGCGACGCAATCTCGGGAACGACGCCCCCGAAGCGCTGGTGAAAGTCGATCTGGCTCGCGATGCAGTCCGAGAGTATGTCGCGCTTGCCATCGATGACGGCGGCGGCCGTCTCGTCACACGAGCTCTCGATCGCGAGGATGAAGGGACCCTCGTGTTCGCCACGCGATGCGTCCTTGCTCCGTGGCTGCGAGATGCGCATCTCGCGATCGGTGCGCTCGATCTCGCGTCGCAGGCGCTCGCGTTTCTCGGCATCGCGCGGATCGGTCATCTTGGCAAGACGCGCTTGCTCGTTTTCCTCGGCATCGGAAAGGCGCGTGTACACGGGCACGAGAGCCGCAGCATCGCCCGAGCCGGCATCGCCTGCTGCAAACGCCTGCGCAAAGGCGCTGACGAGACCCTGACCGTCGGGCAGCCACAGCCCCTCGGGCGCAAACGCGAACGGCGCGCCCTCGAAGAGCTCGGCATACTTCACGAGGCCATCGCCCGCGAGCATGAGGGCATCCTCCTCCTGGGCCCAGACTTGCACGACCTGCGCCGGCTTGGCGACCGTATCGGGCTCCAGACGCGTCACGCCCGCATCGTCGAGCACGTAGCGCACGGGGTACACTTCCTTGCGCATCGCGTCAGCCACCACCCCGAGCCTTCCACGCACGCCCCCGTGCCAAGCGCGCCACGCCACCGCATCGAGCGTGGAGACGCCGTACAGGGGCGCCGCAAGGCCACAGGCAAGCCCCTTTGCGGTCGCCACGCCGATGCGTACGCCCGTGAACGAGCCGGGACCACGTCCCACGGCGACGGCATCGACATCCCCCACGTCCATCTGGAGCCCGTCGAGGAGCTGGCCGGCATGGGCGAGGAGCACCTGGTTTGCCTGACGCGGCGCATCGACCTGCCGTGACGCGAGCAAGGTCACCCGCGCATTCGCCTCGTCAAAGTCTGCCAACGCCAGGACCACCTGCGCGCTTGCGGTATCGAGTGCCAAAACCCGCATGCTCACTCCTACTCGCTTAAATCGGCCCGTATGGTCGTCTCGCTCGTCAACATGTTTCCCTTGACGATCTTGCTGCCGTCTTCGCTCGTACCCAGAAGCTCAATCTGGTGCTGCTCGATGGTGCCGTCCGCACGTACGATATCGACATAGGCCACGCCATCGACCTCGCGCACGGCGTTGGCGGGAACGTAGAACACCTGGCCATAGTCGTCGATGCGCATCTGGGCCACGATGGGGTCGCCCACCTCGAGCTTGCCCGAATCGTCGAACATGATGGACGCATCGTAGAGCGCCTGTCCGCTGCTGGTCAAAGATGACGAGGACGGATTCTTCGAGAAGCCCGTGAGCATGCCCTGGTAACAAACGCCGGGCGTCGCCGTCGAGGTGATGCTCACGTACTGGCCCGCCTCGAGGAGCACGGAAACGTACTCCGGGGCCTGCACGACGCCGATGAGCACGTTCATGTCCGCGATCTGCATGGCCGGACCGGACTGCGCGAGCTGGTCGCTCGTCATGCCAGCCGTGACCTTGAGGTTGGTCACCGTTCCCGAAACGCTCGCGGTGATGGCCTGTGGCTCGTCGGTGCCGTCCTGCATTTCGAACAGCACGGTTCCCTGCTTCACGTACTGGCCATCTTTCACGTACACGGCCACGACCGCGCCCTTCGTCTTCGTGCTCACGTCCGTCACGCGGATTGGCATGACGCTGCCCGCGCACTCGACGGTATTGGAGTAGCTGCCGGGGGTAAGGCGCGTCGTCGTGTAGGCTCCCGTCGTCTTGAGCAGGCCGCTCTCGTGAGCCGCAAACATGAAGATTCCGCTACCGAGTACGACCGCGGCTATGATGATGAGCGCGTACGCGGCCGTGCGCAGCTTCATCTCCTGACGGGTGTCCGCGTTTTTCTTGCTCTGGAAGAACATGGCCGAGCCTCGCGTGCCGTGCTATTCGAGCGGGACGTCGACCGTGTAGGTAACGGCGCTGACACGATCCACGTTGAATGAATAGGGACGCTGGGGCATGGATGCCGAGCTGCTCGATGATGCCGATGACGATCCCGCATCCGCCGACTCGCCGCTGGGGTTGAGGGGAGCCGCCTGTTCCTTTGACGGAGTTCCCTGATTTGTGAAGAACAGCGAGGTACGCCACGCCGAGCACCCGCCCATGAAGATGTTGAGGGCGAGGTTGATGATGAGGATGAGCATGACCCATCTGAAGCAGCCGTTCGCCGTGTTACGCGCCTGCTCGCGCTGCTGGCGCTGCTGCTCCTCGCGCGCCTCGCGATAGGCGTCCGAATCGGTCGCCTGCTGCCACTGGCGAAACATCTCCTCGAAGGGGTCGTAGTACTGCCCACCGCCCTGTTGCTGGCCACCGCCGGTAAACGGACCGTAGTACCAGCCACCTTGCTGCTGGCCGCCCTGGCCGCTCGGACCGCTGCCGTATCCCCCGTACGGATTGCCCGTCGGGCCCTGGTTGCCATAGGGGCTGCCCGCGCCTGCGCGCGGACCGTAGGGCGTGCCGTTCATGATGGAGTCGTAGGCAGCGTTGATCTCGGCCATCTTCTTGGCCGCTTGCTCGTCGCCGGGATTGAGGTCCGGATGGTACTTCTTGGCGAGCTTTCGGTAGGCCTTGGTCACCTCTTCCTTCGAGGCTCCGGAAGGCACGCCGAGCACTGAATATGGATCTCTCTGCTGCATGACTGGCTATTGTACCGTGAAATCGCTAGAGCGCAGCGTCGTGAATCTTTGCAAGCGCTGCCTCGATGGCCGTGCCTCGCGGGCCGCAGCCCGTGATGGCGACCTCGCGGGCCCCATCATCGGCAATGGTAATCTGAACGTCGACGCGCTCGTCGGGCATGGCCGCGGCAAACTTCTCGCCCCATTCGATCAGGCAGACGCCGCCGCTTTCGAGCAGGCCGAAAAAGTCGATGTCGGTGAGCTCGTCTTCCTCGTCAAGCCTGTATAGGTCGAAATGCAGCAACGGGAGTTCGTCTCCGACATACTCGAACAGGATGTTGAAGGTCGGGCTCGTGATATCGTCGTCAACGCCGAGACCGGCAGCGAAGCCCTTGGCAAACTGAGTCTTGCCCGCGCCGAGGTCTCCGCTCAGCACGACGCAGTCGTTCATCTCCATGAGCCCGGCGAGTGCTTCACCCAGCCCCATGGTCTCCTCAACGGAATTACATCGACAGTGAATCAATCGGTGTTCGCCTCCTCGGAACGTGCCCTGTCACGTTCGTCGTCCGTATCGAGTAGCAGTTTGATGAGGTCGAAGTCTTGCTCGATGGCCCCAATCTTGCTGCGATCGTATATGGCTGCCGCGGGATGGAAGGTCGGGATGACCCTGAACGGGCCCGTGACGTGAATCTTGCCCCGCAGTCGCGTGATACCGGTGTTCGTCTGCAAGATGAACTTGGTCGAGAAATTGCCCATGGTCACGAGGACCGTCGGATGCACCGCCTTGACCTGCTCGCGCAACCAGGGCGTGCACACCTCGATTTCCTCGGGCCGGGGGTCACGGTTGCCGGGTGGACGACACTTGAGGATGTTGGCGATGTAGATATCCTCGCGGGCAAGGCCTATGCGCTCGAGCATCTGGTTGAGCAACTTGCCAGCGGCGCCCACGAAGGGCTCGCCCTGCAGGTCCTCGTTCTTGCCCGGAGCCTCGCCGATAAACATCACCTTGGCGCGGGGATTGCCGGCACCCGGCACCACGTTGGTACGCGTGTCGCCCAGCGCGCACTTGTGACAGCCCTCGATGCCCGCCAGCGCCTCGTCCAATGACTTGTGGATGTGGTCGTCCAGGTCTGCAACCGGTTGTGCCATTGCCATCACGCGTCCCCTCGCCCAAAGCTACACGTAGATGCGCGGAAGGCGCGCACCGAACATGCAGATGAGCTCGTAGTTGATGGTGTCGATTTCGTCGGCCATCATGTCGGCGGTGATCTCGTAATCGCCCTGTTGGCCCAAGATCACGATCTCGTCGCCAATCTGCGCCTTCCCGACCGACGTGTCGAACGGAATCTCGATCATCATCATGTCCATGCAGATGTTGCCGACCTGCCGGCACGGGCGACCCTTGTACAGCACGCGCATGCGACCCGACAGGCTACGACGCACGCCGTCGGCATAGCCGATGGGCACCGTGGCAATCTGCACGGGCTTTGCCACGCGATAGTTGAAGCCATAGGACACGCCCTCGCCCATCTGGGGCTCTCGCACCTGGATGATCTGGGCCTTGACCGACATGGCCGGACGCAGGTCGTCGCTATCGCGCAGGACGGGTCCCGGGGCAAGGCCGTACATCGTGATGCCCACGCGCACCATGTCGAAGTAGCTCTCGGGGTAGCGCTGGGTTGCCGCCGAGTTGGCGCTGTGGGCCAGACCGTAATCGATGCGCGCGTTGCGCATGAGCTGCAACGCCTCGTTGAAGCGCTGCAACTGCATCCGAAAATCCCAATCGCTTTCGTCATCGGCGGTCGCGAAGTGCGTGAAGACACCGGCGAGCTCGAGGCCCCGGTGGAAGTTGATGGACTGCAGGAAATCGACCACGTCCAGGTAGAAGATGCCGATGCGGTTCATGCCCGTGTCGATGGCGAGGTGATACTTGGCGACCATGCCGTTGAGATCGGCCTCCTCGCCCAGGGCAAGGGCAAACTCCTCGGTGATGACCGTGGGGATGAGGTCGTAGGCCAGGACGTAGGGTATGGCGCGCATGGGCGGTTGCGAGAGGACCAGGATGGGAGCCTCGATGCCGTGCTCGCGCAGCTCGACGCCCTCCTCGACCGAGGAGACGGCAAGCTGATCGACGCCCGCCTTGAGCGCGGTGCGGGCGACATGCACGGATCCATGGCCGTATCCGTCCGCCTTGACGATGGCCATGATCTGGCGCTCGAGCCCGACGCGTTTGCGAATGACGCGGATGTTATGCGCGATGGCGTTCAGGTCGACCTCGACCCACGCGCCACGCGGAACGTTCTCACGGGTATAGCATTCCTTGAGCTTGAGCTTCTCGCGATCGATGTGCTCGTGCTCGTTTGTCGTGTCTTCGGAGGACAATCCCCCAACGCGGGGATGCGCACCGAAGTAGTTGACCTCGTTCGTGCTCACGAGACGTCCTCAGCCTCCAAACCTAAGAGAACCGGACCAATTTTACAGATTATATCCTCAGGCATCACCGCGTGGACGCTCAATTCGCGTGCAGCGGCCCTTCCCGCCCGACCGTGGACGAACACCGCGAGCGTGGCGGCATCGAACGCATCGAGGCCCTGGGCGAGAAACGCGGCGATCATGCCACCAAGCACATCGCCGGTACCGGCTTTGGCAAGCTCCGGGCCGCCTTCGGCGACGACGCGCAGCTCTCCCGCCGGCCTCGCGATGAGCGTCTCGGGGCCCTTGAGGACAACCGTGGCTTCGTAGTCGCGCGCGAGCAAGAGCGCGTCCTCGTTGCGGTTTGCGACCTTGCGGCCAAGCAGTCGCACGGCCTCGCCCTCGTGCGGCGTGAGGATACGTGGATGACGGGCCGGCATCTCGAGCAGAGCGCGATTGCGCGCGATGAGGTTGAGCGCATCGGCATCGAAGACCATGGGGCGGTCCTGTTCGAGGGACGCCATGAAGCGCTCGGCGTCGTCTGTCGCCCCCATGCCCGGCCCGATGAGGATGACCTGGCTCTTGGCCAAGTCCTCGCGTGCCTGGATGAGGGATGTCGCGCAGAGCGTGCCCTCGACACCCTGCTCGCAGGCGGACACGGGAATCGAGACGAGATGGGCATGGGCGCAGGCGGCGGCATCGCGGGTGGTGACGAGTCGCACGTAGCCCGCTCCGCAGCGCGCGGCGGCACGGGCTGCCAAGATGGGCGCCCCCGGATACGGGGCGCTTCCGCCCACGACGCCCACCGTGCCCCGCGTGTACTTGTTCGCGTCACGGGCGGGATACGGGACGAACGTCCTGATATCGCGCTCCGAGAGCATCAGTGCCAACGGTTCACTCATGGGTGCCGTCCGCTTCCTCGACCACCTGGTCCACATCTTGTTCCAGGTCGTCGAGCATGCTGCGCAGCTCCCTGAAACGCATCGCGAGCTCCTGGGCCGGCGTCGTCTTCTCCTCGACCACGGGGCGTGTGGCCGCCGTGACCGCTATGGCGTTGGCGACGGCCGTCTCGTTGGTGCGGGAAAGCGAGAGGGGGATCTCGAGGATGCCGAGCGAGTCGGCGATGGCGCGGGCACGGCCATGCAGCAGCGCAAGCGGCTTGCCCTTGTCATCGTGCGTGACCTCGACATCGGTGAAGGCGATGCCATCGCCAAAGCCCGTGCCGAGCGCCTTGAGGACGGCTTCCTTCGCGGCGAAATGGGTCGCGTAGCGCACGGCGGGACGATGATGGCCCTCGCAATAGGCACGCTCTCCATCGGTGAAGACGCGGTACGCAAAGCGGGGCGAACGCTGGAGTATCTTGTCCATGCGACCGATCTCGACAATGTCCACCCCGAGCCCCGTCGTGGGCGACTCAGCTGCGGCAGCCGTCATTCCACGGTCACCGACTTCGCGAGGTTGCGCGGCTTGTCGACGTCACAGCCGCGCTCGAGAGCGATGTAGCGTGCGAAGAGCTGTAGCGGAACGCTCGCCGTGAGGGCCGTGCACCAGTCGGCGATGCGCGGGATGTAGAACACGTAGTCGGCGACATCGGCGACTTCCTGGTCGCCTTCGGTCGCCACGGCGACGACGCGCGAGCCGCGCGCCAGAATCTCCTGCACGTTGCTGAGCGTCTGCATGCGCGTGGGAGACTCGGTCACGACGGCAACGACGGGAACGTTCTCGTCCAGCAGCGCAATGGGGCCGTGTTTGAGCTCTCCGGCCGGGTAGGCCTCGGCGTGCAGGTAGCTAATCTCCTTGAGCTTGAGTGCGCCCTCCTTGCAGATGGGAGAGCCGATGCCACGGCCGACGTACATGACCGAATGGGCCTTCGCGACCTCCTTGGCCGCCTCCTCGATCACGGAGGTGTCCTGCAGGATATCCTCGATCTGGGAGGGCGTCTCGCGCAGCTCGTAGTACAGCGACTTGACCTGGCGGGTGGTGAGACGGCCCTTCTTCTGCCCGAGGAACATCGCAATGAGCGCCAGGCAGGAAATCTGGGCGAGGAAGGACTTGGTGGCCGCGACGGAAATCTCCATGTTGGCCTTGACGTAGAGCGTGCCGTCGGACTCGCGCGTGATGCGACTGCCCACGCAATTAGTGATGGCGAAGACGCGCGCGCCCTTGGACCGGGCGATGCGCACGGCGGCCAGCGTGTCAGCCGTCTCGCCTGATTGCGAGATGGCGATGACGAGCGTCGAGGACGAGACGATGGGATTGCGGTAGCGAAACTCGCTTGCCACCTCGACCGTGGTCGGGATGCGCGCCCACCGCTCGATGAGGTCGCGGGCGACGAGGCCGGCGTGATAGCTCGTGCCGCAACCGATGATGTAGACGTTGTCGATGGCGTCGATGTCATCGTCGTCGAGGGCGAGACTGTCGAAGAGTACGTACCCGTTCTTGACGGCTCCGCTGATGGTGTCACGCACGGCACGGGGCTGCTCGTAGATCTCCTTGAGCATGAAGTCGGGAAATCCCCCGCGCTCGGCATCCTGGGCGTCCCAGTCGATGTGGGTGGTCTCGAGATTGGCGGGCGTGCCCGGCGCACTGAAGTAGTCTATGCCGGTGGGCTTGAGCAACGCGAACTGTCCGTCCTCCAGAAAGACGACGTCGCGCGTGAAGTCCATGATGGCGACGATGTCGCTGGCCACGAGGGAGGCAGGCTCGTCACCCTCGGAGAAGCCGACCACGATGGGGCTGTCCTTGCGCGTCACCGCGATTTCGCCCGGATGGTCGACGTGCATGACGGCAAGGCCATAGGCACCCTGCAGGGCCTCCGTCGTGCGGGCAAGGGCATCGATGAGATCGCCCTCGTAGTACTTCTCGACAAGATGGGCGATGATTTCGGTATCCGTCTCGCTCTTGAAGACGTGGCCTTCCGATTCGAGCACGTCGCGCAGTTGCACGAAGTTCTCGATGATGCCGTTATGGACAATGGCGACCTTGCCCGAGCAATCCGAATGGGGATGGGCGTTTGACTCGGTGGGACGGCCATGGGTCGCCCAGCGCGTATGACCAATGCCGCAGGTCGACGTGACATCCCAGTCCTCGACCGCATTGGCGAGCTCTTCGACCTTGCCAACACGTCGTACGATGCTGATCTTGTCGTTCGTCTCGACGGCGATGCCAGCCGAGTCATAGCCGCGATACTCGAGCTTGCGCAGCCCTTCGAGCAATATGTCGCGTACGGGAGCAGTGCC
The DNA here is from genome assembly GCA_948466335.1 of uncultured Coriobacteriia bacterium. GTDB lineage: Bacteria > Actinomycetota > Coriobacteriia > Coriobacteriales > QAMH01 > QAMH01. The sequence goes on along the minus strand of CAOKAE010000019.1, from coordinate 18,903 downwards.
GGTATATCCAACGATTCCGCACATGTAAAAACCAGCCCTTTCAAGGTGAGTCTTAAAGTGTAGATTCTATCAAAGCCCCCTGCTCCTAGCCACAGTTCAAGAGCAGCTACACAAAAGCCCCGCCGCCAAATGGCGACGGGGCTTTCCTGCGTGATTGGATGGCATTTACGCCTGGGGAATCACGTGGACCTTGCGCTTGAGACCTTTGGTGTACTTCACCGTGCCGGGAACCATCGCGAACAGGGTGTCATCCTTGCCGCGACCGACGTTCTCGCCCGGATGAAAGTGCGTACCGCGCTGGCGAACGAGAATCTCGCCCGCGTTGACGACCTGGCCGGCAAAACGCTTGCAGCCGAGTCGCTGCGCGTGGGAATCACGGCCGTTACGGCTGGATCCGAGGCCTTTCTTGTGTGCCATGCTACTTCAGCCCCCTTCGCTACTCTGCGCTCGTGATGGTCTCGATGATATCGGCCTTGCGAGCACCGCTCGGGAGCTTGATGTCATGCTCCTTGGCGTAATCCTTGAGCTCGGCAACCGTCATCTTGCTGAAATCGACGCTCGGCTTGGCGGCCTTCTTGGCCTCTGTCTTGGCCGGCTTGGCGGCCTTCTCGGCCTTGGCGGACTTCTCCGCTGCGGGCTTGGCGGCCTTCGCGGGCTTCTCGGCCTTGGCGGGCTTGGCAGCGGCAGCCTTCTTGGGCGCCGGAGCGGCGGCCTTGGTGCCGTTCACGTCGACGATGCAAAGGCGGGTGAGCTGCTGGCGATGGCCGCGCGTGCGCTTGTAGCCCTTGCGCTTCTTGAACTTGAAGACGATCTGCTTGTCGCCCTTGTGCTGGTCGATGATCTCGGCCGTGACGTTGGTCTTGGCAAGAGCACCCGCATCCGTGATAACGTTGGAACCGTCGTTGAGGAAGAGCACGTCGAGGGAGACCTTGTCGCCAGCCTCGCCTTCGATCTTCTCAACGTCGAGCACGTCGCCCGGCTTCACGGTGTACTGCTTGCCACCGGTTTTAACAATCGCGTACATGTGCGTGCCTTTCATTACTCATTGACATGCCCGTTTCGTGAGGGAAAGGGAAAAGAACCGTCACGAGGGGGCAAACGCTAATAGTCTACTAGGAGGATGGAATCGAGGCAAGGAAAAGTTTTTCGAAAACACGGGGCAGGGGGCTAGTTCTCGCACAGCTCCATGCGCGTGAGGCTCATGAGCGAGATATCGGCGTTTGCCCCCTCGAGAGCGGCAGAGATGAATTTGTCGGGGCGTAGGGCACCGTCGCTTCCCTGGAAGGTCGTGAACTCGACGGTCACGGCGTCATCGCCGGCTGCGACATGCGGGCCGTCGATGAGACGCCCCTCGAACTCGACGCGCTTGACCTTGGTCGCCCGCCCCTTCGTTTTGACGACCTCGATGAAGCCCGTTTCCACCAGCTGGGAAAACGCCTGCTCGATATCCCCGACCGGTACATCACCGGCATCGAGCACGGCGCACCACACGCTCACCGGGTACGTGACGTCAATGGAATCGGCATCATGGGCGCAGTAGGCGCATGCGATGGGCATGAGGTTTTCGGGGGCCGACCCCTGCAAGGCCTCGAGGGCTATGGCGGGATCGACGTACTCGCTCAGGCGCACGTCAAAGTACTCGCCCCGCGAACCGGCTCCCACCGGGAGCGCCGGTCCGAAGGCAATCTTCATGTGCGGGTTAAACCCTTCGGTTATCGCGAAGGGCAGCCTGGCCCTACGGACGATTCGCTCCATCGAGCGCACGGTCTCGAGATGCGACAAGTAGGCGAGCCTCCCCGTGATCTGGTACTTGACCCTCAGGCGAAATCCCTCGCTCATGCGCACTCACCTCGCAAGACGCGCGTCGCCTCGAGGACGTTCGTCATGCCAAAGAGCGGGCACACGCCGCATTGCGAGCAGCTCGTAAAGCTGCAGTCGGGCGTTTTCTCTCCCGCACCGGCGCGGGCGCGCTCCGCTCGCAGGAACTCCTCGCTCACACCTGCCGAGATATGGCTCCACGGTAGCGGCGCACCCTCCTCGTACTCGCAGGTGGCCCGCTGCATGATGGGGATGCCACACACGTCACCGGCCTGCTCCCAGGCGGCGAAGGCGAATTGCTCGGTCCAGGCATCGAAGCGCGCGCCACGGCGCCACGCTTCCTCGACGAGCTCGGCGCACTCGCGACCGCCACGGGCCAACACAGCCTCGACGTAGCTCGTGTCCGAATCGTGCCAATGCAGGTTGATGCCCTTCTTGGGAAAGCTCGCGCGCAACACCTCGATGCGATGACTGATCTCGGGAAGCGAGATCTGACGATCCCACTGAAACGGCGTCATCGCCTTGGGAATGAAGAGCGCGACCGAGACGTTGAGGCGGATGTTGCGCGGCTCGCCTTCGGGAACGGCGTCCTTGGCCGCAGCGTACACGCGGCGGCACAGGGCCCCGATGCCGGCAACGTCCTCGTCGGTCTCGCCGGGCAATCCAATCATGAAGTAGAGCTTGAAGCCACGCCATCCCGCCTCGACGGCACCGGTCACGGCACGAAGCAGGTCATCTTCGCTCACGCCCTTGTTGATGCAGTCGCGCAGGCGCTGGGTACCCGCCTCGGGTGCGAGCGTCAGGCTGCCCTTCTTCTCGCCCGCCGCGAGCCGCGCGAGCTCGATGCCCAGGGCGTCGACACGCTGGCTTGGCAGACTCACGCTCTTGCCCGTACCCGAGAAGCTGCGGTTCAGTCGCCTGAGCATCTGCTCGATGGTCGAGTGGTCCGTCGACGAAAGCGAGGTGAGCGACACTTCGTCGTAGCCGGTGGCAACAAGGCCATCCATCACTGCCGCGATGACGGTATCGGCATTGCGCTCGCGCACGGGGCGGTAGATCATGCCCGCTTGGCAGAAACGGCACCCGCGATTGCAGCCGCGCAGAATCTCGATGGCCAGGCGGTCGTGCACGAGCTCGCAGTACGGCACGATCTGGCGCGGTAGTGCGGGCAGCGCGTCGAAGTCGCGAATGATGCGCTTCTCGACCCGTGCGGGAACATCCGCATCGCGCGGCGTCACCGTCGTGTAGCCACGGGCGCCGGGCGCCAGACGCTCGTCGCGAATCTCCTGCTCCGTCACCTCGTAGAGACTTGGCACGTAAACACCCTCGATGCACGCAAGCTCGCGCAGAATCTGCGCCCGCGATGCACCTTGTGCCTTGAGCTCGCGATGCCTGAGCGCAGCTTCCACGTCAAGTTCCTCACCCTCCCCCACGAAGATGACATCGAAGAAGGGAGCGAAGGGTTCGGGATTGTACGCGCACGGGCCACCGGCGCACACGAGCGGATCGTCGTCACCGCGCTGGTCGGTGTGAAGGGGAATGCCCGCAAGATCGAGGAACTCGAGGACGTTCGTGGCGCAGAGCTCGTGGGGCAAGGTGATGCCCACGAAATCGAACTCGCGTACGGGCGTGTAGGTTTCGAGCGACGCGAGCGGCAGGCCATTGCCGCGCATGAGGGCAATCATGTCGACCCAGGGCAGATAGGCGCGCTCGCAGTAGATGTGCTCGTTGGCGTTCAGGCAGTCATAGAGAATGGCGATGGCCTGGTTTGCCTGGCCAATTTCATAGGTATCCGGATACGCGAGCACCGCATGGTAGTCAGCGCCCTCTTTCTCGGCGGGAGTGACGCTGCCCCACTCCTGACCAAGGTAGCGCGAGGGCTTCTCGACCTGGTCGAGAAGGAGCGCGTAACGCTGCCATAGATTGGATTCCCGCACGCGACCTCCCTACCAGACCAAGCTCGACACCGCAGACGAATCAGTTCGCACGATATCTAGCCGCGCGCAGTTGCGCCGCTCACGACAGTACCGACAAGATCAGCGCCCTTGTCGACGACCGGAGCCGCCTTCTTCGCGGCCTTGGCGGCCACCTTGGAAAGGCCGTGCAGCTTGCCGTTTTCCTCGTAGTACTCGATGGCGGCGATGGCCATCGCCATGGTTCCCGACGCGGCGACGGCGGGTTTGATGGCCCAGCCCAGCATGGGAGCCCGTGCGACGAGCTGCCGCGCCACCGCACGGCAACCAAGACCGCCGGCCATGACGGCCACAACCTCGCCGATGCGCTCCTTGCTCATGTCCTTGCCGTACACGGCGGCAATCTGGAGCACCATCTTTGCCTGGTTGAGCGCGATGAGGGGCATGTCGGCACCCGGTACGAAGAAGACGAGCCCGATGGCGCCGTTCTGGATGGTGGTCTGCTTGGCGAGCTCGACGGCCAACGGATGGCGCAGGAACGGAAAGGCCCGCGCAAGGGACAGGCGCTTGTCGGGGACGTTCTGGACGATCCAGGTCCCGAGCTGTTCGAGCGGGCGCGGGGCCTTGTCGTCGAGCTCGACGTCCACGAGGTTCTCGAGCTCGATGCCCCTGCCCACGCCCGGCGTCCGGGCGGTGCCGGTCACCGTCGACGCAGAGTTCGCCGCCAGCGTCATGTCGGCATAGGCCTGCGCGGATGCGCGGTCGTTGGCGAAGTAGGTCCTTCCGCGTTCGATGACGACGACCGCGGGAACCCCCCGTTCCTCGGCGGCATGGGCCACGTCCCCCAGCAGCAGGGAATCGCCGCCGACGATGACGACGAGGTCGGTGTCCTTGGGAATCACGGGAACCTTCTTGTCGAGCACAACGTCCGTGACGTGGGCGTTGGACGATACGTCGACGAAGGCGTCGATTACCTTGTCGACGAGCGTGTTGCTCGCCGTGGGATCGAAGACGAGCTCGACGCGCGAGGGCAAGTCACGCTGCTGCCCGATACTCGTAATCGCGCTCAGCACCTTGCTTACGTCAATTGGCATGCTCGGCATAACGTATCCGAACCTTTCTCTTCCTAGCCCAGGGCGTCATTGCGCCGTGACCAGACCGACAACAGCAGGCCCACGCATATGAAGTTCGTGAACATGAACGAGGACCCATAGCTCATGAACGGTAACGGAATGCCCGTGATGGGCATGAGCCCCAGGTCCATGCCTATGTTCTCCACGATCTGGAACAGCCACATCGCCATGATACCAGCTGCGATGAGTGACCCGAACAGGTCCGACGATGAGAGCCCTATGCCAAGCGCCGTCAAAAGCAGCGCAAGGTAGAGCACAAGCAATATGAACGCCCCCATGAACCCGAACTGCTCGGCATAGACGCAGAAGATGAAGTCGGTCGCCGACTCGGGTAAAAAGCCACCCGAGGATTGCGTCGCGTTGCCCCAGCCCTTGCCCACGAGCTCGCCGCTTCCGACGGCAATCTTGGCCTGGTTGAGATTGTATGCGTCATCGGCGTATTCGGGGTTGTCCGGATCGATGAAGACGAGCAGGCGGCTCATCTGGTATTGCCTGATGAGCTGCACGTCACCGCCAGTCCAATCGTTCACGACACCGTTGAGCCCCAGAAGGGCCGCAACGCCCACCACGGCCGTGACGACCGAGATGATGAGCCAACGCCGGGCGACGCCGCCGATGAGCAGGATGCAGAAGCCGACGATGAGGATGACGAGCGCCGTTCCCAAGTCCTCGCGCATGAGCAAGACGAAGGGGATGAGCAGGATGCCGAGTAGCTTCAGGAAGTCGGCACCGCGCACGATGGACCCCTGGTACTGGGCGGTTGCCGCTCCGATCGCGAGAATGGTCACCGGCTTGGCGAGCTCGGAGGGCTGGAAGGTGAGCGAGCCGATCTTGATCCACGAGGTCGCGCCGTTGACCTCATGGCCGAGACCGGGAACCATCGGCAGCAATATGAGGATCACGTCGAGCACGATGAGGGGGATGACCAGATTGGCCAGACGTCGGTAATCGAAGAGCCAGACGCCCACCATGACGACGACGCCGATTCCCACGCCCATGACCTGGCGCATGATCGAGTATTCCGTCTCGGTCCTCGTGACCGCGTATAGCGTGATGATGCCGCAGAGTAGGATGAGCGCGACGAGCACGAGCAGGATGATGTTGGCGGGTATGGAAAACGAGCGCTTTTCGCCCGAACCCGGCAGCTTGGCAGACGAGGCGGTACGCGCGTGGACCTTGGGCGACTTTCCGAACGAGAGCTGGGGCATGACCGTATCAGCGCTCCTCGGTCGCGGAACCGGAGACGTGCTCCGCGGACAGGCCAAAGGCAGCGGCAAGCACCGAGCGCACGGCGGGCGCGGCGCACAGGGCACCGGAACCGCCCTCCTCGATACAGCAGACGCATACGTACTCGGGAGCCTCGGTCGGGCCATAGCCGACGTACCAGCCGTAATCGTCCTTGCCCGCGACCTCGCCCGTACCCGTCTTTCCCGATGTGGTGATGCCCATGTCCTCGAAAACGCCGGAAACCGATCCGTCCTCGACAACACCGCGGAATCCGCTGCGCATGATGTCGATGTTCTTCTGGTCGAACTCGGGTTGGATGATGCTTCCCTGGTAGCGGGCGCCGTCAACCGCCGTCATGGTCCCGTCGGTGGACACGACCGAGTGCAGCAGCACGGGCTTGGGAACGCGACCGGTGGCAAGGCCCGCGTAACCGCAGCAAATCTGCAGCGGCGTCACGAGCAGGTCGCCCTGGCCGATGATGAGGTTCGAGAGGTCACCCGGTAGCCACGCCTGGCTCTCGGGGGCATCATGGTTGAACTTCTTCTTCCACTCGGGCGTGGGGACGCGGCCCTCGGACTCGCCGGAAAGCTCGATGCCCGTCTTGGAGCCGAACCCCCAGCTCTTGAGATAGTCCTGCAAGGCCGTCTCGTTCTCGTTGTATTGGTAGAAGTTCTTGGCGATCTCGTAGAAGACGACGTCGCAACTCTCGACGATGCCCTTGTGAAAGCCAATGGAGCCATGACCCTCCGTCTTCCAGCATTTCTGGGGCCACTCCTCGCCAAAGCCCGTCCAGGTGCCCTCGCATTCCCAGACCGAACTATCGGTGACGAATCCGTATTCGAGGCCCGCAAGGCCCGTGAAGCCCTTGAAGGTCGAGGCAGCCGGATACAGTCCGGCAATGCAGCGATTCGAGAGCGGGTAGGCGGAATCCTCGCTCGTCATCTCCTCCCAGACATCCGACGATATGCCGCCGATGAACTGGCTCGGGTTGTACGAGGGAGCCGAGGCCATGGCTATGACCTCGCCGGTATTGCAGTTCATGCAGACGATGGCGCCCGACCGGGCGCTGTCGTTGCCCGACATGGCCGCGTCCGCGAACGCGCGGCGCAGGGCCTCCTCGGCGACCTTCTGCACGTTGGCGTCAATGGTGATGCGGATGTCGTTGCCTTGCACGGGCTCGACCGAATCGACGGCGTTCACTACCTCGCCGGCCGCGTTGACCTCGACGCGCTTGATGCCGCGATCGCCCTGCAGATACGACTCGAAGGCCTGCTCGACCCCGTCCTTGCCGACGATGTCACCCGACTCGTAGGTAAGGCCGTTGACTTCGCGCTTGAGCTCCTCCTGGGAAATCGTGCCCGTGTAGCCGAGCACGTGGGCCGCCAGGTCGTCATGGGGATAAGTCCGCACGGTGCGACTCTCGATGCGCACGCCGGGAAACGCGTTGGGGTGCTCGGAGATGTACGCGACGGCGCGATCGTCGACGTCGAGCGCGATGACGCGGTCGGCCTGCGCGCCCTGCGTCTGGGACGCGGCCAGCGAGGAGATGGTCTCGCGGGGAATGCCCAGCACATCGGAGAGGCGTTGCAGCACGAGCTTGTCGTTTTGCACGTCGGCGCTCGCGAGGACGGCGAAGGTGGAACGGTTGCCGACGAGCTCGACGCCATTGCGGTCGAAGATGCGTCCGCGCGGCGCGATCGTCGTGTACTCGTTGATGCGATTGCCCTCGGCCTTCGCGGTGTACTCGGCGCCGGAGATGACCTGCATCGACCAGAGCTTGACGATGAGGGCACCGATGCAGGCGCCGATGACGGCCACGAAGCCGAAGAAGCGCCGGCGCGTCGGACCCTGGCTATCGCCGCCCTGGCCCCCATGGGCCTCGGTGCTCATAGCGAGTTCGGAGGCGTTGCGCGTGTCGATGGGGATGCGCGTGGGCCTGCGCCGCCCCGAACGGATGACGACGACGATGATGGCGATGGCCACGACTATGAGAAGAACGCTGATTGCCGCAGAGATTGCTGCCGTCATGCACTCATCTCCCTACTTGAGTCGCGACTTCATGGAAGACATGGCGCGCCTGCTGCTGCCGCCTCCTCGCTCGCCCAGATGCGTGGGCATGCCCGCGTTGTCGTCGGCGATGACCAAGCCGATGGTGACGAGCGCGATTACGGCAAATACGGCCGTATACAGGGCCGAGGGAAGCGAGTAGCTGAGCATCGTGGACATGACGCCACCGCCCTCGGAGGACGTGAGGATGGCCGCGATGCCGTAGCCGATCTCGAGTATGAGCGAGGAAAAGACAGCGACGGCGATGGTCACAATGGGCGTGAGCAGGTCCATGCTCTCGCCCGCAACGCCCACGATGAAGGCGATGAGCGTGAGCACGAGGGCCATGCACCCGATGGTGCCGCTGCCCATGAGGTCGTAGAGCAGCCCCAGCGAAAAGCCCGCGATGCTGCCCGCACCGGTTCCCGAGCGCATGCTGATGAGCAGCACGGGGATGAGCAGGAAATTGGGGGAACAGCCCATGATGGCTATGGCGGGAGAGATGCCCGCCTGCAACAGGATGCAGAGAATGATGGTGACGAGGTAGACGACTTGCTTACTCACCCGCACCACCTCCAGCCGTGCCCGAACCCGAGCCCGAACCAGATTCCGTGCCCGAACCCGAACCCTCCTGACCGCCACTGCCCGAGCTTTGCTCGCGTTCCGCCTGCTCGGCGGCCCTGCGCTGCTCCTCGGCGGCCTTGTATGCCTCGTTGGCCTCGTTGAGCAGCGCCTTGGCGATGGCGCCCGCCTGTGCGGAGGAGGCGTTCACCGAGTTGGCGGAGTCGACGATCATCTGCAGGAGCTCCTCGTTCAGGATACGCTCGGTCTCGGTCTCGTTACCGGTCAGGACCAGCACCTCCTCGCAGGACTCTATGTTGAAGAGCGGCTCGACGGTGATGCGATGGTAGAGCTTCGAGGAATCCGCCTCGATGGCGCGCACGGTGCCGACGACGATGCCGCGTGGATAGGCCCCGCCGCTTCCCGACGCGATGACGATATCGCCCTCGCCCACGGCCATGTCAATGGGCACGTACTCGAGGGTGAGGGTGCCGTCGTAGGACCCGTGCATGATGCCATGGGCGCGCGAGTTCTGGACCATGACCGCCACGGACGAGTTCGCGTCGTTGATGAGACGCACGACGCTCGTGGCGTCGGTCACTGACTCGATCTGTCCGTAGAGACCGCAGGTGCTCATGACGGCCATGCCGACACGCACGCCGTCGCGCGTACCCTTGTTGATGGTCGCGGTGCGGTCCCAGCCGGTGGTCGTCGAGATGACCTCGGCGCTCAGGGTCTCCAGCCCGTAGATGTCGGAGAACTGCATCATCGCGGTGAGGCGCTGGTCTTGCTGGCGATACTCTTCGAGTTCCGCGACAAGCGTGCGCAGCTGGCTGTTCTCCGCCTCGAGACGCGCGATCTCCTCGTCGACGTCGACGGTGCCGATGTTGGCAAAGGGTGTCGAGACGAGGGAGCCCACCTGCGCGATGGGCTTGGTCACCGTCTGCACGACGCCGCGCGCGACCGCGAAGGGACCCGAGCTCCCAAAACGCACGCACAGCGTGATGAGCATGACGGATATGATAATCAGAACAATCGGGATCCACCAAAGGCCCGAGCGTCTGTTCTGACTCTGTTTGCCAAACGAGAGTCCTGGCATGAAGCGTTACCTCTGCTGCATGTATGACTGCGAGAGAAAATCAGGGGCCTCGAGAACCATGGCGCAACCCTCGACGACGTTGATGAGGGCCGTTTCCGACACGTGCACGGGAACGCCGATTTCGGCGCGCAGACGCTCGTCGAGACCGCGCAGCATGCCGCCGCCCCCCGTGAGCGTGATGCCGTATTCCATAAGGTCACTTGCCAAGTCGGGCGGTGTCTCGTCGAGCGTGTCCTTGACCGCCTGGATCATCTTGGCAATGGGCTCCTCGAGAGCCTCTCGCACGTCTTCGCTTTCAATTCGCACGGTGCGCGGCAGACCCGACAGGAGGTCGCGGCCGCGTACCTCAACATCGACTTCCTCGACGAGCGGTGCCGCCGAGCCGATGGTGATCTTGATTTCCTCTGCCGTGCGCTCGCCGATGGCGATGTTGTAGTGGGTCTTGGCGTATTGCACGACAGCCGCATCGAACGCGTCGCCCGCAATGCGGATGGAGGTCGCGTTGACGATGCCGCCCATGGAGATGACGGCGACTTCGGTCGTGCCACCGCCGATGTCAACGACCATGGAGCCGGTCGGGCTGTCGACGGGCAGTCCCGCGCCGATGGCGGCGGCCATGGGCTCTTCGATGAGGAACGCCTGGCGCGCTCCGGCGGTGATGGTCGCCTCGAAGACGGCGCGCTTCTCGACGGAGGTGACGCCACTGGGGACGCACACAACGACGCGCGGCTTGGGATGCCAGGGCATGCGTTTGCCCTGGGCGCGTGAGATGAAGTAACGGAGCATGGCCTCGGTCACGTCGAAATCGGCGATGACGCCGTCCTTGAGCGGGCGCATGGCGATGATGCTGCCCGGCGTGCGGCCGAGCATTTCCTTGGCATCGGCACCAACGGCCAAAACGCGCTGGTCCTGCTTCTCGATGGCAACGACCGAAGGCTCGTTGATGACGATTCCCTGGCCTCGGACGGACACGAGCGTATTGGCCGTGCCGAGGTCGATAGCCATATCGCTACCGAAGTTGCCGAAGAGTCTGTCTGTCAGCGACATAGTCGCTCCTTACTTTATCTAGTTCGTATTTGAAGCATGGCCTGCAAGTGTAGCATGGCTCCGATTTCCAATCGTACCTGCCGCAAAATCTGAACCTATTCCACATAAATTGCCATGGTCTTGATGGCAAAAGGTAACGAACGGGGCCCGCCATCATGGACGGGCCCCATCCCAAAACGATCTTCTAGCCGAAGAAGACGCCGATCTCGCGCTCGGCGCTGGCGACGGAATCGCTGCCGTGGATGACGTTCTCGTCCATGGTCAGGCCAAAGTCACCGCGAATGGTGCCGGGGGCGGCGTCGGCCGGATTGGTGGCGCCCATGAGCTTGCGCACGGTGGCAACGGCGTTCTCTCCGCTCACGACCATTTTCACGACCGGACCGCTCGTGATGTAGGCGATGAGGCCCTCGTAGAAGGGCTTGCCCTCGTGCTCGGCGTAGTTCGCCTTGGCGAGCTCCTCGGTCACCATGCCGAGCTCCATGCGCTCGACGGTGAGGCCCACGCGCTCGAACCGGTTCACGATCTCGCCGATGTGACCGTTACGAACGCCGTCCGGCTTGATCATGGTGTAAGTCTTCTCGATCATTGTGCTTCAATCCTTTCACTTTTGTCCACGCCGTCTTGGCGTCGACCTTATCTGACGTTTCTTCTACTGTTCGCTCGGGAAGTACAGCTGAACGAACTGGATAGCCCACGATATGCCGTCGCGCGTGAGCACGACCTCGTAGTCGATGTTACCGCCCTGCGCGAGCGTCGCGTTCACGAAGACCGCGGTCTGGTTCATGCTGCGCTGCACGGCCTCGACGCTATACGAGGTGAGGTCCTGAAGCGACGCCTCCTGGGCGCGCTGCATGCTCGGACTCACGTCCTTTGCCCAGTACTGGCTCGTGTCCCCGTCGTTCTGGACGGCGGCGAAGAAGTCCTCGGTGACCGTTTCCTGCAGCGGATAGCCATAGCCGAGCACGTAGGCGGCAACCGCCGCACCCGCGACGAGAATGCAGACGATGACGAACGCGATGGCGATCTTCAGGCCACAGCCACGGGCCTTGCGGTCCTGGCGCTTGCCCTTGCGCGCGTTGTTCTTGATCTGCTGCTCGGTGATGTCGAAGAAGGCCGTGTCCTCGGGCGAGGGCATGTGCATCTCCGTGGAGTCCATGAGATCGGCGGACTCGCGCACGTCGGCGTACTCGTCGCCAAAGTCGAAGGCGACGCCGTACTCGTAACCGGGCTGCTCGTTGTAGGTGAAGGGGGTCTCGTCGAGGCCGGAGTCGTATGCCTGTTCGGCGGCATCGCCCTGCGAGACGGAAGCCGTCTCCTTGACCACCTCGATCTTGCCGGTGGCATCCGCGTCGGAGGCGGCGTTGTCGGGAAGCGGCGTGGGCAGCGCCTCCATGGCAATCGTCTGGGCACGGGAGGGATCGAGCGTCTCGCCCGCGGCCTCGCCGGCATCTGCCTGCTGCGTCGGTTCGGCTGCTTGCGTACCAGCCGATACTGCGCCCTGCTCGCCCGTACGCGGAGCGAACGGATCGAAGTCCTCGTCGTCTTCCGGCGAGCTCACGTCCGTCGCGACAGGCGGGATGTAGCCCGTGTCGAGTATGCCGGGCGCACGGGAATCGACGCGTTCCTTGAGAGTGCGCGCGAGCTCGTAGTCGTGCATGGCCAACGAGGGCATCTCGTCGCCAATCTCCTCGGCCTTCTCGAAGGCGTCGAGTGCACGCGGGACGCGCCCCTGGGCCATGTAGGCCTGGCCCAAGTTGGCGTAGGCTTTGGCACGGGCCCGGTCGTCGAGGTCGAAGTCGAGTGCCGTCTCGTACACGGAGACCGCATCCTCGGGACGTCCGAGCTCCATGAAGCAGACGCCCAGATTGACGAGGGACTTTGCCGGAGCCGGGTTGGCGGGGTCGAGCGCGGCCTCGCGATAGGCGGCACCGGCCTCGACCATGTTGCCGAGCTTGAGCTGCGCGGCGCCTATGCCGGCATAGGCCTTGTAGGGCGTCGTGTAGATGGGATAATCGAGCGCGCGGCCAAACGCCTCGAGCGCGTTCTCGTAATCCTTCGTTCCCAGCAACGCCGTGCCCAAGTTGACGTAGAGCGATGGCTTGCGCTTCTCGGGGCTGCCCGTGAGTGCCTTGAGGTAGTACTCGGCGGCGGAGCGCGGGTCGTTGCTCTTCACGTAGCAGTTGCCGATGAGGTGATAGAACTTGCTGAGGTCGGCGGGCGCAAGACCTGCAACGTCATGCGTGCAGGCGATGAAGCCCTCGAGGGCGGCCTTGTAGTCGCCTTTCGCATAGGCCTCCTGCGCCTCTTTGAAAACCTCGACTTTCATGTTGGAAAGCTCCCTTTGGTAGACGTGCGCCTACTAGTCTGCGTTTTCGATCGTGATGTTCTCGATGATGCTGCCAGCGCGAAGCTTGCCGATGACGTCCAGGCCCTCGATGGTGTCGCCGAAGACCGTGTAGTCGGTGTCGAGGAAGTGCTGGGGGCCGAGGCAGAAGTAGAACTGGCTGCCAGCGGAATCGGGCATGGAGCTGCGCGCCATGGCGAGCGTGCCGTCCTCGTGCGAGTTGTTGGGATTGGTCTTCCACTCGCCCTTGATGGAATAGCCGGGATTGCCGGTGCCCGGCATGCCCTCGGGGCCGCTCTTGCCGGCGGCGACGTCGGCTGCGGACATGTCGCGGGTGTTGGGGCAACCGCCCTGGATGACGAAGCCCGGCACGTAGCGATGGAACTTCAGGCCATCGTAGAAGCCCTTCTGGGCCAGCTCGACGAAATTGCCCACGTGAATGGGCGCGTCGTCGCCATGAAGCTGGACGCGGATCGTGCCCTCGTCGGTCGTGATGATGGCGATTTCCTTGCCGTTGGGCTTATATTCCGGCGTATACAGAGCCATTGTTCCTCCTGATGTTGACACATGACGAAGTTGCTAAACTCTATGATTTTAGACGATAAGTGAAAAGACGGCAAAAAGGGCGCGTCGGCAGCCCGATTTGCCTCGACGGTCGCTCACCGAAAGCCCGTTGCGTGGTCTTTCGGCTCGCTCCCTTAACCTCGGCTCATCGGGCTGCCGACGCATGGTGATTAAAATGAGGCAAGCGTGCCTGGCGCGCTTGCCTCATTTCACTGTTTCTGGTGCCCCCTACAGGATTCGAACCTGCGGCCTTTTGCTCCGGAGGCAAACGCTCTATCCAGCTGAGCTAAGGGGACCGGATAGCTAATCTACCACAACTAGGAGGTCTTCGTGAGAATCGCGACCGTCTCGACATGATAGGTTTGCGGGAACATGTCGACGGGAGTCACGAGCTCCACGCGGTAGCCGCCGGCCTGGAGCTGAACCAGGTCGCGGGCAAGCGTCGTCGGATTGCACGACACGTAGGCGATTCCATGGGCTCCGCACGCGCAGAGACCCTGGATGGCCTTGTCCCCCAAACCACTGCGGGGCGGATCGACGACGACCTTGTCCGGTGCGCCCAGCCCGCCGAGCTCCCGTGCCGCATCCCCGCCGATGACCTCTGCGGCAAGCTTGTTGCGCTCGAGGTTGCGACGCAGGTCGCGCACCGACGATCCGGCCGACTCGACCGCCGCGACAGCCTGCGTCTCGTGGGCAAGCGGCAAGGTGAAGGTCCCGGCTCCGGAGTAGAGATCGAGCATGTAATCGAGGCCGTCGGGATGAAGTCCCTCGAAGACGAGCCGCGTGAGCACCTCGGCGCCCGGTGTGTTCACCTGGAAGAACGAAGGTGCCGAGATGAGCATGTTCATGCCGTTCACGACCTCGTTCCAGGCGCCACGGCCGCGCAGCGACTCGACGCCGGCGACCTTGCGCTCCTTGGCAGGCCCCTTGAGCAGCACCCGCGTGACGCCCAGACCCTTCACGGCCATGCTCTCGCCCACCACCTGCGCGACGCGCGCCCGCGGAAAACGCCCCGTGCTCGTCCAGAGGGCAACCTCCACGTCGTTGGTGCGCGTCGACACGCGAATGCCCACGCGTTCGATGCCCAGGTCCTCCTGTCCAGCGGCAAAGCGCAATGCCCCCGTGAGGGCCTTGGGGGCCTGCGAGAACTTGCCCGGAATGAGGGCGCAGCTCGAAATCGGGGTAAACGCCCCGCCCCGCGCATGCATGCCGAGCGTGAAGCGTCCCGCAACATCGAGCCCGACCTCGAACTCCACCTTGTTGCGGTAATGCCATTCGCGCTTGCTCGCGACGCATGCGGGCACGTGTGCGTCAACCCAGGCGGCATCCATGTGCGCGATGCGCTCGAGGGCATCGACGACGGCCTGGCGCTTCCAGTGCAGCTGCGCATCATAGGAAAGGCCGGCCCAGGGGCATCCCCCGCATCTACCGCTCGCGGCTTCGGGGCACAACGACTGCACGCGGTCGGGAGACTCCTCGACAATCTCTTCGAGCTTGGCACGTACGAATCGCTCGTTGGTGTCCACATACTCGACCCGGCATACGTCGCCGGGAAAAGCCCCCGGCACGAAGGCGACGCGTCCATCGGCGACGTGGCCGACGCCATCGCCACCGTAGGCAAGCGACTCGATATGGATTGATTCGGTGTTCATGGGCTGCTTTCCAGACATGAAGAAAGGCTGCCAAAAGAGGAATTCACCTCTCTCGACAGCCCTTGCTCATGTGCTTGATGCCTAGAGGCTCAGCGAATCGGTGGGGCACACGGAAACGCAGGAGCCGCAATCGATGCACTCGTCGGCGTTGACCACGGCATGGTCGGCGATGGTGATTGCGTCGACGGGGCAGGCATCGGCGCAGGCGCCACAGGCGATGCAGGTATCCTCGTTCACGGTTACGGCCATGGGAATCCTCCTTCTCTTCAGCCCTTGGGGGCTGTCAAAAAATAAACACGACGCAGATTGTAGCCAAAGGAACGGGCATATGACCGCACGATTGGGTATCGGACGGTAAACGACCCCATGACTTGCCAGCGCCCGTCATCGTCCAAGGCGCTCGTCGGCCTCCCTTCGGTGGATTTTGAACACAGTTCAATACTATGCACGCGTATTTAGGGCATAATGTGCTCACATCGAAAGGAGACCGTGTTGCCCTCGTCAAGCCGTAACCGCAAACGTCGCGATAAAGCGCAGCGCCGCTCAGTCAACCTCCTCACCATTCTCGGATGCATCGCCGGCGCGTTTTGCTTGGTGGTGGTCCTCGGTTGCGCGGTGGGCGCAACCTGGCTCATGGGGCTCCCCGACTACAGTGCCATCAGCTCGTACGCGAACACCGGCATCACGACCATCTACGCCAACGACCGCGAAACGGTCCTCGCCAAGCTCTACCTCGAGAACCGCATCGAAATCTCGCAGGACGAGGTCTCCGAATACGTGCTCGAGGGAACGGTCGCCACCGAGGACGAGCGCTTCTACGAGCATGGCGGCATCGACCCCATCGGCATTGCGCGCGCGCTCATCGTGAACGCGGCTTCCCGTGGCGCCTCCGAGGGTGCCTCGACCATCACCCAGCAGCTCGTGCGCAACACCGTCCTGCTCGACGAGATGAACGACATCAGCATCAAGCGCAAGGTGCGCGAGATGTACATCGCATCGCAGGTCGAGCGTCAGTACAACAAGGACGACATCCTCATGATGTACATAAACGTCGTCAACTATGGCGACGGCTGCTATGGCATCGAGGCGGCAAGCCGCGATTACTTCGGCAAGCACGCCGACGAGCTCACGCTTTCCGAAGCCGCCCTACTCGTCGGCATCCCGCAGTCCCCCACCGCGTACAACCCCCGCGAGCACATGGACAGGGCGATGGCGCGACGGGCGGTCGTCTTGCAGCGCATGCTCTCGAACGGCTATATCACGCAGTCCGAATACGACGAGGCCCTTGCCGATACGCCGGTGCTCTCGAACGAGAAGATGACCGACGAGACCATATCCGACATCGCGCCCTACTTCATCGACTACGTGCGCCGTCAACTCGACGAGGACCCGCGCTTCCCCGCGACCATCATCGCGCATGGCGGGTTGACCGTGTACACGACGCTTGATCCTGACCTGCAGGAAGACGCCAACAAGGCCATTTCGCAGAACCTGCGCTGGAGCGACAGCCAACTCGACGCCGCGCTCGTCTCCGTCGCGCCCGACGACGGAAAGATCGTCGCCATGGTCGGCGGTCGGGACTACGAGACCAACAAGTTCAACCTCGCCACGCAGATGAGCCGCCAGGCGGGCTCGTCCTTCAAGACCTTCACCCTGCTCTCCGCCCTCAACGAGGGACTCGACCCCGATGACACCTACATCGATTCGTCGAGCCCGGTGCAGGTGGGCAAGGACTGGACCGTGAACAACTCCGAGGGCCGCGGTCACGGCTCGATGAGCGTCACCGATGCGACGATCTCCTCGGTGAACACCGTCTACGCCCAGCTCGTCCACGCCATCGGCGCACAGAAGACCATCGACATCGCCCATGCCTGCGGCATCAAGTCGGAGCTCGAACAGGACGACACGGTCTCGCTCGGCTCAAGCGGCGTCAATCCGCTCGAGATGGCAAGCGCCTATGCCACGATCGCCAATGGTGGCTACTACTACGAACCCTACGCCGTCACCGAAATCGTGGGGCCTTCGGGTGACACCGTCTACGAATACGAGCCCGCCCAGGCCAAGCGCGCGCTTTCGGCGGCAGTCGCGCAGAAGGCGACCGACATCCTCGAGCTCGTCATCAGCTCGGGAACGGGATCGAGCGCGCGTCTCAACAACGGCCAGCCCTGCGCCGGCAAGACCGGCACCTCCGAGCATGGCCGCGACCTCTGGTTCTGCGGATTCACACCGCAATACTCCACCGCCGTGTGGGCCGGTTATCGCATCGAACGAGAGACCTCGATGTACGGCGGCACCGTCTGCGCACCCATCTGGCGCGACTTCATGAACGCCGCGCTCGAGGGCCAGCCTGTCAAGCAGTTCCCCACGACCACCGAGAAGATCAGCTACAAACCGGCACGCACCTGGGACTTCACCAAGGACATCACGATTATCGGCGGAGATGACGAGGAGGCGCCTCCCGAGGAATCCTCGAGCACGAGCAGCTCCACGACCGAGGCGAGCTCGAGTTCGACGGCCGATCCCAACGGCCCCAATCCCGACCAGCCACAGGAGCCAAGCGGTCCGGAACCCGAGCCTGGCGGCGAGGGCGGCGGTGAGGGTGGTGGCGAAGCTCCGCCCGAGGCCCCCACCGAATAAGCCTCGAGACCATGAGGCCACTGGCATCGTGACCGTATTCTTCGCAGGAGGAAGACCGCATGTTTGAAGACACCAAGGCCGTCGCGTTCGCACTCGACGGTACCGTATATCGGGGCTCCCGGCTCGTCGATGGCATCGACGAGGTCATTCGCCAATGTCGCAAGCTGGGAAAGTCCGTATTCTTCATCACCAACAACTCGTCAGAGACCCGCTCCCAGATCTTCCACAAGCTGCGCGGCATGGGCATCGACTGCACCTTCAGGGAAGTGCTCACGAGCGGATACGCCGCGGCGCTCTACGCCCACCGCGAACGCCTGAACAACATCTATATCTGCGGTTCGAAGAACCTCGTGAGCGAGTGCGAAAAGCTGAGCGTGCACTCCGTCGAGGCCGAGGAAGCCGAGAACATGCTCATCGGTCTCGACCCCGAATTCGACTACGCCAAGCTTGCCGCGGCATCCAACGTCGCCCTCAAGGTCGATAGGGTCATCGCCTGCAACAAGGAGCGGTCCTATCCGGGCGAGGACGACCGTCTCATGCCCGGCTGCGGCGGCATGGTCGCCTCCGTCGAGTGGTGTTCGGGCCGCATGGTCGACCTCACGATCGGCAAGCCCAACACCTTCATGCTCAAGGAGGTCAGCGAACAGCTCGGGCTGGCACCGGAGGAGATCCTCGTCGTGGGAGATACCTACGACACCGACATCGTCATGGCCGGCAAGTTCGGCAGCCCGTCGGTCATCATCAGCCCACATGTCTACGGTGACACGGTAAGCGTCGACAACGTCCGCGAGCTCCTGAACCTCATCGGCACCCCCGCAGCAGAATAACCAAATGTGTCAGGGGGTCAGGCACCGTGGCACAT
>CAOKAE010000018.1 GCA_948466335.1 uncultured Coriobacteriia bacterium | reverse complement strand
AGCACCACGCTCAAGGTGTCGTGACCCGGCGCAACGCCCGCGATTTTCCCCGCGTCCGGGCGGTTGATGCCGGCCAGCATGGACAGCAGCGTGGTCTTGCCGGCCCCCGATGGCGCCATCACGCAGACGCGCCCGCCCGCCGGCACGGACAGGTTCTCGTAGCGCAGTCGCGGGCCATCCGTGCCGTAGTCGCGTTCGAGGGCATCGATGTCGATCGCGCACGGCCGTGGCATGACGGCTGCGGCAGGCTTCGCATCGGGGGAGGTCGTGGCCTTGCGCACGCGGGCGGCGAGCCAGCGCCTCGGCAGCTTGACGCCCGCGTCCACTAATAAAAGGAGCAGTTTCTCGGAAAGCCAGCTTGCCAGGATGACCGTTGCCGTCCACGCGATGATGGACGCGCTGTCGAGCGATATCTTGGCCAGGTACACGCCCTCGCCGATGGAGATGCCCGGCAGCCCGATGATCTCGGCCGCCACGCCGGATTTCCAGGCAAGGCCGGCGGCCGTGCACGTCGCGGCGCGAATGGCGGTGCCGAAGGCGACCAGCTCGACGCAAAGCGCGCGGCGCAGGCGCGGCACGCCGAAGACGTCGAGGACCTCGTCGACTTCGCTGTGACGGGAGAGGACCGCCTCCATCACGGCATGGTAGAACTGCGGGAACACGACGAGCCCCACCACGATGGCCGTGGTCGCGTTGGACCCCACGGCCACGAGCAGCAAGGCGATGATGCAGACCACCGGTGCGCTCTTGACGGCGAGCACGGCGGGCTTGAGGAAGGTGCGCAGTCCCGGTAGCCGGGCTGCCAGGTACCCCAACGCGCAACCCGTCACGAACGCGACGGCAAAGCCGAGCGCGATGCGCACGAACGAGCGCGCGACCGCCTGCCAGAAACCCTGCGTCAGGGCCAGATTGCCCCAGGCGACCAGGGTCTCGACGGGTCCGGAAAGCAGCCAGGGATTGCCGATGGCCCAAGCGACAATCTGCCAGATCGCGAGCCAGGCGATGACGGCTCCCGCCGCCTTGGCCATGGCAAGAGGGGAGCGCTTGGCGGGTGCGTGCCGCAACCTTCCCACGACGTGCCCGCTAGCCTATGTAGTAGAAGCCATCGTCGGGAAGGGAACCGCCGATGGAGGAGGGTTCGGCCTCGTAAAGCGCCTTGAGGTAGCCCGAGAGGTCGTCCTTCATCTGCTCGGAGGTGATGCAGACGATGTTGCAGCGCGGCACGGCCGCATCGGCGATGGACACGTTGCCCAATATTCCAAGATCCACGAGGGTCTGGGCGATGGAGGCCGGATCGTCGAGCCCTGCCTGCACCGAATCGCCCCAGGCGGCCACGAAGCGCGCGACGGCCTCCGGGTCATCGCCGATGAGCTCGCTTCGCGCCACGGTGACACCCGTGACGAAGCGTCCGCCCGCTTCCGCGCCGGCGTTCGACTCGTCCCACAGCGCCGTCAGGTCCAGGGCACGCACGAGCTCGGTGTCCTTGGCGAGCGAGGCGGTCGCGAAGGGCTCGGGCACGATGGCGACGGCCGTGCGGTCGTTGTTCAGGCGGGCCAGGGCCTCGGAGGGCTCGGAGACGTACTCGAGCGTGACCTTGTCGGAGAGCTGCGCCTTGGCCAGCAGGTACTCGACGGTGTAGCCCGGCACCGACCCCTTGCCGGTCAGGTAGACCGTGCGCCCGGCCAGGCCGTCGAGGTCGCGCACGCCGGCATCGTAGGTGATGCCGTAGAGCACGCCGAGCGTGTTGATGCCGATGACGCGGATCGCGCCGTCAGTCTGCTTGTAGAGCTTGGCGGCGAGGTTGGCGGGCACGCAGGCGATGTCGAACTCGCCGGCGGCCACGCGCGGCACAAGCTCGTCTGCCGTCGCCGCGACCGCGAACTCGTAGGATGCCCTGTCGTTGGCGAGCGCGTCTTGCTCCTGCATCAGATGCGCCATGCCGATGGCCGTCGGCCCCTTCATGGCGGCCACCGTGAGCGGGGCGCCCCCTTCGCCGTTGGCGCCGTTTTCCGGCGTCGCGCCCGTTGCGCAACCGGCCAGCCCGGCGAGGAGCACGCCAAGGGCGATCGTGGTCAGGCAGGTGCCGATGATTCGTCCGATTCTCATGGTTCGCGTCCTTCCGTCGTATCGTGGCCGTAGATTCTAGCATGGGCGCCGCGCGCCGATGTTTCCGTCCTGTGACAAACGTGCACAGGATGAGACAAATACACAGGGCACGACGTGACGTCAACGGCTTGGCGGCAATGTATCCCGTGCTATTCGCCGTGCCATATAATGACCGCCGTGGGCCACTGGGGGTCAGGCCCTGTGGCACCCATACCTGCTCGTCTTCATCACGCGAGGTCGCCCATGTACCGCATCGGCATCGACGCCGGGTCCAAGACGCTCAAGCTCGTCGTCCTCGACGAGGCGGGCTCCGTCGTCTACAGCACCTACATGCGCCATCGCGCCAACATCGCGCGTACCCTGCGCGAGGCCGTCCATGACCTCAACTGGCGCCATGGTCCCGTGACGGCCAGCATCGCCATGACGGGCTCCGCCGCCATCGAGGTCGCCCGCCTGCTCGGCATCCCTTTCGTCCAGGAGGTCATCGCCACGACCCATGCGGTGCGCGCGCTCGTGCCCGACGCCGACGTCGCCATCGAGCTCGGTGGCGAGGACGCGAAGATCATCTACCTCGGCGACCGTCTCGAACAGCGCATGAACGCCACCTGCGCGGGCGGTACCGGCGGTTTCATCGACACCATCGCCTACATGCTCGGCGTGCGCAGCAGCCAGATGAGCCAGCTCGCCTTCGGGGCGTCGCGCAGCTACCCCATCGCCTCGCGTTGCGCCGTGTTCGCCCAGACCGATGTGCGCCCGCTGCTCAACGCCGGGGCGAGCAAGGGCGACATCGCCGCGAGCGTCTTCGACGCCGTGGTGCGCCAGACGCTCGGCGGTCTGGCATGCGGGCGGCCCATCCGCGGAAACGTCGTCTTTTTGGGCGGTCCGCTCGAGCACATGCCCTATCTCGTGCACGCGTTTCGCCGCGCACTCGGCCTGTCCGCCATCACGGGCATCAAGCCGAACGACGCGCATCTGTTCACGGTGCGTGGCGCTGCGCTGCTCGCGGGCGACGAGCCCGCGCTGGGGTGTGCCCCCGTGGTCGTTGAGACGGCTGGGCTCGAGGAGTCCATCGCGTCCATGGGTGCCGTCGAAAGCGACCTCGAGCGTCTGGAACCGCTGTTTTCGAACGAGGAGGAGCTCGAAGAGTTTCGCGATCGCCATGCACGGGCCGAGTTCGAGCGCCGCGGCCTCTACGAGGCCAAAGGCCCGCTCTTCCTCGGCATCGACGCCGGTTCGACGACCCTCAAGCTCGTCGTGCTCGACGAGGACGCGAAGATCGTCCACAGCGCCTACGAGCCCATACGCGGCGACCTCGTCAAGACCCTGCGCGAGGAGCTTGACGAGCTGTACCGCAGGATTTCGGTGCCCACCTACCTTCCCCACGCCAAGCCGCGCACGTGGATCGCGCGAGCGGTGGCCACCGGCTACGGCGAGGACCTGCTGCGCGCCGCCTTCGATGTCGACGCGGGCATCGTCGAGACGGCCGCGCACCTGCGCTCGGCCCGCGAGCTCTGTCCCGACCTCGACTTCCTGCTCGACATCGGCGGCCAGGACATGAAGGTGCTGTGGGTCCGGCACGGCATGGTGGTCGACGCGGCACTCAACGAGGCCTGCTCGAGCGGATGCGGCGCCTTCGTCGAGGGGACGGCCGCGGCGCTCAAGAGCACGCCCCATCGTTTCGCGGCCGATGCGCTCATGGCGACAAGCCCCATCGACCTGGGCACCAAGTGCACGGTCTTCATGAGCTCGCGGGTCAAGCACGCGCAGAAGGTGGGCGCGTCCGTCGATGACATCGCCGCCGGCGTGGCCTATTCGGTCGTCAAGAACGCCCTGCATCGCATCATCGGCGACGACCGCATGCCGCAACCCGGTGATCGCGTGGTCGTACAGGGCGGCACCTTCCGCTCCGATGCGGTGCTGCGCGCCTTCGAATCCCTCACGGGCATCGAGGCGGTGCGGCCCGCGCAGGCCCACCTCATGGGGGCCATCGGCTGCGCGCTGTTCGCGCTCGACGCCGCGCGCGGTGGGGAGGGGGAGGAAAGCACGCTCATCGGCCCCGACGAGCTCGCGTCGCTTACGCCCAAGCGCAGCAAGCTCACCTGCACCGGTTGCGCCAACGGCTGCACGCTCTCGCTCGTGACCTTCGACGAGTCCGGCGATCGGCACTTCATCGGCGACAACAAGTGCGAACGCGGCCTCGACGAGCTCAAGCGGCGCAATGAGACAAATTGGTCAGACACATTTGTCTCATTGCGCCGGTCACAGCCCCCTAACGTTGTGGCCCTCGAGCAGCGGCTCATCGCCTCCTTCGCCGACCTCGACTCCGACGGTCCGCGCGCCGAGGTGCGCATCGGCCTCATGGACTCCATGGCGCTCTATGCCTACCGTCCCTTCTGGCACACCTTGCTCGCCGCGCTCGGTTTCAGCATCGCGTTGCCCCAGCCCGGATGCGAGACCGACCGGGCGAGCGTCGCCTGGGAGACCGTGCCTTCCGAAAGCGTCTGCTATCCGGCCAAGACCGCGCACGTGCGCTACTTCAGCCTCTGCCAGAAGGGCTGCGACGCGGTC
This sequence comes from uncultured Coriobacteriia bacterium, assembly GCA_948466335.1. Lineage (GTDB taxonomy): Bacteria > Actinomycetota > Coriobacteriia > Coriobacteriales > QAMH01 > QAMH01. The sequence continues at coordinate 23,559 of CAOKAE010000018.1, read as the reverse complement.
TTTATGCCGCGTTTCGTGCGCAACAACCATTGCCCCGTACAAACCGGTTACGCCGATGCGCTCGCCGGCAACGTCGATGCCGCCCGCTATGGCGGTGACCTCGCGCCGCTTGTCTCGCCTCTGCTCGCCAACTACAAGCCCGAGCGCTTCGCGGACGACGAGGAATCGCTCGTGGCCCTGCTCGACGTCCTCAACGGAACCCTCGGCGCAAAGGCCCCCGCCATCACCCGTGGGGAGCTCGCCCGGGCCATGGACCGCGCCATGCAATGCCAGCGCGAGGTCGTCGCCACGCTCGAGGAGCGCGCGGACGCCGCGTTGCAATGGCTTGCCGCCGACCCCGCGCGTCACGGCATCGTGCTGGCCGGACGGCCCTATTCCATGGACGAGGCGCTGCTGCGGGGCATCGACCGCGAGCTCGCGCGTCTGGGTTTTGCCGTGCTCACGGCGTCCGGACTCGGGTCCATGGCGGGGGCGTCGGGGCATCTCGAGGGCGCGTATCCCTGGCTTCCCGCCAAGCGCCTCGTGCGCTTCGCGCGCATCGTCGCCGCAAACCCGCAGCTCGATGCCGTCTTCCTGCAGTCCTTCGGCTGCGGTTTCGAGGCGGTCTCGATCGAGGAGGCGGCCGAGGTGCTCGATGCCGCGGCCAAGCCCTGCACCGTCCTCAAGATCGACGACATAGCCGACCTCGCGCACATCCGCATACGCCTGCGCACCCTCGCGGCCGCCATCGATATGCGTCCCCCTGTCATCTCGACCGAAGCGAACGGAGGCATGCCTCCCTCTGTCATCTCGAGCGAAGCGAACGGAGACACGCCTCCCTCTGTCATTTCGAGTGAAGCGAACGCAGTGAGCGGAGTCGAGAAATCTCGGTCTTTCTCCGCTTCCTTCCTCCACAGCATCACCGCACGGCCCCTCGACGCCGCCGACCTCGAGCGCGTCCGCCGTCGCTGCGTGAAGGACGTCTGCTTCACCGCCAACGTCATGGCCGCGCGCGTCATCGCGATGCTGGAAGACGACCCGTCCATCACCCGCGTCGAGCTGCCCGCCGTCTGCGAGACCTGCCTGACCCAGGCCGTCCCGCGCATCGTCGAGCGCGCCTGCGGGGCGACACCCGAGTACGTCTGGGTGCCATGGGAGACCCCGCCCCGCCCCGGCATCCTACCCGGCGCGGCACCTCCTCCTGTCATTTCGACCGAAGCGAGCGAAGGGATGCCCTCTCCTGTCATTTCGAGCGAAGCGAACGAAGGGATGCCCCCTTCTGTCATTTCGAGCGAAGCGAACGCAGTGAGCGGAGTCGAGAAATCTCGTTCTTTTACCGCCAGTGGCAGCGATGGAGATCTCTCCACTCCGGCGCTGCGCGCCTCCGGTCGAGATGACAGGGAGGGCGGCCCATTCGCCTCCGGTCGAGATGACAGGGGAAATCGTCCTCGTGTTGGCATCGTCGGCAATCCGCTGCTCGTCTTCGAGCCCTTCATGAACGACCGCCTCGTCGCCATGCTCGACTCCCTGGACTGCGAGGCCGTCCTGCCCGACCCCGCCCTCGTGGCGACCGAGGACGTGCGCTACCTCGACCAGCTCGCCGCCTTCGAGGAACAGGGCATCCGCGATGTCATCTACCTGCTCAGCTTCGGTTGCCTGAAAGGGCACGGAAGCGCCCGCGGCGCCTTGCGGCGGCTGCACGAGCGTTTCCCCGGCCTGCGCATCACCGTCATCGACTTCGACCCGGAGGCCTCGGCCCTCAACCGCGAGAACCGCATTCGCCTGGCCGTCGAGGCCGCCCGAGCCGGAGCACGGTGAGACTGGCTGGCCCGCGACACGATGAGACTAGCTGGTCTGCGACGCGGTGAGGCTAGCCGGTCTGCGACGCGATGAGACTAGCCGGTCCACGACGCGGTGAGACTGGCTGGTCTGAGTGTAGGTGTCGCATTTTGCTTGCAAAATGAGACTCCTACTCAGACCAGCTCTGTCTCACCCCCCCCATAAACCAGTACCGGCCCCTCACTGACGTGGGGAGCCGGTACCGTGCCGTTGCCTCGCTTTAGCGGCTTTAAGCGGGGCGTGAGTAGGGGAGGAAAGTAATGTTATATATCGTTTCCCTCCGAGGTCGTTCCTTTACCTGCCGCTGTGGTCGAACGACTTCTTGGGAGCGATGTTCGTATCGGCGGAACCGATCACCGTCGCGTTGTCGAGGTTCGCGATCTCGGCCTTCATGTCCTTGAGGAACTTGTCGGCCATGGTCATCGAGAGGTCGGCGCGGGCGACGATGCGCTGGCACGTGACGTCCTGCATGTTTTCGGGCAGCGGGTACGCCGGAATCTGCCAGCCGTGCATGCGCAGACGGTCGTCGAGGTCGTACAGCGTCCACTTCTTGCCTGCCTTCGGGTCCAGGCTCCAGCAGAGGATGGGGATCTCGCTGGCCTCCTCGTACATGATGAAGATGCCGAGGTCCTTGATGCCCTGGACCAGGTGACGCGCCACGTCGAGGGTGCGCTTCTGGATCTCCTTGTAGCCCTCGAAGCCGTTGCGCATGAAGACGTAGTACTGGCCGATGATCTGCGAGGCCGAACGGCTGAAGTTGATGGCCATGGTGGCCTCCTCGCCGCCCAGGTAGCTCACCCAGAAGATCAGATCCTCGGGCAGGGCCTCCTTGGAACGCCACATGACCCAGCCGATGCCCGGGTAGACCAGGCCGTACTTATGGCCAGACGTCGAGATGGACCAGACATTGTCGAGGCGGAAGTCCCACTCCAGGTCGGGCTCGATGAACGGGGCGACCATGGCGCCGGAAGCGCCGTCGACGTGGATGCGGACGGGCACCTTGGCCGTCTTGTTGTACTCGGTCAGTGCCGCGTCGATGCCCTTGACGTCGTCGTAGCAGCCGGTGTAGGTGATGCCCAGCAGGGCCACGACGCAGATGGTGTGGTCATCGACGAAGGGCATGCATGACTCCGGGGTCATGTATAGATGCTCGGCGTCCATGGGGACGAGGCGCATCTCGATGTCCCAGTAACGGCAGAACTTCTCCCAGCAGACCTGGTAGCCCGAGGTGATGACGAGGTTGGGGCGATGGTCGCTGTAGATGTCGATGCCGGCCTTCTTGGCCAGGGCCTTCCAGCGGAACAGGGCCGCCAGGCCACCCAGCATGCAGGCCTCGGACGAGCCGACGGTCGAGGTGCCCATGGGCTGCTCGTCCTGGTTGGCATGCCAGAGGTTCTGGATGATCTTCACGCAGCGGTTCTCGAGGTCGGCCGTCATCGGGTATTCGTCCTTGTCGATGGCGTTCTTCTCGAGCGTGTCCTTCATGAGCTCCGCGGCCTCGGGTTCCATGTAGGTCTGGACGAAGGTGCAGAGGTTCTGGTGGGCGTTGCCCTCGGTGCCGATGTACTCGCGGATCATCTCGCTTGCGATACGCGGTTCGATGGGCATCTTGTTCAGCTCGGTCTCAGGCATCTCGACGTCCGAGGCGTAGCTACCGAAGATGGGGGACGTGTATGAAGTCTGCGCGTCCATTTCCGCCAGCTCCTCGGTCGTGACGAGCTTTGAGTCCTTGACAGTCATGATAATCTCCTCCTAATCACTCCCGTATCTCGTTTGGATACGGGTACCGCACGTTTTGCACGAACGCTTGCCTGTAACTAACACGTGTCTTGTTCCTTGGACATCACCTTGATTCGCACGTGTCGCCGCTTGATTTGCCGCCCGGAGCCTCACTCCTTCTGGGGCGTGTCGGCCGGGGCGGGATCCTTGGTGGCGGTTGCCGCCGGTGCCGAATGCTTGCCGGTCACCGGGGCCGCGCCTGCGGTTGCCGTGGCGGCAGCCAGGTCCTTCTTGCCCGGAATCGTGGGCGGCTTGTGGTCAACGCCGCCGTTCCAGTGATGGCGCAGGCCGTAGATGACGAACGGGATCGCCACCGAGATGACCCAGCAGACCAGCAGCGTGATCACGTAGACCGTGCCCGACGAGGCATCGAGCTGGCTCGGCGGGAAGAACGAGACCACCAGGGCGAACACCGTGAGGATGAGGCCGCAGCCTGCCACGATGCACTTGCCCGCGGTACCGCCGAAGATCTGGAACACGCGCTCGTGGTCCTTGCCCTTGAACACCAGCCTGAAGTAGGCGAGGAAGAACAGGACGTAGCCCACCAGGTAGATGACGACGGTCAGGCCCACTGCCGTGAGGTACGAAATCGACGAGCCGGAACCGCCTGCCAGGGCCATGGACCCGCAGAGCACCGCGTCCCATATGGTGACGATGACGCCTTGGACCACGACGGTCTTGACGGAGACGCCGTGCTTGTTGGTCTTGGCGAAGCTGCGGGGGATGATGCCCTCGTTAGCGGTTTCGAGCAATGCGCGCGACGGGCCGACGATCCACGACGAGATCTCTGCCAGGACGCCCGCGGCCAGCAAAAACGCGATCACGTAGACGAGCCATCCGCAGTGGAAGTGTGCGTCGAATATGTTGGCGAAGGCCACGACGACGCCGGTGGAGAGGTTGGCGTCGAGCTGTGCCTCGGTCATGGTCATGGCCACCGCCAGGCCACCCAGGGTGTCGAGCACGATGGTGAGGATGCAGAGCACGATCATGACCATCGGGTAGATCTTGCCGGGGTTCTTCAGCTCGTTCACGTGCGAGGCGCTTGCCTCGACGCCCGCGAAGGCGAGGATGAACGACGCGAAGATGACCAACGTGGAGACCTTCGTGAAGTCGGGGACGATGCCGCTGGCGTCGAAATGCAGCTGCGAGATACCGCCCGTCGCCATATAGGCGACTAGGCCGATGAGCAGCACCACGGCGGGAATGAGCACGCCGCCGAAGAATCCGATCTTGGCGATGCGGGCGGTGAGCTTGGTGCCGCCGAGCTGCGTGAGCGTGAGCACCCAGACGATGATCGCCACGCCGATGAACATGACGAGCGGGTTATTGTAGAGGGCGTCCCAGCCCACGATGTAGGAGATCGCGGCCAGGACGAAGAACGCCATGGTCACGAAACCCACGGTAATCTGGAACCATTGGTAGAACAGGGCCGCAAAACCCCAACGCTTCCCCAAGGTGTTGCCGACCCAGGCGTAGATACCGCCGTCTTCCCATCCCTTGACGGTCGCCATTTCGGCGGCGACCAATGCCACTGGGAGGAACCAGAAGATGCCGCCCAGTATGAGGAAGAAGATCAGGTGCAGACCAGAGGACGCGAAATTGGGGTATGCGTACACGGTCATGACCATCGATGCCGTCATGGCGAAGAAGCCACCAAATCCGAGCATTTTAACCGCTTGCTTGCCTGACGCCTGTTTGCCGGATGCCGCCGGTGCCACTTTTTCTTCACTCATCTTTCTCACCCCTTTCTCAATAGAACTCTCATCCAGTTCATTCGGTACTCGGTTTGAAGTAAGCGACGAGTGAAGCGCCTGCCGTTGCGTGATGGACAATCTGCGAGACACATCCATCTTCTCGAGCAAACGGTCATTCATGGCTCATTTCTTGCCACTTACAGATTCTATCACTAAATTTTCACAAAATTAGTTGACAAAAAAAGTATTTTTCTATCTTCGTTTATGTGGATAACTGGGAATAGGAAAACGCGCTGGTCAGCGTCATATTTGTACGAATGATGGAGCATCTGGATGCGCTCCATTATTCGAAATTGTGGATAATTCTATCTTACGGGAAGTATAATCGCCCGCATTTGTGGAAAACTATCCTTGACAGAGGATGATTCGGGTCACGCTACGTCTGACCTACCACCTTTCGGGGGGGGGGGGCTGTAGCACTTCGCTGCCACATACTGTCCTCCTCGGTCTGCTCGAGGAGCCTCACGACCCGTTCCGCAAGCATGATGCGAAAGATGACCTCTGGGTCCTCCAGGTCGACCCCCGTTATCTCCCTGATGCGGTTGATGCGGTACTTGAGCGTGTTGTAGTGAACGTGCATGGCGTTGGCGGTTGCCGTGATGTCCTGGGAATGGCGGACGTAGCAGAACAGCGTCTTCACGAACTCGCTGCCCTTCTGGATGTCAAGATCGTGCAAGTCGGCTATGCACGGGATGATGAGTCCGCGCAGGTCGAATACTTCCTTGAAGTGGAGAAGCATGTGATTGAGGATGTGCTCGTCGTAGTGAAGGATGGTATCCGCGCATTTGAGCTTGTCGGCAATGCGGAAGGAGACTATGGCCTGCTCGTAATGGGCGGAGAGCTCGTCGAGGGATTCGAAGGGCAGACTCATGGCCGCACGGCATGCGTTTGTCTCGAGTATCTCCCTCAGCGGCTCCAGGAACTGTGGGCTCGAGAAACGGGAGATGTCGGAGCTGTCGTCGATGATGATGATGCGGTCCTTGTATATGAGTTGCGTGTCATATTTGAACTGCGATTGCAGCTTCTGCTTGAGAAGATAGAACTTGTCGGGTTTCCTGAGGCGTTCGTCCATCTCGATTGCTATGACGACCATGTGGTCCTGGAACTTGAAGTTGTAGAGTCCGGAGCGCCTGTGGATGATTGCCGGGTCGGTTATCTTGCGCCCGATCACGTCAAGGAGGAACGTGTCGGAGAAGTTGGGGTTGTTGAAGCGCTCGCTCAGCCCGTTTCCCATGCTGAGCGCGACGTATTGGCAGAGCACCTTGAATATCTCTATGTCGAAGACGTCGGTAATCGGCCTGTTGCGCTCGAACATCTTGAGAAAGCCGATGAGCTGGTTGCCCCTCATGATGCGTCCCGCTATGAGGCGGTTCTTGAGAAAGTCCTTCTCCCATATGATGAGCGTCTTGTAGTCAGAGGGTGCGTTGTTCTCCTCTTTGAGCACCTCCTCAAGAAATTGCTCGGGCATATAGCCCTCGGAGAGAAGATGCTCGATGACCGGGTCCTCCTCGACCGGTTCGGCACCCTCGCTATGGAGAAGGCACAGCGAGGTGTCCAAGATGAAGAGCGGATTGCCTAGGATGCTGTATCCGAGCTCGAGCATCTTCTCGGTCTTGGCGCCGTCCTGCACCAAGATCAACAGCTCGCTCGCGAAGTTACTCACCTGCACCTGCGTGTCAAATATGTGATGCATGTCCTTGATAGCTCGCCGATAACCCTCCTCGAGGTTGGTCAGGATGATGTTCGTGCGATGGCGCTCGAGTAGGACGGGGTTTACCTCCTGGTCCTTGAACAGAATCAGGTTGGTGTGGGAAGCCATCGAGATGTCTGGCAGGTCCGACACGTTGCCGTGATAGAGGATGTCCTCGCGCAGGGGGAGCTCGGCTCCCCGTAGGGGCTCGTGACCCACGATGAGCCTCGATGGCTCCGGGTTGATGATGAGCACTTCCTTTCGTGCGGGAGAGTAGAACCGGGAGAAGTAGACGTGCATCGAACACCTCTTTTCAATTTATGACAATAGAAAATGTGCCGTACAATACAATTCTATCCTACCAAATTGTACATATTGGGATATGAATTGTAAAAAGGGATGAATAGTAGTCGCAAAAAGACGATAGATTGGCGACTGCTTTCTGCATCATTTTCAGTATCCATGTAATCAATTACAACAAAATTCGGGAGTCAATCTCATAATCTGTGCCGTAGCATCGCACCCCCTCGTCTTCATAGGATATGCACGTGGCTTGCATTTAGAGGACAGGCCCGGAAAAACCAGATTTGATGGGGAGATAGCAATGACAAAAGGCGTGTTTGAAACAGCTACCGAAGCTTGTGCTGCAGCAACAGAGGCGCAGAAGGATTTGGTAAAAAATTACACATTGGAAGATCGCGATAGGTTCATTGATGCCATTCGTGCCAAGATTATGCCCAATATGGATCGTCTCGCGCAGATGGAGTTTGACGAGACCGGCTATGGGCGCGTCGAGGATAAGATCGCCAAGAACACGGGTGCCGTCATGCTTTCCCAGGGCACCGAGGCAATCCCCACCGGCATGTACGCTTCTGACAAGGGTCTGACCGTCGAGTACTATGCGCCCTACGGCGTAGTTGGCGCCGTGACCCCGGTCACCAATCCCGCAGCGACCATCATCGGCAACGGCATCGCCAACATGGCCGCCGGCAACGCCGTCGTCTTCAACGCCCACCCCGGCGCCAAGAAGACCTCTGCGGAGACGGTCAAGCTGGTGAACGAGGCCATCACCGAGGCCGGAGGCCCCGAGAACCTGTTCGTCATGGTCGCCAACCCGACTCTCGACACTCTCGACGAGATCATGGCCTACCCGAGCGTGAGGCTTCTGGTGGGTACCGGTGGTCCGGCGATGGTGAAGACGCTCATGACCTCCGGCAAGAAGGTCATCGCCGCTGGCGCGGGTAACCCACCTTCGATCATCGATGATTCCGTTGACCTCAAGAAGGCGGCCACGGGCCTGCTCGCGTCGGCTTCCTTCGACAACAACCTACTCTGCATCGCCGAAAAGGAAGTGTTCGTCCTCGAATCGGTTTTCGACGAATTCATGAAGGAGTTCGAGGCCGCAGGCGCTTACATCCTCACTCCCGAGGAGGGCAAGAAGGTGTCCAAGCTCTGCTGGGTCGAGGGTCCCGACGGCGAGTATGTCGCCAACAAGCAGCATGTCGGCAAGATGGCTAACACGATCCTTGCCGCGGCGGGCATCGAAATCGATAGCGACCCCCGCATCGCGGCCTACGAGACCACCTTCGACGACCCGCTGGTCATGACCGAGCAGATGATGCCCATCATCCCGGTCGTCAAGGTGAGGGATTTCGATCAGGCGGTCGACTACGCATTCCAGGCGGAGAAGGGCAATCATCACTCCGCTTCCATTTGGTCCAACGACATCGACCATGTCACTAGGTTCGGAAAGCTGATCGATACGACGATCTTCGTCCAGAACGGCGGGACCATGGCCGCCTTCGGTATCGGCGGCAGTGGCACCAACGCTCCCACCATCGCGACTCCGACCGGCGAGGGAGTCACCGGTCCCCAGTCTTTCGTTCGTCGCAGGCGTTTCTGCATGGCCGACGGCGGCAATTACCTCCTTTAACCGCCGTTTTCGAAAGAGGCTATTGCTCACACACATAGATAGCCTCGCTTCCTCAGATTGGCGAATCACCCACCCCCATATTTCCCCGGGTGATTCGCCGCATTTCTGCTGCACCGCGTATTTATCGAAGAGAGGTGTCTCCATGTCCATAACCAGTTTCACCGAACTCGTCGAAGCCGTTCAGGCAGACGATAGGAAGAGCCGCATTGCCGTGGTGGCCGCCGACGATTCCCATACCGTCGAGGCGGTCGTCAACGCGCAGAAAGAGGGCATCGCCGAGGCCCTTCTGATTGGCCGGGAAGACCTTGTCAGGCAGCGGCTTCAGGAGCTTGGCGAGGACGTTTCCGACTACGTCATCGTGGATGCTCCCACCATAGAGGACAGTCTCGAAGCCGCCGTCGACCTTGTCAATGCCGGCAAGGCGGACGTCCTCATGAAGGGCCATCTCGAGACCGGCGACTTCATGCGTGCGATTCTCAAGAAGGAGAACGGCCTGCGCAAGGGCTCACTCCTGTCCGTCGCCGCCCTGTACGAACTCGATAGCTATCCGAAGCTTCTCACCGTCACCGACCAGGCTATCAACACCTATCCGGACGTCGAGGCCAAGAGGGCGATTCTCGAGAATGCCGTGAGCTTGCTGCACGCCCTCGGCATTGCCGAGCCCAAGGTCGCCGTTCTATGCGCCGTCGAAAAGGTCAATCCGAAAATGCAAGAGACGGTTGATGCCGATGCGCTCAAGAAGATGAACGAAGCCGGCGAGATCACCGACTGCATCGTGGATGGCCCCCTCTCACTCGACATCGCCACGAGCAAGGAGGCGGCCCAGATTAAGGGGTATTCGAGCCCCGTTGCGGGAGATGCCGACCTCCTGATAGTTCCCGACCTCGTGTGCGGCAACGTGTTCGTCAAGGCGCTGACCGGATTTGCCGGCGCCAAGACGGCGGGCACCGTCGTCGGCGCAAAGGTGCCGGTGGTCCTGACCCCAAGAAGCGCCGAGGCATCCGACAAGTTCTATTCCATCGCGCTTGCCGCCTATGCCGCGCGGGGTTAGCGGCAATTACCTACGAGAAGGGGAGGGAATAGGGCAATGGGCAAGGAACACTTCAAGATTCTCGTCGTGAATCCCGGATCGACTTCGTCCAAGATTGCCGTTTTCGAGGACGATACCGAGATTTTCTCGACCAACGTCGCCCATGACGCAGACATCCTCAAGGGCTTTGCGGACGTCCAGGACCAGCTTGGCTATCGCAAATCGACCATAGAGGAGGAGCTTGAGAAACGCGGCATCGAGATATCCGACATCGACATCTACATGGGACGCGGCGGTGGCCTCGTTTCGGTCGAGAGCGGTGCCTTTGCCGTAACGGATCGATTGCTCGAGGACGCCCGCAAGGGCATGGCCGGACAGCATCCGGCCCAGCTTGCATCGCAGATCTGCGATGCCCTGGCACAAGAGCATGGCGGATGCGCCTACATATACAACGCGCCCGACGTTGACGAATATGACGAGATTGCCCGCGTATCGGGTCTCAAGGGAATCTATCGCCAATGCCATGTTCATGCGCTCAACCAGAAGGAGATTGCCCTTCGCTATGCCGCGGAAAAGGGGCTCGATTACGACGAGATCAACCTGATCATCTGCCATATCGGCGGCGGCGTTTCCGTCACCGCGCACAAGCGGGGGCGCATGGTCGATGGCAACGACATCATCCGTGGCGAGGGGCCCATGACGCCGACGCGCGCCGGGTCCATGCCCACCATCGACATCCTCGACCTCTGTTTTGAGGAGGGAAGTAGCAAGAAGGCCGTGAAGGACCGTCTCACCAAGAACGGCGGTCTGGTCGACCATCTCGGCACCTCGGACGCCCGCGAGGTCGAGCGGATGATCGAATCGGGGGACGCCTACGCCAAGGTCGTCTTCGAGGCCATGATCTACCAAATCGCTAAGAGCGTCGGTTCCTGTGCCGTCGCTCTGAACGGCGAAGTCAACGCAATCATCCTGACCGGCGGTATGGCGCACAGCGACTCTATCGACTCGAAGATGCGTGAATATGTCGAGTGGATAGCCCCTGTGACGACCATGCCGGGTGAGTTTGAGATGGAAGCCCTTGCTGCAGGCGCGCTTCGCGTCGCCCGCGGCGAGGAAGAGGCAAAGGCCTACACGGGAAAGCCCGTGTGGAACGGATTCTAAGCGGAAGGGAGCAAGTCGTCCCCGGCACTCTTTCCCGAAAGAGGGCTCATGGGAGAAAGGAGCGTCATCAGGGCACCAGGGGGATTCGAGGGTTTCGCAGGGGTGATCCGATTCGAAGTTCGACGCATGCAAAAGGAACTATGAGGAGGTTTTTCTATGTTGATGGAAGCTGCAGTAACGTACGAAAAGGGCAAGTTCGAGTTTGACGAAATCGAGCTCGATGAGCCCAAGGCCGATGAGGTCCTGGTCAAGATCGTCGCCTCCGGTTGCTGTCATACCGACCTTGGCGGCCGAGACCAGATGGCTCCATGGCCCATTCCCGGCGTTCTCGGTCACGAGGGCTCCGGTATCGTCGAGAAGGTCGGCGACATGGTGCAGGGCATCAAGCCGGGTGACCATGTGGTCATCTCCTATCAGCACTGCGGTCAGTGCGCCAATTGCCTCGGTGGTCATCCGGCGCGCTGCGAGAGGTGGTTCCCGCTGAACTTCCTCGGCAGGCTCACTGATGGCACGACCCGTCTGCACACCAAGGACGGCAAGGACCTTTCCGTGTTCTTCGGACAGTCCTCCTTCGCTCAGTACGCGGTGGCCAACCAGAACCAGGTCGCCGTCGTGGATCCCGAGGTCGATCTCAGGCTGCTCGGCCCGCTGGGTTGCGGGTTTCTGACGGGCTTTGGCACCGTCATCAACGTGTTCAAGGCCGGTTTTGGTGACACCATCGCCGTCTACGGGGCCGGTGGAGTTGGCCTTGCCGCCATCATGGCCGCCCGTATCGCGGGTTGCAGGAAGATCATCGCCGTCGGTCGACAGCAGGCCAAGCTCGACGTCGCCCTCGAAGTCGGCGCGACCGACATCGTCAACACGAGGGAAACCGATCCCGTCGAGGCCGTGCGCGCCATCACGGGTGGCGAGGGAACCACGTTCGCATTGGACACCACGGGCGTCGCCAGCGTCATCAAGCAGGCTATCAACGCGTCCAGCATCTACGCGACCATCTGCACCGTCGCCATGTCCCCCGATACGCTCAATGTCGAGATCGAGCAGGAGCTCATGGGACCGGGTCGCACGATCATGGGTTCCACCGAGGGCGATGCCGTGGCGAAGACGTTCATCCCGCTGATGGTGGACTACTACAAGCAGGGCCGCTTCCCGTTCGACAAGCTCTGCGAGTTTTACGACTGGAAGGACATCGACCAGGCATTCCAGGACTCCCTGGACGGCAAGGTGGTCAAGCCCATCCTCGTGATGTAGTCCGGGCAATCCGAACAGGAAAGGTTTGGAGGAGAAAGTGTACGAACAACTATTCAAAGAGGGCAAGATTGGCAACGTGGTCGTTCCCAATCGCATCGCCATGACCGCCATGGGCAACCACATGGCAGATCCGGGCGGTTGGGCGTCCGACAAGGACGTCGCGTTCTACGAGGCGCGTGCCAAGGGCGGCGTCGGTCTCGTCATCCTCGAGTGCATGGCCATAGATTACGAACACGGCAAGGGCAACGTATGCCAGATGTCGGTCGACGACGACAAGTTCGTTCCCGGATTGCGTCGTGTCGCCGATGCCATTCACGCGGCGGGATCCGTTGTCGCCGGCCAGATTTACCATCCGGGCAGGCAGGGCATCGCCGAGCTCAACGGCGTGGAGTCCATGCCGGCACCGAGCGCCGTCGAGGACCAGGCCGTTCACCAGCCCGTTCACGAGATGACCAAGCAGGAGATCGACGAGATGGTGGCCAGGTTCGCCGCTGCCGCCCGTCGCTGCAAGGAGGCGGGCCTCGATGCCGTCGAGCTCCATGGCGCGCATGGTTATCTCATCAACCAGTTCCTGAGCCCCTATACCAACAAGCGCATCGACGAGTATGGCGGAAGCCTCGAGAACCGCTGCCGCTTCGCGAAGGAGGTCATCGAGGCGGTGCGTGCGGAAGTGGGATCCGATTACCCGATTATCATCCGCCTGTCTGTGGACGAGCACCTCGAGTACAACGGCCTGCCGGGCGAGGGTATCCATCTCGACGAGGGCGTCGAGATCGCGAAGATGATGGAGGACTATGGCGTTCAGGCCATTGACGTCTCCTGCGGTATCTACGAGACCATGAACACGGCCTGGGAGCCCGTCGGCTTCGACGAGGGTTGGAAGATCGAGGCGCCCGCAGCGGTCAAGGCCGTCGTGAGCGTACCGGTAATCGGCGTGTCCATCGTTCGCAATCCCGAGTACGCCGAACAGGTCCTCACCGAGGGCAAGGTCGATTTCGTCGCCTCCGCCCGCACGTTCTTCGCCGATCCCGATTGGGGCGTCAAGGCAAAGGAGGGCCGCGAAAAGGAGATTCGCCGCTGCATCCAGTGCATGCACTGCATGGAGACCCTGATGGAGGCAGACATCACCGGCGTCACCGTCGGTTGCGCCGTCAACTACCAGGCGGGTCGCGAGGCAGAGCGCGGCGATGCGGCTTTGAGCCGGGACGGGGATGGCAAGACGGTGGTCATCATCGGCGCTGGCCCTGCCGGCATGGAGGCTGCCATCGTGGCTGCCAAGCGCGGGTTCGAGCCTGTCGTGTTCGAGAAAACCAAGAGGACCGGCGGCCAGATCAATTACGCCGCGGTTCCGCCGAAGAAGGGCAAGATCCGCTGGCTCATCGATTATCAGCGGACCATGGCGGAGAAGCTCGGCGTCGAGATCCGCTGCGGGGTCGAGCCTACCGTGGAGGACATCAAGGCGCTTGATCCCTATGCCGTCATCGTGGCGCAAGGCTCCAAGCCCATCATGCCTGCCGCCATTCCGGGCCTTGACCAGGACAACGTCTACGATCCCACGCAGATCCTGACGGGCGAGGCAAAGCTCGAGGGCCAGGACGTCGCCGTCATCGGTACGGGCATGACCGGCATCGAGACGGCCGAATTCCTGGCGGAGGCCGGTAACCGCATCTACCTCTTCGAGATGCTGGACGAAATCGGTCCGGGTCTGTTCTTCCAGAACATGATCGACGTCATGAGCCGTCTTGGCGCCCACGATCCCGAGATACGCGCGAAGCACAGGCTCGTGGCCATCGACGGCAACAAGGCGACCTTCACCAACCTGGAGGACGGCAAGGATGTCGAGTTCACCTACGACTCCTTCGTGGTATCCCTCGGCGTCGCTCCCAACAAGGCCCTCGTGGACGACATCGAAAAGACGTTCGACAAGGTCTTCGTGGTCGGAGATGCCATGCAGGGAGGTCGCATCGAGGCCGCCATCAGAACGGGATACGAGGCCGCGTTCGACATGTAGCGACGGCCATGAGTCGAGTGTCAAAGAGCACGGGAAATCAAGAGAAAGAAGGAGAAGAACATGGAACGATGGCTCTACAAAGGTCAGGGCAGCATGGAAGTCCGCCGTCAGGAGCACGGTGAGGGCAAGCTAGCCACTATCACGTGCATCTCGACGGATGCCGGCTTCCGCGTGTGCTCGACCATCATCGAGGGCAAGGACGAGGTCGTTGTCGTGGATACGCAGTGGACCCTCTCCAACGCGCACCGCGTGCTTGCGGAGATCCTCGAGATCAACAAGCCTCTTAAGGCAATCTTCTGCACCCACGCCCATCCCGACCACTACTTCGGGACGCAGGTCTTCACGGACGCCTTCCCCGAGGCCAAGGTCTATGCGCTCGAGGATGACATTCCGGTAATCGCCGAGCAGTTCATGCCGAAGCTCGACCACTGGCAAGGCGAGATCGGCTATTACAACATGGCGAACAGGGACATCGACTTCACGCCCTACGAAGACGGCGTCCTCGATCTCGATGGATTCGAGGTCCGCGTTGTTCCCCATTGCTGGGGCGACCTGAAGTGGAACTCCCGCGTCGTCATTCCGTCCATCAGCACGGTCATCTGCTCGGACATCGTGTTCAGCGACGCCCATCCGTTCACGTGCGAGGTGCCGCCCATGAAGGGCTGGGACGCGTGGATCGAGGAGCTCGAGAACATCCGCAGGGAGAACTACGAGGTCATCATCCCGGGGCACGCGGCCTTCAACCGCTCGTTTGACGAATCCGGTCTCGATTACACCAAGGCCTATCTCGAAGCGACCAAGAAGCACTTCCAGGAGCAGATCAACAACAAGGACATGGATTCTCGCGTGTCCGAGTTCTTCCTCGGCATGGAAGTGGACTTCTTCGACAGCGAGCTTCGCAAGTCCAACGAGATGAACGCGGCCGTCCTCCTGGGCGATCGCGAGTGGAACGAGGAATGGAACGACAACTGGGATGACTAGGTGCGTCGCGGTTTCGACCAATTCTCATGCAAGCAAAATGAAAGGGAAAAATCATGTCAAATAGCACGAAAGGCAAAAGGACACTGAGCAGGGCCGAGCTCCCCAAGGGCTACGAGAACCTTATGGTCACCATCCTCTGCCTCGCCTTTGGTTTCGTCATGTTCGATCGCTTCGCCTTGGCGAACCTCGCGGGGTACTGGATGCCCGAGCTCGGTCTCGACGAGTCGGCATTGGGACTCGCCATGTCGGTCTTCGCCGGAACCTGGGCCATCGTCGGATTCTTCGGTTCGCGACTCGCTGATTCCAAGTTCTCGAGGAAGGCGATCCTGGCCCTCGCGGTTCTTGTCTTCTCGGTCATGTCGTTTTTGACCGGCATGATCCAGGGACTCTTCTCGCTCCTGCTGGTCCGCGCCATCATGGGCTGCGCCGAGGGTCCCGTCATGCCCGTCTCGCAGTCGTTCATCATTCCGCAATCCACGCCGAGCCGTCGTGGTCTCAACATGGGCCTGATGCAGGTGGCCGCCGTAGGTTTGATTTCGAGTCTCCTCGGACCGATCATCCAGGTCGCGCTCGCGGAGAGCATCGGCTGGAGGGCCACGTTCTTCGTGACCATCATCCCCGGCATCATCATCGCGTTCCTCTGCTGGAAGTTCCTGATCAATCCCAAGACGACCACGACGGCCGAAGAGATGGCGCAGGTCGACGCTGCCGATGACATCTCCGACGCGGTCGAGATCCATCCCGTCGAGACCGAAGAGGAGAAGCCCAGCTTCTTCCACGCCCTGAAGAACCGCAATGTTCTGCTTTCGATGCTGGGCACGCTGTTTTTGCTGTGCTGGTACGTCTGCATGCTGACCTATGCGCCGACGTTTTTGACCAGCGTCGCCGGTTTCACGCCGACCGACATGTCCATCATCATGGCCGCGTTTGGCGTCGGTGCCATCGTCTGGGGCATCGTCCTCCCGAAGATTTCCGACGTCGTGGGCCGCAAGCCCGTCGTCATCGTTGCCGCCCTCATGGGCTCGCTCTCCACGTTTGCCTTCGTGTGGGCTGTCAATTCCGGCATGGCCAGTGTTCCGCTGATGGTCGTCATTGCCTTCGTTGCATGGGGTGGCACCGGCGTATGCGCCCTCATGCAGTCCACCATTCCCGCCGAGTCCGGTGACCCGCGCTTCGTCTCTTCGATCATCGGCGCGAACCAGCTGACCGGCGAGCTCATTGGTGCCACGGTCGGTGCAAGCGTCATGGGCTTCTTGGCCGTTGCCACGAGCCTTGACGTCGTGCTCATCGTTCTCGGTTGCTGCATGTTCGTGTGCGTCATCGTCAGCCTCTTCTACAAGGAGTCCGCTCCCATGGTCCTCGCGCGCAGGGCAAAGCAGTAGGTTCGAAATCGTATTCGCATCATCGGGCACGTGCGTTTGCGGGGAACTGCGGACGCACGGCCCACTCGACATCAGGAGGTTAGAAATGGCTGGAAGACTTGCTGGCAAGGTCGCCATCATCACGGGTGGCGGCGTCGGAATCGGTGCATCTATCGCCAGGGCGTATGTCGCCGAGGGCGCGAAGGTGGTCATTACCGGGCGCCGCGAGGAGAAGCTGAAGGATTTTGCGGCCACCCAACCCGAGGGAAGCGTCGCGGTTTGCGCCGGAAGCGTGCGCGACTACGATGATTGCGTGAAGATGGTCAGCACGGCAACCGAGAAGTTCGGTCGCCTGGACATCCTCGTGAATAACGCCGGCATTGACCCTGCGGGTACCGCGGTCGACATTCCCCTCGAGCAATGGCATGACATCATCGACACCAACGTCAACGGCGCGTTCTACATGGCACGCCTGGCCATCCCCAAGATGAAGCAGACCGGTGGTGGGTCCATCATCAACATCTCATCGCTGGCAGGCGTGCGCGCCATTCCCGCCATGGTCGCCTATTCGACTTCGAAGGCTGCCATACAGGGCATGACCAACGCCATCGCGCTCGACTACGGTTCCGATAACATTCGCGTGAACATCATCAGCCCGGGTGCGACGGCCACCGACATGCTACGCAACTCCATGACGGGTCTGGCCAGCGCTCTCGGCACCGATGTCGATGGCGCCCTGGAGTTCATGACGCGGTTCTGCCCCATTAATCGCGCGGCCGACCCGGATGACATGGCGCCTCTGGCGGTGTTCCTGGGAAGCGACGAGTCCTCCTTTATCACGGGACAGAACATCCTCGTTGACGGCGGAGCCACCATCGTTGACCCGAATGGTGCTGCCACCTCCTCTGGTGGCGCGGTGTGGGGCGCGGCGTAACGTTACGTTACGTTACGTTACGGGCTTCCGATCCTTTCGTCCCGGGCGGGCCTTTGCCCGTCCGGGACGGCACGGCCTCGTGCCCGCCTCTTGCCGCGGACACGAGGCCGTGCCTAAGTACGGAATCACGATTTTGGGATAGGGCCTCTCATGGACAGCAGCATCAAGGACGATATCGACCAGTTCAAGAAACGGGACAACGTCACGATACTCGCGCACTATTACAACAGCGAGGAGATTCAATCCGTCGCTGATTTCGTGGGCGATTCGCTGGCGCTCGCCAAGGTGGCCGTGGACAGTCCCGCCGATACGGTGGTGGTTTGCGGCGTGCGCTTCATGGCCGAGACCGTGAAGCTCCTGAATCCCGAAAAGACCGTCCTTCTTCCCTGTGCTGCGGCCGATTGCCCGATGGCGCACATGGTCGATGCGGACAAGGTCGCAATGCTGCGCAGCCGCTATGGTGATGATCTGGCCGTCGCCTGTTACGTCAACTCGACGCTCGAGGCGAAGGCCCTCTCGGATGTCTGCATCACTTCCGCCAATGCCCTGGACGTGATTGGGCAGATGCCCCAGCCCATCATCCATCTCATCCCCGACAGGAATCTGGGCGCCCACATCGCGGGGGCGATCCCGCAGAAGCAGTTCATCTTCGGCGATGGCTGCTGCGCCGTCCATGATGACATTGACGCGTGCACGGTGATGGCTCTCAAGGACGCGTATCCCGGGGCGCCCGTCCTAGTCCATCCCGAATGCTCCGCTGCGGTCAGGGCCCTTGCCGACGTCGTGGGCTCCACTTCCGCGCTCGTCGGCGAGGTTGAGCGAGGCCGGGCCGGCACCTATATCATGTGCACGGTCGAGGGTGTGCGCCATAGGGTCGCCGAGTTTGTCGGGCCGGAAAAGAAGGTCGTCTTTCCCGCTCCCACGCCCCGCTGCGTCGACATGGACAAGGTCACACTCGAGATGCTTCGAGATGTCCTGATGCATCATCTTGATGGCCGGCAGGAGCGCGGGAAGGGTTTCTGCGTCGAGATTGACGAGGAGCTCGCACGTCGGGCGGCCCGTCCCGTCGAGCGCATGTTTTCCCTGAGCTTTGCGAAGAGGGCGTGAGTCATGCGTCTGTCCGTCGATGTGGTCATAGTGGGATGCGGCGTCAGCGGCCTCGTCGCTGCCCTAAGCTTGCCCGAGCAGCTTCGCGTGCTGGTCATCGCCAAGGGCGGTCTCGAGGAGAGCAATTCCATTCTCGCCCAGGGTGGCATGTCGGTCCTCCTCGACGAGACAGACGAGGACGACTACTTCGCCGATACCCTCGAGGCGGGACATGGGGAGAACAGGGAGTGCACCGTTCGCATCATGATAGGCGAGAGCCGGTCTGCCCTCGATTATCTCCGGGAGCTGGGTGTCGAGTTCGATACCGATTCCCAGGGGCAGCTCGACTATACGCGCGAGGGTGGCCATCGCAAGCGCCGCATATGCCACTTCAAAGATTACACGGGCAGGGAAATCATCACCAAGCTTCTTCAGCGGGCCCAACAGAGGGATAACGTCACCTTCATGGACCATACGACCATGGTGGACATTCTGGAATCATCGGGAACGTGCGTCGGCGTGCGGGCCGTCGACGGGCAAGGAGACGAGCTCGAGATAGAAAGCGGCTGGACTATTCTCGCCACCGGCGGCGTTGGGGGACTGTTCGAGCAGAGCACGAGCTTTCCCATCATGACGGGAGACGGTTGCCGCATCGCGCGGGAACATGGTGTCAGACTCGAGAACATGGATTACGTCCAGTTTCACCCGACGGGTCTCTATTCTCCCGGCGACGTCCGTGCCGTGCTCGTTTCCGAGTCGACGCGCGGCGAGGGTGCCGTCCTCCTCGATGCGAAGGGCGAGCGCTTTACGGACGAGCTACTGCCCCGTGACGTGCTGTGCGAGGAGATACGCAGGAAGATGGAGGAGGAAGGGTCGTCCTACGTACGGCTTTCCTTCGAGGGCCTGGATGCGGATGCCGTCAAAGCACGCTTTCCCGGTATCTACGAGAGCTGTCTCGAGCGCGGATATGACATGACGAGGGAGCCCATCCCCGTATGTCCCGTCCAGCACTACCTCATGGGCGGCATCCACGTTGACGAGAACTCCCTTACCACGATGCCGCGTCTCTTTGCCGTGGGAGAGACCAGCTGCAACGGCGTGCATGGTGCCAACCGGCTTGCCTCGAACAGCCTGCTCGAGAGCGTGGTGTTCTCACGGCGAGCCGCTGCCGAGATAACCCGTCAGCATGCGGCATGTCAGACAGGCACGGCATAGGACAGGGAGGACCCGTGCACCGACGATCCATGGATTCGCATATTCTCGCGGCACTCGAAGAGGACATTCCTACCATCGACCACAGTGCCATCGTCGTGGCGGATGAGGACTGTCGGGCATCGGCGAGGCTCATCTGCAAGCAGGATGGCGTCATAGCCGGACTCGGCGTCTTCGAGCGCGTGTTTCAGCTCGCCGATTCCGGCATATCGTGGAACATGCACGTGAAAGACGGGCAGGACATCTGCCGTGGTCAGATCCTGGGCGTGGTGGAGGGTCCTGCACGGGGAATTCTGTCGGCTGAACGCACGGCGCTCAACTATCTCCAGCGCATGAGCGGAATCGCGACCTACACGCGCAAAATGGTGTCAAGGCTCGCGGGTACGAACGTCAGGCTCGCCGATACACGCAAGACGACACCTGGGATGCGCCTCTTCGAGAAGGAGGCCGTCCATGTGGGCGGGGGCGTCAGCCACAGGGAGAACCTGTCCGAATGCATCATGCTGAAGGACAACCACGTCATGCTCGCAGGCGGGGTAGGTGCGGCGGTTTTCCGAGCAAGACGCCATGCGCCCTTCACGCTCAAGATCGAGGTTGAGGTCGAATCCGTCGCCGATGCCCTGGAGGCCGCAGATGCGGGTGCCGACATCATCATGCTGGACAACATGAGCGTTGCGGACATGCGTCGTGCCGTGAACCTTATTGACGGAAGGGCGCTCGTCGAGTGCTCGGGCAACGTCACGCTCGACAATGTCGCCGAAGTCGCCTCGACAGGCGTGGATGTCATATCCAGCGGGGCTCTCACGCATTCCGCGGGAATCGTAGATTTGAGCCTGAAGGAATTTCGCGTGATGTCCCATGGATAGGAAACGGGCATTGAAGTTGGTGGACATGCTCCGCGCACAGATGGATGCCCTTGCGGATGCGAATGCTGACCGGGGGCGATGCATCGAAATTCCGACGCGCAGCGGAAACCGGCACGCACGCCTGTTCTGGCCAAAGGAAGCAGAGGGTTCGAGACCCGTCTACATCGACTTTCATCCTGGCGGATTCGTCAGCGGATCGCCGGAACTTGACAGCGCGTTCAACCAGAGGGTGAGCGACGAGCTTGGCATCGTCGTCATAGCCCCGAGCTATCGCCTTGCCCCCGAAGCCATGTACCCGGCTGACAAGGAGGATGCGATCGATGTGGTCCGGCACATCGTCGCCAATGCCGATGCGTACGGCATCGACCCCGGCCGCATGGCAATCGGGGGCCACTCTGCCGGTGGCAACATCGCCGCCTCCCTGGCCCTCCAGCTGAAACACGACCCATCCGTGCACCTTGCCTGCGTCCTCCTCGACTATCCGGCGTTGGACCTGTACACGGACGCTCGCATGAAACCCCAGCCGGAAGGCTGCATCAACCCGCGTATGGCCGCGGCATTCGATTCCCTGTATCGCGATGCCGAGCACGGGAGGGATGTCTTTCTGTCACCCATCTTCGCGCAGGAGGATGACCTGAGGGGGCTTGCGCCGCACATCATCGTCACTGCGGAGGGCGATTCCCTTCGCGGCGAGGCGGAGGAGTATGCGAGCCGTCTCATGGCGGCTGGCGTCGAAGTGATGGCCAGGCGCTTTCTCGGCGTACGCCATGGGTTCACGATAGATGTAGGCGATGACGAAGACGGCGTGCGCGATGCCAGGGATCAGGCGATACGCTTCATGGTACGTGGGCTCGGCATGCACATGCTCGACGGATGACCAAAGCAAGACAAATACACAGGGTATTCGTCTTGTCGCGCTTGATTGTTTTACGGACATGAAACAGGGGAGTGCCGAGGTAGGGTGTAGAATCGTCGCGAATGAGATTTCGCCCCGTCGAGGAGGTTTTCGTGTCCACGCCCGCAAGCCCACAGCAACTAGTCATCGTGTTGGATTTTGGTGCCCAGTACGGGCAGCTCATCGCGCGCCGCGTGCGCGACCTGGGCGTGTACTCCGAAATCGTGCCCTGCGACATCACCGCCGATGAGGTGCGCGAGCTCGCACCGTCGGCCATCATCCTGTCCGGCGGCCCGGCAAGCGTGTACGCCGAGGATGCGCCGGCCATCGACCCGGAGATATTGACGCTCGGCATCCCCGTGCTCGGCTTTTGCTACGGGCAGCAGGCCATGGCCGTAGCGCTCGGCGGCACGGTGGGGCACACCGAGAAAGGGGAGTACGGCCCGGCGTTCATCACGCGCGAAGGGGCCGACTCGCAGCTGCTCGCGGGCACGCCGCACGAGCAGACCGTGTGGATGAGCCACCGCGACGCTGTGACCGAGGTACCCGCGGGCTTCACCGTGACCTCGCGCACCGACGCGTGCCCGGTGGCGTCGATGGAGGACGCATCGCGCAAGCTGTACGCGACGCAGTTCCACCCCGAGGTGCGCCATACGCCGCACGGCAACGAGATGCTCGCGAACTTCCTCTTCGAGATCTGCGGGCTGACGAAGAACTGGACGATGGATTCGATCATCGAGGATTCCATCGAGGCGATACGCGCGCAGGTGGGCGATGACCGCGTGATCCTGGGCCTTTCGGGCGGCGTTGACTCGTCCGTGGTGGCCGCGCTCGTCTCGAAGGCCATCGGCAAACAGGTGACCTGCGTGTTCGTGAACCACGGGCTGCTACGCAAGGACGAGCCCGAGCAGGTCGAGGAGGTCTTCACCCGGCAGTTCGACGTGGACTTCGTGCACGTGCATGCCGAGGACCGCTACGCCGAGCTGCTGGCCGGCGTGACCGAGCCGGAACAGAAGCGCCGCATCATCGGTGAGCAGTTCTGGAAGGAGTTCTTCGCCGTGGCCGAGGAGCTGGCCGAGGACGGACGCCCCGTGCGCTTCCTCGCGCAAGGCACCATCTACCCCGACATCATCGAGAGCGGTGCACGCAAGACCGGCGGCAAGGCCTCGACCATCAAGAGCCACCACAACCTGATCCCGTTCCCCGACGGCGTGAGCTTCGAACTCATCGAGCCGCTCGACCACTTCTTCAAAGACGAGGTGCGCGCGCTCGGCACGGCGCTCGGGCTTCCCGACCACATCGTGCAGCGCCAGCCCTTCCCGGGGCCCGGCCTGGCCATTCGCATCATCGGCGACGTGACGCCCGAGAAGCTCGCGATGCTGAAGGAGGCCGACGCGATCGTGCGCGAGGAGATCGACGCCTACAACGCGATGATCCTCGAGGAGAGCGGCGTCGCCAACGGCGAGGTCGAGCGCGGGTGCGCCGGCGGGCCGGTCATCGAGCGCGCCGTGTGGCAGTACTTCGCGGTGCTGCCCGACATCAGGAGCGTCGGCGTCATGGGCGACGAGCGCACCTACCAGCGCCCGATCATCCTGCGAGCCGTGGAGTCAAGCGATGCGATGACGGCAGACTGGGCGAAGCTGCCCTACGACGTGCTCGGACGGATAAGCAGCCGCATCGTGGCCGAGGTCCCGGGGGTGAACAGGGTGGTGTACGACATCACGTCAAAGCCGCCCAGTACCGTGGAGTGGGAGTAAATAGCGAGGTCAGAGGCCATTTTTTATCTAGTCTAAACCT
>CAOKAE010000017.1 GCA_948466335.1 uncultured Coriobacteriia bacterium | reverse complement strand
CATTGCCGGGGTCCTTCTCTATGGGCGCAACGAAGGGACGGTCCTAACGTGCCGAACTGGATGGCACGTTAGGACCGTCCCTTCGTTGCGCTGCCAGCGGGTTATTTCGTAACCGCGCCCTTTGCCTCGGCCTCGGCAATGCGGCGATGTTGCTTGCGAATCTCGATGATCAGCAGACATGCCGAGAGCAGGACAGAAAGGCCATCGGCAATCGGGAACGCAAAGCAGTAGCCCATGAGCGGCGTCATGCCCGAAAAGAGGCTGGGAATGAGCGTGGGGGTGATGAGAAATGCGGGAAGCAGGAAGATGAGCTGGCGCGTGAGCGAGAGAAACGCCGATTTGAGCGGTTGGCCCGTCGCCTGGAAGTAGTTCGAGCTGATGACCTGGACGGAAATGAGCGGTATGAGTGCCGTCTGCACGATGAGTGCCCAGACCGCAAAGTGCATGAGCGATGACTCGACGCCGAACACCGAAATGATCTGCTCGGGAAAGACGTGGATGAGGATGAAGAACGTCGTGAGGATCGCCGTCGCCGCTCCCAGGGCAACGTAGAGTGTTCTGAGCACACGCCGATACTTGCGGGCGCCCGTGTTGAAGCCGAGTATGGGTTGCGCGGCTATGGCGATGCCCAGGGCCGGGAAGAAGACCACGCCCGTAATCTTCGAGACGACGCCGATGCTCGCGAGCGCACCGTCGATGCCGATGGGATCGGCTGCGCCGAGCGAGGCAAGCAGCATGTTGCTGATGACCTGCGTCACGGCCATTGCCGCCTGCAGGCCGAAGGGCGCCAGGCCCAGTTCGATGAGCCGCTTGCAAATCTTGGGGTCGATGGCGAGATTGCGCAGGCGAAGCTTGAAGGGCGCACTCGAGCGTGGCGAGACGAAGTACCACAGGACTATGACCGCCGTGACGGCCTGACCGATGATCGTGGCGCTCGCCGAGCCCGCCACACCCCAGCCAAGCACCATGACGAAAAGATAATTGAGGATGACGCAGACGACAGTGCCCGCGACCGTGGTCCACAGCGCCAAGTTGGGGGCACCCGCCGTGCGAATGAAGTTGTTCACGCCAAAGCTGATGTTGCAGATCATCATGCCGTAGATGATGATCTGGATGAAGGTACGCGCGTACGGAAGCGTCGCGTCGGTTGCGCCCACGAGGATGAGGAGCGGGTCAATCCAGAACGTCGCGTAGATGGCCGCGGCGATAGAGACGATGATCATGACCGTCACGGAATTGCCGAGCGCGCGTTCGGCATCGTCCTTGCGCCTTTCGCCAAGCAAAATCGCAGCGAGGGAATTGCCGCCATTGCCGGCAAGAATCGCAAACGCGTTGACGATGGTCATGATGGGAAACGCGACCTGTGTGGCGGCAAGGCCGATCTCGCCCATGGCCTGTCCGAGGAAGATCGAGTCGATGACGTTGTAGAGCGAGTTGAGGACGACGGCCGCGACGGCGGGAATGGAAAACTCAAGCATGAGCTTGCCGATGGGCGCCGTGCCCATGCGCGTGACCTTGTCCTCCCCCTTCTCCTTGCGCATTTCGATCTCTTGTGCTTCGGAGGCCGGAGCGTCTGTCTTCTGTTCGTCCATACGCGTTGAAACCGTACCCAAATACCCTCGTCAAATCATAGCGACGTGAGCATAGCACTGCTCACGCGCATTGGTAAGCCCATGCTTGCCGTACCCTATGCACCAAAAACGTATAATTAAAGGTTAAGTATGCGAAGAGAGGATATCGTCATGCGCGTCTTACTCATGAACCACTTTCCGCTCCAGGGCTCGGGCAGCGGCGTCTACACCATCAACATCGCCCGTGCGCTCGTTCGCAAAGGTCATGAAGTCTGCATCATCATGCCCGAAAACGAGGAGCTTGCCGAGCTCGAGATGGATGGGGTGCGTCTCCATCCCGTCTACTTCGATTCGTGCACTGACGACGCGCTCGACTTCGACTTCCCCTGCTTCACCACACACCCGCGCAGCGTCACGACCTTCTACGAGCTCGACGACGCGCAGATGGCCGCCTACGAGAACGCGTTTCGCGCCGCCATCGAAGACGAGATCGCCGCATTCGAACCCGACGTCATCCACTGCGGACACATATGGGTCCAGGCGAGCTACGTCGCCGATTACGGCATCCCCCTCGTCATCACCGCCCATGGCACCGACCTCATCGGCTTCGAGAAGTCCGCACGCTTTCGCGACCAGGCGAAAAAGGCATTTGACGCCGCCAGCGCCGTCGTCACCATCTCGAAGGAGAGTACCGAGCTCGTCGAGAAGCTCTTCGGGAACTCCGAGAAGGTGCACTTCATACAGAACGGCTACGACCCGCAGATCTTCTACCCGGAAGATTGCAGCGTGCAAGACATGCTCGATTACTTCGGCATCGAGAGCGATTACGAACGCATCATCTCGTTCGCGGGTAAGTTCGCGCACTTCAAGGGTATCGACATACTCCTCAACGCCGCCGCGCCGTACGAGCGTGACGGCGTCGCGACCCTGCTTGCCGGCGACGGCGAGCTCTTCGACGAGATGACGGCACTTGCCCGGCAACTCGGGCTCAAGCACGTCTACTTCCTGCACAACCAGCCGCATGATGTGCTGCGTCGCCTCTATAGCAGCGCGACCGTCTCGCTGCTCACCTCACGCAACGAGCCGTTCGGGCTCGTCGCCATCGAGGCGCTTGCCTGCGGCGCTCCCGTCATCGCGAGCAACGAAGGCGGTCCGCTCGACATCATCACGCCGCAGGTCGGCCTGCTCTTCCAGTCCGAGAATCCCGAGGACCTCGCCCGCGAGGTGCAGTTCGTGCTCGATGACGAAATCAGCTTCGACCGCAACGAGGTCGCCGCCTACGCCCGCGAGAAGTACTCGCAAGACGTCTCCATCGGCACGCTCATCGCGCTTTACGAAGCAGCCATCAAATAACTATCACCTGAAGTGATGCGTCTTTGGGGGATACCCCGTGTCCTGACATCCCCCACCCTGCATCGCGTCATAGTGAGAAGCGCGTAGGGAAGCCGTTGATCGAAGGTCCAAGGGAGCGCACAATCAAGCAGTCTAGCGTCGGATAGGCCGTCGAGCCGAGGTTAAGGGAGCGCGCCGTAAAGCCCGCAAAGCGGGCTGTCGGGAAGCGACCATCGAGGCGAGGCGGCCCGTCCGACACCGCCACGAAGCGGGCTGTCGGGAAGCGACCGTCGGAGCGGAGCGGCTTCCCTGCGCGCCTCTCGTCACCGTTTGCGTTTGGCGAGGAAGCCGGGAGCGAGTTCGGAGACGAGGATTGCCGCGAAGATCATTATGAAGCCGCATACCATGCGCGCGGAGAGCGCCTCGGCACCGAGCGCGACGCTGAACGCCACGCCGAAGGGTGACTCGAGCGAGAGCAGCAGCGAGGCGGTGGAAGGTGGCAGCTTCTGCTGGCCGATGTTCTGGAAGAGCAGCGCAAGTGTGGTGCAGGCAATGCCCAGGTAGAGCAGGCTTGCCCAGGTCTCCCACGAGAGCGTTTCCCAGTGCGGGGGTTGTTCGAAGATGGCACCCGAGCACAGCGAGAACACCGTGACGAAGAAGAACTGCCACATCGTGAGCACATAGATGTCCCTGTCTTGCGAGAACTTCGAGACGAAGCAGATGTGCAGGCCGTAAAAGACCGCGCAGCACAGGGTGAGCAGGTCACCAAAGCTCATCGAGAATCCCGATCCAAGGCTCACGAGGCCTATGCCCGCGATGCACATGACGGCCGCGACGATGTTGAAGAGATGGGGACGCTTGTGCACGATGCCCCAGGCCAGGAAGGGCACCATGACGCAGTAGGTTCCCGTCAGAAAGGCGTTCTTGCCCGGCGTCGTATCCGTGATGCCGATGGTCTGCAGATAATAGCCCATGAAGAGCAGGAACCCGAAGAGCGCGCCAAGGGCGATGTAATCCCTGCGGAAGTAGAGCCTGCGCTTCTTCAGGTACACGAGCGCGAGGATGAGTGCCGCCAGGCCGAAGCGCACGACGAGAATCCATGCCGGCGAGACGGCATCGGTCGTGTCCTTGACAATGACGAACGAGCTACCCCAGATCAGGGTAGCCAAGACGATGAGAAACTTGTAGAGCATCATTGGATATGGCCGAGGAAGTTCTTCGTGCGTTCGTGCTTGGGATGGTTGAAGACCTCGTCGGGAGTGCCCTCCTCGACGACGACGCCACCTTCCATGAAGATGACGCGGTCTGCCACGTCCTTGGCGAACTGCATCTCGTGCGTAACGACGACCATGGTCATGCCCTCTTCGGCAAGCGAACGCATGACGTCGAGGACGCCGCGCACAAGCTCGGGATCAAGGGCACTCGTCGCCTCGTCGAAGAGCATGACATGCGGCTCCATGGCCAGGGCGCGTGCGATGGCGACGCGCTGCTGCTGGCCACCCGAGAGCTGCGCCGGGAAGTAGTCGGCACGGTCACCCAAGCCAACGCGGTCAAGCTCGAAGCGGGCAATGCGCTCGGCCTCCTCTTTGGAGCGCTTGAGCACCTTGCGCTGGGCGAGCATGACGTTCTTGAGCGCCGTGAGCTGCGGAAAGAGGTTGAATTGCTGGAACACCATGCCCACGTGCTCGCGTAGCTTGTTCACGTCGGTCTTGGGATCGGTGATCTCCTTGCCCTCGATGAAGATGTGACCGCCCGTGGGCTTCTCGAGCAGGTTGATGCAGCGCAGCATCGTGGACTTGCCCGAACCAGACGGACCGAGAACGACAACGACCTCGCCCTTGGCCACCTCGATGTTGACGTCCTTGAGGACCTCGTTGTCACCGAAGCACTTCGAGAGGTGCTGGATCGAGATCATGGAACCATGTTCGCTCATCTTTGTGCTCCCCTCTCGTCAGCATCGGCTATCTGGGCGTCGGCGGCAACTCCATCCTGAAGCTCGTCAAGCGCCTCGTCCATATCCAAAGACTCGGAAGCATCATCCACATGAGCTTCGATACGTACCTGCTCCTGGAGCTTTTCTGTTGCCTGCTCGGTGTTGATGGCGATTTCCTCACGCATCTGCGCGAACGCGCCACGACGGTTCTTGCGCCCCTTCTTTCTGGGAGCCGAACCACCGGAATCGGCAAGCGCCAACCGCTTCTCGAGATTGCCCACGACGCGAATGAGCGGCAAGGTGACGATGAGGTAGAAGCACGCGGCGACGATGTAGGGGGTCATGTTGCCCGTGAGCGACACGATGGAGCGCGAGTAGAGCATGAGTTCCATGACGCCCACGGCCGCGAGCAGCGAGGTGTCCTTGTAGAGCAGGATGAACTCGCTCGTCATGGTCGGGATGACACGACGGATCGTCTGGGGAATGATGACGTAGAACATCGTCTGCGGGCCGGTCATGCCAAGCGAGCGAGCAGCCTCGAACTGACCGTTGGGCACGGACTGGATACCGGCACGGAAGATTTCGCAGAGGTAGGCACCGGAGTTGACCGCGAGTACGATAATCGCGAGTACGTACTGGTTGATGTCGACGCCGAGCAGTGGCAGGCCGAAGAACGCGATGTAGATCTGCAGGAAAAGCGGCGTACCGCGCACGACGCCCGTATATACGGCTGCAAGCACGTGCAGGATGCGCGCGCGGGCGATCTTCATGAACGCGGCGATGAGGCCAATGGGGATGGCGAGCGGGAAGCCGACGAGCACGAGACCGAGCGAGATGAGCCAGCCCACGGCGACGATGGGAATGGATGAGACGATGAGCTCGGGCTGGAAGAAGAGGCGCAGGAAGGTGACCGAGTTCCAGGCCTGCACAGCCGGTTGCTCGCCGAGCCAGTTGGAAATCTTCTCGGCCGTCGAGGCGTGCGTCACCTCGATGGCGGGCGACGGCGCGAGGTCGAGGGTCTGGCCGTTTGCCAGCGTGTAAGTTCCGGAAAGCGTGACCTCGCCGTTTACGTTGGGCAGCGATACCTTGTACATCTCGAGGCGCAGGCGCTGGCCAGGCTGTAGCGGCGCGGCAAAGCTCACGTCAATCGAGGCATCGCCCTTGTCCATGGTCGCCGTATTCTCGGGACTCAGGCGCGTCGTGCCTTCGAGCACCGTCACCTTGACCGACGAATCATCGGTAATCGAGGAACCTTCGGGAAGCTCGACGCGCACGGCAGAGACCTGCTCACCGTCACCGACGAGCGCCTCCCAGGTGACACGCGTCGGTTCGCCGCCGAGCACGCTACCCGTCCCCGTCTCGTTGCTCTTGGCCGTGGTCACGTCAACGGACATGGCCCCGGCAAGAAGCGGCGAGATGAAGGTCAGCACGAGCGAGAGCGCAAGTGCCGTCACGAGTCCGTGCTTGAGCACGGGCTTCAGGTACGCTGCCATATGAATGAATCCCCCGTAAATATGCATAAAACAGATAAGGCAAGGACGAATTATACGCCCTTGCCTTATCGAAACCGAAGAGAAATTCGGTTGTTCGAGGACGGCTCTACTTGGCCGCGCCGAACCACTCCTGCTGGAGCCTGGCGATGGTGCCATCGGCCTGCATCTCGGCAAGCGCGTTGTTGATGGCCTCGGCCAGCGCGACGTTGTCGGTGTTCACGATGATGCCGTACTGCTCGCCCGTCGGGATGACCTCGAGGATATCGCAGTCGTCATACTCGTGCGCAATGCTGTAGGCAGCGGCCGGCTCGTCATAGATGACGGCCTTGATCTTGCCGGTGCGCAGGGCGGCGAGCATGTCGGGGGTCTCCTGGAACGGCGTGTAGGCGATGTCCTTCAGGTTCTCCTTGGCCCAGGCCTCGCCGGAGGAACCGGACTGCGCGCCGATGGCCTGGCCGTTGAGCGCGTCGCGGCTCGTCACATCGGAGCCCTTGAGGACGACGATGGCGAGGTTGGAGTCATAGTACGCGTCGGTGAAAGCGACCTGCTCGGCACGTTCGTCATCGATGGTGATGGCGCTGATGGCGCAATCGAAGGTCTTGCCACCCGCGACCTGCGTCACGAGCGAATCGAAGGCCTGGTTCTGGATATCGGCATTGAGCCCGAGGTGCTTGGCGACCTCCTTGATCAGCGCGATATCGTAGCCCTTGATCTCGCCGTTCTCCTGATACTCCATCGGAGCGTAGTCAGGACTCGTGGCAACCGTGAGGGTGCCGGGCGTGACGAGCGTGTACTCGTCGGAGGCGGCAGAACTGGAGCTTGCAGAGCTCGACTGCGAGGAGCCACCGCAGGCGCTCAGAGCGAGCATGCCGACGACGGCAATGCAGGCAAGGCCGAACACGGCAACCTTAGAAAACTTCCCCTTCAACATCTCTCTCCCTTACTACTCGAAACTTCAAATCGAACATATTTCGAAACCGTGCAACCGTACCATAGCCATGGGCCCCACGGCAATCGAATACACATGACGCCTAATCGTAAATCTTCCGGAGGAAGGCCCTCGTGCGCTCGTGGCGGGGATGGTCGATGACCTGCTCGGGCGTGCCCTCCTCGACGATCACGCCCTTGTCCATGAAGATGACGCGATCGGAGACGTCGCGGGCGAAGGTCATCTCGTGGGTGACGATGACCATGGTCATGTGCTCTTCGGCAAGGTCACGGATGATTCTCAGCACGTCCTGGGTGAGCTCGGGATCAAGGGCGCTCGTGGGCTCGTCGAAGAAGAGGATGTCGGGCTTCGTGCACAGCGCTCGTGCGATGGCGACGCGCTGGAGCTGACCACCGGACAGCTCGTTGGGAACCATGTCCTCCTTGCCGGCCAGACCGAACTTGGCAAGCAACTCGAGGGCCATGGCACGGGCCTCTTCCTTGTCGATCTTCTGCACGCGCACGGGCGCGTCCATGACGTTTTGCAGCACCGTGCGGTGCGGGAAGAGGTTGAAGTTCTGGAACACGAGGCCGAACTTGGAACGGGCCTTCTTGAGCGTTGCCTTGTCGGCGTAGACCGCGCGTCCATCGGGGCCGGGCTGCGCGACGACGATATCCTCGTAGGCAAGATAGCCGCGCTCGAAGGTCTCGAGCAGCGTCGCGCAACGCAAAAGCGTCGATTTGCCACCACCGGACGAGCCGATGATGGACACGACCTCGCCCTGGGTGACCTCGAGGCTGATGTCCTTCAGGACCATCGTGTCACCGAAGCTCTTCTCGACGTTTCTGAGGGAGAGAATCTCCTTGGCCATGGACGTTGCCTCCTCTCCCCTAGTCATGGTAGTAGTCGAGCTTCTTCTCGGTCTTGTTCAAGATGAACTCGACGACGAGCGTGAAGATCCAGTAGATGGCGGCGGCGATGACGTAGGGAATCATGGATACGAACGAGGCCGCCAGCGCCTTGGCCTCGGTGAACATCTCGGCGATGCCGAGCACGAAGGCGAGCGAGGTGTCCTTGACCAACGTGATGACCTCATTGCCCATGGCTGGCAGGATACGCTTGATGACCTGGGGCAAGACGATGTAGAAGAAGGTCTGGGCACGGGAGTAGCCCAGCACCTCGGCAGCCTCGTAGTGACCGACGGGAATGGACTGGATACCGCTGCGGTAAATCTCGGCGAAATACGCCGCGTAGTTGAGGATGAAACCGATGGCACAGGCGCCGAACTTCCAGCCCGATCCCATGTTGACGCCGAGGAGGTAGTACGGCCCGAACATGAGCGCCATGAGCTGCAACATGAGGGGCGTGCCGCGCATGAAGGAGATGTAGACGCGTGCCACGAGCGAAAGGGGCTTGAACTTGCTCATGCGCGCCAGGGCTATGACGATACCGAGCGGCAAGGCGCCCAGAAGCGTCACGACGAATATCTCGAGCGACAGCACGAAGCCCGCACCAAGGTCGGGCAGCACCACCGACATCATCTGCATGAACGCAGGATCCAAACTCATCACCTCGTCTATGGCACGAACGGGGCGGCCTCAAGCAGCCGCCCCGCAGGTTTCCCTATTTGTGGAAGGCCTACTTGCCCAGGCACCAGTTCTCGTAGCTGATGCCGTCAGCGGAATACTTCTCGCAAATCTCCTTGACCGTGCCGTCGGCGTCCATCTCCATGAGCGTCGCGGTCACCTGATCGGCCAGACCGTCGTTGCCCTTCTTGAAGGCCACGGCATAGTGCTCGCTGGAAAGCTGCTCGTCGAGCATCTTGAAGATGCCCGGCTTGGCGGCCATCTGGTACTGCGCGATGGACAGGTCGCAGGCAACGGCGTCGACCATGCCGCTCTCGAGCTGCATGAAGGCGTTGTTGTAATCGCCAATCGTCTCGACCTTGCCACCGGCGAAGGTGTCCTGAAGACTCTTCTCGTCACCATCGAGGACCTCGAGGGCAGCCGAGTCGACCTGGGTCATGACGGTCTTGCCGGCAAGGTCGGCCAGCGAGTTGATACCGCTGTCGGCCTTCACGACGATGACCTGGGCATTGAGCATGTACATGTCGGTGAAGGAGTAATCGTTCTCACGGCCCTCGTAGGTGAAGCCGTTCCAGATGCAGGTGATGTTGCCCTGATTGACGAGTGCGTCCTTGGCGTCCCAGTCGATGGGCTCGGCCTGGAAGGTCCAGCCGTTGCGATCGCAGACCTCCTTGGCAAGGTCGAGGTCAAAGCCGGTGAACTCGCCCGTCTCGGTGTCCTTGAAGCCATAGGGCGGATAGCCCTGGTCAAAACCGACGATGAAAACGTTATCCGTCGGCGCGTTATCGCCAGCGGCAGTGCTGCTCGAAGAAGAGTTACCGCCGCATGCGCTCAGCATCAGGGCGCCGAAGCACAGCATGCAGCAAGCCAGCGCGATCGAAACGAGTTTCCTTTTCATGTCTTTCTCCCTACATCACTCTAGCGTAGTAAAGTTTCGTACCGTGGCATTGTAGCCCATATGGACATGGCTTCAAGCGTAAATCGACGAATGAGAGTGATTCGGCCAGAGGATGAACAGAGGAATTGGAGTTGACAGGATACAGAATGATTGGAACCCCATTTACCACGTCTTCTCTGCAATAATGAATATTTACGCGACGCAAAGTGAAGGACGAATATGAACCAAGCTGAACAAAAGCAAACGGCGTAGCAACGCCATCAGCAATTTGCCATTCGTGGAATCGTCGAATTGCACGGCTCAACAGAAACAAGAGATCGTCGGCCTATTCAAAAAGATTAAACTCTCGAATTCGCTCGATTATGTTGCAGATAGGAGTGCCATGCGAGAATTAGGAACAATACAACAGTGCCCCTTACGTGAAGTTTGGAAAAATGAAGCTCGGGATTTTACCACGTGGCTTGCGGAGGAAGAGAACATTGTCGCGCTTGGTGACGCAATGGGCGTCGAGTTGGAGCTCATTGAAACCGAGTCAAGCGTCGGCAGCTTTAGCGCTGATATATTCGCCCAGGAAATAGGTAGTGGACGTAAGGTGGTCATTGAGAATCAGCTCGAAGACACAAATCACGATCATCTCGGCAAGATAATCACCTATGCGGCTGGCAAAGATGCCGAACTTATAGTTTGGATTGTCGCTCGCGCCAGAGATGAACATAAGCAAGCAATAGAATGGCTGAATCAGCACACAGACAGCGAATTCGGGTTCTTCCTTATTGAAATCGAATTATGGACTATAGATGGCTCTAATCCAGCTCCAAGATTCAATATCATTGAACGACCAAATGATTGGGCTAAATCGGTCAAAGCATCCGAAGGGTACAGCGAGACCGAGCGATTACGCTTGCAGTATTGGCAACGCTATAATGAACTTGCTATTGCCGACGATGCGTTCTCGCGCGTGATGAGCCCACATAAGCCCTCGAAGGATCACTGGACGAACATATCCATCGGATCAAGTGATTATCATCTTGCTCTTACGACATACACGAATGAGGACAAGATCGGCATAGAATTCTACGTCAAAGAAGATCAGAATATTGGGAAAGCGGTGCATTCTCATGCCGAAAGAATTGCCGAGATATTAGGAGCCGAGCCCGTGCCATTTATGGCAACCAAAGCATCCGGAATAAGATTCTTCAAAAAGGGGTGTAATTTCAAGAAGCATCCCGAAAAGTGGGACGAATATATACAATGGCAATTAGACGCTGCAGTTAAACTTCGAAGAGAGATTCTCAATCTCAACCTGTAGAGCATCTGCCCATAGATTCTGGCAAACTTCCGCCAGTGGATTTTTGGGAAACATGATCTGCGCAGGCTTACGTAAAAAGCGCCGACGGAAAGGGCAATGCACCCCATGCCAGCGCTTTATGGGGGCATTTTAACATGAATCGCCGAGTCGTAGAGCAACTACTTTATTTCGATAACATCTCGTTTCTTCGTGACGAAAAGCAGTCCTTTTAAACCGCGAAGTTGGCGAGCCCATTTATCTAGCTCATTTTGAATTTGAGAATCACTTAGCTTGCTGATTCGCTGGGAATCGAATACTACATACGGGGATTGATGTATGGCATCGCGAAGTGTTCTCTCAACCCGTTTGAGCTTGGCGCTTTTGGGTGACTTCATTTCCCAAATAATATCCTCCATCACGATATCAGCCGTGCGCTCCCCTTTTCCCTCCCTGCGCTTGAGAAAAGTGACCGTGTACCCGGCTGTTGCCAAAGCCCGCGCTGTCTTCAACTCGTGGGGCCAGATATCGATATCTGCTTTGATGTGTATTTCTCCACCGGACTTGTTCATGGCCTCTCACTAAACGACAGATAAAGCCCCTTTTGCTAGCCGCATGATTATATCGAAGAGGTGTTCATGCGTGGATGCACTTGATTATGACGAGATCTGGACTGGATCTAATTTGGATACGTTTTTGCAAGACTTCCTTTACATCAGCAGCATCTTGAGGAAGGCGATGCTCTTAAGCTCGAAACCCGCGTGCTCGCGCACCCACATGTGCGCGAGGTCAAGCAGTTCGATTTCGGGATAGCTCTCGATTTCGCCAATCTCGGCGAAGGTCGAGAAGATCAGCGCCTCGATCCAGGCGCTTGCCGCCGGGTCGATGGTGGTGCAGATGCCAAGACGCGAAAGGCAGGCATCGCAAAGCGCGCCACCATAGCTCACGTCAAAGCCGTGAACCCTTTCGATGGGCGTGCCACACAGTGCGCATTCGCGCGTCGCGGGGGCAAAGCCCTGCATCGCCATGGCCTTGAGGAGGAAGGCAGCAACGATGAGGACGGACTTGCGTGCGGGTGCCTCGGCCATTGCACGGAGGGCCGTCGCGCTCATCTCGTACATGCGCTCGCCGAGGATGACACCGTCGCGCCCGAGCTTTTCGAGGAGCTCCGCCTCCACGCTGGCGCTTGCCGTGCGTTCGAGCTCGTCGCGGATGGCCGCGTTCGTGGCGATCGTCCTGACCTCGCGCACGATGTCGAGGGACCTGCCCTCATGCAAGAGGAGCTCTGCCTCGCCAAAGAGTTCGAGACGAGCGCCGATGCGATTACCGGGCTTGCGCAGCCCCTTGGCGACGGCGCGAATCTGACGCCCGTCTTCGGCGATCATGGTGACGATGACGTCGGTCTCACCGAGCTTGGTGTGCTTGAGAACGATACAGCGGGCGTTATAGGCCTTCGCCATAACCGAACTTCCTGATCTGGGCGGCGTTGCTGCGCCAGTCCTTCTTGACCTTCACCGTGAGGTCGAGATGCACCTGGCAGCCGAAGATGCGTTCGAGGTCTTCGCGCGCCTGGGTGCCGATTTGCTTGATCTTGGCGCCCTTGGCACCGATGATGATACCCTTCTGGCTATCACGCTCGACGTAGATGACCGCCCAGATGCGCATGAGGCGACGATCCTCGACACGCTCGATGTCCTCGACGACGACGCCAACGGAATGGGGCACCTCGTCGAAGGTGGAGCGCAGGATCTTCTCGCGGATGAACTCGGCGATGAGCACCTCGTCGCTCAGGTCGACGCCCGTACCTTTGGGAAACCAGCGCGGGCCCGTGGGAAGCAGGTTGTAGACGGCATCGATGAAGCTGTCGAGACCGCGGTTATGCTTTGCGGAGACGACAACCTCCTCGTCGAAATCGCACAGGCCGCGCGCCTGCTCGAGGCGTTCGGCAATGACGGGCTTCTTGACGAGGTCGGCCTTGGAGATGACGAGAATCTTGTGGCAGGAAAGCTCGTTGATGTGGTTGGCGATCCACTCGTCACCCGTGCCGACGGGCTGGGACGCGTCGATGAGGAAGGCAACGACGTCGACATCGGCAAGGGCCTGCAGGGCAGACTCGTTGAGCTCTTCGCCAAGTGCATCCTTGGGTTTGTGGATGCCCGGCGTGTCGACCATAATCATCTGCATGTCGTCAGTATCGTAGACGGCGCGGAAGCGATGGCGCGTGGTCTGCGGTGTGCGCGAGGTGATGGCGAGCTTGGTACCCATGATGTGGTTGAGCAGCGTCGACTTGCCCGCGTTGGGCCTGCCCACGAAGGTCACGAAGCCGCTGCGAAAAGTGTCGGGGTCCACCGGCGCGGAGGCATCGTCGACGATACCGGCCGCCTTGAGCATTTCGTCCAGATCGGGCATGGCTTCTCCTTATGCGAGCAGGTTCATGAACGCGGGGATGTAGACGACGAGGCCGACGATGACCGCGGTAATCGCAAGCACGAGCACGGCACCGGCTGCCGCGTCCTTCGCGATCTTGATGAGATGGTCGTATCCGGGACTCACCTTATCGCAAAGCGCCTCGATGGCAGTATTGAGCACCTCGGCGGCAATGACCATGCCGATGCAGACGATGACGACACACCAGCCCCAGAGCTCGACTTGCAGGACCCAGCAGGCGATGAGGGCCGCGATGGCGAAGACAAGATGCACCTTCATGTGCAACTCGCTCATGAAGGCTCTGCCAATGCCGGCAAAGGCGACGGCAAAGCTCTTGGCTTGCGATTGCTTCTTCATCAACGTATCCCCGTCAGGCCATAGGCGTCGAGAATCTCCTTCTCGAGCGCCTCCATCTCAAGCGCCTCGTCCTCTTCGATATGGTCATAGCCGAGCAGGTGCAGCAGCGAATGCACGAGCATGAGCGAGGCTTCCTGCTCGAAGCTTGTGCCGAATTGTGCACGCTGCCCGTCAACGACATCGAGCGCGATGACGACATCACCAATCTGAATGGACGTATCGGGCTCGTATGCGCCCCAGGGATCATCGCACTCGAAGGAGAGCACGTCGGTGGGCTTGTCGATGCCACGGTACGTGCGATTGAGTTCGTGTATCTCGTCAATGCCCACGAGACTGATGGAGACCTCGCAGGCGTCGGGCGCCTCCATGGCCTCGAGCGCGAAACGCGCGAGCTTCTCGATGGCCTCATCGCTCCACTGCGCCGTACCGCCGCGTCTGTCAATGGTGATGAGCATAGGCTAGTCCAATCCCTCGATGCCCTGCTGCACACCGCGGGCTGCCGCATCGTAGGCACGCACGATGCGCGCAACGAGACTATGACGCACGACATCGGCCCCGGTGAGGTCGATGAAGGAAATCTCGTCGATGTCGGAGAGTATATCGCGCACGCCATTGAGACCCGACACGCCCTGAGGCAGATCGATTTGCGTGACATCACCGGTGATGACCATCTTGGAGCCGAAACCCAGGCGCGTGAGGAACATCTTGAGCTGCTCGGGCGTCGTGTTCTGCGCCTCGTCGAGGATGAAGAAGGCATCGTTGAAGGTACGACCGCGCATGAAGGCGAGGGGGGCAATCTCGATCACCCCTTGCGAGATGAGTTGGCTGCCCTTCTCCCTATCGGTCAGGTCGAAGAGGGCATCATAGAGGGGCCGCACGTAGGGATCGACCTTCTCGTCAAGCGTGCCGGGCAAAAAGCCAAGGTTCTCCCCCGCCTCGACGACGGGGCGCGTGAGGATGATGCGGCCGATTTCCTTGCGCTTGAGCGCGGCGATGGCCATGGCCATGGCAAGGTAGGTCTTTCCGGTGCCCGCCGGGCCAATGGCAAAGGTAATCGTGCTCGTGCGCATGGCATCGCAGTAGCGCTTCTGGCCACTCGTCTTGGGGCGAATCGCCCGGCCACGGTACGTGAGCAGCGTGTCTTCGCGCAGGGAGTTGGGCGAGTAGTCGGAGTTGCGCAGCACCTCGGCGGCACGGTTGACATCCTCGACCGTCGGCGACTTTCCGGACTTCATCATTTCGAAAAGGTCGCCCACGAGCGCCGAAATGACGGCGCTTTCGGAATCATCGCCGGTCACGAGAACGCAATCCGGACGCAACGTGACGGTGACCTCGAAAAGCTCCTCGATGGCGCGCAGGTTCGCGTCGGCCGGACCGCAAAACGTGGCAAGGTCGACGTCATCGGGCAGGGCGATTTTGGCTTGGCTTGACTGCATCGCTACCCCTCCCCTCCGCGCATCGTGCGTGGCGCCTTGTACGCCGGGCACGGATAGTCGCGATACGCGAGGTTGTCGAGAATCTCGGTGACCCACGTCTCGATGGGCACGAGGGCCTCGGCCTCTTCGCAATCGGAGATGCGCGCGTGGGTCTCGGGCGAGCGCGGCATGAAGAGCGTGCAGCAATCATCGGCAGGCCGCGAGGAGATCTCGAAGGTGCCGAGTTGCTTGGCGACATCGATGATCTCGAGCTTGTCGCTCCCGATGAGGGGACGCAGCACGGGCAAGTCGACGACGGCGTTGACGGCGGCTATGTTCTCGAGGGTCTGGCTCGCGACTTGGCCCAGGGACTCGCCGGTGACGAGGGCCTTGGCCTTCTCGATGCGCGCAATGCCCTGCGCGACGCGAAACATGAGGCGACGGTAGAGCACGATGCGCAGATTGGGCGGGCACGCGCTCGCGATGGCCTTCTGGTACTCGCCGAAGGGCACCGTGTAGATGCGACCGATGCCGCCTGCCGGGGCAAGCGCCTGGGCGAGGTCATCGACGATGTACTCGCTCGCGTCGTCGGTCACGGGAGCACCCGAGAAGTGAACGCCCACGACGACCGCGCCGCGTTTCATGAGCTTCCAGGTGGCCACCGGGCTATCGATGCCACCGGACATGAGGCTCACGACCTTGCCGGCCGAACCCACGGGCAGACCGCCGATGCCGCGATCGCTGCGCGAGAAGACGTAGGCACTGCCCTGGATGATCTCGACGTGGACCTTGACGTCCGGGTCCTTCATCTTGACCTTCTTGTCAGGTGCGAACGCGCACAGATGGGCTCCGACGAGCTGGTTGAGCTGCATGGAATCGATGGGGTAATCGGTGTTGGAACGGCGCGCGACGACCTTGAAGGACTCGAACTCGCCGCAATCCACCATCGCGAGTTCGGCGCAGAGGTTATACTCCTCGGGGTCACGGGCGCAACGCCAACCGCGCGACACACGGGCGACACCAGGCACTTGCAGCAGGATCTGGGCAGCGGGCTCGAGGTCTTCCGCATTCTCGAAGACAACGAGAAGATGCCCGGAAATGCGGCATATCTCCTTGGTGTCAAAAGCAACGAGCGCCGCCTCCATGTTGCTGAGGAGACGGTGCTCGAAAGAGGCACGATTGCGACCCTTGAGGCCGACCTCGTGATAGTGAACGAGGCAGATACGCTCGAACAAGCCTCCCCCTAGCTCTTGTCGTTCATGAAGGCCGTCTTGTCGTAGGAGACCTCGCCGCGGGCGATCTCCTCCATGGCGAGGGACAGCGGCTTGCGACCCGCGAACTCGGCGATCTCGCTGATGGACTGCAGCGCAACGGCACGATCACGCTGGCCGCGCATCATGTCGTTGATGTCACGGGCGCGCTTGGAGGCGATGGCGCAGAGCAGGTACTTGTCTTCGTCGGTCTTATCGAGAAGGGTGTCAATGCGTGGTTCGACAATGGACATATGCTATAGGCTCCTCAAATGGACGATGTGTTTCGAATCGACCTAGCATTCTAACACGCGCGCGAGCTCTTTGGTAGCCCTTTCCACATCGTCGTTCACGATGACGTAGTCATACTCCTTCGAGGCGTCCATCTCACCTGTCGCATTGGCAAGGCGCTGGGCAATGACCTCCTCGGTCTCGGTCCCACGCCCGCGCAGCCTGCGCTCGAGCTCCTCGATAGAAGGCGGGGCGATGAAGACGAGCTTGGCCTGCGGCAGCTTCTCGAGCACCTGGAAGGCACCTTGGACGTCGATCTCGAGCAGGACCGTGTCTCCCGCCGCAAGATGCTCCTCGATGGGTGCAAGCGGCGTGCCGTAGTAGTTCGAATGGACCTGGGCCCATTCGATGAAGCCGTCCTTCTCGATGGTGTCCTCGAACTCGTCGACGCTCAGGAAATGATAGTGCACGCCGTCGACTTCGCCCTCGCGGGGCTTGCGCGTCGTGGCCGAGATGGACAGGGCGATGTTCGGACAGATCTCGAGCGCACGATTGACGAGCGTGCCCTTGCCCGCCCCGGAGGGACCCGATATGACGTAGAGCGAACCGTGAGCCATGGCCTTCACGCTCCCCTAGTCGAGCTCGGCGGCGATTTCGTCGAAGGTGGCGACGGGATCTGCCGCTCGGGTGATGGGACGGCCGATGACGAGGTG
Source organism: uncultured Coriobacteriia bacterium (assembly GCA_948466335.1). Taxonomy (GTDB): domain Bacteria; phylum Actinomycetota; class Coriobacteriia; order Coriobacteriales; family QAMH01; genus QAMH01. The sequence continues at coordinate 11,795 of CAOKAE010000017.1, read as the reverse complement.
GGATGCGCCGGCTTCAAAGGCCTCGGCCGGCGTCGCCACACGGCTCTGGTCGCCGAGGGCGGCACCCTTGGGGCGTACGCCCGGGGTGATGATGATGGCGTCGGGACCGAGCAGCTCCCTCATCTGGGCCGCTTCCATGGGCGAGCAGACGATACCGTCGAGGCCAGCCTCATGGGCGAGGCTCGCGAGGCGCTCCACCTGCTCGGCCGGCGAAACCTCGATGCCGACGGAGGCGAGCTGATCGGCGTCCATGCTCGTGAGCACCGTAATGGCGCAGACCGCGGGTGGATCGAGCTCATCGGGAGCCTCGGATGCGCCCTTATGCGCGCCGCGCTCGGCAGACTCGAGCATGAGCTTGCCACCGCAGGCATGCACGGTGAAGAGGTCGGCACCGGCCTTGGCGATGGAGTTGGCGGCACCATAGACCTGATGGGGAATGTCGTGCAGCTTGAGGTCGAGGAAGACCTTGAAGCCCAGCTTGTGCATGGTGTTCACGATGGAGGGGCCAACCGCGTAGTACAAGGTCATGCCGATCTTGACCCAACGGGCGTGCCCGGCAAGCTTCTCGCCAAGCACGATTGCCTCGTCAGGCGAGCAATCGAGGGCGACGATGATACGATCGGCAGCAGACTCGTTCTTCCAGTCCATTAGGCTATACCTCCAGTGCGCCAATGAGCTCGCTTACCTGAGCGACCCCGTTTTCCTTGCAATATGCGACGATTCCCTCGAGCACGTGCAGGCTCGCAAGCGGATCGACGAAGTTCGCGGCTCCGACAGCCACCGCCGTAGCGCCAACGAGCATGAACTCGATGGCGTCCTCACCCGTTGCGATACCGCCCATGCCGATGATGGGGATATCGACGGCGTTGTACGTCTCCCACACCATGCGCAAAGCGACGGGTTTGATGGCGGGACCCGACAGCCCACCAACGACGCGCGCGAGTTTGGGACGACGGCGCTTGGCATCGATTGCCATGCCGAGCAAGGTGTTGATGAGGCTCACCGCATCGGCACCAGCGGCCTCGACGGCCTTGGCGATGACGGTGATGTCGGTGACGTTGGGCGTGAGCTTCACGATGAGCGGACGTTTCGTGAGCGCGCGCAAAGCTGTCGTGACCTCGGCAGCCTGGGCGGGATCGGTCCCGAAGGTCATACCACCCGCGTCTACGTTGGGACACGAGATGTTCACCTCGTAGGCATCGACGCAAGCCTCGTCCTCGAGGCGTTCTATGACCTGGACGTACTCTTGCAGCGTATGTCCCGAGACGTTCACGATGACCGCCGTGTCCCGTGCCGCGAGCCAAGGAAGCTGGCTTTTGCAGAACTCCTCGACACCGGGGTTTTGCAGGCCGATGGAATTGAGCATGCCACAAGGCGCCTCGGCGATGCGTGGTGTTGCGTTGCCATCCCAGGGCAAAGGCGAGACGCCCTTGGTCGTGACGGCGCCCAATTGCGAGACGTCGAAGAAGTCGGCAAACTCCTCGCCGTGGCCGAAGGTACCGGAAGCGACCGTCACGGGGTTCTTCATCGGCAGGCCGCCGACGTTGACGCGCATGTCTACCGTGCTCATCACCAGACCACCTCGCTCGCATCGAAGACGGGACCATCGACGCAGCAGCGCTTGAGACCATCCTTGGTCTCGACGACGCAGCCAAGGCAAGCACCGACGCCGCAGGCCATGAGGCGCTCCATCGAAACCTCGCAGGTCACGCCATGCTCGATGGCGGGAAGCGCCACGGATCGCTCCATGAGCGGAGGACCGCACACGGCAACGTAATCGTAATCGTGCGAGGCAAGGAGCTCGTCGGTGACAGCGTTCACGAAGCCCTTGATACCCGTCGAGCCATCGTCGGTCGCAAGGTAGAGCGCACCGTGCGAATCGCGGATGCTATCCTCGAACTGCTCGACGCAGGCAAGACGCTTCGCCGTCTGCGCACCGATGACGACATCGACGCGTGCGCCCATGGCGGCGAGTTCGTCAGCGAGCAACTTGAGCGCGGGAACGCCAACACCACCGCAGGCGAGCAGGGCGTGCTTCGCGTTAGCGGGAACGTGCCAGCCGTTGCCAATGGGACCAACGAAGTCGACTTCGTCTCCAACAACGACACGAGTGAGCTGCTCGGTCCCCTCGCCCACCACCTGATAGCAGATGTCGACGGAACCGGCTGCTTCATCGACGTCGAAGACCGCAAAGGGCATGCGCAGAAACTGCACGGATGGCTCGCTTGCGACCATGACCTGTACGAACTGGCCGGGACGTGCAGCGGCGGCGATGCCGGGCGCCAACACGGACATGTGGTAGATTCCCTCGGCGACCTGTCTGTTGAAGAGGACGGGGCCACGTTCCTGAAGCTTCTGGTCCATGTTCTCGCGTTTCCCTCCACGCCTGATGCAACATGATTTCGCCCATGATAACGCACTTCTCGCGCGTATCGTTACGAGGTGACTTGTGAAGCCGTGGAGGGGGACTCCATGAGAGACGAATACCTTGCCTACAAATCCTGCAGCGCTACCGGGCTCAGCCTTCCGTCGCGAACGGCGCTGATGGCCTGGGCCAGCGCGTTTGCACCGGCAAGCGTCGTCACGTAGCAGATGCCGTGACGCACGGCCGCGCTGCGCAGGTGGTAGCTATCCCCACGCGTCTCCTGCCCGAAGGGGATGTTGACGAGCAAGCTGATCTCGCCATTGGCGATCATGTCGCCGATATTGGGGCGGGCTTCCTGCATCTTGCGCGTTATTTCGACGTCCAAGCCGTTGGCCCGCAGCAGGCGACCCGTGCCGCCCGTGGAGACGATGGAGAAGCCAAGGTCTTGCAACGCATGGGCGATGGGGACGATGTTGCGCTTCTCGCGGTCGCACACCGAGATGAAGACCTTGCCGTTCTTCGGCAGCGAGTAGTCGATGGCGAGCTGCGTCTTAGCGTACGCGCTCGGGAAGTCCCTCGCGATGCCCATGACCTCGCCGGTCGACTTCATCTCCGGGCCGAGCATGGTCTCGGCGCCGGGGAAGCGCCCGAAGGGCATGACCGCTTCCTTGCAAGCGTAGTAGCCCATGTCCTCATGACGCGCGGGCAAGTTGAAGTTCGCGATCTTCTCGCCCGCCATGATGCGCGCGGCATACTGGGCAAGCGATACACCAGTCGCCTTGGATACGAAGGGGACGGTGCGACTCGCACGGGGGTTGACCTCGATGACGTAGGCCTTGCCATCCTTCACGGCAAACTGGATGTTGACCAGGCCCTTCGTCTGCACGGCAAGCGCGAGCTTGGTCGTGTAGTCGACGAGCGTTTCCAGCACGGCATCGGAAAACGAGAACGGCGGCGTGCAGCAGGCCGAATCGCCCGAGTGAATGCCCGCCTCCTCGATGTGCTCGAGAATGGCGCCGATGTAGACCTCTTCCCCATCGCAGAGCGCGTCGACATCGCATTCGGTGGCCGACTCGAGAAACGCGTCGAGATAGACGGGATGATCGGGCGTGACGCGTGCGGCGCGAGCCATGTAGCGCTCGAGGTACTGCTCGTCATAGGCAATGACCATGCCACGGCCGCCGAGCACGTAGCTCGGACGTACAAGCAGCGGGTAGCCGATGCGCTCGGCAACCGCGAGCGCATCGTCAAGGGATTCGGCCACGCCCGCGACCGGGTACGGGATGCCGAGCTCGTCGAGCAGTGCCGAGAAACGGTCGCGGTCCTCGGCAAGGTCGATGGCGGCAGGCTGCGTGCCCATGATATGCACGCCCTCGTCGGCAAGCGTCTGGGCGAGCTTGAGCGGCGTCTGACCGCCGAGCGTCACGACGACACCGTCGGGAGCCTCCGCGTCGATGATGTCCATCACATCCTCGTAGGTGATGGGCTCAAAGTAGAGGCGGTCGGAGGTGTCGTAATCGGTCGAGACCGTCTCGGGATTGCAGTTGACCATGATGGTCTCGTAGCCCATCTTCGCGAGCGCGTAGCTTGCCTGCACGCAGCAGTAGTCAAATTCGATACCCTGGCCGATGCGATTGGGACCGGCGCCGATGATCATCGCCTTGGGCCTGTCGCAGGGACGGACCTCGCTCTCGTCCTCGTAGGTCTTGTAGTAGTAGCTCGTCTGCGAGGCAAACTCGCCCGCGCAGGTGTCGACGGTCTTGAAGACACCGATGACACCGAGCTTTTTGCGACGCGCACGCACCTGGCCTTCCGTCGAGCCCGTCAACTGCGCGATTTGCACGTCGGATAGCCCGTAGCGTTTGCCAAGACGCATGAGCCGCGCATCTATATCCGAAAGCTCGCGGCCGTCGAACATGCCCTCGACCTCGACCATATCGGCAAGGCGGTCGATGAACCACGGGTCGACGAGGCTCAGCGAGGCGAGTTCCTCGGCACTCATGCCACGGCGCAGCGCCTCTGCCATGTAGTAGATACGGTGCTCGGTCGGCGTGGAGACGAGACTTCTGAAATGCGTCTCGTCGAACTCGTCATGACCGTCGTGACCCAGGCCGCTGCGACCGTTCTCGAGCGAGCGTAGCGCCTTGCCGAGCGATTCCTCGAAGGTGCGGCCAATGGCCATGATCTCGCCCACGGCCTTCATGCGCGTGGACAGCGTCGCGTCGCTGCCCGCGAACTTTTCGAAGGCGAAGCGGGGAATCTTGACGACGACGTAGTCGATGGACGGCTCGAAGCAGGCGGGCGTGGCCTTGGTGATGTCGTTCACGATCTCGTCGAGCGTGTAGCCGACGGCAAGCTTTGCCGCCATCTTGGCGATGGGAAAGCCCGTGGCCTTGGAGGCAAGGGCGGAGCTGCGGCTCACGCGTGGATTCATCTCGATGACGATGAGGCGCCCGTCGCGCGGATTGACGGCGAACTGCACGTTGGAGCCGCCGCAGGCAACGCCAATCTCCTCGAGGATGGCAAGCGAGGCATCGCGCATGGACTGGTACTCGACATCGGTGAGCGTCTGGGCCGGTGCCACGGTGATGGAGTCGCCGGTATGCACACCCATGGCGTCAAAATTCTCGATGGAGCACACGATGATGCCGTTGCCGCACCGGTCGCGCATGACCTCCATCTCGTATTCCTTCCATCCGATGATGGACTCCTCGACGAGCACTTCGCCCGCAGGCGAGAGCTCGAGGCCTTCGCGCACGATGTCGCGCAGCTCGTCCATGCCATAGGCGATGCCACCACCGGCGCCGCCGAGCGTGAAGCTCGGACGCAGCACGAGCGGAAAGCCGAGCTCGTCGGCCAACTCTTCTGCATCGGCGACGGAATACGCATAGCCGCTGCGCGCGACCTCGAGGCCGATGCGCTCCATGGCCTCGGCGAAGAGCTTGCGGTCCTCGCCTTTCTGGATGGCTTTCAAATCGCAACCGATCATCTCGACGCCGTAGCGTTCGAGCACGCCGCTTTCCGCGAGCTCGACGGCACAGTTCAGGCCCGTCTGACCGCCCATGTTGGGCAGCAGCGCGTCGGGGCGTTCCTCCTCGATGATGCGCTCGACAACCGCGGCCGTGATGGGCTCGACGTAGGTGCGCGTCGCCATAGCCGGGTCGGTCATGATGGTGGCGGGGTTCGAGTTGACGAGGACGACCTCGTAGCCGTCCTCCATGAGCACCTTGCATGCCTGGGTGCCCGAGTAATCGAATTCGCAGGCCTGACCGATGACGATGGGTCCGCTTCCGATGATGAGTATCTTCTTTATGTCGTCACGACGGGGCATCAGGCACGCTCCCTTCCGACGGCGCGGTCGCGATTGGCGCGCACCTCGATGTCCAGATAGTCGTCGCGTCCGTCCATGAGACGCGAGAACGCCTCGAAGAGGTACGACGAATCATGCGGGCCGGGGTCTGCCTCGGGGTGATACTGCACGGAGAAGACGGAATGGTCGAGAAACGCCATACCCTCGGGCGTGCCGTCGTTGAGATTGACGTGCGTGAGCTGGATGCGCCCGAACTCGCGCGATTCGACGACCGGCGCGATGCGATTCTCGCTCCAGTACAAAAGGCTATGAGGATGCTCGGCAAGCCCACCCGAGAGCTCGGGCACAAGCGGGCCGATGCTCTCGAAGACCTGGCCGAAGCCGTGGTTTTGCGCCGTGATCTCGACCGCGCCGGTACGCAGATTCATGACGGGCTGGTTGCCACCATGATGGCCGTACTTGAGCTTTTCGATGTCCGCACCGGCGGCGATGGAGAGCATCTGGTGGCCGAGGCAAATGCCGAAGACCGGCAACTTCCCCACGAGACGGCGCGCGAGCTCGTAGGCGGGTGCGACTGCCTGCGGGTCGCCAGGGCCATTGGAGAGAAAGACGCCATCGGGGTTGAGGGCGAGTATGTCTGCAATCGAGGTGTTCCAGGGAACGACCGTCACGTCGCAGCCGTGCGCACGCAAGCCGTCGAGTATGCCCGTCTTGATGCCGCAATCGAGCGCGACGACCTTGTGCCTGCCCTCCCCTTCCAACGCGGGAAGCTCGTAGGGCTCGGTGCATGAGACCTGCTCGGCAAGATTGACGCCGACGATGCTCGGTGATGCGTCGAGACGCGCCTGCAACGCCGTAAGGTCATCGACTGCCGTCGAGATGACCGCCTTCATCGCGCCATGCTCGCGCACGTGACGCACGAGCCTGCGCGTATCGATGCCCTCGATGGCGACAATGCCGTGTTGCTTGAGGTAATCCGGAAGCGAGGCCGTCGAGCGGAAGTTGCTCGGCACATCGCACATGTCGCGCACGATAAGACCCCGGCAAAAGCAGCCGCGCGATTGCGCGTCGGCATCGTTGACGCCGTAGTTGCCGATGTGCGGATAGGTCATCGTGATGATCTGGCCCGCGTAGGACGGGTCGGAGAGTATCTCCTGATACCCGCTCATCGAGGTGTTGAAGACGATTTCGCCGAAGGCCTCGCCCGTGCTTGCGCATGCGCTGCCCTCGAACACCGTGCCATCCTCGAGCATGAGGACGGCCGGCGTGCCGCTGTTCAATGACATGTTCATCTCCCTTGTCGGTCTCTCTGGACCGCTCGTTAAAGGTTGCTGACCGCAGGGAACTATAGCACCGACGCATGTGCGCCAGCGCTTTTGTTCACATACTTGAAACGAAAGCCTAGAAGGTCACGACGCCATCTTCCATGCTGGCGTAGCCATCCACGAAGACATCGGTGGCTCGACCGGTCAACTCCTGGCCCAAGAACGCCGAGTTCTTGGAGCGGGAGTAGAAGTCGTCTTCCTCGACCGTCCACGAGGCTTCCGGGTCGACAATCGTGTAGTCGGCCGTGGAGCCCTCGACAAGCTCGACCTGCTCGACGCCGATGAGCTTGCGCGGTGCGACAGACGTGACCTCGACAAGGCGCTGCCATGACATCTTGCCCGGCAACACGAGATGCGTGAGGAGCAAGCCCAGGGCCGTCTCGAGGCCCGTCGTGCCAAAGGGCGCGTGGTTGAACTCGAGCGCCTTCTCGTGCGCGGCATGGGGCGCGTGGTCGGTGGCGACCATGTCGATACGGCCGTCGATGAGCGCCTCCTGCAAGGCGATGTTGTCTTCCTTCGTGCGCAGCGGCGGGTTCATCTTGAGGTTCGTGCTATAGCTATCGGCCTTGATGTCATCCTCGTTGAGGAAGAGGTGATGGGGCGTGACCTCGCAGGTGACGGGAACACCCTCGGCCTTGGCGTGGGCGACCATGTCGACGGCGCGTGCCGTCGTGAGATGCTGGATATGGACGTGGCAGCCCGTAAGACGCGCGAGCTCGATGTCGCGCGCGATCTGCGTCTCCTCGCCTGCCGCCGGCCAACCCGTGAGGCCCAGGCGCGTCGAGACGACACCCTCGTTGACCACACCGGCACCGACGATGTCCTCCATCTGGCAATGGCTCAGCACCGGCGCGTCGAACATCTTGGCGTAGTCGAGCACCTGGCGCATCATGCCGCCATCCTGGATGCCATGCCCATCGTCCGAGAACGCGACGGCGCCCGCGGCGACCATGTCACCCATCTCGGCGAGCTCCTTGCCCGCAAGCCCCTTGGTGCAGGCACCGAGCGGATAAATGCGCGTGCGACCGGGCTCCCATGCAGCCTTCTCGAGCAGGTATTCGACCATGGCACCGGTATCGATGACCGGCTTGGTGTTGGCCATGGGCACGACACCCGTGAAACCACCGTGGGCGGCGGCGCGCATGCCGGTGAGTATGTCTTCCTTGTACTCCTGACCCGGGTCGCGGAAGTGCACGTGCACGTCGACCATGCCGGGAATGAGGTACTTACCCGCGCAATCCTTCACGAGCAGTTTCTCGGGCAGCTCGATATCGGTACCGACGGCGACGACGAGCCCATCACGCACGAGGACGTCCGTCACCTCGTCGATATCGTTTTGCGGGTCTATGACATGGGCATTCTTAAGCAGCAGCGCCATTGCCCTCACCTCCAAGCAGCAGATACATGACGGCCATGCGCACGGCGACGCCCGAGTTGACCTGGTCGAGAATGACGGCACGATCGGAATCGGCGGCGTCTTGGGAAAGCTCGACACCGCGGTTGATGGGACCGGGATGCATGATGATCGCGTCATCCTTCATCGCGTCCATGCGCGCCAGGTTGATGCCGTAGAGCATCGCGTACTCGCGCAGCGACGGCAGGGCCGCCGACTCGAGGCGCTCCTGCTGGATGCGCAGCATGTAGACGACGTCGAGTTCGGGCAGGACGTCGTCGAGGATGTAGGAGCAACGCGCGCCGAGGACGTCGGGGCGCGCCGGCATGAGCGTGGGCGGGCCGATCACGATGGGCTCGGCACCCATGATGTTGAGCAGCGGCACGAGCGAGCCGACGACGCGGGAATGGGCGATGTCACCGACGATGCCGACCTTGAGGCCATCGAGATGACCAAGCGTCTCGCGAATCGTGAACGCGTCGAGCAGCGCCTGCGTGGGATGCTGGTGCTTGCCATCGCCGCCGTTGACGACGTGCGCGCCCATGTGCTGGGTGAGGATGCGCGGGGCGCCCTCCTGCTTGCTGCGCACCACGATGAGGTCGCAGTTCATCGCGTCGAGCGTTTCGGCGGTATCGGCCAGGGTCTCGCCCTTGGTCGTCGAGGAGCTCGATGCCGAGAAGTTGATGACGTCACCCGAAAGGCGCTTGCCGGCAATCTCGAAGCTCGTGCGCGTGCGCGTCGAAGGTTCGAGGAAGAGGTTGATGATGGTGCGGCCGCGCAGCGTGGGAAGCTTCTTGATGGCGCGGTCGTTGACCTCCTTGAAGCTCTTGGCGGTATCGAGGATTTCGATGATCTCGTCTGCCGAGTACTCGTCGATGTCGATGAGGTGCTTGTGCTGCAGCATTACCTCTCACCTCCGAGCACCTTGTTGAAGGCTTGCGTGAGCTCGCCCGTGCTCTGGACGGGAGCCGAGCCGATGCGGCCTTGGGATTGTAGAATCTCGACGGTCGTACGACCGTCGACGGGTTCGGCGAAGAAGCGCACCGATTCGTCCTTGCTGCTCGGAACGTTCTTGCCCACGAAGTCGGCGCGGATGGGGAGCTCACGATGACCGCGGTCGACGAGCACCGCAAGCTGGATGCGGTCGGGACGGCCGTAATCCATGAGCGCGTCCATGGCCGCACGGATGGTGCGTCCGGTATAGAGCACGTCGTCGACGAGCACGACCGTCTTGCCCTCGAGGGTAAACGGAATCTCCGTGGTATGCACCACCGGCGCGAGGAAGTTCTCGACATCGTCGCGATAGAAGCTGATGTCGAGCCTGCCCACCGGCACCTTCACCCCCTCGATTTGCTTGATGCGCTTGGCAAGGCTCGCGGCTATGAGATCGCCGCGGGTCACGATGCCGACGAGCGCGATGTCGGAGGCGCCGCTATTCGATTCGAGGATTTCGTGCGCGATGCGCGTGAGCGAACGGTCGACGGCAGATTCGTCCATGACGACCGTCTTCGTCAGATCTGACATGATCACCTACTCCCTTGTCGGCCTCTCAGGACCGCCACTTAAAGGTTTGGAACTGTCAGCGACATACTAGCATGAATGTGGGACAAGCGTCCCAGGGATGCTTGTCCCACGCAGATGAGCAGGCAGACGCTCCGCTTCGCTCCGACGGTCGCTTCCCGACGGCCCGCTTCGCGGTCCTTACGGCGCGCTCCCTTGGACCTCCGCTTCGCGGAGCGTCTGCCTGCTCATCGGGCGGCGCACCACGCGCCTATGTGCCCGTCAATCCACTACACGAAGCGTATGTCTGCTGACGGAGAGGGGGGTTATTTTCTCAGCAGGGCATCGAAGAGGGCGCAGGCGATGCGGCGTTTGGGAAGCACGGGAAGCTCGTCTGTGGCGTCTTTGCTCACGAACCAGACGCGATTATCGGTCGAACCCATGCCGAGCTCACCGGAGACGTCGTTGGCGACGACGAGGTCGGCGTTCTTGGCGACGAGCTTCTTTTTGGCGTTCTCGAGCACGTCTTGGGTCTCGGCAGCGTAGGTCACGACCTTCGTCTTTCCCTTATGCGCCGCGAGCGTCGCGGCGATGTCGGGGTTGGGAACGAATGTGACGGTCATGTCGTCGCCGTCATGCTTGATCTTGTCGCTCGCGCGCTCCTGCGGCCGCCAGTCCGAGACGGCCGCCACGAAGATGGCGATGTCGGCGGCATCGAAGGGAGCCTTGCAGGCATCGAGCATCTCGAGGGCCGTGCGTACGTGGATGACCTCGACACCCTCGGGGTCGGGCAACGCGACGGGACCGGCAACGAGCGTGACGGCGGCGCCACGGTCGCGGGCCTCGGCGGCGATGGCATAGCCGGACTTGCCGCTGCTCCCGTTGGAGAGGTAGCGTACCGGGTCGAGCGGTTCTTGGGTGGGGCCTGCCGTCACGAGCACGCGCATGCCCTCCATGTCGCGGGTGCGGGTGAGTCCATCGAGTGCTGCCTCGGCAATGATTTGCGGCTCTGCGAGGCGCCCCGCACCCACGTCACCGCAGGCAAGGTAGCCACTGTCGGGAGCGACGATGGTGCAGCCGCGCGCTTCGAGCGTGGCGATGTTGGCTTGCGTTGCCTCGTCACGCCACATCTCGACGTTCATGGCCGGCGCGATGACAAGCGGCGCCTTGGTCGCAAGCGCCGTCGTGGTGAGCAAGTCATCGGCAACGCCTTGGGCAATCTTGGCGATGACGTTTGCGGTGGCAGGCGCGATGAGGAAGAGGTCGGGTTCCTTGGCAAGCGAGATGTGATGAATGGGGTCGCCCGGCTCGTCGAAGAGCTCGACGGCGACTTCGTGGCCCGAGAGCGCACGGAAGGTGGTGGGGCCCACGAACTCGCAGGCGTGCTCGGTCATGACGACCTTGACATCTTGCCCCGCCTTCTGGAGCAGCCTCAGTATCTCGCATGACTTGTAGGCCGCGATGCAGCCGGTGACACCGAGCAGAATCACGAGGCGTCTTCCTCCTCGGCCACGACGATCATCATGCGGTGACAATTGGGACATTCGGCAAGCTCGTCACCCTTGCGCAACTTGGCGAGTTGGCCATCGAGGATAGTCGAGCGACATGCCGTGCAATGGTCGCCTTCAAGACAGGAGACGGCCACACCGTTCTTCTCGGCACGCAGGGCCTCGTAGCGCTTGGCCACCGTCGAATCGAGCTGGGCGATGAGTGACGCACGCTCGGCCTCGAGCTCGGAGATGCGCGTCTTGATGGCACCGCCCTTCTGCTTGAAGTGCTCGGTGTGATGCGCTTCGGCATGGTCGACCTTGGCAAGCGCCTCGGCAACCTGCTCGGCGAGCTTGTCGACCTTGATCTGACGCTCGAGCAGTTCGTCTTGCTCGATGCCGATGCTCTTTTGCC
>CAOKAE010000016.1 GCA_948466335.1 uncultured Coriobacteriia bacterium | reverse complement strand
CCCACTTTTTGTCTTGTTCCCAACAATCCCAAACTTTGGTGGGGGGGTCCCGCCCGGTGCCCCTTCCCACCTGGGCCCCGGCCCCCTGACCCCCTGACACATTGTTGCCAGAGGCATTTCCTTTCGTTATATTCCCTCATGACGAAAGGAGTACCATGGCTACCATTGACACCATCAGGAAGATCCTCGAGGACAACCTCTCCATCGAACCGGAGCAGGTCGAGGAGGATACCACGCTCGATTCCATCGACATCGACTCGCTCGACCTGGTCGAGCTCATCTGCGATATCGAGGATGCCGAGGGCATCGATTTCGGCGAGCCCGAGGGTCTTGAGACCATTGGAGACATCGTCGAGCATATCGATTCGCTCAAGTAGTCCATGAACAGAATCAGCGCGTGGCTCTATAACTTCATGCAAGGCCGATATGGCTTTGATCAGCTTGGCCAGGCCCTGAGCGTCGGCGTGGCCGTCATGTGGATCTTCTCGATCCTCTGCGGTGTCCTCGCCAACATGCTCCGCCTGGTATGGATTGCCTGGCTGTCGACGGCCCTCAATTGGATTGGCCTCATCCTGCTCGTGCTCATGATCTTTCGCGTGCTCTCACGCAACAAGGATGCCCGTCGTGCCGAGAACGAGGCCTTCCTGCGCCGTCGCAGGCGTCGTTCCGAGCGCAAGAACGCCTCGGCCAAGGACATCTCGTCGAAGGGCAAGGGCAAGGCCAATGCCAAGGACGAGGCTGGCTACAAGTATCTGAGCTGTTCGTTTTGCGGCCAGCAGATGCGCGTGCCGGCCGGCAAGGGCAAGATTGCCGTGAAGTGCCCCTCGTGTGGCGAGAAGACCATCGTGCAAAGTTAGGCAAGACCCATGGAGAACTACAACGACTATCGCGAGATTCCACGCACGGGCAGGACGCCGGGCTATTCCGATCACGAGCACGACCCGAAACCCGTCGATCCGTCGGTGCTTACCGACGACCGCGACAATCCCGACCTGCTCACGTTCGAGAAGACCTGGGGCCATCGCGTGCTCGCGGGTCTTGGCGTGGCGATGATCGTCATTGCCATCATCCTCATCGCGTTTTGCATCGTGCAGCTCGTTCGCGTGGCCGACGTGGCGGCCCTCATGCCCGAAATCGGGCTCGTGGGAATGTACCTGTACGGCACGGCCCTCGTGTGCGGCATCGCACTCGTTGTGCCGGCCATCATCGCGGTCTATGTCGCCAAGCATCCGAGCAAGGTCATGATCGCCATTGTCATGGCGATTGCCGCGCTCGTGCTTGTCGTTGCGTTTCTGGGTTATGCCCTGGCGGTGACGCCGCAGTACATGGTTACGGCGCTGCTCTATTCGCTAGCGCTCGCCATTCTTCCCATCGTCTATCTCGTCGCCGCCCTCAAGATCAAGCGCTCGCTCTAGACGCGTGACGGGCAGGCCGACCACGTTGTCGTAATCGCCCTCGATATGATCGACGAAAGCGCCGGCCGCTCCCTGTATGCCGTAGGCACCGGCCTTGTCGAGGGGTTCGCCCGTGGCCACGTAGGATGCGATTTCCGCGTCGGAAAGGCTTCTGAAGCATACGTCGGTCGTCTCGGCGAAGGTCTCGCATCGACCATTGCGCACGAGGCATACGCCGGTGATGACCTGATGCGTGCGGCCCGACAGTTCGCCGAGCATGCGTGCCGCGTCAGCTTCGTCTACGGGCTTGCCGAAAATGCGCCCGTCGAGCACGACGATGGTATCGGCGCCGATGACGGTGGCGCCGCTTGGGGCGTCGACGGCAACGGCCAGCGCCTTGGCACGCGCGTTGTCTATGGCGACGTCGGCGGGAGGCACGTCGACCGCCGTGCTTTCGTCGGCATCGCTCACGACGACGCGAAACGTACGACCGGTGCGTGCAAGCAGCTCCTTGCGGCGGGGTGACCCCGAGGCCAGTATGAGTCCGGTTTCCTCGTTCATGGGGGCAGTGTAGCGCGAATCGCTGATGTCACAGGGCCGCGGGAAAATATGTCATGGCCCTGCGGTAGAATCTCTTGGCACGCGAAGAAAGGATGCATCGTGGATACGATACTTTTTGATATGGACGGCACCCTGCTCGACACGCTCGAAGACCTGCACGTGAGCGTCAATTACGCGCTCGAGCGCTCCGGTCTCCCATGCGTCACGTTCGACGAGACGCGCGAGGCCGCGGGCTACGGTTCCATCGTGCTCATAGAGCTTCTTACCAAGCACGCCTTCGTGACGGGGTCGCCCGAGTTCCAGCGCGTCTTCGATGACTTCAACGGCCATTACAAGGAACATTGCAACGACGTCACGCATCCGTACCCGGGCGTCATGGAACTGCTTGCCGCCCTGAAGGAACGGGGCCTCAAGATGGCAATCGTGAGCAATAAGGTGCAGCCTGAGACCGAGGCTCTGCGCGAGCTCTGGTTCGCGGACTTCATACCGGTTGCCGTGGGGCGTGTCGACGGCATCGCACCCAAACCGGATCCCGCCATGGCCAACAAGGCACTCGAGCTGCTTGGTTCGCAGCCCCAGGACGCCTGGTTCGTGGGTGATTCGCAGCCCGATGTGCGTACGGGCAAGAATGCCGGCTGCACGAGCGTCGGCTGCACCTGGGGGTTCAGGGATTACGCCACGCTCGAGGAAGAGCGTCCGGACTTCATCATCGACGATCCGCTTGAGCTTCTCGACATCATCGACGCCGCGCGCTAGGAAGACGTTCGATGGGGATGACGACGGTAACCACGCTTGATGCGCTGCTCGAGGCGAGCAACGCGGCCCTGCTGCGTGCGCAGGCCGAAGGCGTTGCCGCCACGCTCGTCGTGCCATCCCATGCATGGGGTCAACAGCGCAAGCTGCAGCTTCGTCGGTGCATTCCCGTAGGGGTCGGCGTCGTGACCCATGACCAGTTTGTGCGTGAGCTCTGGGATGTCCACGGTGACGGCTCCACCATCGTGGCCCCTGCCGAGCGCAAGGTTCTGCTGCGTCCGCTCATCACGCAGGTCGGCCTCTTCGATGCCTCTCCCTCTCCTGGGTTCGTCACGCAGCTCGGCGCGTTCGTCGAGGAGGCGATTTGTCCGGACCTGCGGCCGAGCGCCGTGTTGTCGAACTCGGAATCGAAGCTCATGGAGCTCGTGTCGCTCTACGAGGCCAAGCTCGAACACGAAGGACTTGTCGAACTCGCCCAGGCCGAATATGCGCTCGCGAAAGACGGCGTTTGTCGGGGCATGCATTTGGTCTTCGAGGCCCCCGACTTGCACAGCGCGCACTTGCGCCGTTTTGTTGCCGACGTCGAGCCAGGCGCGACGGTCACCGTCATCCGGCAGCATCTCGACATCAATGCCCAGGCACCACAAGAAGGTGACGAGCTTTCCACGCTCCGGCATCGTCTTTACACTGGCAGGGGCGGCGTGAAAGCGCAAGGGGCCGTGCGCGTGGGCGAGGCCCATGGTGCCCACGTTGCGGCCAGCGTGATTGCCGGCCTTGCGCGCAGCGTACATGAAGAAGCCAATATCACGTATGCGAACATGCTCGTCTGTTGCGCCAATGCCGCCGATGCATATCCGCGTCTGCATGATGCGTTCGCACGGGCGGGTATTCCCTTTGCCACGCAGTTTGTCGTGCCTTGCGCGCGTACGGGCCTGGGTGCCGCGTTCTTCGCGCTCGAGTCCGTCGTGCGGGCAGGTGACGATGCGCCCCTCGAGCCGTTCGTCGACGTGCTGTGCAGCCCCTACGCGGGCGTTCCTGCCCAGGATGCGCGCGCCCTGCAGATGCGCTGGCGCGAGCAAGCCGGCTCGGTGCCGTACAAGCGGATGCGCGATGTGCGCGAGGGATTCGCGCAGGGCAACGCGAGCGCCGCCATCACGCGCGAACGCCTCGAGCCGCTTGTGCAGCTCATCGATGCCTCGCGTCCTGAGCGGGTGAGGCTTCTCTTCGAGCACGCACGCGCGGCACGGCTCGACGTCGATACGCTCATCGACGATTGCGCGGCAGCCGAGGCTCTGCTCGACTATCTCGAGCTTTGCGAGCGCTTCATCTGCGAACCCGACACCGACGAGATGGCAAATCTCCCCGTTACGCTCAATCGCTCCTATGGCAACCAAGACGAGGCACTCCGCATCGTCGAGCCGGGCGCGTTTGGCCCCGTTGGCACAGGAGCCATCATTCTGTGCGATTTGGATGCGCTGCATTACCCGATGGCGTCGCAGGGCGGCCCCTTCGATGCGCTCATGCGCAAGCTCGGCATCGAGCGCGTGGACACGCTCGCGCGTGACCAGCGTCTCATGTTGCTCAACGTTATCGAATTGTGCGAGAGTCGCTTTGCCTTCACGCGCACGACACACGATGCAGGTGGCGACGAGAGCTGCCCGAGCGCGCTGTTCGAGGAGCTTGTCGGCGCGTACCGTAGTCCCGAAGAAGACGAAGCGGGGCTTTCCGTCCAGGCTATTCCGCAGGCGCTGAAGCCATGGCTGCTTTCGCTGAACGAGGCCAATGTCTTCTTCGCGGATGAGGGTTACTGCGACGATGCTTCCGTCACGCGCGGATCAGTTGCAGCTGTCATGCTTGACGATCTCACACGCGATCTCAAGGGCAAGGCGCTCGCGTTTTCGCCCACGGCCCTCGAGGATTACTATCGCTGCCCGTACCGCTGGTTTGCGTGCAGGCGCGTGGGTTATAACGGCATGGACACCACGTTCGATGCAGCCGCCCAGGGCAACCTCGTCCACGCGGTCATGGAGCGTTTCTATTGTGACTTCAAGCGGACCGGGCACGATCGCGTGACGCAACAGAATCTGGACGAGGCACTCGTCATCGCCAGCAACGCCTTCGACCGACAGGTCGAGGATGACCAGTCGCGCGAGCGTCGGGGTCTGTACCTGTGCACCAAGTACGATTCATGCACCTGCGAGGAACTGCGCCAGCAGGTCCTCGATCTCGTACGGCGTGATGCCTCGTTCCTGCCGGGTTTCACGCCCCGCTATTTCGAGCTCGAACTCGGCCGTTCGGCAGACCAGGTGCTCGAGTACGCGGGCGTGCCCGTGCGCGGCAAGGTCGACCGCATCGACGTCGACGGTGAGGGCAATGCCGTCATCATCGATTACAAGCTCAGCGGTCTTTCCGCCGGCTATGGCTTTGGACGCGATGACGATCTGCCGCAGCGCATTCAGACCGACATATACGCCACGCTCGTCGAGCGCCACTTTGCCGCCCTGGGCACGCCGCTTCGCGTCATTGGCTCCGTCTATCGCTCCTATGCCAAGAACGCGCTGCGCGGCGTCTACGCGCGGGGCATACCGTGGGGCGATGTCGAGCAGCTGCGCGAGGACTACGATGGGCTGCCTCGTGCCGACAGTGGCGAGGCGTACGACGCGTACCTGACGCGTGTCGAGGGCGTGGTCGCTTCATGCGTCGAGCGTTTGCGCGCGGGTGACATCGCGCCGGCCCCGCTTTCGAGTGACGTGTGCGAGTACTGCAAGGCAGCATCGTTTTGTCCCAAAGGGGGTGCCTGATGCCCCTTACTCCCAGTCAGCAAGCTGCGGTCGAAAGCGCCAAGGAGCCCCTGTTCATCCAGGCCGGTGCCGGTACGGGCAAGACCTTCACGCTCACCAAGCGCATTGCCCATGGTCTCTCGCAGGAGTCGGGGCCGCTCGTTGGCGGCGTCGAGCGCCTGCTCACCATCACGTTCACCAACAAGGCGGCGGGTGAGCTCATCGGGCGCGTGCGTGCCGAGCTACGTGCGCAGGGTCTCGACGAGGAATCCCTCAAGATCGATGCCGCCTGGATATCGACCATCCATTCGATGTGTCGCCGCATGTTGCTTTCGCACGCCTTCGACGTTGGCGTCGATCCGGGCGCGAATCTGCTCACCGAAGACGAGACCCGGGCGCTTTCCGCCATGGCGCTCGATGCGCTGCTTCAAGATGGTGCAGATGATGCCCGTCTCGTCGCGCTCCTGGATGGCTTTGGCGTCGAGGGCACGACGAGTCTTATCAGGGACTTGTCCGAGCTTCTCGTGCTCGCGCCAGGGGGTCGGGACGATTTCGACCTGGGACCCGCTCCCGTCTCTGCTCGCGACATCGTCCCGTTGACGCAGACGCTGCTCGCCACATATCGCCATGCTCTTGAAGAGCTCGACGGCATGGGCCTTCCCGATGGCAAGAAGACCTATGCCCAGAACCGGGACGCCATCGCACGGGGCTCCCAGGAGATACAGGCATGGATTGACGATCTTCGGGAAACTCCGTCGTGGATGCAGCTCGACGCCCTGCTCGCCTCATGCCCGCACATCCGGGGAGGAAGCTTCAAGGAGCCATACAAGACGTTGTTCGCCGAATGCAGGACGGCCATTCTCGAACTCGCGGTCCAGGCACGGTCCGCTGCTGCGTACGAGCTTCTGGATGGAGCCCTTGATTTGGCAGTGGAACATCTGGAGCGCCATCGTGCGCTCAAGCAGGCTCGAGGCGCGCTCGATACGAATGACCTACTCATCGCGGCGTATCGTCTGCTTGATGATGACGAGGCGGTCGCGTGTGCGTATCGCGACGGTTTCGATTCGGTCATGGTCGACGAGTTCCAGGATACGGATAACCTGCAGGTCGGTATCGTGAGCAAGCTATGCGACGAAGGGCTCGCGGCGCTTGCCACGGTGGGCGATGCACAGCAATCGATCTATGGCTTTCGCGGGGCCGATCTCGAGGTGTACCAACGCATGCGCGCCATGATGCGCGAGCATGGCTCCCGCGAGGTCGAACTCACCGTCAACTATCGTTCCCAACCCGATATCCTGCGCTTCGTCGAGGGCATCTTCTCCAAGCCGGAATTCTTCGGCAAGGAGTTCCTCAAGGTCAGTTCGGGCCGCGGAAAAGACTCCGACCCGCCATGGCTCATGGCCGACGAGCCGCGTGTGAAGGTGCTGCTCTCGGCCGGCCACAAGGCCGATGAAGGGCAGGGGAGGACTTCGATTGACATGCTGCGCCAAGCCGATGCCGTGGCGCTTGCCGACGAGTTCGAGCGGCTACATGAGCAGGGGGCACCCTATGGTGACATGGCAATCCTGCTCCAGTCGACGAAGGGAACCAAGGCGGGCCCCTATCTGCGCGAGCTGCGCAGACGCGGCATTCCCTGCGTCGTTTCGGGCGGTTCCGACTTCTTCTTGCAACCCGAGGTCTCGACCATCGTCATGCTCCTGCGCGTTGCGGCCGACCGTGATGACGATGAGGCGCTCTTCGATTTGCTGGGTTCGGACTTCTTCAACGTCAGCGACGATGCGCTGCTCTCCTTATCGGTCATCAATCGCCAGCGGCTCAAGCTTCTGCCTGGCGAGTCGCGTGCCAAGCCTTCGCTCTACGATGCGTTGCGTCTCTATGTCGAGGAGGCGGGGGAGGGCGCGGACGAGGTGCTGCGCCGCGCGCTTGCGACAATCGATTATGCGCTTGCCACCTCGCCGAGCATGCCCCTCGCGCAGGTCGTACGCGAAGCCGTCAGGCTCTCCGGTTGGCAAGCCACGCTTGCCGCGCGGGGCATCGAGGGCGGTGCGGTTTTCGCGAACATCGAGCGCATGTGCGATCTCATCGAAGACTACGAACGCCTCAACGGACATGCGCCCTTTGCCACGAGCAGCTACTTCCGCAGCCTCGTTGAAATGGCGCACGAGGGCACGGGCGGACGCGCCAAACTCGGAACGCTCGTGAGCTCGGGCAGCGATGCCGTATGCATCATGACGATCCACAGCTCCAAGGGCCTGGAGTTTCCCATCGTCGCCGTCGCGGAGTTCGAGAAGAGCACGAAGGGCAAAGGCGCTCAGCTCATCTCGCTTTCCGAGGAGGGCAAGCGCTATCTCGCGCTCGGCGTTTCTGGTAGCGACGCTGCCGCAAAATACCTCGCCAGCGAAGATGAGGACCCTGGCTCCTTCGCCCTTGCCAGTGAGGTGGCGGGGCATCGGGCCCATGCCCATCAGCTCAAGAAGCTGCGCGATGCACAGGAGCAGCAGCGTCTGCTCTACGTCGCGCTCACGCGTGCCCGCGATAAGCTCATCCTCGTAGCCCATGATGGCACCTTCGCGTCCAAGGGCGAGCTATCCGCGGGCCTTACAAGTGATTGCCTGCATGCGGTGTTTGGCGAGGATATCCCCGCGTCGCATGCGAAGGTTACGACGGATGCCGGCGCGCTCGTAGAGCTCGTCGTCACCGACGTTCCCTACGGGGCGCAAGAGAAGCAAGAGAGCGATGAGGAAGACGTGCTCGTCGTCACGCATCGCTACCCCGACTTCGAGTTGCCGCCACATATTTCGGCGCAGCCGCTTGCACGCGAGCAAATCTACTCGTACTCCTCGATTGCCCATCGTGACGTGCGTCGTCCCAGCCTCGTCGCCCCTGCGGTCAACTTGCGCGATCGTTCGCAGGATGCAGAGACGGTGAGTCCCGTGGGCTCGGCATTTCATCTCGTGGCGCAATGGCTTGCCTCGATTCCCCGTGTCGACGAGCGTAGCGTCGAGCGACGCATGCTCGCCGCCTCAAGGCGCTATGGCCTGGACGAGGATGGGCGCACGCGCCTCGCCAATGCGGTTGCGGCCTGGGTGTCATCGGCGTGCTATGCCAGGGTGCGGGAATATGCGCGATGCTTTGCCGAATACGCGTTCTGCGTCGACATCGAGGGCGTTGCGCTCGAAGGCTACATCGACCTCGTGTGCCTGGATGATGCGGGCGGGGCTTTCGTCATCGACTACAAGACGGGGACGAGCGGCCAAGGTGACGACCTGCACGATCGCTATGCCCTGCAGGCGCGTTGCTACGCTTATGCGCTGCTGGCATCGGGCGTTTGCGAGCGTGTCGACATGGCGTTCGTGCGTCCCGAGGCCGGCATGGAGGAAGTGCGCTTCGACTTCGATGCAGGCGACGTGTCAATGCTCGCGCAGCAGATTCTCGAGAAATGATCCTGGCGCGCCTGCCTCGCGTTACAGGTGTCCGTCGTTCATGCCGCGGGTGCCGGTGTCCTTCGCCTTGAGCTTGAGCTCGCGACCAAACTTGAGCGCGCCATCCCCGAACTTGTCGCGTACCTTGTCTGCCGCGGCGATGACCTCGTTGCTGTCCTGCCGCGCTTCGGCTTCCGCGAACAGGTCGAGCTGCTCGTCGGCATCATCGAAACCGGATATACCCACACCTACCAGGCGCACTCCTTCGCCTTCGTGCCATGCCTCGTCGATGAGTCTCTTTGCCACGGGGATGAACACGCCCTCGTCATCGACGTTTCTTCCCAGGCCCTGTTGGGCGCTGTGGATGGAGAGGTCGCTGTAGCGTAGCTTGAGCGTGACGGTGTGGCCGGTCAGCCCCTTGCGGCGCAGGCGGCGCCCAACGAGGGAGCCCACGTAATCGATGGCATCCTCGATTTCGGCTCGAGTGACGAGGTCGCTCGCAAAGGTTCGCTCGTGGCTCACCGACTTGCGGACACGCTCGGTCTCGATGGATCGCTTGTCGATACCTCGTGCCCGCTCCTGCATCTTCTGGGCGTTCACGCCGAAGACGGGACGCAGGCTATCGACGCTTGCGGTTGCCAGATCGCCGAGCGTGCGAATGCCCATGGCCTCCAGGCGCTTGGCGCTCTGCTTGCCGATGCCGGACATGACACGGACCTTCATGGGGGAGAGAAAGGAAGCCTCGCTTCCCGGGTAGACCACCGTCAGGCCCTGGGGCTTGTCGAGGTCGGAGGCGATCTTCGCCACGGTCTTGGAGCTCGCCACCCCTATGGAGCAGGTGACGCCGAGCTCGGCCACCTTCTGCTGGATGCGGGTTGCGATGGCCACAGGGTCATCGCCGGTAAAGCGTCCCGGCGTGACGTCGAGGAAGGCCTCGTCGATGGAGACCTGCTCGAGCAGGGGAGACTCGGCGTAGAGGATGTCCATGACGGCCCGGGACATCTCGTGGTAACGCTCGAACTGGGGCGGTGCCCAGATGGCGTCGGGGCACAGGCGCTCGGCCGTGGCCGATGCCATGGCGGAGTGCACGCCGAACTTGCGCGCCTCGTAGGAGCAGGTCGAGACGACGCCGCGGCGATCTGCCCTCCCGCCAACGATAACGGGCTTGCCGCGCCACTCGGGATGGTCGAGTTGCTCGACGGAGGCGAAGAAGGCGTCGAGGTCAACGAGCAAGATGGCCCTATCCGACCACGGCCGCTGCAGTATGTCTGGCTGTTCGAATGTCATGAGGGCATTGTAGCGGGTGGACGTGCCCCAGTATGTCATGGCATGTTTTTCGGGTTTGCGGCACAGCCCCATCGGGTACAATATATCGCCGGCAATCCGAGAAAGGTGGACGCGATGGCGCGCAAGCACAAGTTTGACTATTTCGAGGCGTTCGTGGAAATCAGCAACTATGCTGTCGAATATGCCGATGAGCTTGTCGAATTCCTGACCAGTCACTATGACGAGGAAAAGCACCTGGGCACCACCAGCGCCGAGGAAGTTCTCGAGCGCTTCAACTCCCTGCACAAGATTGAGGAGAAATCCGACAAGGTCGTGCAGGACATCACCGAGAACCTCATGTTCGAGTTTATCGCGCCCATCGAGCGCGAGGACATCCTCGAGCTAGCCGACGAGCTCGATACAGTGGTCGACGAGCTCGATGACGTCTTGCAGCGCATCTACATGCACAACGTCACCGTCATCACGCCCGAAATCATCGAGATGGCGCAGGTCGTGCAAAAGACGACGGGTGCCCTTCAGTGCGCGTGCGAGAAGTTCACGCACTTCAAGAAGTCGAAGTCCATCAAGGACTACATCAAGGACATCCACAAGTACGAGGACGAGGGCGACCGCGTCTACATCGAATCCGTGCACCGCATCTTCAAGAGCGCCGAGGAAGGCAAATTCGAGCATCCGCTCATTGCCGTCGGATTCTACGGGGCGCTCTCGGCACTCGAGAAGTGCTGCGATGCGTGCGAGTGCGCGGGTGACATCATGGTTGCCGTGCGCCTCAAGAACTCCTAGATACAACGCATATATCAATTGATGACAAATGCGCTACGGAACAGCGCATGCCTGTGAACTGGGGTACAATTCACCATTGTCGTGCGCCACGGTGCGCGATGCGCGCGGGCGTGGCGGAACTGGCAGACGCGCTGGATTTAGGTTCCAGTGGGGAAACCCGTGAAGGTTCGAGTCCTTTCGCCCGCACCATAGACCGAAGCGCCGCATGCGCGTTTTCGAATGTTCATGCAGGCGAGGGATTTTGGAGGAACGTTGGAAGTCACCACGAGCACCCGCGAGGACGGCAAGACGCAGGTCACCGTTCACATGACCGCAGATGAGGTCAAGAAGCACATCGACAAGGCATTCAAGGACTTTTCGAAGACCCGCATCCCGGGATTTCGCGCGGGTAAGGCGCCGCGCAAGGTCATTGAGCAGAACTTCGGCGGTCACGATGCCGTCTACGCCCAAATTACCTCCGACCTGATCAACGACGTCGCGCCGCTTGCCATCGACGAGCAGGACATCATCTTCATCGGCGAGCCCGACTTTGACGAGAACGACCTCGTTGCCGACGGCGAGGACTACGAGTTCACGATGTTTGGCGACGTCAAGCCGAGTGTCGAGCTCGACTCCTACGATCCCGTCGAGATCAAGATGCCCTCCGAGGAGGCAACCCAGGAGGATGTGGACATCCAGCTCCACGCGCTGCAGGATTACTACAACGACTTCGAGACGGTCGATCGCGCCGCCAAGGCAGGCGACTTCGTAATGGTCAAGCTCGTGTCGACCGCAGACGGCGCCCCCGTTGACGGCCTCACGAACGAGAGCCGCCTGGTCGAGATCGGCGGCCCCATGATGCCGGCCGAGCTCACCGAGCAGCTCGTCGGCATGAAGGCCGGTGACGAGAAGGAGTTCGACTTCATGACGGACTTCGACGCCGACCTTGCCGGCAAGACCGTTCACACTTCGGCCACGGTCAAGGAAGTCCGCGAGAAGGAGACGCCCGCGCTTGACGACGAGTTCGCCAAGAAGGTCGGCTTCGACACGTTCGACGAGCTCGTCGAGCAGCTCAGGACCGAAATCGCCAACACGAAGGCCGAGCAGCTTCCGCGCCTCAAGGAGAGCCGCTGCGTGACCGAGCTCTCCCATCGCATCAAGGACGAGATTCCCGAGGCGTACCTCGACTTCACGCGCGAGAACATCCTGCGTGACTTCTTCAACAGCCTGCAGGAGCAGGGCGCGACATTCGACCAGTTCCTGTCGAGCCGCGGCATCACGAGCGAGCAGTTCAGGGAAGACCTCGAGGCACAGTCGCGCGAAGAGGCCGAGGAGTGCCTCGCTCTCGACGCGCTGTTCGAGCATCTTGGCATGGAGATAACCGAAGAGGATATAGAGAAGGAATTCAGCGTTGCCAGCAATCCTGCCGCCACGCGCAAGGCGTGGGAGGATGCCGGCCGCATGTCAATCATCCGCGAAGCCATCAGGCGCCAGCGTGCTACCAAGTGGCTGGTGGACAACGCCATCGTCACCATCGACGACGGCACGGATGACAAGGCGCAAGACTAGACAGAGGTCGCGATGCTGCCAAAGGGCATTCGCACGAAGTAGTTAGGAATTGACATGAACATCATCCAGCCCGCATCCGATACGCTCATCCCCTACGTCGTGGAGCAGTCGCCGCGTGGCGAGCGCAGCTACGACATCTACTCGCGTTTGCTCAACGACCGCGTCATCTTCCTCGGCGAGGAGGTTACCGACGCGTCGGCCAACACCGTCATCGCGCAGCTCCTGCATCTCGAGAGCGCCGATCCGGACAAGGACATCTCGCTCTACATCAACTCGCCGGGTGGTTCGGTGAGCGCCGGTCTGGCCATCTATGACACGATGCAGTACATCAAACCCGACGTGAGCACCATCTGCATTGGCATGGCGGCCTCCATGGGCGCCGTGCTGCTGGCGGCAGGTGCCCCCGGCAAGCGCTTCGCGTTGCCCAACTCCACCATCATGATTCACCAGCCTTCCGGCGGTGCCCAGGGCAAGGAGACCGATATCCAGATCATGGCCGAGTTCATGGCCAAGACCCGCGAGCAGCTCAACCAGATTCTCGCTGACCATACGGGCCAGAGCATCGAGACAATCCGCGAAGACACTGAAAAGGACAACTTCATGACGGCCGAGGAGGCCAAGGCCTACGGGTTGGTCGATGACGTCGTCAAGTCCCGTGCCGCCGCCAAGCTCGACGAAGAAGTGAAGAAGGACTAGTCACATGGCGGATGGACCACATGGGTTTGACGGCAAGCTGCGTTGCTCCTTTTGCGGCAAGACCCAAAACGAGGTAGACAAGCTCATCGCCGGTGAGGGTGTCTACATCTGCAACGAGTGCGTCAGGCTCTGCACCGATATCATCGAAGAAGAGGATGACGCCACGCAAGGCGAGGAGCTTCCTGCCGCAAGCGGTCGCTCCGAGGGCCTCATCACGCTCGAGACCCTGCCCACGCCCATCGAGATTCACGCCGAGCTGTCGCAGTACGTCATCGGCCAGGAGGACGCCAAGAAGGCGCTGGCCGTTGCCGTCTACAATCACTACAAGCGCGTCGCCCTTGGACTGGGGACCGATGACGACGAGGTCGAGCTTGCCAAGAGCAACATTCTGCTGCTCGGCCCCACGGGTTGTGGCAAGACGCTTCTGGCCCAGACCCTCGCGCGCATCCTCGACGTGCCCTTCGCCATCGCCGATGCCACGGCCCTGACCGAGGCCGGATACGTGGGCGAGGATGTCGAGAACATCCTGCTCAAGCTCATCACCGCCTCGGACAACGATATCGACCGCGCCCAGGTGGGCATCGTCTACATCGACGAGATCGACAAGATAGCCCGCAAGGCCGAAAACCTCTCCATCACGCGCGATGTCTCCGGCGAGGGCGTGCAACAGGCGCTTCTCAAGATCATCGAGGGCACGGATGCTGCGGTGCCGCCCACCGGTGGGCGCAAGCATCCGCAGCAGGAGCTCATCCACATCGACACCACCAATATTCTGTTCATCCTGGGTGGTGCCTTCGTCGGCCTCGACAAGATCATCGGCGAGCGCATCGGCAAGCGTGGCGTGGGCTTCAACTCCGAGGTGGGCAAATCGCACTCGGAGGAGTCCGCCGACCTGCTCGAGCAAGTGCTACCCGAAGACCTCAATCGCTTTGGCCTCATCCCGGAGTTCGTGGGTCGCATTCCCGTCATCTCCTCGGTCCAGGAACTCGACGAGGATGACCTCGTGCGCATCTTGACCGAACCGAAAAACGCGCTCGTCAAACAGTATCAGCGCATGTTCGGTTTCGACAATGTCGAGCTCGTCTTCGAGGAGGGCGCCCTGCACGCCATCGCCCAGCTTGCGATCGAGCGCGGCACAGGAGCCCGCGGCCTGCGTTCCATCTGCGAGAGCGTGCTTCAGGATACGATGTACGTGCTCCCCAGTTCCGACGATATCGCCAAGGTCATCGTCACGGAGGAGTGCGTCAAAGGCGATGCCGAGCCGGTCGTGATCGGCCACGAGCTCGGCGAGTTCGTCGCATAGAGATTTCGAGCTTCGAGAAAAAAGGATATGAACATGCCCGAGATGCCCAAGACCTATGACGTGGCGAGTGTCGAGGAGCGCATACTCCAGAAATGGCTGGACGGCAAGTACTATGCGCGCTCGAAGGGGGAGGGCGATCGCACGGTCGTCATTCCGCCGCCCAACGTGACGGGCATGCTTCACATGGGTCATGCGCTCGATGACACGATCCAGGATACGTACATTCGCTATAGCCGCATGAACGGCTATTCCACGCGTTGGATTCTGGGCACCGATCATGCGGGCATCGCCACGCAGACCAAGGTCGACAAGAAGCTCAAGAGCGAGGGCGTATCGCGCCTCGAGATAGGTCGCGAGGCCTTCCTCGAGGAGTGCCAGAAGTGGCGTGAAGAGTACGGCGGGATCATCGTCGAACAGATCAAGCGCATGGGTTGTTCCATCGACTTCGACGACGAGAAGTTCACGATGTCGCCGGAGTACGCGAAGGCCGTGCGCAAGGTCTTCTGCGACTGGTATCACGATGACCTGATTTACCGCGGCAAGCGCATCGTCAACTGGTGCCCGAGCTGCACGACGGCCATCTCGGATGACGAGGCCGAGTACCAGGACGAGAAGGGCCATCTGTGGCACCTGCGCTATCCGCTCGTCGAGCCGGTCGATGGCGTCGAGTACATCACGGTCGCCACGACGCGTCCCGAGACGATGCTCGGTGATACGGGCATCGCCGTCTCGCCCGACGACCCCGACAAGCAGAAGTTCGTGGGAAAGATGGTCAGGCTTCCCATTGTCGACCGCGAGATTCCCATCTTCTCCGATTGGCACGTGGATGCGGGTTTTGGCACCGGCTTCGTCAAGGTCACGCCCGCGCACGACCCCAACGACTACGCCATGGGACAGGCCCATGACCTCCCGCAGATCAACATTTTCGACGAGCATGCCATCGTCGTCGACGGCTATGGCGAGTTCACGGGCATGACCCGCGACCAGTGCCGCGAGGCCGTCGTCGCGTGGTTCGAGGAGCACGAGCTGCTCGACCACGTGGACGAGCACGAGCATTCTGTCATGCACTGCTACCGTTGCGACTCGACGCTGGAGCCCTGGCTATCCGAGCAGTGGTTCGTCGCCGTCGACAGGCTCAAGGGTCCGGCGACCGACGTCGTCGCCGATGGCCAGGTCACCTTCCATCCGAGCCGCTGGACGCAGACCTACATGACCTGGATGGAAAACCTCAAGGACTGGTGCATTTCGCGCCAGCTCTGGTGGGGCCATCGCATCCCCGTCTTCCACTGCACTGACTGTGGCTGGGAAGACGCCCTCATGGAAGACACCGACGTCTGCCCCATATGTGGCAGCCATGCGGTGCACCAGGAGGAGGACGTGCTCGACACCTGGTTCTCGAGCCAGTTGTGGACCTTTGCCACGCAGGGCTGGCCCGACCATCCCGAAGAGCTCGTCGGCCATCATCCCACCAAGGTGCTCGTCACCGCGCGCGACATCATCGCGCTGTGGGTTGCCCGCATGATCATGAGCTCGCTGTACTTCATCGACCAGATTCCCTTCGAGGACGTCTTCATCTACGCCACCATCCTCGCCAAGGACGGCAGCCGCATGTCCAAGTCCAAGGGCAACGGCGTCGACCCGATGGACCTTATCGCCATGTACGGTGCCGATGCGATGCGCTTCAATCTGCTTACGCTCGTCACCAATAATCAGGACGTCAAGTTCGACGCCAACATCGACAAGAAGACGCACGAGCTCATCGACTCGCCGCGTACCGAGGCGGCCCGCTCCTTCGTCACCAAGATCTGGAACGCCGCGCGCTTCGTGATGCTCAACATGGACGGCTACGAGCCGGGCGAGCCTCAGGCGTCGACGGCGGCCGACGCCTGGATACTCTCGCGCCTCGCCAAGCTCACGGCATCCGTCACGGCCGGTATCGAGGAGTATCGCTTTGGCGATGTCGCGCGCGAGCTCTACGCGTTCTTCTGGAACGAGTTCTGCGACTGGTACATCGAGCTGTGCAAGGCGCGTCTGGCCCAAGATGGCGAAGGCCGCCTCATCGCGCAGCGCAATCTCGTCTTCGTGCTCGACAGCGCCCTGCGCCTGTTGCATCCGGTCATGCCGTTCGTGACCGAGGCCATCTGGGAGTACCTGCCCGTCGAGGACGACGCCCCGGCGCTCATGGTCGCCGCCTGGCCCGATGCCGGCGAGCTTTCGCGCTGGGTCGACGACGAGGCCGAACAGGCCATCCAGCTCGTCGTGCAGCTTGTCACCTCCGTGCGCGCCACGCGCGCCGCCTATGGCATCAGTCCGCGCCAGGAGCTTGCCGTGAGCCTGCGCTTCACTGCTGACGACGAGGACGCTCGTGCCAAGCGCGCTCTCATCGAGCGGCAAAAGGACCTCATCATCGCGCTGGCCAAGCTCTCGAGCCTCGATATCCTCGATCATGATGCCCCGCGTCCTGCCGAAAGCGGCATCGACTTCGTGGGTGACATCGAGGTGTTTACCGCGTTGTCGGGTCTGGTCGATTTCGCCGAGGAGAAGAAGCGCCTCGAGACGCGTCGCGCCAAGGCCACCAAGGAACTCGAGAAGCTCGACAAGAAGCTCGGCAACCAGAACTTCCTCGACAAGGCCGCGCCCGAGGCCGTCGAGAAGGTCAAGACCGAGCATGCCGCCCTGGTGCAGGAGCTCAAGCTCATCGACGCCCAGCTTGCCAATTAGCACGCCCGAGAGAGGATGCGTCCCATGAAGAAGATTCTGTACGTGGATTCCTGCGTCAACCGCGAGACCTCGCGTACCGAGCGACTGGCCCAGGCCCTGCTCGAGCGCCTCGACGGCCCCGATGTTCAGATCGAGACACTTGTCCTCGAAGACGAGAAGAACCTGATTCCCCTCACGGGCGAGCTTTCCGACAAGCGCATGGCCTGGGGCAAGGCAGGCGACTTCGATCATCCCGTCTTCGACTATGCCAGGCAATTCGCCGCTGCCGACGAGGTCGTGTTCGCGGCTCCGTACTGGGATTTCTCGTTTCCCGCGATGCTCAAGATCTATTTCGAGCTGCTGTGCGCCCAGGGCGTGACCTTCGTCTACAGTCCCGAGGGCATTCCCACGGGCATGTGCAATGCCAAGCGCGCCTACTACGTCACGACCGTTGGTGGCTACAGCGGTGACTGGGATTACGGCTATGACCAGGTCAAGGCTCTGTGCCAGCTCTACTTTGGCATCGAGGACGTGCGCTGCTTCAGGGCGGAGGGCCTCGACATCATCACGAACGACGCACAGGCCATCATGGACGAGGCGCTTGAGGAGCTTGCTCGCGCCCAGCTTTAGGAGGCGCCCATGAGCGATTACGCCAATCTCGATTACGACCGCGCCGAGCGCTGCGGTTTTCCCGAAGTCATCTACGGGGCGAGTAAGACCCCTGAGCAGATTTGCAGCATCGCGCAGCAACTGCTGGAACGCCACGGCATTGCCATCGCGACGCGCGTGAGCGAGCAGGCGGCCCGGGCCGTGCGCGCATCCATCCCAGACGCTCGCTACTTCGAGCGTTCGGGCCTCCTGCTCGCCGACCGTCGCGAGCATCCCATAGAGGGCGATACGCTCGAAGCCGTGCTCGGCTGTCCCCATCGTGCCGAGGGTCAGGTGCTCGTCGCCTGTGCGGGCACGAGTGACATGCCCATTGCCGAGGAAGCGGCGCTCACGGCGCGTGTCATGGGCTCGCGCGTGCGACTGCTCGCCGACATCGGCGTCGCGGGCGTCCATCGTACGCTTGCCCACGTGGATGACCTGCGTCAGGCCCGTGCCATAGTCGTCGTCGCCGGTATGGAGGGGGCCTTGGCCTCGCTCGTCGCGGGGCTCGTCGACGTGCCGGTGGTGGGCGTTCCCACGAGCGTGGGCTATGGGGCGAGCTTTGGCGGCGTCACCGCGCTGCTCTCCATGCTCAACTCATGCGCCGGTGGCGTGTCGGTGGTCAATATAGACAATGGATTTGGGGCGGGGCAGATTGCCCATCGCGTCAACTGTCCGCCCGATCGCTTCGAATGAGACAAATACACAGGGTATTTGTCTCATTCGTCACTGGTTCTTGGCGAATTCCACGACATCCTCGTTCGTGAGGCCGTGCTCGGCCAGATAGCCGTTGTAGGCCCGGTGTGTCTTGGAGAACCTGTTGCCAAACCATCCGACGATGGCGGCCGCGACGGCGGCTGCGATCCAGGTGACTCCCGGAGCGTTCTCGATGACGTAGTTGAGGACCATGAGATAGTACACGCCGATGGCGACGAGGCATATCGCGAGGCCGACGGCGAGGCGGATGAGCCACTTGCGATATTCGGCGCGCCTGTTCGCGGCTTCTCGCATGACACTGGTCTTGTGGTTTTTGTACTTTGCCACCTGCGGCTCCCTTTCGCGTGATGCGACGAATCGTAGGCCAGAGTGTACACCAAACGGCCCCCTAATACTTTGGTATGAGGATGGGTGCCGTTTGCGCAAAAAGGGCTTCTCGAAAGCAATTCCCGATGCAGTGTGCTATTCTATATGGCGATTTTGTGGAGGATATCGAAAACATGGACGCGCGTGAGCCATCACGGCGTTCTTTTTTCCCTATAATCCGCAGGTCGCCGTCTTCGCGTCGCCTCAGACGCAAGACGGGGCTCCCATCATACCGGTGGGATAAATGCCGTATCGTCAGGCAGTTCGTCTGCCCATCGGGTAGGCATCGGTCTAGAAGGCTGACTGACGAATTGTAGGATGTTCCGTATGGAACAAAAGGAAAAGGAGTTGACTATGTGTTTTAGGCCCGCAGGTGTAGAGATTGACCTCAACTGCCCGTCGTGCGGAAAGAAGCTGCCGGTTATCGGCAACACCGTGCTCAAGAAGTGCCCGTTCTGCAAGTACGAGTTCACCGAGCAGGACATGCAGGACTTCCAGACCCAGCTCGGCGGTCCCGCCGGCGCTGCTGCTCCTGGCGCTCCCGCTGCTCCTGGCGCTCCTGGCGCTCCCGCGGCTCCCGGTGCTCCCAAGGCTCCTGGTGCGTAAGGACTCTTAGTTTTTAGCTCGCTTTTACGCAGTTTTGCCCGTGAGAATTGAGGGTGCCCGTGTCTGTCGTTAAACCAAAGAACCTCGAGTTAACCGAAGAGGATCTAGGGGGGTTACCACTCAACGAGCTCACATGTCGTGCGTGCAGTGGCTATGGCAATTGCGGATACCGCATGTATCGCATTAGCGATGGAAAGCCGGTCGTCATCTGCCAGATGCGCAGGGCAAAACTGCTAGAAGAGCAGCAAGGAGACGAGTGACGATCATTTGGAATCGGGTTTTCTGGGGTCCTGATTCTAGGTGATAGGTATCCGCCTCTTTGTTGTTGGGAAAGCTGGGGGGCTTTCCCGAATACTCATTTCTCAGTATTGAGATATTGGATTTAAGGAGGGACTGATGGACGGTAAAGAGTTTACTGTTTCCGAAGTCATTGACCGTGCGGGCATTTCCGCCCACACATGGATCGTGTTCGTCCTCTTGGCCTTCGCCATGATTTTCGACGGCTACGACTTCATGATCGTCAATTCCACCAACACCTACGTTGCACCCACGTTCTTTGCGGAGCAGATTGCCGCTGGCCAGCCCATCGCTGCGCTTACCGGTTCTCTGACCACGTGGGGCCTGCTCGGCATGGTTCTTGGTGGCGCCGTTGGAGGTATCCTCTCCGACATGATCGGCCGTAAGAAGATGCTCACGATCGCAGTTATCTTCTATGGTCTGTTCACCCTACCCCAGGCTTTCGCGCCGGATTACGCTTTCTTCTGCGCGTTCCGCCTCATCGCTGGCTTTGGCGTTGGCTCCTGCATCCCGGTTGTCACCACGGTGTTCTCCGAGAGCATGCCCTCCAAGCAGCGCGGCATCTTCGTTACGTTCGGCATGGCCTTCATGGTCATGGGTTGGGTTATCGCTGGTCTGGTTGCAGCCCCCGTCTGCTCCAACCCGAACCCGATCATTCCTGGTCTCTGCGATGGCACCATCACGCTCGCAACTGGCGCGACTGCTGTCCAGAACTGGCGCGTTTGCTACCTGATCGGCGCTCTGCCGGTCGTCTACGGAATCATCCTGCTCTTCGCGATGCATGAGACTCCGCACTGGTACGCCAATCACGGCCAGAAGGAAAAGGCTGTTGCCCGCCTGGAGCAGATCGTCAAGGCTACCCGTCACGTTGACGTGCACTTCGACGCCAATCTGCTGATCGTTCCGCCCAAGCCCGCCAAGTCCGGCCCCGCGGTTCTGTTCTCCAGCAAGTTCATCGTTGCCACCTGCGCCATCTGGTCCGCCTACTTCGTCGGCCAGTTCTGCGTCTATGGCATGAACGCCTGGATCCCCACCTGGTTCCAGGGCAATGGCTTCACCGCCGCCGAGTCTGTAACCCTGCAGACCTGGAACAACGTTGCTGCTATCGCATCGAACATCGTCGTTGGCTTCGTGTCTGACGCCATCGGCCGTAAGCGCGCACTGTGGATTGGCTGGGTCGCCTGCATCGTTGCGATCATCGCCTGCTCGGTGTTCGTCCCGATGTTCCCGGGCGAGGCTCCCGTCAATGGTGCTCCGCTCGCCGGTGCTGCCGCTGGCAACTTCGTTCCCTGCATCTTCCTGATGCTGCTCTTCGGCTTCTGCCTGAACTACGCCATTACGGCAGTCCAGCCCCTGATGCCCGAGTCCTATCCCACCACGCTGCGCAACACCGGTACCTCCTGGTGCCAGGCGTTCGCCCGCTTCGGTGGTTCCGGCTCCTCCATCGTTCTCGGTGCTGCCGCTGGTCTGGCCATGTTCCAGCATGACGTCAATGGCGTCATGTCCAACAACTGGTCCATGGTCGTTCTCGTTCTGCTCATCCCGTTCGTTCTCGGTCTCATCTGCACCCTGCTGTTCGTCAAGAACACGGGCGGAAAGACCATGGACGAGCTGCAGAAGCTCACCGAGGAGAACCCGCTGTCCGAGACCGACGGCAATGCTCGCTTCATGATCATGCTCGCTGTGGTTGTCATCAACTTCATCGGCTGCATCGTGTGCCCGCTGGCCATCCCCGGCTTCTCCAAGACCGCGATGGCCCTGCCGATCATGCTCATCGCCATGCTCCTTCCGTTCATCTACTTCTTCGTATTTGGCGGTATGGGCCTTGGCAAGGAGAAGGCTGCAAGGGCCGAGGGTGCCAACATCCTCTAAGTTGCTTCTCTGCAACTGCCGTTAGCTTCGCTAACGCAAAAGACCCCCGGTGTTATGCCGGGGGTCTTCTCTTTTTGCGACGCTTGCGAGTTCTCGGTTTTTGCTTCGATCTTGCCCCGAGAACGTTCCTGTTTTGCTCCGGGTTTGTTCAGGGTCCCAGGGTAGTTTGTCAGGCGTCATTTTCCTATGCTTGTGCAAGCAGTAAGGCAGCATGGTTGCCCCTTCGCATCGAGGAGGCTCTCATGGTTACTTACGAAGGCTTGTTTTACTTCTGCTTGGTTGTAATAGCGGTTGTCTCGCTTGTGATTGACATCATAAAACGAGAATAGCCGCCCCTGCAAAAGCTAAAGGAGCAGCTATCCTCGTTCACCAAACAATGGGGTAACTGCTCTGGCCGGAGCAGCTGCCTTACTGTGATTTTACTATCGGAACGACTCGAGAGCAATGGACGGCCACATCCTGGCAGCTACTTGTTTACGGACTCGCTCTTGCGTTTCTCCAGGACGTGACCGCGTTTGTCCTTCTTGAGTTTCGAGTCCTTGTGGTCGATGGGGCGGCCTTCGGGCTTGATGATGCGCACGTACGGGGAGTCCGCCTCGATGAGCTCCTGGACCTCTTCGTAGGTAAAGCCCTTGTTCTCGAAGATGCGGCTCTTGAGGTTGTTGAGGAAGCCGGAGGGCGTGTAGTCGTTGCCTTCGCTCAGCCCCTTCCACTCCTCCTTGATGAGGATGGCGACGAAGGCCGCCGTGGCAATGCGCAGCTTCTCGAGCTCATGGGCGTGAATCTCATAGCACATGCCCTTGTCCTTGAAGTTCACGAGCTTGATGTGCACCGCCTTGCGGTCGAAGCTCGTGAGCGTCTCCTCGGTAAAGGTGCAGGGAGGCTTATGGGCGCATCCGTAGAGGTCCCATACCATGCCCTCGACGTAGTAATGGTGCTCGATGACGAAGGTGTGCAGGATGTACTCCCAGCGCTCGTACCTGATGTAGTAGTTGAGCACGTTGTTATCGGGCTTGATGAGGCCGACCTGGCCACCCATGCGGCCCATGATTTGCACCTTGTCCTTTTCCCGCTTCCAGCCCTCCTTGCTCGTGAACTGAAGGAAGACGTCGCCGTCTTCGTACCATGCATCGAAATCCTCGTGCTTGGCGATGGCGTCTTGCTGGATGTAGACCTTGTTGAACTTCTGAGCCACAAAATCCCCCTTGATTTGCGGTTACGCTTTGGCAATTATAGCCCAGATGCCCTTGCGGATTTCCCCGCATGCGGTACTGTCATGGGGACGCAATTTCTGCGTGGGGGAGGGCGCCCTGGGCGTCCATCTGGATGAGAGGATTACCAGCATGCTCGATGGAACAACCGTAACCCTGACCTTCGAGGGCCGCCTGCCGGACGGCTCCGTCTATGACAAGATGACCGCCGAGAACCCTCTCGTGTTCCAGGTTGGCCATGACATGGTCCTCGATGGCTTCGAGCGCGAGGTGCGCGAGATGGCCGAGGGCGAGAAGAAGACCTTCACCATCAAGGATTGGGAGGCCTTTGGCGAGCATCTCGACGAGCACACCGAGGAAATCCCCATGGAGCTCATGCCCAACATGAAGGGTCTCGAGATTGGCAAGGTCATCTGGATCATCACCGAGGACGAGGAGAAGGTTCCGGTCACAATCAGCAACATCACGCCGGAAGCCGTGACGATCGACTACAACCATCCGCTGGCGGGCAACGACCTCACCTTCGACGTCGAGATCATCAAGGTCGACGAGTCCACGGCCGATGACCCCAACGCCCCGAAGAGGGAGATTCCCAAGGATCCGCTCGACCTCATCATGTAGGACCGGTCATCATGTACAGGAACATCCTCATCGCCGCTGACGGCTCGGACAACTCGCTGCGGGCAACGCAGCAGGCGGCAGACATCGCCTCGCTGCTCGACGAGGCAAAGGTCACGATCGTCTCGGTTATCGCCATCGACGTGTACTCGGACATGGTGTACGACCCCATCGAGGCCCATGGCGAGGCGCAACGAGAGATCATCAGGGATGCCGAACAGGTCCTCGCGGATGCCGGCATCGATTACGAAGTCGTGCTTTTGCACGGTCGTCCCGCCGACGAGATCATTCGCTATGCGGCAGAGACGGAGGCCGATCTGCTCGTGATTGGCAGCCGCGGGCTGGGGGCGTTGCGCGAGTTCGCGCTCGGCAGCGTGAGCCACAAGGTGCTCACCCATGCCAAGTGCCCGGTGCTCGTGGTGAAGTAGGCGAGCCTCGCACCATCGCAAAAGACGAGGAGGGCCGGTCCATGATCGGCCCTCATTTTTGTGCATCTTCTTTCTGTCATTTCGAGCGAAGCTAACGAAACGGCGCCCCAATGTCATTTCGAGCGAAGCGAACGAAGTGAGTGCAGTCGAGAAATCTCGGTCTTGCCTGCGACGGAAGAGCGAGATTTCTCCACTACGGGGCTTCGCCCCTCCGGTCGAAATGACAAGGGTCTACAGGTGCAGCTCGGCGCCGGGGATGAGGATGATGCGGCCTTCTGCCTGGAATGCCTCAAGCTTGGTCTCATCGTACGTGGCGGCCGTGTCATCGGCGGAGTCGACGGGCACCTCATGGACGGGGATGCTGTGCTTGGCGGCCACGAGCTTGGCGCACTCGGACGCTCCGGTGGCATCCATGTTGTAGACGCCATCGCACGGGAATGCCGCATAGTCGAGATGCATGGCTGCGAGCTTGCCGCTTTTCATGTCCTCGGTCATGTCCGTATCGCCAGCGGCATAGAACTTTACGCCGTCGAACTCGAGCACGTAGCCCACGCACTCATCGGATGGATGGTTCTTGTTGTATGCCTGCACGGCCGTGACCTTTACGCCATGTGTTGTGGTTGACAGGTACTCTTCACCCGTGGGGTGCAGGTCTTCGGGCCAGATGACCTCGCAGCCGGGTGCATGGGGCATCTTGTCCACCGCGTCGTGGTCAAAGTGCCTGTGCGTGACCAGCACGAGATCGGCCTCGAGCTCGTATTCGTCTCCGCAGAACGGGTCAACGTAGATGACCGTACTGTCGTCGAGCGTGAACCTGTAGGAGCCGTGTCCTTGAAATAGCATCGTAGCCATGACGAACCTCCTCGTTCGGTTTTATATCCATATAAAATTATAGGCAGCGCACTATAAAATGCACTGCCTATAGGCGAAATTCTTTCGAGAATCGGCTACTTCATGAGCGCGCAGATCGCTTCGTTGAATGCCGCGGAGTCGACGATTTCGAGACCTTCGGCCAGACGCGCCTGGTTATAGAGCAAGTTGGCGTATTGGGCGATCTTGTCGGTCTCGCCGGCTTCCTGGGCTGCCTGCAGCGTCGCGAAGACGGGATGCTCGGGGTTGAGCTCGAGCACGTGCTTGGCCTCGGGACGCTCGCCAGCGGCTGCCGGGATGGTCGCGAAGTACTTTTCCATACCCAGGCTCACGGGGCCATCGGCCACGATGCAGCACGCCGCGTCGGTCAGGCGCGTGGTCGCGGTGACGTTGGTGATGTCATCGGGCAGCGCCTCGGTCATCGCCTCGAACAGTGAGCTGTTCTCCTCGCGCTTCTTGGCGACTTCCTCCTTCTCCTCCTCGGTCTCCAGTCCCAGGTCCTCGCCACTGGCGACATTGCGCATCTCGTGCTCGTCGTAGCTGCCGATGGAGAGCAGGCAGAACTCGTCGACGTTGTCGCCGCAGAGCAAGACGTCGTAGCCGCGCGAGACGACCGACGTGACGCTCGGGCTCTGGGCCAGTCGCGCGACCGTGTCGCCGGAGGCGAAGAAGATGCTCTCCTGGCCCTCCTGCATGCCCGCGACATACTCGGCCAGGGTGATGGGCTTGTCCTCCTTGGCGGAATGGAAGAGCAGCAGGTCTTGCAGCAGATCCTTGCGTGCGCCGTAGGTTGAGTAAATGTCATACTTGAGCACATGGCCGAACTTGCCGAAGAAGTCGACGTAGGCCTCGCGGTCGTCCTTGCAGAGCTTCTCGAGCTCCTGCTTGACCTTCTTCTCGATGCGCCGCTCGATGGCGATGAGCTGACGGTCCTGCTGAAGCGTCTCGCGCGAGATGTTGAGGTTGAGGTCGGGGCTGTCGACGACGCCGCGCACGAAGCCAAAGCAGTCCGGCAGCAGGTCCTCGCAGTGCTCCATGATCATGACGTTGTTGCTGTAGAGCGCCAGGCCACGCTGGTAGTCCTTGGCGTAGAGGTTCATCGGCGCGTCGGTGGGGATGAAGAGCAGCGCGTCGTAGTTCAGGCTGCCCTCGGCATGCATCGAGATGGTGCGCAGCGGCGTGTCGGCCGTGTGGAACTGAGCCTGGTAGAAATCGGCGTACTCCTCGTCGGACACCTCGGACTTCTTCTTGGTCCAGATGGGAATCATCGAGTTGAGGATTTCCTCCTCGACGTAGGTCTCGGTCGCGGGTACGTAATCGTCACCGGCGTCCTCGGGCTTGGGAAGCGTGCGGGTCTTCTCCATGTCCATGACGATGGGGTAGCGGATGTAGTCGCTGTAGCGCTTGATGAGGTGCTTGACGAGGGCCTGCGAGAGGTATTCATCGTAGTTGACCTCGTCGGTGTTCTCGCGCAGGTGCAGGATGATGTCGGTGCCGCGCTTGTCACGTGTCGCCTCGCTGATGTTGTAGCCCTCGACGCCGTCGCTTTCCCACAGATACGCCTCGTCGCTGCCGTAGGCGCGCGAGATGACCGTCACCTTGTCAGCGACCATGAACGAGGAGTAGAAGCCGACGCCGAACTGGCCGATGATGTCGACTTCCTCGAGATTCTCGGCATCCGAGTTCTTGAACTCGAGTGAGCCGGAGTGGGCGATGGTGCCGAGGTTCTTGTCGAGCTCGTCCTTGGTCATACCGATGCCGTCGTCGCTGATGGTGAGCGTGCGGGCGTCCTTGTCGATGGCGATCTGGATACGCAGGTCGCTGCGCATCACGGAACTGTCCTTGCCCTCGAGCGAGGCGAGGTAGACCTTGTCGAGCGAGTCCGATGCGTTGGAGATGAGCTCGCGGAGGAAGATTTCGCGATTGGTGTAGATGGAGTTGATCATCAAGTCGAGCAGCTTCTTGCTCTCTGTCTTGAACTTGCGCATGAGTGCGTCCTTTCGCGTGCATAACATATGTACAGCTGATGATTGTACGAGAGGGAGGAGAGCGCATGCACGCGCTGTCACAGACATGTTACTTAATCGCATTCGTTTAGAATATCTAAGTCTATGATTAGTAGATATTGTAGGCGAATCTGATGGAGAGCGGCGGGCTTGCTCTCGCATTCGGTCCGCGGTTCGCGCGATGCTGCTGCGGAACTCGCGCGCACAGGGCGCGCGCTCAAACAGTCCTCGCAAGATCGCATCACGCTCACCGTGGACCTGCTCGAGATGCCCGCCGCTCTCCATCAGATTCGCCCAGAACTGTGATAGGCGTTTAGCATCGGCATACTTCTGCGCCTAATGTAGAATACCGTCCATGACACAGCGCATGACATACGACGAGGCGGTA
The DNA here is from genome assembly GCA_948466335.1 of uncultured Coriobacteriia bacterium. Lineage (GTDB taxonomy): Bacteria > Actinomycetota > Coriobacteriia > Coriobacteriales > QAMH01 > QAMH01. Next base: position 8,384 of record CAOKAE010000016.1, on the reverse strand, counting down.
GGGGTGCTCGAAAGGGCGCTTAAGTTTGGGATGAACCCCTCTCTTGAGCCCATAGGGGCGATGTGTGTCGCCATGGGCGAGCCGCAGAAGCGCTATCGCTGCATTCAGGTGGCGGGCACGAACGGCAAGTCTTCCACGACGCGCATGATTGCGGCGCTGCTGCGCGCCCAAGGCTTGTCCGTGGGACTCTACGTCTCACCGCATCTCGTCAAGTATCCCGAGCGCATCGAGGTCGATGGTCGCGTTGTGAGCGACGATGACTTCGCGCGCGCTATCGAGGCGGCGCTCGATGCGGCCGCACGCGCCGGTGTGCAGGCAACTGAGTTCGAACTGCTCACGGCGGCGGCCCTGTGGCACTTCGCGCAGGCGGGCGTCGACTGGGCCGTGCTCGAATGCGGCTTGGGTGGGCGCTGGGACGCGACGAGTGTCGTGACGCCGGATGTCGCGGTCATCACGGGTGTTGCGCTCGAGCACACCGAGATTCTGGGTGACACTCTCGAGAAGATCGCAGCCGAGAAGGCTGCCATCATCAAGGCGGGAAGCCGCGCGGTGTTCGCCCACGACCTTGCCGCGCGCAAGGTGCTCGAGCAACAGGCGGCAAGCGTGGGCGCGCCCTCCGAAAGCGCATGCCTTGACGTAGTGGAGCCCTTTACCAGCGAACTTTCGCGGCTACCCGCCTACCAGCGCTCGAATCTCGCGACGGCGCTGACAGCCGTCGCTGCGGCGCTTGGGCATGAGCCCTCGCCCGAAAGCGTCCGTGCCGCGCTCGGTGCGCTCGTCATTCCCGGGCGCTTCGAGGTCTTGCGACGCGACCCGCTCGTCATCATCGATGCGGCCCATAATCCGCAGTCGGCCCATGCGCTCGCCGAGGAGATAACGAGATGCTTCGGGACCGTCCCCTCGTCCCGTCCCACGTTGCTGCTTGGCGTGTTGGCTGACAAGGACGCGCGCGGTATCATCCGCGAGCTGTGTCCGCTGTTCTCGCGCATCGTCGTCACGGCGTCGGCGTCCGCCCGCGCCATTCCCGCGCCCGAACTCGCCGCGATGGTCGAAGAGGAATGCGGCGTGCGCCCCGAGGTCACGCGTGACCTTCACGAGGCGCGCAAGTTGCTCGGCAACGAGCCGGTCATCGCCACGGGCTCGATTACCGTTGCTGGCGAGGTGAAGGATATTTGGTGATAGAATCTCACCAATAGTCCACCAGCACAGGCCGTAAGAAGGAAGCATGTCCGATATACTCGCATCGGTACTCACACCTCCCGTACTCGTTATCCTCGTCCTGACCGCAATCATCCTCGTCGGGCTTTGGATCGTCTCCGTCATATGGGTCAACAGGGACGCCAAGACGCGCGAGGCCCCTGCGATGATGTGGACGCTTGTCGCCATCGTGCCCGTCGCCGGTCTGGTCGCCTATTGCCTGATGCGCCCGCCGCTCAATGCCGCCGATTCCACCGAGCAAGTCATGAACCTCGAGCTCATGGGGCGCCAGCTTGCCGACTACGGCAATTGTCCCCGATGCGGCGAGCCGGTGAAGAGCGATTTCGTCGCCTGCCCCAACTGCCGCGCCCAGCTTCGCAACGTCTGCGGTGGCTGTGGCCGTCCCCTCGAGCCCAGCTGGCAGATTTGCCCCTACTGCGGCCGTCCGTTCACGCGCCAGGCGCGCCAGCGCTCGGCCTAGCCCAAGTTCCCCTTGCATCGCACCTTGCGGCGGTGTAGTGTCTCGCCAAGTGCTTCCATCAACGAAGTCCCACTCGGTTTGTGGCCGAGCACGGGCAGAAAGGAACAACCATGAGCACGATTTCCGTTTACCTCCCCGATGGTTCGAGCAAGGAGCTTGAAGCTGGCGCGACGCTGGCCGATTGCGCCGCCGCGATTGGCACTGGTCTTGCCAAGGCGGCCATTGCCGGCAAGATCGATGGCGAGCTCGTCGACCTCGACACCCCGCTTGCCGACGGCGCCCAGGTCGAGATCATCACCGAGCGCTCCCCCGAGGCCCTCGACATCCTGCGCCACTCGGCGGCGCATATCATGGCCGAAGCCGTGCAGACGCTCTTTTCCGGCGCGCAGATTGCCTTTGGTCCGCAGACCGAGGACGGCTTCTTCTATGACTTCGGACTGACCGAGAACCTCTCCTCAGACGACTTCGAGGCCATCGAGGCCAAGATGAAGGAGATCATCAAGGCCGATGAGCCCTTCGTGCGCGAGGTCATCACGCGTGACGAGGCCAAGGAGGTCTTCAAGGACCAGAAGTTCAAGCTCGAGCATATCGACGACCTGCCCGAGGACGTGGAGATCTCGATCTACCGTCACGGTGACTTCGTCGATCTGTGCACCGGCCCGCATATCCCGCGCGCCGGCAAGGTCGGCGCCTTCAAGCTCATGAAGCTTGCCGGTGCGTACTGGAAGGGCGATGCCGAAAACGAGCAGCTTCAGCGCCTCTACGGCACCGCGTTCTTCAACAAGAAGGACCTCAAGGAATACCTGCACCTGCTCGAGGAAGCCGAGAAGCGCGACCATCGCAAGCTCGGCCGAGAGCTCGGCATCTACATGATGGACGAGGAGGCCGGCGTCGGCCTGCCGCTGTACCTGCCGGCTGGCGCACGTGTCATCCGCCTCATGCAGGAGTGGCTGCGCAAGGAGCTGTACCGCAGGGGCTACGAAGAGGTCATCACGCCGCACATCTACAAGGCGGATGTCTGGAAGACGAGTGGCCACTACGGCTACTACAAGGACAACATGTACTTCTTCGAGATCAACGAGGGGAGCGATGAGGAGCCTCGCCTGAGCGAGTATGGCGTCAAGCCGATGAACTGCCCCGGTCACGTCATCCTCTACAAGAACGACATCCATTCGTATCGCGAATTGCCCATCAGGTACTTCGAGTTTGGCACCGTGTATCGCCACGAGATGAGCGGGGCCGTACACGGGCTCATGCGCGCCCGTGGCTTCACGCAGGACGATGCCCACGTCTTCTGCCGCGAGGACCAGGTCGTCGATGAGGTCTGCGCCATTCTCGACCTGGCCGATTCCATCATGAAGGAGTTCGGCTTCGAGTACATGGCCGAAATCTCCACGCGTCCCGAGAAGTCCATCGGCACCGACGAGATGTGGGAGAAGGCCGAGAGCTTCCTGCGCGAGGCCATCGAGCGTCGCGGCATCCCCTACGAGATCAATCCCGGTGACGGCGCCTTCTACGGGCCCAAGATCGACATCAAGGTCAAAGACGCACTCGGTCGCTGGTGGCAATGCTCGACGGTGCAGGTCGACTTCAACCTGCCCGAGCGTTTCGACGTCACCTATCGCACGGCGGACAACACGAGCGAGCGTCCCTGGATGCTCCACCGCGCGCTTTTCGGCTCCATCGAGCGTTTCCTCGGCATTCTCATCGAGCATACGAGCGGCAATCTGCCTTTGTGGCTCGCGCCGATCCAGGCCGTCATCATCCCCATCGCCGACCGTCACACCGAGGCGGCGCAGCAGGTTGCCGCCGAGTTGCGTGCCCACGGCGGCCGTGTCGAGGTGTACGAGCAGAACGAGCCCATGCGCGTCAAGATCGCCAAGGCGCAGGGACAGCGCGTTCCCTACATGCTCGTCATCGGCGACAAGGAAGTCGAAAACGGCGAGGTCGCGGTGCGCGAACGTCATGAGGGCGACCTGGGCTCGATGAAGCTCGAGTACTTCGCGAAGATCATCGAGGAAGCACAGGTCTAATGCCGGCGCCGATGACCATCGCCGAGAAGATTCTCGCGGCGCACGCGGGGCTCGACGAGGTCGTCCCCGGCCAGCTTGTGGAGTGCGATGTAGACGTCGTGCATGCCAATGACATCACGGCGCCCATCGCCATCGACGTGTGCCGCCAGGTGGGAAACGTCGTCTTCGACCCTGCGCGGGTGGCCCTGGTCCCCGACCACTACACGCCGAACAAGGACATCAAAAGCGCCGAGCAAGCCAAGCTCATGCGCGATTTCGCCGTCGAGCATGAGATCGAGCATTACTACGAAATCGGGTGCGTGGGCATCGAGCATGCGCTGCTGCCCGAAAAGGGCGTGATCGTGCCCGGCGACCTCACCATAGGAGCCGACTCGCATACGTGTACCTATGGCGCGCTCGGGGCGTTTTCGACGGGGATGGGATCGACCGACGTGGGCATCGCCCTTGCGACGGGCCGCGCCTGGTTCAAGGTGCCCGAGAGCATCAGGTTCGTGTTCGAGGGCACGCTTGCCCCCGGCGTGAGCGCCAAGGACCTCATCTTGCACATCATCGGCATGATCGGTGTCGACGGGGCTTTGTACCAGGCAATGGAGTTTTCCGGTCCGGCCGTCGCGCAGATCTCGATGGATGGACGTTTCACTATGTGCAACATGGCCATCGAGGCGGGCGCCAAGACGGGCATCTTCGCCGTCGACGACGTGACGCGCGCCTACGTGGAGTCCCGTGCCGAGCGCCCGTGGGTCGAGTATCAATCTGACGAAGACGCGCGGTATGCGCGTACGATTCGAGTCGACCTGTCGCAGGTGGAGCCGACGGTCTCGTTGCCACATCTGCCCAGCAACACGAGGGCTGCAGCGTGCTGCAATGACCTGCGCATCGATCAGGCTGTCATCGGGAGCTGCACCAACGGACGCATCGAGGACATGCGTGCGGCCGCCGCCGTGTTGCGTGGCCGGACGGTCGCTCCGAACGTGCGGTGCATCATCATCCCCGCGACCCAGGACGTGTACCGCCAGTGCGTGCATGAAGGGCTTGTGGACGTGTTCCTCGACGCGCACTGCGCCATCTCGACGCCCACCTGCGGCCCCTGCCTGGGTGGCCATATGGGGGTGCTTGCATCGGGCGAGCGCTGCATTGCCACCACCAACCGCAACTTCGTGGGGCGCATGGGCGCCAAAGATAGTGAGGTCGTGCTCGCAAGCCCCGCCGTCGCCGCCGCGAGTGCGGTGGCGGGCTTCATCTGCACGCCAGAGCAATTGGATTAGGAGCCCCCCATGAACGCTTTGCTCGCACAATGATTCGCACCCGAAGCACTCAAATCGTTCGGCTGCTGTGGAACTCGCGCGCAAGATCGGCGCGCTCAGACAGTCCTCGCAAGACCGCCTCACGATTTGAGCGCTTCTGCTCATCGGGCGTCGCAAAGCGCCCATGGGGGCATCTGCTCTATAGGCTAGTTGGGAATGGGTTATGCAATTTACGGGTTCGGTAATCAAATACGGGCGTGACGTCGATACCGACGCCATCATCGCTGCGCGCTATCTCAACTCCTCTGATATGGACGAGCTTGCGAAGCACTGTATGGAAGATATAGACCCGACATTCGCGCAGCGGGTCAAGCCGGGCGATATCATCGTCGCAGACGAGAACTTCGGCTGCGGCTCGTCACGCGAGCACGCCCCCAGCTGCATCAAGGCAGCCGGCATCTCCTGCGTCATCGCCAAGAGCTTCGCGCGCATCTTCTATCGCAACGCCATCAACGTCGGATTGCCCATCATCGAATGCCCCGAGGCGGTCGATGCCATCTCCGAAGGCGATACGGTCTTCTTCGACACCGAGGCGGGCATCATCACCGACCTGACCACCGACGCGACATTCAACGCGCGGCCCTTCCCGCCGTTCATCCAGGAAATCATCGAGGCCGGCGGCCTCGTTGCCCGCACGAGGAAACGCGGGGGAGTGGCATGAGGCTGCAGCGCTATGAGATATGCGCCTTGCCGGGCGATGGCATTGGTCCCGAGATCATGCGGGTGGCGCTCGACGTGCTGCATGCCGTCGGGCGCAAGCACGACATCGAATTCGCGTGCACCGAGGCGCTTATCGGCGGCTGCGCCATCGACGCCTGTGGCTGTGCCCTGCCCGAGGCGACGCTCGACCTTGCCCGGAGTGCCGATGCGGTGCTGCTCGGCGCCGTCGGAGGTCCGCGCTGGGATACCGTCGACCCGGACAAGCCGCGCCCCGAAGATGGCCTGCTCGGCATGCGCAAGGAGCTCGGGCTCTATGCGAACCTGCGCCCCGTGCGCGTCTATGATGCGCTCGTGGACGCCTCGCCGCTCAAGCCCGATGCAGTGCGGGGTTGCGACATCCTCATCGTGCGCGAGCTCACGGGTGGCCTGTACTTTGGCGAGCATAAGACCATCGAAGGCGTTGCGGGTGCCGGTGTGGGCGCAGCCATGGGCGCACATGCCCATGACATCATGGAGTACGACGAATACGAGATCGAGCGCATCGCGCGACGCGCCTTCGAGGCCGCGACAATACGCCAAGGTAAGGTCACGAGCGTCGACAAGGCCAACGTGCTCGACACGGGCCGTCTATGGCGCAAGGTCGTGCATCGGGTCGCCGCCGAGTATCCCGACATCGAGATTGTCGACATGCTCGTCGACAACTGTGCGATGCAGCTCATCATGAATCCGGGCCAGTTCGATGTCATCCTCACCGAGAACACCTTCGGCGACATACTTTCCGACGAAGCCTCCGTGCTCGCCGGTTCGCTCGGGCTGCTCGCGAGTGCCTCGCTGGGCGACGGCACGTCGCTGTTCGAGCCCTGTCATGGGTCTGCCCCCGACATTGCGGGTAAAAACATCGCCAATCCCCTGGCCCAGGTGCTCTCGGCTGCTATGATGCTTGCGCACGGATTGGATCTGGATGAGGCCGCGTCCGATGTAACGCGTGCGGTCGATGCGGTGCTCGCAGATGGGTGGCGCACGGCCGACATCGCGCAGGACACGACGGACGCCGCGCATGTGTTGGGAACGAGGGAGATGGGCGAGAGAATCGTCGCCTGCATCGAGGAGGAGAGATGAAAGCCGTAATACCCGCTGCTGGTCTGGGAAGCCGCTTCTTGCCCGCGACGAAGGCGCAGCCCAAGGAAATGCTGCCGGTAGTCGACAAGCCGGCGATTCAATACATCGTCGAGGAGGCCCTCGAGGCAGGCGTCGACGAGGTCATCATCGTCAACAGTCGCGACAAGAAGTCCATCGAGGACCAGTTCTCCCCCCATGACGCGCTCGTCAATCATCTGCGTGGCGTGGGCAAGGATAGCTACGCCGATGCCGTCGAGCATGCGGGCACGCTTCCCGTGAGCTTCGTGTACCAGGACGAGCCGCTCGGCCTGGGTCATGCCGTTCACGTTGCCGCGCCCATGACCGGCGACGACATGTTCTTCGTCATGCTGGGTGACGTGCTCGTGCCCGACAACACGATGTGCCAGAGGATGCGCGAGGTCTCCGAGGCGCATGACGGCGCGAGTGTCATCGCGGTGCTGCCCGTGCCCGATGACGAGGTGAGCCGCTTTGGCATCATCGGCGGTGAGGACCTGGGCGACGGCGTGTGGAGGGTCACCGAGATGGTCGAGAAGCCGGCGCTTGAGGATGCGCCGAGCAATCTCGCGAGCTTTGGCCGTTACCTGCTGAGCCCGACCGTCATGGAGTTGCTTGCCACGACCGAACCCGGCGCCGGCGGAGAGATTCAGCTCACCGATGCGCTCGTCTCGCTGCTCGACCGCGAGGAGATGTACGCGATCGTCATCGACCCGAGCGACGGCTACGACACCGGCACCGTGCCCTCGTGGATTGCCGCAAACGTTGCGCAGGCCATGAAGGACCCCAAGATCGCCGCGTATCTCAAGGAGGCGGTCGGTCCGCTGTTCGCGTAATGAGACAAATACCCTGTGTATTTGTCTCATTTTCTCGCGTAGAATACTGCGATGCACGCCACATGCGGAGGGATGGCAGAGTGGTTGAATGCAACGGTCTTGAAAACCGTCAGGCGGTGCTGAGCTGCCTCCAGGGTTCGAATCCCTGTCCCTCCGCCAGTTCGTGAGCAAGGCCACGCAGCGGCGAAAGGGGAGTCATGGCCGGCGTCGCGCGCGTTCTGGTTCTCATGGCCACCCATAACGGCCAGGAACACCTCGCGGAACAACTCGATAGCATACTCGGCCAAGAGGGCGTCGAGGTATCCCTGCGCATCTCCGATGACTGCTCGACCGACAACACGTTCAGGATTCTCGAGACCTACGCCTCCGAGCACGACAACATCGAGATCATCTACAACAGCGCGGAGCAGGGTCTGACGCGTACGATCATGGGACTTGTCTACGATGCCCCGGTCGAGGAGTACGACTTCATCGCGCTCGCCAACCAGGACGATGTCTGGCATCCCGCCAAGCTCGCTGCCGGCACCGATCATATCTCCGCGAACACGAGTCGCCCCGAGCTCTACTATGCGGGCACCAATTGCATCGATGGACGCGGAAGGGTGATTGGCGACGAGTTTGACGGCTACGAGGTGTGCGCCTCCCATCCGGGCAGCCTCCTGCTCGTGCGCAACTGGGCCCTGGCTTGCACGATGCTCATGAACGGTGCGCTCGTCAAACTGCTGCGCCGGCACCAGGT
>CAOKAE010000015.1 GCA_948466335.1 uncultured Coriobacteriia bacterium | reverse complement strand
GTCTCATGGGCGTGCTCTACATCCTCGACGAGCCCTCCATCGGCCTGCACCAGCGCGACAACGAGCGCCTTATCGAGACGTTGCGCCACCTGCGCGACCTCGGCAACACCGTCATCGTCGTCGAGCATGACGAGGACACCATACGCAGCGCCGATTACGTGGTCGACATCGGCCCGGGTGCGGGCGTTGCCGGCGGAGAGATCGTCGCCGCGGGCACTCCTGCCAGTATCGCCGCCTGCCCCGAGTCCATCACCGGCCAGTACCTCTCGGGCGAGCGCGTCGTCCCCGTGCCGGCCAAGCGCCGCAAGCCCAAGCGCGGTGCCATCAAGCTCAAGGGCGCGCGTGCCAACAACCTCAAGAACGTCAACGTGCAGGTCGAGATCGGCACCCTCACCGTCGTCACGGGCGTGAGCGGATCGGGCAAGAGCTCGCTTGTCACCGACACCCTGGCGCCAGCGCTCTCCAACAAGGTCGTGCGCACGCGCAAGCGCGTCGGCAAGTACCGCTCGCTCGAAGGTGTCGAGCTCATCGACAAGGTCATCAACATCGACCAGTCCCCCATCGGGCGCACGCCACGCAGTAACCCGGCTACCTACATAGGCGTATGGGATGACATCCGCAAGCTCTACGCGAGCCTGCCCGAAAGCCGCGCGCGCGGTTTTTCCGCCGGGCGCTTTTCGTTCAATGTCGCCGGTGGCCGCTGCGAGGCATGCAAGGGCGATGGCCAGCTCAAGATCGAGATGCACTTCCTCCCCGACATCTACGTGCCGTGCGAGGTGTGCGGCGGTGCGCGCTATAACCGCGAGACGCTGCAGGTCACCTATCGTGGCAAGTCGATTGCCGACCTCCTCGACATGACGGTGGCCGAAGCCTGCCAGTTCTTCGAGAACATCCCGGCCATCAAGCGCAAGCTCCAGACCCTCAACGACGTGGGTCTGGGCTACATCACCCTGGGCCAGCCCGCCACGACGCTCTCCGGCGGCGAGGCGCAGCGCGTCAAGCTGTCGAGCGAGCTGCAGAAGGTGCAGACGGGCAAGACCTTCTACATCCTCGACGAGCCCACCACCGGCCTGCACTTCGAGGACGTGCGCCAGCTGCTCGAGGTCCTGGAGCGCTTGGTCGATGCGGGCAACACCGTGCTCGTCATCGAGCACAACCTCGACATCATCAAGGCGGCCGACCGCATCATCGACCTCGGCCCCGAGGGCGGCGATGGTGGCGGCACCGTAGTGGCCTACGGCACGCCCGAGCAAGTCGCCAAAAGCGAGGAAAGCCACACGGCGCACTTCCTGCGCAAGCTGCTGTCGGAAAAGCTCGATATCGTATCTGCGGTGTAGCGCCTTGACCTGCGCAATGAGACAAACATGATAGACACGTTTGTCTCATTGTCCCGCTCGTTACCTGTTGTCCTCCGCCACCTTCGCAAGCGCCTCGAGCATGTCGAGGGCGACCGCCAGAGCCGGCTCGCCCTTCGAGCACGGCACGGTGTACTTCTCCGATTTCGCGAAGTAGAGGGCACGTAGACGCTCGAACACCGCACGCACCTCCTCGTCCTTCGTCGCCGCGCTCTTGAGTACGGGTGATACCGGCGCGATCACGACCTTGCCGCCAGACTGCGTGATGGACGTGACGCCGCATTCGGAGGCGAGCGCCTTGAGCCTAGCACGGTCGAGCATGTTGCGGGCCGGCTCGGGCAGCGCGCCGTACGAAGACTGCATGCTCTCGGCGATGCGGTCCACATCTGCCAGGGTATGGGCGGCCGCGATGCGCCGGTAGAACAGCACGCGCTCGTCGGTGGCCGGCATGAACTCCTCGGGGATGAAGAAGTCGGCGGCCAGGTCGATCGAGATGTCCTCGTGGGCGATCTGCTCCTCGCCGCGCGCGTCCGACACGGCCTGGGCGAGCATGGAGGCGAAGAGGTCGAAGCCCACGGCGCTCATGTTGCCGCTCTGCTCGGCACCCAGGATGCTTCCCGCCCCGCGAATCTCGAGATCCTTCATGGCGACCTTCATGCCACTTCCCAGGTCGGTGAACTCGCCGATGGCCTGCAGGCGCTCGGTCGCCTCCTCGGTGAGCGGTTTTTCGGGCGGGAAGAGGAAGTAGGCATAAGCCTGCTGTCCCGAACGCCCGACGCGGCCCTTGAGCTGGTAGAGCTGGGCGAGGCCCAGGCGCTGGGAATCCTCGATGATGAGCGTGTTGGTGTGGGGATTGTCCAGGCCGCTCTCGACGATGGTCGTGGCCACGAGCACGTCGATCTCGCCCGCCGAGAACTGCTCCATGACGGCCTCGATCTGCTTGGCGTTCATCTTGCCGTGGGCCACGCCCACGCGTGCCTCGGGAGCCGCGGCCACCACGCGATCAAGGGCGTCATCGATGGTGCGCACGCGGTTGCTCACGTAGTAGACCTGTCCGCCACGTTCCATCTCGCGCCGGATGGCCCCGCTCACAATGTCCTCGTCCCACTCCCCCACGTGCACGGCGACGGGCCGACGACCGGGAGGCGGCGTGGAGATGAGCGACATGTCGCGCACGCCCGACAGCGACATCTGCAGCGTACGCGGAATGGGCGTGGCCGAAAGCGTGAGCACGTCGACGCTCTCGCGCAGGTTCTTGAGTTGCTCCTTGTGTCCCACACCAAAGCGCTGTTCCTCGTCGATGATGACGAGGCCGAGGTTCTTGGGGTTGACGTCACGGCTCAGCAGGCGATGCGTGCCCACGAGCACGTCGACCGTCCCGTTGGCGAAGCCCTCGAGCGCGGCCTTTTGCTGGGCGGCGCTCCTGAAGCGGCTCAGCACCTCGACGGAGATGTCGAAGGGCGCGAAGCGGTCGTTGAAGGTCGTGTAATGCTGCTGGGCCAGGATCGTCGTCGGGCACAGGATCATCACCTGTCGCCCGTCGCTCACGGCCTTGAAGGCGGCGCGTAGCGCGACCTCGGTCTTCCCAAAGCCCACGTCACCGCAGATGAGGCGGTCCATGGGACGCTCGGACTCCATGTCGGCCTTCACGTCGGCGATGGCCTTGAGCTGGTCGGGCGTCTCCTCGTAGGGGAAGATCTGCTCCATCTCCTCCTGCCATACGGTATCCGACGAATACGAGAAGCCCTTGACCGACGAGCGGCGCGCGTAGAGGTCGACGAGGTCGAACGCGAGCTTCTTGGCCGACTTGCGCGCCTTGCCCATGGCACGGCTCCAGTCGGCCGTATGCAGGCGCGTGAGGCGCGGTGCCGAACCGTCGGGCCCGACGTAGCGCGTCACCCGGTCAATCTGCTCGACGGGCACGTAGAGCTTGTCGCCTTCGGCATAGGAGAGCAGCAGGTAGTCCCGCTCCACGCCCGCGGCCTCCTGGCGCACCATACCCGAGAACAACGCGATGCCGTGCGAGGCGTGCACGACGTAGTCGCCGGGTTGGTACGGGAAGGTGACCTCGGTGATGTCGATCGTGCGGTTCGCGGCGCGCGTGCCGCCCCGACGCGAGAGGTCGGCGATGGAGATAATGGCGAGGCGCGCGTCGGGAATGATGAAGCCGTTGGGGACGTCGATGTCGACGATGTTGAGGTAGCGGCGGTCGAGGGGTTCGTCCGTCTTGTCGAGGCGCTCGACGAAGGGAATGGAACAATCGCCGAAGGCCAGCTCGAAGTCCTCGCGCGCACGGCGGTCGGGCACCGAGAACAACGTGGTCATACCTGCCTTGACCTGCGCCCGGATGACGGCATAGAGCTTCTCCTCGCGACCGGCGACGTTGGGGCGCTGTATGGCCAGGTCGGCATCGACCGCCCCGCCGATGCGCATGATCGATTGCAGCGTGAGGCGCTGGCGCGTGCCGAAGTCCATCTTGGCGGGCGGCGCGAACAAGGCCTCGAGCTCATCGGGCTTGAGACCCGCCTCGGTGGCCATGGCGCTTATCTCGTCGAAGCGATGGCCCGCGTCGTCAAAGAGGGAACGTGGCTCGGCGATGACGATGAGCGTGCCCTTGGAGGCGTACTGTATGGGCTGATCGAGCTCCTTGTAGAGATAGGGGGCGAAGCGGTCCATGTCACCGAAGGGCACGCCCTGCTCGAGCATCGCGACCTTGTCTATTGTCTCGCGGTCGCTCGCGAGCCAGAGCCGCAGCTTCTCCTTGAGCCGCTTGATGCCGCCGGCGCTCACGGCAAACTCGCGTGCGGGCCAAATCTCGGCCCGCTCGATCTCGCCCACGGTCTGCCCGGTGCTCGCGACCACCCGACGCAGCCCGTCCACGTCATCGCCGAAGAACTCGATGCGCACGGGCGCGGTCATGCCCGAGCCGAACACGTCGACGGTGTCGCCTTGCTGCGTGAAGGTCCCGGGGCCATCGAGCTCGTCGAGGCGTTCGTAGCCGCGGCTCACGAGCTGGACGGCAACGTCCTCGTAGGCGATGGGCTCGCCCGTGGCCGCGTCCACGACGCCATCATCTCGCGTGATGACGAGTGGCGCGAAGACGTTACCCGATGCGGGCGCGACCTTACGCAACAACGAGCGGGCGGAGGCCACGATCACCATGGGGCGTCCCAGCGCGAGCAGGCCGATGGCCCGCGTGCGCGCACCGACGACCTTGTGGTCGGGCCGCACATCCTGCCAGGGCATGTCCATGCGCTCGGGATACACGCAAACGTGCGCGCGGCCGATGTAGGCCGCGACGTCGTTGGCGAAACGCTCGGCCGCGTCGTTGCCGCTCACGACGACGAAGACCGTACGTGGCTGACGCGCGAACAGGGACGCGACGACAAAGGGACGCGCGGACGCGACGATGCCGAGCGACGCGTCATCACCCGCCTCAATCTTGGCGAGCACGGGCTGCATCGTCTCCGCGGAAAAGAGCTGGTGTTGTAGGTGGTCAATTAGCATGGTCGAAAGAATAGCCCAAACAAGTGGAAAGGTCATGCCCGAGCAAACATCATCCTGCGCTAAAATGAATGTGTTCGGTATTCACCTTCGTAAAGGAGAACATCATGGCGAACAATGTTGCGAACAATCTTACCGAGACCTTCCAGAACATCTTCCTCGCCGGCGTCGGCGCCCTGTCCATTGGCGGCGAGAAGGCCAAGGCAGTCATCGACGACCTCGTGGAGCGCGGTCAGGTAACCGTCGACCAGGGCCGCAAGATGAACGAAGAGCTCAAGCACAAGGCCGAGGAAAGCGTGAACAAGGTGCGCGAGGAGTCCATCCGCGCCTACGTGCGCTCGCTCACTCCCGAAGAGCGCGTGGCCTTCGCCGAGCAGATGGCGCAAATCGCCCGCGAGATGGGCGAGGACGGCAGTGATGACGTCGTCGTCGAAGCCGAGGAAATCGCCGATGACGACGTGGTCATCAACGCCGACGGCACCTACGGCGGCAACGATGTCGACCCCGTCGATCATCTCGACGTCGAGACTCCTGCAGAGCCCTCGGCTGGAAAGGCCGATCCCGGCGATGTCGTCATCAACCCCGACGGCACCTACGGCGGCAACGACGTCGACCCCGTCGACCATCTCAAGAGCGAATAGCGGTTCATGCCGACGAGTGGCAACAACCTGTTCAAGCGCGTCTTCGGCACGCCATCGGGTGTCAGCCCGCAAAAGCAGTTCGGGCTGACACGCCGCTCGAGGCTCGCGCGCCTGCGCGAGCTGCTGAGCATCGTGCGCCGCTACCACGCCTTCCAGGGCATCACGCCCATCGAGCTACGCTCCATGCTCGAGGAGCTCGGCCCGAGCTTCATCAAGATAGGCCAGACGCTCTCGACGCGCTCCGAGATTCTGCCACCCGCATATTGCGAGGAGCTTTCACGCCTGCAAATGGACGTCGACCCCCTCCCCTTCGATGAGGTGCTTGCCGCGCTCGACACCATCTACGGCAAGGAACGTCGCGAGCAGATCTTCTCGGAAATCGACCCCAAGCCCCTCGGCAGCGCCTCGCTCGCCCAGGTGCACCGCGCGATCCTGCGCGAAAGCGGCGAGGCGGTCGCCATCAAGGTCCAGCGTCCGGGCGTGCGTATCACCATGGCGCAGGACATCGACATGATGCGCTCGCTTGCCAAACATGCGCAGCGCTTCATGAAGGACAACCAGATCGTCGACTTGGGTGACGTGGTCGAGGAGCTCTGGCAGACCTTCCTCGAGGAGACAGACTTCATCAAGGAAGCCGAAAACCTCGCGGAGTTCGCCGAGTTCAACAGGGACGTCGTCTTCCTCCACTGCCTCAGGCCCTATCTGCAGTACAGCACCGAGGAAGTGCTCGTCATGGAGTACGTCGACGGCATCTCGATCCGCGACACGCACAAGCTCCTCGCCAACGGCTACGACCTGGCCGAAATCGGCGAGAAGCTGCTCGACAACTACGCCACGCAGGTTCTCGACGACGGCTTCTTCCACGCAGACCCGCATCCCGGCAACATCGTGATCAAGGACGGCTGCATCGTCTACCTCGACCTCGGCAACATGGGTCGCCTCACGCCCGACGAACGCGCCAACTTCTCGCGCGTCATCGTCGCCGTGGGGCATGAGAGCTCCGCCATGCTCGAAGACGCCCTCATCGGGTTCTCGGTGGGTGGTGACGTCAACGCCATCGACCATCCCCGCCTGCTCAGCATCCTCGACCGCATCATCGACCGCTACGCCTCGGCCGAAATGGGCGATATAGACATCGGCGCGTTTCTCACCGACATCACCAACGCCATGCGCGAATGCAAGCTCGAGCTTCCCAGCTGCCTCACCGCCGTCGCGCGCGGGCTGGTCACGCTCGAGGGAACGCTCATCAACTTCGTGGGCAGCTTCAACATGGTGGATGTCATCAACGGCCATCTAAGCCGCGAGAAGACGCCCATCGAGGAGTTCAAGCAGCTCACGCGCGACCTCATCATCAATCTCGACCGCTCGGCCCGTGGCCTGGCACGAGCCACCGAGTACGTCGGCGACGTGACGCACATGCTGAGTCGCGGCCAGCTCAAGGTCAACATGGAGATGTTGAGCAGCCAAGAGCCCCTTGGCAAGCTCTCGCGCATCATCAACCGCCTCACGCTTGGCATGATCACGGCTGGCACGCTCGTGAGCGCGGCCCTCGTGAGCACGATTTCGGAACCCACCGTCGCCGGCCTGCCCGTGCTCTCGTTCACGGGTTATTGCGTTGGCATCGGGCTTACGCTGTGGATCATCATCGACATCATCCGCCACGGCGGCAACAACGCCTAGCGCCCGCATGCCCTAAAGGCCGAGCCAGCCTCCGATGATGGGCATCCAGCCCATAACGAAGACGATGATGAGCAGCACGGGGATGCAATAGCTCACCCAGCCGTGCATCCACTGCGGAAACCTCATGCCCTCGCCCGTGTCGACTTCCTTGATGAAGTTCTTCCAACCCCAGCCAAACTTGCGCGTGCAGAAGAGCAGGAACACGAGCGAGCCCAGGGGCAGCAGGTTATTCGAGACGATGAAGTCCTCGATGCCCTGGATGTCGCCGATGCCCGGAACCTGCACGCCGGCAAGCACGTTGAAGCCCAGCGCGCAGGGCAGCGACAGAATGGTGATGAGCACGAGCGCGATGCGCACGGTCTTGGGGCGATCCCAGCCCTTGTAGTCCATGAACATCGCGATGATGTTCTCGAACACGGCAATGACCGTGGAGAGCGCCGCAAAGGACATGAACAGGAAGAAGAGCGCGCCCCAGAGCTGGCCAAGCCACATTTGCGCGAAGACGTTGGGCAGGGTCACGAAGACAAGGCCGGGACCGCTTCCCGGGTCGACGCCAAAGGCGAAGCAGGCGGGGAAGATGATGAGGCCGGCCATGAGCGCGATGATGGTGTCGAGCACACCGACGGACAGCGCCTGACCAAAGATGCGACGCTCCTTGCCCAGGTAGCTACCGAAGATCTCCATGGAGCCGATGCCGATGGAGAGCGTGAAGAAACTCTGGCCCATGGCGGCGTAGACCACCTCGGCAAAGCCACCGGGGCCGTTCGCGAACATCTTGGAGAAGTCCGGCATGAGATAGAACGCTAGGCCGCCCTCGGCGCCCGGCAGGGTAACGGCACGAATGACGAGCACGAGCAAGATGACGAACAGGGCGCACATCATGAACTTGGTGACGCGCTCGACGCCCTTGTTCACGCCCAGCCCGCAAACGAGCATGCCAACCACGCACACGATGACCGTCCAGAGGACGACCTCGCCGGGATTGGCGAGCATGGCCTCGAAAACCCCGCCCACCTGGGCCGTGTCCATGCCATTGAACTCGCCCGCCGACATCTTGACGAAGTAGTTGAGCATCCAGCCCGCGACGCAGGTGTAGAACATCATGAGCATGAAGTTGCCGATGAAGCCCACCCAGCGCATGAAATGCCACTTGGTTCCCTCGGGCTCGAGCACGTCAAAGGCGCGCGATATCGACTTCTGGCTCGCACGACCCACCGTGTACTCCATGGTGAGCATGGGCAGGCCGAAGAGCACGAGGAAGAAGATGTAGAGAAGGATGAAGGCCGCGCCGCCGTACTCGCCCGTGATGTAGGGGAAACGCCAGACGTTGCCCAATCCGATCGCGCAGCCGGCGCTTACCAGCAGAAAGCCGATGTTGCTTGAAAACCTCGCTCGTTGTGCCATCTCATCCCTCGCTTGTCCGGCGCGCTCTCCCCAGCGCGGTAAGCAGACATGGTACCACGGCCCCGTTCCAAAAAACGGTTGGGAAACGGAAGCGAAACCCCACGGTGGCATCAATGCCTTCGCGTATAATCTCCGAGGAAATTCGGACGACAGGCCGCCCGTCCGGCGACATGACGTAAGAGGAACGCATGGTTTACGACAACGTGCTCGAGGCAATGGGGCACACGCCCCTCATCCGGCTACGCAACATCCCCGACGAGGGCTGCGCGCAGATTCTCGTGAAGTTCGAGGCGCTCAACGTCGGTGGCTCGATCAAGACGCGCACGGCGTACAACATGATCGTCCAAGCCGAAAGGCGCGGCGAAATCCAGCCCGGAAAGACCACCATCATCGAGCCGACGAGCGGCAACCAGGGCATCGGCCTGGCCCTCGTGGGCGCGGTGCGCGGCTACGACGTGCGCATCATCATGCCCGACTCCGTCTCGGTCGAGCGTCGTAAGATCTGCGAGGCCTACGGGGCGCAAATCGAGCTCGTGCATGATGACGGTGACATCGGCAAGGCCATCGAGACCTGCGCCGCCATCGCACGCGAGCAAACGGCGGCAGACCCTGACGCCTTCATGCCAGACCAGTTCTCGAACGTCGACAACGTGGCCATCCAGCGCACGCAAACGGCAGTCGAAATCCTCGAGGATGCTGCCGATTCCGGCATCGTCATCGACGGCTTTGCCTGCGGCTTTGGCACGGGTGGATCTCTCACTGGCATCGGCAGTGCCCTCAAGGAGGCAAACCCCGCCACCATCGTCTGGGCAGCCGAACCCGAGAATGCCGCGATGCTCGCAGGCGGCAACATCGGCACGCATCTGCAGATGGGCATCGGTGACGGCGTCATCCCCGCCATCCTCGACCAGAGCGTGATCGACGCGACTTGCGTGGTGAGCGATGACGAGGCCATCGACATGGCGCAACGCCTCGCCCGTGACGAGGGCCTGCTCTGCGGCATCTCGAGCGGCACCAACGTGGTGGCGGCCCTGCGTCTGGGGCGCGAACTCGGACCGGACGCCTGCGTGCTCACCGTCCTCACCGACACCGGCGAGCGCTACTTCTCCACCCCGCTGTTCGGGGAGTAAGAAGCGTCCTACTCGAGAGGCTTGTCCTGGCCGGGCACATCGTCGATGGTGCGCAGGCCGTTATCCGGAGCCTTGCCCAAGTCAAACCAGTACTTCCACGCCTCGAACTTATGGGCTCCTTCGACATTGTCGATTTCGAAGAACGCTTCCTTGGGAACGATGGTGCGCACGCGCTTGCCACTCTTTGTCGCAAGACGTATACCCGCCTGCTTGAGTGCATCGTCAACGAAGGTCAGGCAGTTGTAGGTGACGAGGTTGTACGTACCCGTGTTTGCCTTCTTGGCTTCGGCGTAGGCACGGGCCTTCTCGTAGGCTGCCTTGTCGCACCATAGGGCGATAGCGGCGTTCACATGCTCGTTCCAGTAGTTGCCGGGCTGCCCGTGGACGATCCAGCCGCTCCCATCGCATAGCCGCTCGAAAGTCATGGGATCCTTCAGACACGCCATGATGCCGGGCGCCTCGATCTTGGTGCTGTGGCGATAGTACGAATAGGTCTCGAGAGCGCCATCGGTCGGGCCGAGTGCCAAAATGCAATGACCTTCGTCATCGGCAGCTTCCAGGTTGAAGAGCATGAAGATGCAGTACGCATCCTTCGGCGCGACATCCCACGTGGATTGGGGAATCGCCTCGCGCTCCTGAATCTTGTGCGCATGCTCGAGCGTCTTGTTGGTTTCCCAGGTCTTGAACGATTCGTGCATGATGGCTCCTTTGTGATGAGGCCTTACATTATATGAAGGCAATGCCGTAATCAGCGCGTCATCTAAGGTCAAGCGTTACAAGTCGCTTGACGAATTTACCCCCCCCCCCCCCGATAATGACGAGAGCAACGCGTATTCAAAACCAATAGACGCCCTCTGGAAACACGCCGGCCACGAAAGGCAGGACTCTCGTTGGATAGCCCCAGCTCCCATATCGATTCTGGCGAAATTGCAACTGACGTCATGTGCCTGATTAAGCGCAAGGAAAGCGGAGAGCTGTTCGTTTGCTATGAGCGTATTCCATACAATTCGCAAATCGTCGATAAGTTCAAAGAAATGAGCGCCACGATACATGGCTGGGATCATCGAAGGGCCAAAGAGCTATTCGACGAGCTTGTTGCCACAGAGAATCCAGACTTCGCACAGCCCTTTTATCGAGATGCAGATAACACCTACATGCAACGAGTCCTTAGGACTTATGACAATCTGCTGGCGGCCACATGCGGTCAGCAGCACCCTAGGGTTTTGGTCCCTGTATCTCCCCATGCGCAATGGCTGTCTCCCAATACGGTCTCATATCTCGCTGATCGGGAAAATGCAATACGCCAAGCCCCTCTCCAGGAAGAAAGCCTGGAGAGGGGTTCGAAATTGCCCAGCGACTTTAACCGGAAGAATGCAGCCTCTCTCCTTAATAAACTAGATACAATGCGTGGAAAGCTTGTGGCATGCCTCGACGATTACGACAAAAGATTCGCTGAATTTGTACAAACGGCGCGTTCTTTAGTCCCTGGCTTGTTCTCGAAAAAGAGCTATTGTCGTTGTTTCAATGGAGCTTATGGGAGTTCAGAACTTGATTATGTCATCACGCCGGGAAATCAGTGCCTCATTGACAATTTACCTGAGTACTATCAGGCATCCATTCTTGAAGATCTTTACGCCCGCTATGATGCAGACCCCCAAGTCGTAGCTTACTCATCTAGAAAACTGGGGTGGGATAATTTCCAGATAAATCTCGACGCATCAGGTGATTTGAAAATTGAACTAAAGACGAACTTCGGATTCGGTCGATCAAGCTATTTCTTATCAATACTATGTTACAAAGGCATAAACGCAGTTAATGCGCCGCTGATTATCTTTTACAACATAGCTCACTTGTTCGAATTGGCCGGTTTCACCGACATGTACGAACTCGCCCCTGCAAGTTATAAATTATGCTTCGAAAACGCAGTTGAATACTGGCAGGAGTTCAATGCCATTGGAGAAGTCGCATTTATTGAAAAGTATTTTGCTCGTGCCCTTATCGAGCTAAAAGACTTGCTTCGTATGGTCTCATGTGCGTCTACGTTTTTGCAATTCACGGACCTCAATTGTTTTAACGACCTCGTCTCCCAAGATAGTCTTAGCCTCGTTTTGTATGACGAATGGAACCCATCGGATGTATACAGGTGTCCTTCTGCTGTTGACCTCAGCAACGAAGATAAACAGCAAATATTGAACTTTGTCATGAGCGTTAGCAGGGATCAGGACAACCAGAGACTAAACTATAGCCTTGAGCTGCAATCGAAGATACAGAGCACATTTAGCCTAAATTCCGAGAATAACAATTCCGTCGATTTCGTTCGCGTTGGATTAGCACGCCAAAAACTGCTCACAGAGCTATATAAACGGTTTGGACAAGCAGAGGGCATTGACGCCCTCGCAGATGAGACTATACCGTACCCAGGATATTTTATTCGCACATACAAAAACTTCGACTTAATTCAGTTTCGTATCAAGAAAGCAAGAGTAGCTCTCAATCTCTTTAATGAGCTTAAATCGATAGCTGCCTTTACCAAACTGCAGTCCGTTATCGTCTCGCTACTTGAAATATGCCAAGACATAAGGCGGCAAGCTGAAGAACATATCGTCACATCACTTGATCCCGTCCTCTCAAAATATCAACAAGAGAAAAAGCGACTTGAATCACAGCTGGAGGAAATACGTTCAAAAATGAAGAGCCCCGTCATCGAATCCGGTGAGCACAATTGGGTACGAGAGCAAGAGCGCTTTATTTCCGATGACATCTTTCGAATTAGCAATGAGCTGCAAAAACTCGAGAACAACAAGAGGGAGCTTGGCGCATACGTCGCAAAATGTAACAGCATTTCAAAACAGGCCTGAGCATCCCATTCTCGTAAGCATCTGTATAAAAAGGCTTGTGCTCCCTTTTTCCTTTATCGCTTCAGCCCCGCATACTCTGCCGGCGCGAGCGCCGGCACCACCTCGTTTGCCAGCAGGCCCTTATCACTCGTGATGATGTAATCAAGTTTGGCATTCCTCGCTGTGGCGAGAAGCAAGTTATCCTCGTAATCTGCATTCTTCGGGCGCAAGGCGCTCGCTTCCAAATGCTCGCCGAAGCCCTGGTTCAAAACAGCAGCCAAGCCTTGCATGCTTGACAGGCACGCCCATGAGGCCTCGTTAGCTACCAGGGCAGAGCTTTCACTCAGGCTCCCCTCCTCTTTGCGCGCCCTTCTTTTAATCGTTGAACCGACAAGATAGAACACGTCCTTGAGAATACCCGGCGTGACAACAATCGCATCCTCATGATCAAGCGCGCATTGGACGGCAGCCGCAGCATCTGCGGCACCCTTACGCCCCAAATAATAATCTAGCCAGATATTTGTATCGATAAGCAGGGTGAGGTGACTATCAGTCATCGAAGACGCCTCGTTCCTCCCAGGCCAATTCTCGCAGCTCGTCATAATCGAGCTCATCAACCCAACCTGCACCGGAAGAAATCACCCCAGCTTCGACTGCAAGCCTTATAGCAAGTCCGACCCCGTCAGCAACCTCACGCTTCCTGGCTTCGACGTCGTTTGGCGTTGCTTTCGATGGCATGAAGGCGGGTGGCTCATTATGCTCAGCGAGATAAGCCCAGAGAGCCTGCACCGCCGATGAGGGTGAATAGCCATAGCGACGAAGCACCTCGTCTCCAACGCGTTTGACCTCGACCCCGATGCGCGTGTTCATCTGCACTTGTTCCATAGCAGCTCCTTGCTATACAAATTCGTAATTAAGTATAGCATCTCTAGAAAACAAGCGTATTCCCTCATAAAAATGCGAGTTTCTTCGAAAGTTCCCTCATGAAAGTGTGAATTTCCGCCAAAGTTCGCTCATGAAAGTGTAAAACCGCCGGTCAGGGCAGCCTCTAGTCCTCCACCAACCCCGCAATCTCCTCGGGCGTGTATAGGTACTTGCTGTTGCAGAACGCGCAAACCATCTCGACGTCCTCGCCCTCGTCCACCATGCTCTGCAGCTCATCCTTGCTCACGAGCGACAGCAGCTTGAGGGTACGCTCGCGCGTGCAATCGCAACGAAATTCCACGGGCTTGTCTTCGAGAACCTGCAGGTCCATGTCGCCCAGCAGGCGCTCCAGGATGCTCTCGGGCGTCTCGCCTTCCGTGAGCATCGTGGTCATGGAGGGCAGCGCCGCGACGCGCTCCTCCAGAAGTGCCGCCGTCTCGTCGGTCGCGCCATCCATGAGCTGGACGATGAATCCACCGGCCTCGCGCACCGTGCTGTCCTCGTTGAGCAGCACGCCCAGCGATACCGCCGAGGGAATCTGGTCGCTCGAGGTGAGATAGTACGCGATGTCGTCGGCAATCTCGCCGGACTGGATCTCGACGACGCCACTATAGGGCTCGCGCATCGCGAGGTCATAGATGATGCGCAGCGTGCCCTTGCCGACGACCTCGCCCACGCGAAGCTTCTCGCCCACCTTCGACGGCAGCGAGGCCTGCGGATTGCCCACGTAGCCCTTGACGCTTCCATCGGACTTGGCCGTAGCGGTGATGTTGCCCAGGGAACCATCGCCATTGAAGACGATGGAGAGCGCGTCCTTGTCGCCCTTCATCATCGTGCCCATCATGACGGCGGCCGTGAGCGTGCGCCCGAGCGCCGCCGTGGCCGTGCGCGACAGCCCATGCATGGCGCGGGCGTCCTCGACCAGGCTGCGCGAGTACACGGCAAAGGCGCGGATGGTTCCGTTTGCGGCGGTTGCGCGCACCACATGATCGCGCTTCATCGATATGACGTTCATGCCCAATTCCAATCTTTCAAGTCGACGGGCGAGCCATCGAGCCGCGCGTCAACCAGCGTGTCATCTTCGTCGTAGACGAGCTTGAGCGAGAAGAAGGGCGTCTCGGGAGCAGAGATGAGGTTCAAGAATATTTCGTCGCCCTTCCAATGCGGAAGGTCCAGCAGCTCGTCTTTGGGCACCCATTCTAATATGCCCTCGTTACAGCTCCGTACCGTGCCCGACCACCCCGTGATCGTGAAGAGGTGCATGTACTCCGTGACCCATCGCGCGGACACGAAGGTGACGATGCCACGATACTGCCATTCGCGCGGCTCGAGACCCGTTTCCTCGTTCACCTCGCGCATCATGCACTCGACGGGGCTTTCGTCGGGTTCGAACTTGCCGCCGATGCCAATCCACTTGCCCTCGTTGACGTCGTTTTCCTTCTTCACGCGATGCAACATGAGATAGGCATCGCCGTTATCGATATAGCACAGCGTCGTCTGAACACTCATAAGACTCTCCTCGTCCTGACCTGGGAAATGAGACAAATGTGTCTGACCAATTTGTCTCATTACGCCCACAGTATAAAATGAGACAAATGCCCTGTGCATTTGTCTCATTGAAGAGGGAGTCCCCATGGAAGCTTCCATCGCCCGCAAGACAAGCAAGGTCATCGGCATCATCGTCGCGATACTCATCGTCTTCGTCGCGGCGCTCGTCGGCTTTCTCACCGCTACCGAATACAACCCGCCCGCCACGCAGGAAGTCGAAATCCACGGTGCGCCCCGCGGCAAGCTCGCGGTTGGCGACAACATCAGCATCGTCACCTGGAATGCCGGCTATGGTGGCCTTTCCGCCGAGGCCGACTTCTTCATGGATGGCGGCGATGGCGTACGCACCATCTCGCACGCGGGCGTCCTCGCAAACCTCACCGGCATCGAAGACGAGCTCGTCTCCCTCGACCCCGACTTTATCTTCCTGCAGGAGGTCGACCAGGACTCCGAGCGCACCTACGGCATCAACGAGCGCGCCCGTCTCGCCACGGCATTCGCACCCGAGTACTCGTCGGCCTACGCGCTCAACTACGACGTCGCCTACGTCCCCTATCCCCTGCCGCCCATCGGCGCCGTCGAAAGCGGCATCATGACGCTCTCGTCCATGCAAGCGAGTGGCGCCGAGCGCGTGCAGCTCCCCTGCCCCTTCTCCTGGCCCGTTCGTCTGGGCAACCTCAAGCGCTGTCTACTCGTCGAGCGCATCCCCATCGAAAATAGCTCCGCCGAACTCGTGCTCGTGAACCTGCACCTGGAGGCCTACGACGATGGCGAGGGCAAGGCTGCGCAGACGGCCCAGCTCGCACAGCTGCTGCAAGACGAGCGCGCGAAGGGCAACTACGTCATCGCGGGCGGTGACTTCAACCAGAGCTTCTCGAACGTCGACACGTCTGCCTATCCGCTGCTCGGCGACGAGTACTGGCAGTGCGGCTACATCGACGTGACGTCCCTGGGCGACGGGTTCACGGCGGCCATGGACGCCACGGTACCCACCTGCCGCTCGCTCGACAGGTCCTACGATGGCGGCACGCCGTTCCAGTTCTACATGATCGACGGCTTCATCGTCTCGGACAACGTGAGCATCGACACGCTCACGACCATCGATGCGGGGTTCGAATTCACCGACCACAACCCGGTGCTATTGAACGCAACGCTGCTCTAAGGACAGCAGATTTCTCTTAGCTTCCATTTCGACCGGAGCGAGCGTAGCGGAGAAATCTCGTTCTTTTATCGCAGGCAAGATCGAGATTTCTCGACTCCGGGGCTTCGCCCCTTCGCTCGAAATGACAAAAAGCGCGGATAGCGCCTTGAGCCGAGGTTAAGGGAGCGCGCCGTAAGGACCGCGAAGCGGGCCGTCGGGAAGCGACCGTCGAGGTGAAGGGCGTTGTCCGCGCTTAGGCCAGCACGCGCAGCGCATCGTGCACGCAGCTGATGTCGAAGCGCGTGTCGTGCATGGGCTCGCCATCAATCTGGCATGGCGGCTCCTCGGCGAACTCGACGAAGGCGTGATGCGCCATGGCGAACTCCATGGGCTTCATGTGCACGTGCTTGCCGTTCTTGGCCCGCATGAAGATGTAGATCGCCCGCGGAATGCTCACGGGCGGGTGCGAGATGCAGATGTCGAGCATGCCGTCATCGAGCTTGGCTTCGGGGCAAATCTTGAAGCCACCACCGTAGTAGGGCCCGATCTGCACGGCGAAGGTGACGCTCTTGCCCTCGACATGCGCACCATCGAAGTTGCCATGGTAGCTGCGCGCGACCAGGTTGTGCGTGAGCTGATCGATGCCGCTCGAGAAGTACACGCCCGCATCCGAGCGGCCCGTCCTCTCGCGGCGCTGCACCGTGTCGAGCGCGATGGCGGCATCGAGGCCGAAGGAAAGCGTCTCGGCGAAGTACTCGCCATTGCACAGGCCTACGTCGACGGGCTTCGGGTCTGCCTTGAGTATGGCGTGCACGGCATGCCTGAGATCGAGGGGCAAGCCGAGCGCACGGGCATAGTCGTTGCCCGTGCCCGCGGGCACCACCGCAAAAGCGGGGCGCTGCTCGGGGTCAATCGCCATGAGGGCGTTCACGGCCAGGTGCGCGAGCCCATCGCCACCCACGGCGATGACGGCACGATGTCGCGCTGATTCCTCGATGATGGCGCGCGCCTGGTCAGGCGAACTCAGAAAGGCGGCATCGACCTGCGCACCGGCGAGGAAGCTTCCCGTCCTGCCGGCGGCAATGGCTCCCTCGAGCTCGCCGACGGCACGACGCGCAGCCTGCGTGCCCGTGCCGTTACCGGCAGCCGGATTGGCCACGACCAGAACCGATGCGGAATCCTCGCTCATCGCGCCTCCCCGGTTACTTGATGCTCAACCCGAGCTCGTAGGCCTCTTGCAGGCCGGGATTGCCCTCGATGGCGCCCTTCTCGTACACGCCCTTGACGATGACCTCGCCGAGATTCTCCTGCTTGCAGTAGTTGGCCGCTACCCGGTAGCTGTTGACGACCGGTTCGCAAGTGGTCTCGTCCTTGTCCTCGAAGCACAGCAGCAGCGCCGTCGCCGTGATGCCGAAGGGCTTGGCGATACCGCAGAACATGCGATCCTGAAACGCGCGCAGCTGGGCGGGGAAGTTGTAGAAGTACATGGGCGTGGCATAGACGATGACATCCGCCTCGTGCAAAAGCGGGTAGAACTTCTGCATGTCATCCTTGTTGACGCATTCGCCCTCGTGCGAGAAGCAGTACTCGCAAGCCATGCAACCGGCGATCTTGGCGTGGCCCACGTCGATGCGCGTGACCTTGTTGCCCGCTTCCAGCGCGCCGCGCTCGAACCAATCGGCGAGTATGCTCGAATTGCCTCCCTCACGCGGGCTTGCGTGGACAAGCAGAATGTTCTTGGACATGGCGACTCCCTCGTCTCGGACGTTGCGCCTTGCAACCCATGATGGGGAAATTATACGCCTACAGCAATAAAGATTGGGACAGACGCCCTGCCCATCTGCCCCACCTGCCTGCCACCAAACCGTAATCTGTTTCTTTAATGAAAGATTTCCGGCGCCAGATTGCAGATATAATGCATAGAGTTTTTCATGTATGCCCAAAACATGCATGATTTGTCCCAGAGGGAAGAGGAGAGTTCAACGTGAAAATGAAGAAGAAGGGGCTTGTCTCCATCGTAGGCGTTCTCGCCTTGGCCATGGCACTTTCGTTCGCCTTGGTTGGATGCGGCTCCGGCAACTCAGGTAGCGCTAGCTCTAGCGCAGACAACGGTGGCAGCCTGCGCTTCGTGACCGGCGGCGAGTCGGGTACCTATTACGCTTTCGGCTCCGTCATCGCGCAGCATGCGACCAACAACACCGACATCAGCGTGACCGCCGCCTCCAGCGGTGGCTCCCAGGCCAACATCCAGGAGCTCGAGGACGGCACTGCCG
Organism: uncultured Coriobacteriia bacterium; assembly: GCA_948466335.1. Lineage (GTDB taxonomy): Bacteria > Actinomycetota > Coriobacteriia > Coriobacteriales > QAMH01 > QAMH01. The sequence goes on along the minus strand of CAOKAE010000015.1, from coordinate 20,962 downwards.
AACTCGGCTTCGCCCAGTCCGACGTCATGGCCTACGCCTACGACGGCACCAACCTGTTCGAGGGCAAGCCCGTCACGAGCTTCTCCACGCTCGGTGCCCTGTACCAGGAGCAGGTTCAGATCGTGACCTGTGATCCCAGCATCACGTCCGTCGCCGACCTGCGCGGCAAGAACGTCTCCATCGGCGCTGCCGGTTCGGGCGTCTACTTCAACGCCATCGACATCCTCGGTGCCTACGGCCTTTCCGAGAGCGACATCAACCCGACCTACCAGAGCTTCGGTGATTCCGCCGACGCCCTCAAGGACGGCAAGATCGACGCGGCCTTCATCGTCGCCGGTGCTCCCACCACGGCCATCACCGACCTTTCCACCACCAAGACCGCGTACCTGATCTCCCTGGACCAGGCACACATCCAGCAGCTGATCGCCGAGAACAACTTCTACTCCGAGGCCGTCATCCCTGCCGGAACCTACGCGGGCCAGACCACTGACGTGGTGACCGTCGGCGTCGACGCCGTCATCATCGTCGACAACGCCGTTTCCGAGGAGGATGTCTACGCCCTCACGGCCGACATCTTCGACAACGCCCCCGAGCTGATCGAGAACCACGCCAAGTACGCGGAGATCAGCCTCGAGAAGGGCGCGTCCGTTGCCAGTGTTCCGTATCATCCCGGTGCCGCGAAGTACTTTGCAGAGAAGAACATCACCGTTCCCACTAAGTAATTTCGAGGAGATGGTCCCGTAAGGCCATCAAGCGTTTTGAGTTAGGTCGAAGCCATGACGCGAGGGGTGTCCTGCCTTTCCATCATGGCTTCGATGCATTTATGAGGGGAAATCCATGGTCGATAGGGTCAAGAACAGAATCAAGAGAAAGAAAACCGGCGTGCCGCCCACCGCGCAGCAGGACGTCGACGTTCGCGAGACGGTCGTTGACCTCGAGCCCCACCCGGATGCCCCCGACCAGACCAAGACGGGAAGCTTCAAGGCCATCGAGGACTCCGACCTCATCGGCGAGGAGATCGAGACCGGCATCGCGACCGAAGAGGGCGCCGACATCATCATGGACAAGGATGACGCGCCCGTCGAGAGCGACGAGGCCGAGCAGATCCTGCGCAAGTTCGACCGCGAGTCCAACACGCGTATCTGGGAAGGCGTCCCCAAGGTCATCGTGCGCGCCATCATGGCCATCTTCTCCGTCTACTGCATCGGCATGACGCTGTTCTCCACGGCGTTGCCCGAGGTCAGGCTCACGCTCTTCCTCGGCTGCATCGTCATCATCGGCTTTCTGGTGTATCCCGCCAACAAGAAGAAGGTGCGCACCAACCATATCCCCTGTTACGACATCCTGCTCATGATCATCGGCGCGGCCTGCTTCTTCTACTTCGCCTTCAACGCGTTGCCCATCATCAAGCTCGGCACGCGCATCGACGAGGTCATGGTCATCATCGGCATCGTGGGCATACTCATCGTCGCCGAGCTCTGCCGTCGCAGCGTCGGCCTGCCCATCATCTTCGTGGTGGCCGCATTGCTCATCTACGCGTTCTACTTCTTCGTGGCAGATCGCGGCATGGACGTCATGCTCTCCATTCGCACCGTGGTCTACCGCATGTTCTACACCACCAACGGCATCATCGGCACGCCCATCAACGTCTGCTACACCTACATCGTGCTCTTCATCATCTTCGGCGCCTTCCTCGAGCGCACGGGTATCGCGGGCTTCTTCATCTCGTTCGCGAACCGCATCGCCGGTTGGTCGAGCGGCGGTGCCGCCAAGGTCGCCGTCATCTCGAGCGCACTATGCGGCATGGTGAGCGGCTCGTCGGTCGGCAATACGGTCACGACGGGTTCGGTCACCATCCCCATGATGAAGAAGACCGGCTACAAGCCGGAATTCGCCGGTGCCGTCGAGGCGGCCTCGTCCACCGGCGGCCAGATCATGCCGCCCATCATGGGTGCCGCAGCCTTCCTCATGGCCGAGTACATGGGCATCCCCTACATCGAGGTTGCCGCCAAGGCCATCATCCCCGCCCTGCTCTACTTCACGGGCATCTTCCTCGCCGTCCACCTCGAGGCGAAGAAGCTCCAGCTCAAGGGCATCCCGCGCGCCGAGCTTCCCAAGTGGAGCTATCTCGGCAAGAACTGCTATCTCGTCATCCCGCTCGTGCTGCTCGTGTGGCTCGTCGCCTCGGGTGCGCGCACCATGGCCGTTTCGGCCGCCATCTCGATCGTCGGAGCCTTCGTCATCGGCTTCATCAACTTCTTCGTGACCGGCGTCAAGGAACGCTCCGCGGACCAGACCGTCGGCGGCGTCCTCGTCGACTCGCTCAAGGTCGCCCTCGCGACGGGCTACGACGCGCTCATCGCCGGCGCCCGTAGCTGCGTCTCCGTGGCCGTCGCCTGCGCCATGGCCGGCCTCATCGCCGGCTGCATCACCGTCACCGGACTTGCCGGCACGCTCATCAACGCCATCGTCAACTTCGCCGGTGACGCGACCATGGTCGGCCTCGTGCTCACCATGGTGTGCTGCATCATCCTGGGCATGGGCGTCCCCACCACGGCGAACTACTGCATCATGGCTTCCACCTGCGCGCCGATCCTCATCCAGCTCGGCATACCTGCCGTGGCGGCCCACTTCTTCGTCTTCTACTTCGGCATCGTCGCCGACATCACGCCGCCCGTCGCATTAGCAGCCTATGCGGGCAGCGCCATCGCCAAGTCAAACCCGATGAAGACGGCCTTCACGGCGAGCAAGATCGCCATCGCCGCCTTCATCGTGCCCTACATCTTCGCCTTCAACCCCATCATGCTGCTCGACGGCATGAGCAACTGGTGGGAGATCATTATCCCCATCATCACCTCGCTCGTGGGCCTCTTCGGCATTGCCGCCGGACTCAACGGCAACCTCTTCGAACGAATACCCATGCTCTTGCGCATCGTGCTCATCATCGGCGGACTCGCGCTCATGATTCCCGAATCGTTCACGGACATCGTGGGCATCGCGATCATCGTGGCCGTCTTCGTCGTCCAGTACGGCCTCGCGCGCAAGAATAGAGTGGACAAACCCGCGGAAACCGGCAAATAGGAACGCTATCATTGAGCCCCCGGAAACGTTTCCGGGGGCTTGTTGCAAACGACACGAGAAGCAGACGAATCCATGACACAGGCAAACGCAGACGCAAATCCGAAGCCAGACGAGAAGCTTGTCATCCGCAAGCTCTCGCTCGTGGGCATCGTCGGCAACATCTTCCTGTCGGCGTTCAAGTTCTTCGCCGGCATCGTCGGCAATTCGAGCGCCATGGTCTCCGACGCCGTCCACTCGCTCTCTGATGTCTTCGCGACCCTCATCGCCCTCATCGGCGTCAAATTCGGCCGCCGCGCCGCCGATGCATCGCATCCCTACGGTCATGAGCGCATCGAAAGCCTCGCAGCCATCGCGCTCGGCATCGTGCTCCTGGTGACGGGCATCGGCATCGGCTGGGCCGGTCTCGAGAAGATCCTCGCGGGCAACTACGAGAGCCTGCCCATACCCGGCGCAATCGCCCTTGTCGCCGCCATCGTCTCCATCGCCGTCAAGGAGGCCATGTTCTGGTACACGCGCCATTGGGCGCGCATCATCCGCTCGTCGGCGTTCGAAGCCGATGCCTGGCATCACCGCTCCGATGCCCTGAGCTCCATCGGTGCGCTCATCGGCGTGGGCGGCTCCATGCTCGGCTATCCCGTGTGCGATCCCATCGCCAGCGTCGTCATCTGCCTGTTCATCCTGAAGCAGGGCGTGTCGATCATCATCGATGCCCTGAAGAAGATGCTCGACACCTCGTGCGGTCCGCAGTTCGAGGACAAGATTCGCGAGCTCGTCGACGACGAAAGCCAGGTGGAGCGCATCGACGTGCTACGTACGCGCATGTTTGGCGACAAGGTGTACGTCGACATGGAAATCGCCATTGACGGCACGATGCAGCTCACGGATGCCCATGCCATCGCCGAACGCGTCCATGACAACGTCGAGCAGGCGTTTCCCGAGGTGAAGCACGTCATGATTCACGTCAATCCCGCGTAGGACGAGGCCATCATGATGTATATGACAGACTTTCTCGAAAAGCAGTTCGCAAGCTTCGAAGAACTCCCCTTTGGCGTTCTCGATGCCACGGCCCTCTCGCAGATCGCCATGGTGCACGCCAAGGACACCATGGCTCCCCTTCCCGGCAAGAGGCCGCGCGCGGGTTTGCGCACGCTCTTCGGCAGGCACGATGCGCAGCCGCCCATCCACTTCATCGACATGCTGCGCGCCGAGCATTTCGCGACCATGTTCGCAAGCCTGCTCGATCCGGACAAGGCCAAGGAAGCGCTCTTCGGCGTGGCCGCCAGTCCACGCTATCGCGCCATGCTCGCCCTCAATTACCAGGACGTCTTCGACGCGTCGCGGCAGGTGCAGTTCGCCGCCATGACCTTCGTCTACAAGGACCTGTTCACCTGCGTTTCGTTTCGCGGGACGGACACCTCGCGGGTGGGATGGCGCGAGGACTTCAACATGGCCTTCACCATGCCCGTTCCCGCCCAAGACCTGGCCCTGCAGTACCTCGAATCCGTCGCCGCGCAAAAGCACCTACCCGGCCCCCTCTACGTGGTGGGCCATTCCAAGGGCGGCAACCTTGCCGAATACGCGGCGCTGCGCTGTATGCCGCGCATCCAGGAGCGCATCGCGCACGTCTACAATCTGGATGGCCCCGGCTTCAAGGCGGGCACCTTCACGCAGGCGGACTACAGGCCGCTTGCAGGCAAGCTCACGAAGGTCGTCCCCGAGGAATCGCTCGTCGGGATCATGCTCGATTCCGATGCGCCCGTGCACGTGGCAGTGAGTGACGCCACCGGCCTCGAGCAGCACAGCGCGTTCACCTGGCAGGTCAACGACGAGCTCACCGACTTCGTCTGCCTGCCGGGTCTTCCCGAATCAACGCAGGTGACCGCCCGGACGCTCCACGCATGGCTCTCGGAATACGATGATGCGGAGCGGGAGAAGATGGTCGATGCGTTCTTCGAGGCCATCGAGGTCTCCCACGCGCATAACCCCGTCGATTTCCTCCGGGGCGGCACCAAGGGACTGTCCCTGCTTCTCGAGGCGTCACGCAAGCTCGACAAACCCGATCGTGACATCCTGCTTTCGGCGGCGCGCTCCTTCGTCAAGGCGCTCTCGCAAAACGCCCACGGCACGCTCGGCGCGGCAGCAAGCGCCGTGACCAACATCGCCGACAGGCTCGCGCCAGAAAGCTAAAAATGTAACAGGCACCAAGCACCTGTCACAGTAGGAAGTGCACCATCAGACAACCTGGCGTCGGGCAGGTCGTCGAGCCGAGGTCTAAGGGAGCGAGCCGAAAGGACCACGAAGTGGACCGTCGGGAAGCGACCATCGAGGCGAGGCGGCCTGCCCGACGTCCACCCCTTACGCCTCGTCGACTTGGCCAGCACCACGCGCGAAGAGCTCGTTCCAATCGCTTGCCGCGAGAATCGTGCCACCTAGGATGACGACGCAGCACACGACCGACGCCACCGTGGGCACCGTACCCTGCAAGACAAACGCGAAGAGCACCGCCCATGCCGAGTAGCTGATGTTGAGCGCCATGGACTTCGCGGCTCCCAACGGCGAGCTGATGGACTTGTAATAGAACAGATACGACGCGGTACCCGCCAACGCGGCCAGAGCCACGACGCCCGTTGCCATGGAGGGAATGGCGCTTGCCGTAAAGGCCCAGGCACCAAACGCGGGTAGCACAACGATGGCGTAGACGAGCCCGCTCGTCGTCTCGCGAATCTGCAGCGCCGTCTCGTTATCAACGGCATCGTCACGCATACCCCAGCCGCAGAGCACCGCCTCGCTTCCCCATCCGAGCACGCAAGCGGCCGCGCCCACGAGGCCTAGAACGGGATCCCCCGCCGTTTCGGCATCGGTAAGCGAGAGCACACCCATGGCGACGATGCCAGCAAGCGCACAGGCAAATGCGATGAGCTGCTTTGCGCTCATGCGCTCCTTCAGGATGATGAAGGCGAGGATCGCACCTACGGCTGGATAGAAAGCCGAGATGATAGCCGTGTAGCCTGCGCCAATGTTGTTGATGGCGATGACGTAGCCCGTCATGCCAATGGGACCGCCCAACAGGGCACCCAAGATAACCACCTTGCCGCTGCGAGTGCGCAGTGCCGTCCACGTATCCTTGAGGCGACCTCGCACGCCCATGTAGATGGCGAGCCAGATTGCGCAGAAGATATCATGCAGAGCCGATGACGCAATCGCAGCAAACGCGAATGCCTCGAGCGTGCCGATGTATGGCGACATCGTGAGCGCAATACCGAGAATGACCGTGTCGAGACCCCAGAGCACGCCACTGCTCAGACCATACTTCACCTTGTTGAAAGCTCCCATGCCTGTTCCCCAATCTCAGCGCCTAGACGCGTTCGCCTTGCTCGTACCACGGCAGAACCATGTTCAAGTACTTCTTTGCGTAGCGGTAGTAGATGTAGAGCCATTCGCCCACGACATCGCCCTCGGCTTCCTTCATGAGCGACCAGACGTACCAGCACCATCCGGCAAGCGCCACGTACGCGAAGTTGTGACGCAGCTCCTCGAAACTGGGCTCTCGGTCAAAGTAGCAGGCGAGCGCCGCTTCGGCCTCCTCGGGCGAGAGCTCGCAGCACACGGTGTACGTGCCGAAGTCGCTCGCGTAATCCGACATGCCCGCATACTCCCAGTCGATGAGCGAGATTGCGTCATCTGCACCCACGAGGAAGTTCAGGTAGAAGAAGTCGTTGTGACACAGGCAGCTAAACGTCTCGTCGGCCTCGACGAACTCGTGCAGGCGCCCCATGCGGGCGGCCATCTCGTCAAAACCCGGAACGTCGATGATACCCTCGCGCTCGCGCAGCAGGGCTTCGTAGCGTTTGGACTCCGCATAGAAATCGAACTCGCGCTCGAGCGTCGCGCCCGACTCGTGCAAGGCACGTGCCATCTGCATGGCGCGCTTGGTCTGTGCGGCATCATGCGGGTCAAGCTGTGTGCAATCCGCCACGAAATGCGAGATCTTCCAGCCCGTTTGCGGATCGCCGGTGATGAAGGTGTTATCGAGGCCCAGGTCATGGGCAATCTGCAAGCCCGCAAGCTCGGCATCGCGATCGATGAGATTCTCCGTCCCTACGCCGGGATGCCGGTACACGTATTCGGCATCGCCAACACGCACGTGGCATGACAAGTTCGTCAGGCCCTGCTTGAGCGGATACACATCGCAAATGTCCGTCTTGCTGCAGCCGAGCGCGGCCACGATGTTGTCGAACGCAAGCGAATCCACGTTCTCTATGAAATGCGGATCGAATTCGCGCAGGTCATCGAGAGCGTCAAACTCGTGAATCATGTCGGCCGGATAGGGACGCGCGACCATGCGCATCTCGTCGATATGGTCGACGAACAGGGTCTCCCAGAGCTTGCCCTTCGTTGCGGGCAGGTCCCATTCGTCACGAATGATCTGGGCCATGAGCTCGGAAAATGCCTCGTCGAAGAAGACGTGTCCGAGCATAATCTGCGAATCCGCCCCGCCGATGGTCACGCCCACGATGCGGTTCCTGCTGCCCAGTTGCACACACCACTCGTCCGTCGCGTCCTGCACATGCTGTGTGGCGTAGTAGGCCTCGTAGACATGGGACTCGAAGGGATTCTCGACGAAGTAATTATCCGAGGAACAAACGTAGGTACGCCTGAGCCTGTCAAGCACGGCCATGAGCGAGGAATGGTTGTTTCGCTTCGCGTAATGCTCGTTCACGACGATGCGCACGTCGAAGAGCTCCTCCAGGTAGAAGAAGTACTCCTTCTTGTATCCCACGACGATGGTGATGTCATCGATGCCCGCCTCCTTGAGCTGGCGAATCTGGCGCTCGATGAGCACCTCGTCGCGTACGCGCAGAAGCCCCTTGGGCTTCTCGTAGGAAATGGGCGCAAATCGCGTGGAAAGACCCGCTGCCAGGATGATCGCGTTGTCAACCCGATACGGATCGAGCGAACGCTCGCCCTGTTCCGTTGGCCGCAAGGCGCCCGAGCCGGCCTTTTCCAAGTCGCCGCGGTCGAGCAACTGCCGTATCGCGGCGTTCACCGTACCCACCGACAGGCCCGTACGCTCGGCAATGGAACGCTGTGGAAGTTGCGGTTCTCGCACGAGGCTTTGCAGAACGGAAAACTGGTTTCGCGTCAGCTCGCCTGCGCTGTTCGTATCGTCGGCCATGGTATGCCTCTCCCGCACTCATGACAGGTCGTCTTGGTCAATGACTAGAGATGATACCAAATAGGTGTTCAATTTCAATCATATGTTTTCATAATTGAACGAGCAATGATACAAAAGTCCGGTGACGAGCTTTTGCCCCATAATGTGACGCATCGCGAATACGTAACACCGTTTATCCCTCAAAGTGTGCCGAATGAGGAATTCGTAACATCATCGCCTCGGTATTGCTCTATCGTGGACATCCTCATAGTCGAGACTGAGAGGAGCCCTCTATGAGATTCGCAAAGCCATTCATCGCCCTGGCCACCACAATCGTTCTGGTCTTCGCGCTTGCGGGCTGCTCGACTGGCAGCTCATCGGGCGCCGAGACGCGCACCGTGACCGACGTTTACGGCCGCTCCGTGACCATTCCCGCCAATGTCGAGACCTGTGCGACGGTCGGAAGCGCCGCGCGCTTCGTCGTCTATGCAGGCGGTGCCGACAAGCTCATCGCCGTGACCGAGATGGACAAGCCCGCTTCGACAGCCCGCCCCTACACCATTGCCGCCGAGCAGCTCCTCGCCGAGCTTCCCACGACCTCCAACGGCAATCACCTCATGGAAACGAGCGTTGATGGCGAAGCGCTGCTCGAGCTCAAGCCCGACGTCATCATCTCGAGCCGCTCGGCCCAGGAATGCGACGAGCTCCAGAACCAAATCAAGATTCCCGTCATCGGCATCAGCTACCAGGACCAGATCTTCACGAAGGACGTCTTCGAGTCCATCCAGGTCGTTGGCGACGTACTCGACACGAGCGAGCACGCCATGGAGGTCATCGACAAGATGAACGGCTGGCAAGCCGACCTCGACAGCCGCACGGCGACCATCCCCGATGACGACAAGCCGAGCTGCTATGCCGGCGCCGTGAACTACAAGGGCGCCAAGAGCTTCGGGGGCACTTACGCCCAGTATCCGCCGTTCGAGGCCGTGCACATCGACAACGTCGCCGACAGCGCGGCATCGTCTGGCTCCGTCGAGGTCACACTCGAGCAGCTTGGCGAGTGGAACCCGGACTTCATGTTCCTCAACGCAAGCAACATGGAGCTCATGAGGAAGGATTACGCCGATAACCAGGCGTTCTTCAATGGCCTCAAGGCGTTCCAGACGGGCAATATCTATACCCAGCCTTCCTACAACATGAACGGCACGAACATCGAGATCGCCATCTGCGACGCATACTTCGACGGGGCGACCGTGTACCCCGAGGCCTTCGCCGATGTCGACCTCGAGAACACGTACCGCGAGATTCTCCAGGTCATGCTCGGCGTGGATTGCTACGACCAGCTCAAGGCCAAGGGTCTCGTCTTCGACAAGCTCAGCTTCTAGGCGCAATCGCAGATGAGGACGAGGTAGAGGATGAATCCCGAGGACCTGAGGACAGCGCATGCCGCCCATGCGCCGGCCTCCTATCGCGACCAGTATCGTGGCTACACGAGGTACAAGCGCCTCGTCATCTGCGCGCTCGCCCTCGTGATCCTGGCCCTCGTCGTCATCTCGATCATGCTGGGCACGGCAAGCCTCTCTCCGCTCGATGTCATCGCCGCGCTCTTCGGACAGGGAAGCGAGCATGACCTCATCGTCGTTTGGAACCTGCGCATGCCACGCATACTCACGGCCATCATAGGCGGCATCGCATTGGCCCTCGCGGGCTGTGCGTTCCAGAGCGTGTTACGCAACCCCCTCGCTTCTGCGAGCACGCTCGGCATCTCCCAGGGCGCTGCATTTGGCGCCTCCATCGCCATCATCGTCCTGGGAGTGGGTTCGTCAGCTGCGGCATACGAGGGACTTGGCGCGAGCAATCCCTACCTCACCGTGCTCTGCGCCTTCCTCGGCGCGATTGCCTCGACCCTCGCCATACTCGCGCTCTCGCGCTTCCGCGACATGACACCCGAGAGCATCGTGCTCGCTGGCGTGGCGCTCTCCGCACTGTTCACGGGCGCGACGGCGCTCATCCAGTACTTCGCGCAGGACACGCAGGTTGCCGCCGTCGTCTTCTGGACCTTCGGCGACCTGGGGCGTGCCTCCTATCGCGAAATCGTCATCATGGCGGTCATCGCGACAGCCGCCCTCGTCTTCTTCTACTGCAATCGCTGGAACTACAATGCGATGGAATCGGGCGAGGGCACGGCACACGGGTTGGGCCTCAACGTGAAGCGCACGCGCATGCTCGGCATGATCGTCGGCGCCTTCGCCGCATCCTCGGTCATCGCCTTTTGCGGCACCATCAACTTCATTGGCCTGGTCGCGCCACACATCATGCGTCGCTTCATCGGCAACGACTATCGCTACCTGCTGCCTGCCTCGGCACTCGCGGGTGCGGGCATCCTGCTGCTCTCCGACATCATCGCGCGCATGGCAATCGTCGGCGTCGTGCTCCCCATCAGCGCCATCACCTCGTTCGTCGGCGCGCCGCTATTCCTGTACCTCCTCATGAGAGGAGCCCATCGATGAACGACGCCATGCTCGAAGCCCGCGACATCGCGTACGCGTACCCCGGAGCTGGCCAGGTCCTCGAGAAGGTAAGCGCCCAGATCGTGCCCGGCTCCTTCCTCGCGATTCTGGGCGTCAACGGCTGCGGCAAGTCGACGCTGCTCTCCTGCCTCGACGACATCATCCGCCCCCAGCGCGGCACAGTCACGCTGTCTGGCGAGGACATCACCACATACACGCGCGATGAGAGAGCGCGTAAGATCGCACTCGTCGCCCAGCACTCCCACGCCCACGGCGTTACCGTCTACGACGCGCTCCTACTCGGCCGCAAACCCTACATCCAGGCCGCGCCGCGTGACGAGGACTTCGCCATCGTCGACCGCGTCATCGACGAACTGGGCCTGGGCCCGCTCGCGCTGCGCTACATCGACGAGCTTTCGGGCGGCGAGCACCAGAAGGTCGTCATCGGCCGCGCGCTCGTGCAGGAGACCGACGTGCTTCTGCTCGACGAGCCCACGAACAACCTCGACATGGCCAACCAGGTCGAGGTCATGCATCTCGTGAGGCAGGCGGCCCATGAGCAAAACATCGCCTGCGCCGCCGTCATGCACGACCTCAACCTCGCCCTGCGCTATTGCGACCGCTTCTGCCTGCTCAAGGATGGCAAGGTTCGGGCAAGCGGCGGCTCCGAGGTGATGACCAGGGAGACGATCGAGGACGTCTACGGCATGTCCGTGGACCTGGTGCCCTACGAGAATGGCTTCCTCGTGGTACCGACTGGATAAAAATGCGAAGAGACGTCACATCGCGATTAGATAGAAAGGGGCATCCCATGAGCATTGGAAAGATTGGCGCGTACTTCGATGAACGAGCCGACACGTGGAACGAGCAGGCCGAGCCGGCGAGCGCAAAGCACCTCATGGTCGCCCAGCTTGCCGGTGTGCATGAAGGCTCGCGCGTGCTCGATGTCGGCTGTGGCACGGGCATCATGGAGCGCGCCTATCTCGAATTGGATGCCTCATCCATCGTCGCGCTCGACCTCTCGGAAAAGATGCTCGCCTGCGCCCGCGAGACCTTCGCCGACGTGCCGGCAGAACGTCTGCGCTTTGAATGTCGCGATATCCTCGACTACACGAACGACGAGCCCTTCGATGCCGTCGTCATCTACAACGCCTATCCGCACATCCTCGACAAGGCAGCGCTCGTAGCCGCCACGGCGTCACTGCTGAAACCCCGGGGCCGCTTTCTCGTCGCCCACGGCATGGGTCGCGATACCCTCAACGCCCATCATTCGTCCGTGCCCCACGACGTGACGAGCGACTTGCTCCCGGCACGCGAAGCGGCCCTCGACTGGCAAGACACTTTCACCATCGATATGCTGGCAGACACCTCGTTCGCTTACTTTTTCGGTGGTACACGAAAATAGATCTTTTCACCGGCGCAGGACAGGCCCTTTTAAGGGCATCTCGAACAGCTAAGCATGCTGATTTTATTCACCAACGAAGGGGCGCTGGCTGGACAAGCATCTCGAGCAGACACGCGGTTTGCGCAACGCGGGTTTAGCGAAAGGTGTCTGAGCGCACGGTCTTTGTGCGCGAGTTCTTTCGCGGCGTTGCACAAATCGCGTGTTGGGTGCGAGAGCCAGCTTGTCCAGCCAGCGCCCCAGAGTCACTTCTTCCAGCGCATCAAAATGACCACCGCGATGGCCGCCAGGGCGATGGAGAGCAGCGTGGGAAATATCCACGAGTCGCTCATGGGAAGCAGATCGGTGTTCATGCCATAGAAGCTGAACACCGCCGTGGGAATTGACAGCAGCAGTGTGGCGCCGGTGAGGAAGTTCATGGATGCGTTGACGTTGTTGCTCACCACGCCCGAGAAGGCGTCCATGGCCTTGGCGATGACATCGGTGTAGATGGCGCACATCTCGCTTGCCTGCTTGTACTCGATGTCCACGAGCCCCATGAGGTCATGGTCGTCCTCGAAGAGCTCGACAAAATCCCCGCCTCGTATGGCCTCGAGGGTGGGCCTGCTGCTCTTGAGCGACGTCGACATGAACAGCAGCGACTTCTCGATGCCGAGCATGCTCATAAGACCAGCGTTGTTCTGCGTCTTGCGCATCCTGCGCTCGAGGCACACGGTCTGCTTCTCCAGCAGGCGCAGGGACTCGATGTAGCTCTGCGAAACCTTGAGGAGCATGTCGAGCAGGAAGCGCGAGCGCTGGGACGTGACGATGCGAATCTCCGTATCGCCCTTGATGTGCTCGATGATGGCACAGGCCGTGACCGTCGCCGTGACGATGACACCCGGGTCGTCGATGATGAGAATGGATACGGGCTGCGTGTCGAACTCCAAGAGTTCGGGGTCCTGAAGGGTCGCGGCGTCCTCGGCCGCCGGATAGTCGACGATGACGAGGGTCTGTCCCCTCGCCTCGTCCTTCTCGGCTCGCGATACCTCGTCGCGGTCGCGCATGGCCTCGACGAAGTCCTCGGAGACGCCCAGCTCCTCCATGAGCCAGCTCGCCTCCTTGTCCGTGATGCCGCAGGCGTTGACCCAGCATCCCGGCTCAATCCCGTCGAGCCGGCGGAGCGCGCCGTCATCGGTCTTTAATATCTCGATCATGGCACGCTCCCCCTCTCATGCACGTTCTACAGGTTCTGGTTCTCGAGCCCGAGGTCGTCGACCCACTGGCGCACCTCGTCGCTGTTCACGTTGGCCGGGAAGCGCATGCCGCCCAGCCACTCGCCGCCTTGGGCGGCCTGGGAAAGCTTCTCGGCGCTGTTGCCGATATCGGATGATGCCGAGGTGCAAAACGGGATGACCGACTTGCCCGTGAAGTCGTTGGCCCTCGCGAAGCTGGCCACGGGATAAGCCGCCTCGCCCCACCAGATGGGATAGCCGATGATGACGGTCTCGTAGCTCGCCCAATCATCGGGCGTCTCCTGCGCGAGCGCGACATCCTGCAGCGCGGCGTCGGCGTGCTCCTTGGAAACGCGACTGTCCGGGTTGTCGTATTCGAGGTCCGCGCTCGTATAGGGCTGCGCGGGCTGGATGGCGAAGCTCGTCGCCCCCATCTGCGCAACGATGGCCTGGGCGATGGCGGCGGTATTGCCCGTCGCCGAGTAGTAGACCACGAGCGTCTTGCCCCGCGCCTCGGTCGCCTCACTCGAGGCAGACGACGATGTCGATGACGCCGCGGACGACGCCTGCTGGCCACCGCAGCCTGCAACGCACAGCGCCGCGCACGCCACGAGTGTCGCACTCAGCAACAGGACGAGAGTCTTCTTCAGTGACTTCATCGGTCCTCACCCCTCTCCTGCTCGACAAGAGCCTCCTTTACCTCGGCCACCTCGGGGTCGTCAGCAGACTCGTGCACCTCTACCGTCTCCTTCACCTCGATGGTATCCTGGGCGCCACTTGCCTCGGCTGCGGGCTTGCCGACCTTGGCGACGAACCACACGACTACGAGGAACACCGCCAATGCAACGCCGAGCGGCAGCAGCATGCTCGCCCACTCGAAGAAGTTGGGAATGTAGCCCTGGGCTATCTCGAAGGCGTTGCCTGTGTGATTGTACAGGCCCGTCGAAGCCGGAAGCGCCCAGCTCGGGGACGGCTCGTTGGATAGCGGCACGTAGAGCGTGGGACTGGCGAAGGCTGGATAGAGCAGCATGAGCCGATGGAAGAACATGCCGACGACGGTCAACACGCCACCGACGAGCATGCTCTTGGCGGGATCCTTCTTGCCAAGTAGCAGCACGAACACGGCGGCCAGCGGCAAGCCGAGCTCTAGCACGTAGAACAGCCAGACGCTTCCGATTGCCGCAAGTGCCCCACCATCGGCCGCGCTGCCGCCAAAGCAGACGATCGCAAGCTCGATGACGGCGAGCACCAAGTGGACGATGATGGCCACGGCAAGCAGGAAGCTCAAGTCGTGCAGCGCCTCGGGCTTGAATTCGTCCTTCTTGAGCGCACAGACGATGACCGCGATGGCAAGGCCGCACACCACGGCGACGACGATGAAGTCGACGGGCATGATGAAGCTATGCCACCACACGCGCGCCTCCATGAGGGCGAAGAGCAGGCCCTCGACGAGCTGCAACGCGAAGGCGCTGATGAGCCCCAAGACCATCCAGAACTTGAGCGCCTTACTGTTTCGCGCGATGGCGATGACGTTGATGATCGCGATGACGATGAACACCGTAAGCGCAATCATGTCCCAGGTGAGCGCCGAGGTGGGATTGGGACCCGTGAGCATCGCCATGATGTGGGCCGGGTGCCCCAGGTCGATGAGAATCGCCACGCCCGCACCGATGGCACCGGCAAGCGCGACGGCCTGCGCGGTCTTGACGTAGGGCATGAGGTCCTTGCGGTTGGCAAGCACGATGTACGACGCGACGAACTGGCTACCTGCGCCAAAGCCCACGAGGAACGCGAAGACCGCGATCATGAGGCCCCACGCGAAGGTGTTGCTCATGCCCGACCCGACGAGAAGCCCCATCGTGAGCTGGCAGATCCATGCCGCACAGCCCACCGCGATGAAGACGGCGGCCAGGATGATGGGCCATTTCCTCGTATGTTGAGTTTGCTCCGTCATGGCTACTCCCCCTCTCCACGCGTCGAAGGCAAGTAGTACACCTTGGGCTTGGTGCCGAACGACTCGCCGAGGACGAGCCATTGACGCCCGGACATGTACTGCGAGATTTCGGACTCCGGATCCTCGATGTCACCGAAGATGCGAGCGTTTGCCGGGCAGCCCGTACAGCAGGCCGGAATGCCGCCCTGGTTGGTGTACTGGACGCAGAAGGTGCACTTCTCCACGACGCCCTCGGGACGCACCGGCGTGTAGACGAGGCGCCCGTCCTGGCGGTAGTCCTCGGGGTATCCCCAGCGATACTCGCCATCGACGCCCTCGACGCCGTCGGGCTTGGACCAGTTGAACTGTCGTACCTCGTAGGGGCATGCCGTGATGCAGTAACGGCAGCCGATGCACTTCTCGTAATCGACGAGCACGGTTCCCGTGTCGTCGGTGTAGGTGGCGCCCGTCGGGCACACCTGCTGGCACGGCGCGTTCTCGCAATGCTGGCAGCTGATGGGCACGAATTCCATGCGGGGCATGCCGTCCACGATAACCGAGGTACCGTATTCGGGAGCACCCGGCGAGAAGACGCGGTTCCACCAGATGCCCCGGGGCTCCGCGTTGTGATCCTTGCATATGACCGCGCAGGTCCTGCATCCGATGCAGCGGTCAAGGTCTATGGCCATCGCGTATCTCATTGCATGACCTCCTTACGCGCCCCGCCCTTCTGCAAGAGACGGACGTTGCATGCGCACTCGTTCCACGCCATGTTGGGCGACCACACGCCCGAGAGGTAGTACACCTCGTTGGTGGGGTTGATCCACGGATAGATGAGCGAGTTGTAGCTGTCGCCATCCATGTACTCGCTCCACCAGCCCTGGTCGAAGATGGCCTGGCCGGGATACATGCCCGGGTCGAGCACGAGACCGCCCTGGCACTTGCCGCGGCCGTTGTAGGCCTCGACCAGGTCTCCCGACTCCAGGCCGCGCTCCTTGGCATCGTCGGGATTCATGAAGATCTTGGGCATGGAGTTTTGCAACTCGAGCATGAAGGGATTGTTCACGTACGTCGAATGTACGCGGTAGGTGCTGTTGCGCGTGATGAAGGCGAGCGGATACTTGGTGCGCGCCTCGGGATCGGCCGCGTACTCGGTATCCTCGAAGGCGGGCTTGTAGCACGGGAGCTGTTCCTCGAGCCTGAGGAACTCGTCTTCGTCGCGATAGAACTGGATGCGACCGGACCTGACAAAGGGTGCCGTCACGTCAATGGCGTTGGGGAGCGACTGGCTCGGGAAGGGCGTGCCCTCGTGAATCTGGCTCCAGAACGGGATGCGCTTCTCGCCCGGATTGGCATGCCAGAGCTTGCCCGGACCCTCGCGTAGCTGTTCGGCCGTGAGCTGGTTGACATAGGGGCCGCCGTTTTGCAGGAGCATGCGCAACACGTCATCGGCCACCTGTTCGGCCTGGGATTCGTCAAAGACCGGCCACTGGTCTGCATAGGAAGGGTCGATATGCGTCGCCAGCTCCTTGCAAATCCAGATCTCGGGACGCGCCTCGCCGGGCGGGTCGACCATCTGCTGCTGAAGCTGCACCCAGGGATGCAGCGGCGTCGTGGTGAGTTCGAGCTTCTCGTACCAGCTGGGGGCCGGTAGGGCCACGTCGCTCATGTCGACGGTGGTGGTGCGCTGGAAGTCGAGGGTGACGAGGCATTCGAGCTCGCCGCTCTCCTTGGCGCTGCGCAGCCAGTTGGCGACGTTGTGCTGGTCCATGGGATTGCCCCAACCCACGACGAGAGCCTTGAGGCCATTGGGCGGGAAGGCGTTTTGCTGCATCGTCGGCGTGCGTCCGGTGACGGCGTACTGGAAGGACATGGAGTGCTTGTTCATGCGCGGCGGGTTGAACCAGGACGCGGGGATGAAACGCGTCTTGTACTGGCCCACGTAGGTCGAGATGCCGCCGCCGAGCTGGCCGATGTTGCCCGTGAGCGCCGCGATGAGCGCGAGCGAACGGCCCTTGAGGTCGCCGTGGTACCACTGCGTGCCCGCGCCGCCGAAGATGATGTGCATGGGCTTGATGGTGGCGCACTCGTGGGCGATGCGCTCGATGGTCTCGACGGGAATGCTCGTGGTGTCACTTGCCCACTGCGCCGTCTTGCCCACGAGGCTCTCGCGCAGCAGCCTGAAGCCGCTCTTGGCGTTGACGGTCGTGCCGTCCTTGAGGCGCACGCTGCCCGTGTACTCGAGCGTGCAGCCCTCCATGCCCCCCAGGCGCTCGGGATTGACCGCGAAGGGCGCGCCGGCGGCGTTCACGGCCACATAGGTCGTGCGGTAGGCCGGTGAGGGAAGTGCCGAGAGGCCGGCGACGTTGGCAGCCTCGATGCGCTTGCCCGTGGCCGTATCGACGAGCAGGGGCAGGTCGGTGAAGTTCTTGCAGAAGTTCTCGTCGTAGAGCCCATCATCGATGATGATCTTGGCGACGGCCAACGCGAACGCCGCGTCCGTGTCGGGCTTGAGGCGCACCCACTCGGTGGACTTTTCGGAAGTCGCCGAGTAGTTGGGGTCGAAGTTCACGACCTTACCGCCGTTTTCGCGCGAGATGTTGAGGAAGTGCGCGTCGGGCAGACGCGTGACCATGACGTTGGAGCCGAAGATCATGGTGTACTTGGAATCTTCCCAGCAATAGGATTCGAGCTCCTCGCTTTGCACGCCAAAGGTCTCGGGCCAGAACATGGGCAGGTCACCGTTCATCTCGTAACAACCGATGGCCGACCAACCCATCATGTTGGATAAGCGGATGATGGAGCCCTTCTGGATGTGACCGGTGCCCTGCACCTGCCATATCACGCCTACGGATTCCGGGCCATAGGTGTCCATGACGGCCTTGAGCCTATCGGCGGCGGCCGTGAGTGCCGTGTCCCAATCGGTCTCCTCCATCTTGCCCGTGTCCTCGTTCTTGACGAGGGGCTTGGTGAGGCGATGCGGACCGTAGAGCATGGTGTTGACGGAAACGCCCTTGAGGCATCCGCGCGGGTTGTACTGCTCGAACGGGTAGTCGGACGCCTGCGAGATCATCTTGATCTGGCCCTCGTGCACGAAGCCCTTCAGGCCGCAGGCTCCGGTGCAGTTGGGCGAACAGGTGGTCCTCACCCACTCGCCGGCCGGGTCGACGTTCTCGGCAAGGGCCTTGGCGGCGGGAAGCGCCCCCGTACCCAGGCATGCGGCCGCCGTCGTGGCCGCCGTGCCGGCCAGAAACGATCGGCGGCTTAGGTTTCTTTCGCTCATGTGCCCCTCCTCACTCAGCACCATGGCCGATGTGTTGGTGACCCGTCGTGCTAGACGAGCACCTTCTCGTTTTCGGTTATCTCCTGCAGCTTGCGATCCATCTCCTCCTCGCGCTCGGCGATGCTGCGCGGATCGCGTTCTTCGTCAAAGGCGCTGCGCACGATGCGCCCGTCACGCTCGAACTTCTTGAGGTCCGACGTCGCCTGGCCAAGATCGTCGCGATGACGCTCGGAGGCGCGCTCGTCGTTCTCGTCGGTCCAGATGCGCTCGGCAACCGGGGCCCAGCGTTGCGCCATGGGGCGCGTCTTGGCAGTGAGCTCGTACACCGTCTCCTCCTGGACCAGGTCAGTCGAATGCGCACCCGAATCCTCGACGAGCTTCTCGATGCACTCGGGATTCTCGAGCATCGGGCACGGGCGTAGATGATTGTCGTTGAAGGGCTGGCCGTGGTAGTAGCCCATGAACAGCGGCGAGCGCAGCGCGTCGAGCAGGCTCACGTCATGAATGTTCACGTTGGAGTAGTGGATGAACACGCAGGGCTCCACATCTCCGTTGGCGTTGATGTGCAGGTAGCGGCGCCCGCCGGCAATGCAACCGCCCACAAACTCGCCATCGTTCTGGAAGTCGAGCGTGAGCAGCGGCTTCTCATGACGCATCTTGTGATTGAAATCGTAGAGCATCTCGCGCTGCTCCGGCGTGGGCATGAGCTCTGCCGGCGAATCCTTGCCCACGGGCATGTAGGTGAAGATCCAGGCGAAGAAGGCGCCCTTGTCGATGAGCCAGTCATAGTACTCCTCGGTGCATACCGCATCGGCGTTCTGGCTCGTGTAGCAGATGGAGACGCCGAAGGGCACGCCGCGCTCCTTGAGCAGGTCCATGGCAGCGTCAATCTTCTGGTAGACGCCATCGCCACGGCGCGCGTCAGTGGTTTCCTCGCTGCCTTCGGCCGAGATAATCGGCACGAAGTTCTTCACGCGTGCGACCTCCTCGACAAAGGCCCGGTCGATGAGCGTCGCATTGGTGAAGCAGAGGAAGGCGGAATCGGGATGTGCCTCGCAGAGCTTGATGAGGTCCGCCTTGCGCACGAGCGGCTCTCCCCCGGTGTAGATGAAGACGTGCGTGCCGAGCTCGTTGGCCTGGTTGATGATGGAGTCGATGTCATCGTAGCTCAGGTTGAGCTTGTGCCCGTACTCTGCCGCCCAGCAACCGGTGCAATGCAGGTTGCAGGCACTCGTCGGGTCGAGCAACACCGCCCAGGGCACGTTGCACTGGTACTTCTCGCGCGACTTTTCCTGCTTGTCCCAGGCAATGAGATTCGCCTCGGTCAAGAAGCACTTGAGCAGGCCCGTTGCGACTTCCGGGTCGAGGTCGGCCACGCGACATATGAGCTGGTACCAATTGTTGCGCTCCTCGATGGCCTTGGTGAAGGCCTTGCGCTGCGACGGGAAGAGCGCGTCGGGAAGCATCTTGTTGACCGTGGCCATCATGCTCTCGATGCGCGGAACGGGATCTTCCATGAAGTAGTCGATGGCCTTGTTGGCAGCCGTCCGCTTTGCGAATTCCATTGGTCTCATGATGATGCTCCTCTACTATGCTACCTGCAGCAAGCTGCATTCCTCGATGATGGTTTCGACGTGCTCGGGATTCATCCCAATCGAAATGGCGAAGGGGACGAAGCAAAGCCGCATGACATACTCGGACGTAAGGGCGCGACCCTCCATCGCGGCAATGGAGAGTAACCCGTATGCTCCGTTAAGCGCGACGGCGAGACAGTCGCCCAGATACCGCTTGTCGATGTTGCCTGGCCAGCGTTCGACGAGCCAATCGCGCTCACGCATGACCACGCCTTCGATGAAGGTGCGAAAGCCCAGAAGGTCCTGGACGAGTGGAGAGCCCTTTTCCTCCGCGAGAAGCTTGTCGAGGTGAATGAAGCCCATCATGCAAAGCACCTGCACGATGTCGGCATGGGGAGGACAGAGCCTGTGCGCCATGTCGCTCACCCAGGCAAAGTGCTCGTCGAGATAGAGCGCGAGGAGCATCTCCTTGCGCGGGTAGTAATGCTGCACGACCGACTTGCTCGTGCCGCAGGCATCGGCAATGTCCTGATAGGACGTGGCGATATAGCCCTTCTCGCCAAACAGCCTCAAGGCTGCGGCGTAGAGGCGTGCACGCTCCTCGTCCTTTCTCGGTGCCGCCATGATGACCTCCCCGATATACGTCGATATGCCGGGAAAACGCATTATTCCAATACGTGTATATTCTACGCGTACAATTTACTCCACTGCGAATAGAAGTCAACAGCATATTTTTGATTATTTGAAAAGTTTTTTGACGCAAACGGCCATATTTTTGAGGCGAACGCTACATTTTTGTCTTGCTTTTAT
>CAOKAE010000014.1 GCA_948466335.1 uncultured Coriobacteriia bacterium | reverse complement strand
CGAACGCTACATTTTTGTCTTGCTTTTATCCGAATCTGCCACATTTTCATCTGTTTTCGTCGTGTCATCCGCCTTTTCCGCAGGAGCATTCGCGTGCCTTTGCGCTATTTCCTTGCGCAGCTCGAAGAGAAGGCCATGGCCGTAGTATCCGTAATCCCAATTCCCCGTGACGGCGCACACCACGACGATGGCGAGGAAGGGCGCGATGGCCCAACCAAAGACCTCGCAGCCGAGAAAGAAGCCGGCAACGGGGCAGCGCGACATGCCAACGTAGAAGCCGATGACGCCGAGCGCGCTCATGAAGGCGGGATCGACGCCCATGAGCTGGCCCAAGGTGCACCCGGTCAGGCCGCCGATGGCGAGCGTGGGCATGATCTCGCCGCCCTTGAGGCCAAAGGCGAGCGCCAGGAAGACGAGGCCCGTCTTGATGGCGAAGTCGTAGGTGCCGATGGACCCCGCCAACGCATGCTCGAGCAGGTTCATGCCCGATCCCTCGAAGCTATACAGGTCAAGGAAGTAGACGAGGCAGACGATGACGATGCTCGAGGCGACGACCGTGACGTAGGGCCTGTTGAAATGCGCCTTGAGCAGCTTGCGCGTGAAACGCAGGGCCCGACCGAAAAGGCCGCCGAGCACACCGCACACCATGCCGGCGATGATGGTGTAGAGGACGAGTTCGCCCGTGATGGCCGGAATGGCGACGCGGGGAATGATGTCGCCGATGCCAAAGGGGTAGGCGATGGCGGCGGCAATGGCGGCGGCGGTGACCATCGCGATGAAACGCGGGAGGCTGAGGTTTCTGAAGCGCGTGAGCTCGAGCACCATGAACACGGCGCCCAAGGGCGCGAAGAACAGGGCGGAGAAGGTCGCGCTCATGCCCATGAGCGCCGCATATCCGTAGAGCTCCCTGTCCTCCTTGTCCACAAGGCAGTTCTTGAGCTTGAAGGCCCTGCCCAGCGTCTCGCTCACCGACGCACCAGCCTGAAAGGCACTCGACTCCTTGCCCACGGCGCCGCCGCCGAGGATGGTGAGGCAGGTACCCACGATGATGCCGGGCGCAAGGGCGGGCGAGACCACGTCGTTGTTGCGCATCTGCTCGACGAGCGTGTCCGTCGAATAGTCATAGGGCAACTTGAAGGCCCGGTAGAGGGCAAGCGACAAGACACCGAGCAGCGGCAGGAAGAACAGCGTCCAAGCGAAGGTCTGGTTGAGGTGATAGGCGAAGTTGACGCAAAGGCACAGAATGATGGACGTGAAGGCCGACACGACGCCGACGCATGCGATGAAGACGAGGTGCTTGAGAAGCTCGATTTTGTCGATCGCGTACCGCATAGCGCCCTCCTCTCCCATACGCCTTCCATGATACGCTCACCCAGGTTATTTTTCCCGTAGATTATTCGTCCATCCTCATAAAGCCGTCGCTTTCTTACATCTGCGTAAGAAAGCGGCGTGCGGCACCCTGCGAGAGCGGATGCGGCTAGAATAGGGATTGCACATCCGAGCGAATGGAATGCCATCATGCCCACCGTGTACATCGTGGAAGACGACCCGACCCTACGCGACGAACTTGCGCATCTGCTCGAGCTCAACGGCTACGGGGCGCGCCTATGTTCCGACTTCTCCCGTGCGGCATCCGACATCGTCGACACGAACCCCGACTGCGTCATCCTCGACCTCGGGCTGCCGGGAGCCGATGGCCAATCCATCTGCCGTGACGTACGCGGGAAGGCCGACGTGCCCATCATCGTCCTCACAGCAAAGAACGACGAATTCACCGAGGTCATGTCGCTCAACCTGGGTGCCCATGACTTCATCGCCAAGCCCTATCGCCCGGCGGTGCTCCTTGCCCGCATTGCATCGCTCATCAAGCGCCACGAGAGCGCCTCGGCCGAGGCAAGCACCATCACGCACGACGGCGTCACGCTCGACCTGAGCACCTCGGAGGTGCGCTACCAAGGCAACTCGGCCGAGCTCACGAGAAACGAGCAGCGCATCCTCGCCCTGCTCATGCGCAACGCCGGCATCATCATCCCCCGCCAGGAAATCATGTGCGACCTCTGGGAATCCGACGCCTTCGTGGATGACAACACGCTCACGGTCAACATCAATCGCCTGCGCAAGACGCTCGCGGGCATCGGCATTCCCGACGACTTCCTGCAGACCCGTCGCTCGCTGGGCTACGTCATCAAGGCGTGAGGCCCGTGGCGCACTCCGATGACACGACCCACTTCACGCCGGGCGCCTTCCTACGCGACAAGGCCGCGACCTTGGCAATCGCCATCGCCACCATCGTCTTCGTCACCTTCTTGCTCGTCATCCTCGGCGTCATCGTCGACGCAATCGTCCTCATCGACTTCGTGCTCGTCGCATCGGTGGCTATCGCCCTGATCCTGGAATACCATCATCGAAGGCGTTTCTGGAAAAGCATCGAGGACGCGATGGGCTCGCTTGACCGCGCACGGTACTTCACCGACCTCGTGGACGAGTCCAACTTCACCGAAGGCAAGATTGCCCTTGAGGCGACGCAGGCAATCGTCGACCAGACGGCATCCGAGCTCAACGAGCTGAGGGCGCAAAGCCATGACCGCGCGCAGTACACGGAGCTCTGGGTGCACGAGGTGAAGACGCCCCTGGCGGCAGCAAAGCTGTTGTTGAGCAAGATGCACGGCGAGGATGCCGGCAAGCTCAAGCTCGAGCTCGAACGTGTCGAGAACCTCGTCGAGCAGGCGCTCTTCGCCGCCCGTTCCGATACCCTCGTCAACGATTACCTCATCCGCGAAATCGTCCTCACGGACGTGGTGACCGAGGCCTGCAAGGCCAACATGCGCTACCTCACCGCCCGCGACGTCAAGATCGACATCCAGGTAGACCCGCAGACCACGGTCATGGCGGACAAGACCTGGCTCGCGTTCATCCTCTCCCAGCTCATCGTCAACGCGGCCAAGTACGATGCCACCACCATCACGTTTTCGGTGTGCATCCCCGACGAGGAGGGGCCGAACGCCTGCACCATGCTCGAGGTGCGCGACGATGGCTGCGGCGTTCCCGCCGCCGACGTGCCCCGGGTATTCGACCGCGGGTTTACCGGCGAGGTGGGCCGCTCCCATGGTTCGGCCACGGGCATGGGGCTCTATCTTGTCGCCCGCCTGTGCGCCCAAATGGGCATCGGCATCATGTTTGCCAGCGACCAGGGCATCGGCTCGCGTGTCGTGCTGGGCTTTCCCCATGACCGCCGCCGCGCCCGCCTGATACGCGGCGAAGCGTAGAGCAGACGAGCGATCAGTACGCCTCCCCCATGTCATTTCGACCGGAGGGGCGAAGCCCCGATTACAGAAGCGAATTAACCAGGGAGACGAGAGCATCCCGGCAGGCATCTCGAGCAGACTCGCTGTGAGCGCGATGCGGTCTTGCGAGGACTGTTTGAGCGTGCGTTCTGTGCACGCGAGTTCCGCAGCGGCATCGCGCGAACTGTGAGTCGGGTGCGAGAGCAAGCCTGCCGGGATGCTCTCGTCTCCCCTCTCTTACGAACTTGTAAGTCACGGGTAAGCCACTTCGATGGCGAGTGTAAGAACCGCGTTCCATCATGGATGACGTTCGGAAAACCATCCACACGAAAGGTCAAATCCATGAAGGCAACGAAAGTTCTATCCACGGTGACGAAGGGCGTGGGTGCCGCTACACTCGTGGCGGCAGCGCTTGTCGCGGGCATGCTCGCCTACGCCTCGATCAAAGTGCCTCGCACGGGAAGGAGCATCCATGCCTGAGGTGATCACGACGCCGTCCGCCAACGTGACGGGATCGGTCCGTTCCGCCTCCTCCCCTATCCTGAGCGTGCGCAACGTCGAGAAGGTGTTCGGAGGTCGCCAGAATCTCATGTACGCACTTGCCGGCGTGGGCTTCGATGTCGCCCGTGGCGAATTCGTCGCCATCATGGGCCCGTCGGGATCGGGCAAGACGACGCTGCTCAACTGCATCTCCACCATCGACCGTCCCTCGTCCGGACGCATCCTCATCAATGACAGCGATATCACCACGATGTCGAAGAGCAAGCTCAGCGCCTTTCGCCGTGACGAGCTCGGCTTCATCTTCCAGGATTCCAATCTACTCGACACCCTGACGGGCATGGAGAACATCGCGCTCGCACTCACCATCAAAGGGGCGCGTCCCGCGATCATCACCCAGCGCATCGAGGACATCGCCCGCACGCTCAACGTCACCGATTCGCTCAAGCAGTATCCCGGCCAGATGTCCGGCGGCCAGAAGCAGCGCGTCGCCGCGGCGCGCGCCATCGTCGCCGATCCCTCCCTCATCCTGGCCGACGAGCCCACCGGCGCGCTCGACTCGCGCAACGCGACGATCATGCTCGAGACGCTCTCGATGCTCAACAAGTCGCTCAACGCAACCATCCTCATGGTCACGCACGACGCCTACGCCGCGTCGTTCTCCGATCGCGTGCTCTTCCTCTCGGACGGCAAGCTCTTCAACGAGATCCGTCAGGGTTCGCTTACGCGCGAGGAGTACTTCGCCCGCATCATGGAGGTCGTGACCTTCCTCGGCGGGGAGGCGTACCATGCTGCTTAAGCTCGCCGCGCGCAACATGCGGCGATCGTTTCGTGACTATGCCATCTACTTCGTCACGCTGCTCATCGCCGTCACCATCTTCTACGCGTTCAACTCCGTGGGCGACCAGCAGGTCATGCACGACATCGCGGCTTCCGGCAAGACGAACATCATCGAATTCACCGGTTACATGATGAACATCTTCTCCGTCATCGTCGCGCTTGTCCTGGGCTTCCTGGTCATCTACGCAAACCAGTTGCTCATCAGCAGGCGCAAGCGCGAATTCGGCATCTACCTCGTGCTGGGCATGAAGCCCGGCCAGGTATCGCGCATCCTGCTCTACGAGACGGTCTTCGTCGGCCTGGGATCGCTCGTGCTCGGCCTGGCCCTCGGCATCCTCATATCACAGCTGCTCTCCTTTGCCACGGCGGCGCTCTTCGGCATACCCATGCCAGGCTACCAGTTCAGCTTCTCGCCCAATGCGTGCATCGCGACGCTCGCCTGCTTTGCCGCCATCTACGTGGTAGTCGCCATCTTCAACGTCATCACCGTGCGCCACTGCAAGCTCATCGACCTCATGGGCGCCAAGGCCAAGGAGCAGAAGATCGTCATCCGCAACCCCTGGGTCTGTCTCGCGCTCTTCGTCGTCTCCATCGCGCTCATCGCCATCGCGTACTGGCAGCTCGACGTCAATGGCATGGTCTTGATGTTCGATGCGGAGTTCCAGCGCGCCACCGTCTTCATGCTCGTGGGAACGCTGCTGTTCTTCTTCTCGCTTTCGGGCTTTGCCATCGCCGTGCTCACGCGCCTGCGCGGCGTGTACCTCAAGCGTCTGCGCCCCTTCACCACGCGCCAGGTCGCCTCGAAGTTCAACACCTCGTTCGTCTCGATTTGGGTCGTGTGCGTGCTGCTGTTCTTCGCCATCACCACCTTTGCCACGGGACTGGGGCTCATCGACGCGTTCACGGGCGACATCGAGGAATCCAACCCTTATGACGCCACCGTTCTCGTGGCTGACCACACCACCTCCTACGAAGGGGGGAAGGCGGTCAGGGAGCCCGTGGACGCCGACACGGCCCAAACGGGCGCCTTCCTGCGCCAGCACGTCGCTGGCTGGAATGACCTCGTCAGCCAGTCTGCCCAGCTCGACATCTATGACCTGCCCACGATTACCTACGGCGAGGTCATGGACGCGGTCGACACCGGTCTTGCCGATGCCATGAGCAGCGAATCCATAGCAAACTCGTCCGTGCAGGTCATAGGTCTCACGCAGTTCAACGACGCACTCGCGTTGGCTGGCAAGCCCACTGTGACGCTCGCCGATGACCAGTACCTCGTCACCAACAACATGGCGGCCTCCGAGCCAGTCGCCCATGCCATCGTCACCCAATCCATGCTGCTTCCCACGCCCCTGGGCGACCTCGCACCCGCCTCTCATGTGGAGCAGGTACAGCTCGGCGACTTCAGCATGGCGAGCAACGGACTCAACATGGTCGTGCCCGATGAGGTCGTCGCATCGCTCGCCTCCCAGGAACGGCCCTCCATGGTGTACGTGAACGTGAACTACGTACCGGGCTCAAACGCCGATGACCTGTTCGACGCCCGCGTCCATGACGCGAACGTGCCGGGTCTCACCAACATCATCGCGCGAAGCGACATGATGGAGCAAGCCAGCGGCATGCGCGTCATGATCACCTACCTTGCGGTCTACATCGGCCTCGTGTTGCTCGTTGCCACGGCCGCCGTGCTCGCCATCCAGCTGCTCTCCCTCACCATCGACTCGCTCGGACGCTACAGACTGCTCGGCAAGCTCGGTTGCGACAGCTCCATGCTCACCCGCTCGCTCCTCGAGCAGGTGCTCATCTACTTCATCGCGCCGCTTGCCCTGGCCGTCTGCCACTCGGCCTGCGCCATCGCGGTGCTCTCCGAATCGCTCTTCTCCGCCTTGGGGGTAAACCCGCTCTCCTCCATCGCCATGGCGGCCTGCCTCGTCATCGCCATCTACGGCGGCTACATGCTCATCACCTACCTGACGAGCAGGAGCACCGTCAAGCAGGCAATGTCCTGACCTGCGCAATGAGACAAAAGGTGCCCAGCACCTTTTGTCTCAGAAGCGGACGTTACGCGCGTCGGACGACGCGCGTAACGTCCGCAATTACTCATAAACAAAAAGGGAGCCGGCATCAACGCTCATGCCGGCTCCCCAGAAAGAGGGGGAAGTGGGGCCCTCGAACTGTTGAGTTCCTATTCGCGCTTCACGTACGTGATAACGTCGACTTCCATCTCGGTCTTGGCCGGATCGGGGAGGATGGGCCTCTCCGCATACTCGACCATCTCGGCAATCTCGGCCGGCGTGGCGCTCTTGGGCTCGGTCTCGAGCAGGTAAGCAACGGGAGCGCGGCGCTCCATGGCCTCACGGTACTCCTTGGTGCCCACGAAGACCTCATGCTTGTACGGGTTGACGTGCAGCTTCTTGGCACGGTAGATGATGTAGCCGAGTGCCAGGATGTTGGCAATCAAGGCGATGGAGGCGACCACGGTGTTGACCGCCGGGTCGTTCACCGACTGCACCGCGAAGATGGAGTCGTTGGCGAACATGGGAACCATCTGGCAGAACATGCACCAGATAGCCAGCGTGAACGCGCGGTTCTGGATCCAACCGCCCTTGTTCCAGATGAGGCCGGCGATGGTCGGCGCAAGCAGAAGGGCGACACCGGCGTACCAGGAGTGGGTGGGCAGGCAGTTGTAGGTGTAGCAGAAGTTCCAGAGGTCGTAGGCGATGATGAAGACCCACGTCATGTCGGGCCACAGCATGTCCTGGCGCTTCTTGGAGATGTAGATGCCGAACCAGCCGGTCATGCACAGGATGTTGAGCAGGCCCGCGCAGCCGTTGAGGACGTTGAAGATGCCGCCGTTGAGCAGCACGCCCTCGTCGGTGACGAAGCTGGAGTCCCAGGCCACGACGGCGCTCTCGAAGTCGCTCGCGACCGCGATCAGGATGTTGATGGCCACGATCACGAACGGGAACGCCTTGAACCAGTGGGACCTGCCGACCTTGCCCCAACTGTACTTGAGGGCCATGAAGCCGATGCATCCCGCCGTCGCGGCGTACACCTTGGCGTAGTGGAACCAGCCGCCCATGGTCTGGTAGGTGGGGTTGTTGAGCGCCCATTCGGCGCCCATGGCGGCGCCCACCTCGACGGAAATGCAATAGATGGTCATGGCACCGCACACGCCGAAGAAGAAGAAAATTCCTCCGGCTTTCCAGCGGCGCGCCACCTCGTTGAGCAGGATGAGTGCAATGAGCACCATGAAAAGTCCTGACCATTGAAAGGCGGCATTTGGACCGTAAACGTCAAACAACATTTCAATCCCTCCTTTACTCCGGTCTCCCCTTGCGGGCCTTTCGGCAATCATCCCGGCCGGAACGTGCCTCATCACGAGCACATGATCGTCGAAGTCCTTTCACCAAGAATCTGATACCGTTCACAGATTTTCCTTGACACGACATAAAATACTCCGCCTCGAAGTGAGTTTCAAGACATCTGGCCGATTTTTTATTCTGGCAAGAGATTAAATAACGCTAACTTTTACACGCGGAGAACGGCAGAGCGAGACACGAGGGGACGGTCCTAACGTCTCGTTTCTAACGACGCGTTAGGACCGTCCCCCTGCGATGCTTTGCGATCCCAGGGCTATTGTGTCGTGGGAGCAGCGCTCTCATCATCGGATGCACCGGGAGGCTCGCAACCACAAGTGGTGTCGTGGGTCCACCAGATGGTCTTGGGCATGCCCGGAATGTTCTGCGCGCAGAACACGGGATTCACTCCCCGTTTGCGCTGGGCGGCGTAATCGTCAAGTGCCTTGAGGGCCCATTTGCCCAGCAGCAGAATCGCCACCAGGTTGATGATGGCCATGAAGCCCATGAAGATATCGGCGAGGTTCCATGCCAGGCTGAAGTTGTTCACGGCGCCGAAGAAGATCGCCGCGAGGCAGAAGAGGCGGAACACGACGAGCACGGACTTGCTGTCCTTGATGAACAGGATATTGCCCTCGGCGTAGAAGTAGTTGCCCACGAGCGAGGAGAACGCGAACAAGATGATGCACGCGGTCATGAAGTGAATGCCAAGAGGCCCGATCGAATTGGCCATGGCCATCTGCACGAAATCGATGCCGTTGAAGCTGTCGGAGGCGACGAGGGCGGCGACCGTCTCGGGTTGCTGCACGCAGAAGATGAGCATCATGAGCGCCGAGCACGTGCAAATCACAAGGGTGTCGATGTAGACGGAGAGGCTCTGCACGAGGCCCTGCTTGACGGGATGCGACACGTCCGCGGTCGCCGCGGCATTGGGGGCCGAGCCCATGCCCGCCTCGTTCGAGAACAGGCCGCGCTTGATACCCCACATAATCATCGAGCCCGTGAATCCACCGGCAAGCGATGAGAAGTCGAATGCCTGGCCGAAGACGAGCCCCAGCGCCGCGGGGACATCGCCCAGATTGGAGACACAGGTCCAGATGGAGATGAGGATATAGGCACCCGCCATGATGGGGACCATCCAGGAGGTGATAATCGAGATGCGATGCACGCCGCCAAAGATCACGAGGGCGACCGCCACGACGACAAGGAGGCCGATGATCGCGTTGACCACGGTCTCGTGTCCCTCTATCACGTAGTAGTCAATGGCCGAGGCCATGTTGTACGTCTGCAGGCCGTTGAATCCCAGACCGAAACAGAGAATGAGCGCCACGGCGAAGACGATGCCGAGCCAGCGTTTACCGAGGGCGAGCTGGATGTAGTAGGCGGGTCCACCACGGAACGTGCCGTCGGGATTGCGCACCTTCCAGATCTGGGCGAGCGTCGACTCGACGAACGCCGACGCCGCACCGATGATGGCCATGAGCCACATCCAGAAGACGGCACCGGGACCGCCTATGGCAATGGCCGTCGCGATACCGACGATGTTGCCCGTACCCACGCGCGAGGCCGTCGAGACCATGAGAGCCTGGAACGACGATATGCGACGCTTCTTCTTGGGCTTCGAAATGTCGGCGTAGGCCGTGCTGCCGTGCTCGTTGGCGGCACCGGGCGCCTTGGGGAGCTTGCCCGTGTCGACGCTGTTCTCGACATCATCGGAAAACTGCGTATCGGCCGTGACGCTCTTGCCCACGAGATTGGTGAACATGTCCTTGATGTATCGAATCTGCACGAAACGCGTGCGGATGGTGAACCAGATACCCGTTGCCACCAGCAAGATCACCAGGATGTAGGTATACATGAAATCGTCGATGGTTCCCGTGAAGGCCACCAACGCATCGTTGATCTCTGCCATACGGCCCCTCCGTTTCCCCAGTTCATACCGTGTATGGCGCTCTATTATATTCTTAAAAGAACGAATGGCCAAACATGGGAAGGGCCCGATGCCCCCATGGGATTCGTTGCCCCACGAGGCCCGATGGCCTAATATCTCCTGACAACAACAAGGAGCTAGCATGAAAACCTCAGTCTTCGCCGACCTGGCAGACGTGCACGTCATCGGCATTCCGCACGCGCTGTTGCAGTACCGCTACGGCGTGTTGTGGCAGACCTTCTTCGAGAAGCTCGGCAAGGAGGTCGTCCTGAGCGACCAGACCGACAAGGCCATCGTCGATGCCGGCATCGCGCGCTCGGTGGACGAGACCTGCCTGGCGTCGAAAATCTTCATGGGCCATGTGGTCAGCCTCATCGGACGCTGCGATGCCGTGTTCGTTCCCTGCTACGCCAGCTGCGACATGCATCGCGGCTTTTGCACCAAGTTCCAGTCCATGACGGACCTCGTGCGCAACACCTTTCGCGCCGAGACACGCGTTATCTCGCTACTCGTGGAGAACATCAGTGACGCCAAGGCAATGCAGGCCGCCTTCGTCGAGCTCGGCCAGCGCCTCGGCGTCACGCGCAAGGACGCCAAAGCCGCCTACAAGGAGGCACTGCGAGCGCAGAAGGAAGTCGATGAGCAACGCGCACGCAACCAGGAGGAAATCCTCAAGCTCATGGAGGAGTTCCGACGCGTCGTGGAGAGCGATCCGAGCAAGAACGAGCAGGCGCCGCTTTCCATCCTCGTCGTCGCGCATCCATACATCGTGTTTGACCAGTACATGGCCGGAGACATCATCCGCTCGCTCAAGCAGCTCGACTGCACCGTGCTCTTCGCCTGTGACACCGACCACGCCAAGGCGTACAAGGCGAGCCTCGACTTCTCCTCTACCATGCCCTGGGTCATCAGCCGCGAACTCATCGGGTCCATCCTCATGCTCAAGGACTAGGTTGACGGCATCATCCTCATCAGCGCGTTTCCCTGCGGCCCCGATTCCATGACCGACGACGCGATCATGCGCTGCATCCAGGGCGTGCCCATCCTCAACCTCATGATCGACGCGCAGACGGGCACCGCCGGCGTCCAGACACGTCTCGAGAGCTTCATCGACATCCTGCAATTCCAACGCAAGGGAGGGTACATCCGTGACTAGCACCCAAAACGATGGCGTGCGCTCCAGGGTCGCCATCGAAACCGACGCGACACACCCCTCCCGCCTCATCGCCGACAAATCGCGCGAGAAGCGCCAGCGCAAGGCCCTCAAGAAGAACCGCCACAAGGCGACGAAGGTCGCGTTCTTCCGCTACGGCTATTACGAGCCTGCCTTCAGGTTCTTCACCGAGCGCGTGCTTGACGCCGAGTTCCTGCCGCTGCCCATGGCGACGCGGCAGACCATCGAGCTGGGCGAGCGCCTCTCGACCGATTACGTGTGCACGCCGTTCAAGCACATCCTAGGCGACTACATCGAGGCGCTTGACCAGGGCGCGAACGTGCTCGTGCAGTTTGCCGGGCCGTGTCGCCTGGGCTATTACGGCGAGCTCCAAGAGTCCATCTTGCGCGATGCCGGCTACGACTTCGTCATGCTCAACTTCTCCGAGCACAACGACCAGGGCCCGCTTGGCTGGGCGAAGGACTGCCTCAAGAAGGTCAACCCCGACATCAACATCCCCCACGCAGTCATGCAGCTCATGGCCACCGCCAACATGGCGACCAAGCTCGACGGCGCCCGCGACTACTACCTGGCAAACGCCGGATTCGAGGTCGAGCACGGTTCGTTTGCGCGCGTCTGGGATTGCTACATGGACGACCTGAATGCCGCGACCTGCGATGCCGACATCAACGAGGCGTATAACCGCTGCATGGAGGCGATGCGCGATCTGCCCATCGACAAGCCCGCGAACCCCATTCGCATCGGCATCGTCGGCGAGCTCTTCACCGCCTTCGACGAGCGCTCCAACCTCAACCTCGACGAAAAGCTGCTGAAGATGCACGTGGAGATTTACCGCTACCTCAACCTCACCCATCGCTTCATCCACTACAACGAGCCGAACCTGCGCGTGAGCGCGGGCGAGTACCTGCTCTACGACATGGGCCCCACATCGACGATGACCGTCGGTGCTGCCCGCCGCTACGCCGAGCGGGGCTTCGACGGCATCATCCACGCCAAGTCGGCTGGCTGCACGCCCGAAATCGACTGCGAGCCCGTACTCCAGCGCATCAGCTCCGATTTTCGCATCCCCACCCTCTACCTCACCTACGACGCCCAGACCAGCGACACCGGCCTGGACACGCGTCTCGAAGCGTTCTACGACATGCTCGCCATGAAGAAGGAGTCCCGCTCATGAATTGCACCATCGGAATCGACATCGGCTCCATTTCCACGAAGGGCGTCGTCATCGACGAGAACCGCGACATCGTCGCGCGCTCCTACCTGTGGACGGAGGGTGACCCGGCAAAGGCCTCCAAGCGCGTGGTCGCCGAGCTGCGCGACCAAATCGACGAGGACGATATGCGCATCGTCAGCGCGGGCACCACGGGCAGCGCACGCCGCCTGGTGGGCTCGATGCTCGGTGCCTCCGTCATAAAGAACGAAATCACGGCCCATGCCGTGGGCACCACGCACCTGCATCCAGACGTCCGCACGATCTTCGAGATCGGCGGCCAGGACTCCAAGATCATCATCGTCTCCGACGGCATTGCCGTCGACTACGCGATGAACACCCTATGCGCGGCCGGCACGGGCTCGTTCCTCTCGAGCCAGGCCCATCGCCTGGGCGTCGAGGTCGAGGACTTCGGCGAAATCGCGCTCACGTCCAAGAAGCCCGCCAACATCGCCGCACGCTGCACGGTGTTCGCCGAAAGCGACCTCGTCCACAAGATTCAGGTGGGCTACTCGCGCGAGGACATCATCGCCGGCCTGTGCCATGCGGTCGCCTCCAATTACCTCAACAACGTGGGCAAGGGCAAGAAAATCGAGGGGCCTGCCGTTTTCCAGGGCGGCGTGAGCAAGAACGTCGGCGTCGTGCATGCCTTCGAGGAGCTGTTGGGCATGCCCGTGCTCGTCGACCCGGACGGCCACCTTATGGGTGCCTACGGTGTCGCCTTGCTCGCAGCCGATGCCAGTCCCGCCCCGGCGACGGGCGAGGGTCCCTTTGCCAGCGGGGCCTTTGACTTCGATGCGGCACTCGACTTCGAGTTCGTCACGCGTGAGGTCGAATGCGGCAAGTGCGCAAATCACTGCGAGATCATCTGCGTCTATCGCGACAACGAACTCATCGACTCCTGGGGCAACCGCTGCGAACGCGGTGCCATCGCCACCAAGTAAGCCCATGGATCGCCGTCGCACATACGCGATGTTCGCCATCGTCACGCTGACCGCGGCGTTTGGCGCGCTCACGCAGACCTCGATGAACTCCATGCTCGGGGGCGTCCAGGCAACCTTTGGCACCCCGGAAAGCGTCAGCCAATGGCTCACCACCATCTACATGCTCGTCATCGGCATCACCGTGCCACTCGTCACGCACCTTGCCAGGCGTTATGCCGTGCGCACGCTCATCTTCGTCGCGCTCGCGTTCATGTTCGTCGGCGCGGTCATCGCCGCGCTCTCCCCGAACTTCTACGTGCTCCTCTTCGCGCGCGTGCTGCAGGGCGTCAGCACCGGCATCATGCTGCCCGTCATACAGACCATCGCCATGACGCGCTTCCCGCGCGGCCAGAACGCCACGGCCATGGGTGTCGCCGGCATTGCGCTCGGCTTCGCCCCCAACGTGGGCCCACTTTGCGGCGGTCTGCTCGTCGATTCGTGGGGCTGGAGAAGCTTCTTCTGGATTCTCCTCATCGTCATCATCGCGCTGACCATCGTCACGCTCGTTCTCGTGCCCAAGCGCGAGCACGAGGTGCATGACGCGCATCTCGACTATCTCTCGGCCCTGCTCTCGACCGTCGGCTTCGGATGCGTGCTTCTCTCGTTCTCGACCGCTGCCTATCGCCCCGTCACCGACCCGACCATCTGGGTTGGCCTTGCCGTGGGCGTCATTTGCGTGGTCTGGTTCATCCTGCGCCAGCATCACATCGCGCATCCGCTCATCCACATGACGATTTTCAAATCGCATACGTACATCGTGAGCTTCATCACGCAGAACCTGCTCAACGCCTCGTTCATGGGCATCACGCTCATCCTGCCGCTCTTCATCGTGAATGTCGCCGGCATGACCCCGGTTGCCGCAGGTCTCGTCTTCCTACCCACGACCATACTCGCGGCGGTGTTCAACCCGCTCGCGGGCATTCTGAGCGACAGAATCGGCGCACGTCCCGTCGTCGTGAGCTCCGCCGTGCTCCTCGTGGCCGGCAGCGGCGCCATGGCCTTCATCACCGCCGACACGCCGTTCTGGCTCATCACCGTGCTTCAGATGCTGCGCGGCATCGGCGTGAGCTCGATTATCGGCCCGATCAACTCCTGGGGCATGCACAAGCTGCCCATGGACAACATGATCGACGGCTCGGCGTTCTTCACGACGGTGCGTCAGGCATGCGCGTCGTTTGGCACGGCGCTCATGATGTTGCTCATCTCGGTGGTAGGCGGTGCGCTTGGCTATAACCTCGCGCTCGGACTCTCCGCCCTCTTCGCCCTGGGAGTGCTCATCTGCGCCGTCTTCTTCGTGCGTGACCTCAAGTCGTAGGAAACGCACCATCCGAACCGAGGACGATGGCCTCGTCAAAGCTGTCGATGTCACGGCTATGATGCGTGATGGCGATGACGGTCTTGCCCGCCAGGGTGGCGAGCATGGTATCGAGCAGCCTTTCCTCGGTCTGCATGTCGAGGCTTGCGAAGGGCTCGTCGAGGATGACGATGGGCTGGTCGGCCAGCAAGATGCGCGCGAGCGCTATCCTATGACGCTCGCCACCGGAAAAGCGCATGCCGCGTTCTTGAACGCGCGTGCCAAGCCCCTCGGGCAGCGATTCGAGCAGTCCTCCCAGCTCGACGGCCTGCAGGACAGCCGTCAGTTCTTCATCGCTCGCATCGGGTTTGGCTACGAGAAGGTTCTCGCGTAGGGACATGTCGAAGAGATAGGGATCTTGCTCGACGATGCCGACCACCTGCGATATGGCATCTCCGAACGCGCATGCCGGCATGCCGCCTATGGTGACCTGCCCGCTCGTGGGCTCGAGGTCACCGTGGATGAGCTTGGCGAGCGTGGTCTTGCCCGCACCGCTCGGCCCGATGACGGCAACGGTGGTACCCTGGGAAATCACGAGGTCGAGGCCCTCGAACAGCGGCGTTGCGCCGGGATACGAGAA
This sequence comes from uncultured Coriobacteriia bacterium, assembly GCA_948466335.1. Classification (GTDB taxonomy): domain Bacteria; phylum Actinomycetota; class Coriobacteriia; order Coriobacteriales; family QAMH01; genus QAMH01. The sequence goes on along the minus strand of CAOKAE010000014.1, from coordinate 30,092 downwards.
ACCAAGCGAACGCGCGACGATATCGAAGTTTGCAAGCGCCCGTGCTTGGCTCTCGTCCTGGCCATCAGTCGCCGTCGTCGGTTTCTCGCGCTCGGCCTCGGTCACGTACCCGTCCAGACGCTCCAATACCTTGTGCTGCATGCGCACGTCTTCGAGCGCGAGCTCGGCAGGGGCGAACGCCTCGATGAGCGGGAAGAAGCACAAGGCGAACGCGGCTATCCAGTTGGGGGCGTACGCCGGCGCATTGATGCTGGACGCATGCGCGATGATGCCCGCAAGGCCGCCCAGCTCGCCTGCATCGGCAAAGACGCAAGCCGCCCAGGCCACGAGCGCGACGACGCAGGCGCAGAAGAGCATCTGGGCTATCAGGTTGTTCGCGCGCCGCAGGCGACGCATCGCGCCCTCGCATGCATGCCGCTTCTCGCGCATGTGCACCGCGCGGGAAACGCAGGCATCGCGCCTGCCCGAAAGCAGCCAGTCGGTGATGCCGAGCACGTCATCGGAGAGCACTTCGTACAGCTCGTGATCGATGCGCTTGAGCTCGTCGGCACGTCGGGCGTTCGCACGTGCGCAAACCGCCGGCACGAGGAGCGTCGAGACGGCGAGCAGCACGGCGAGCGCGCAACAAAGCATTGGCGACAGAACGCCTGCGAGCGCGATGACCACCAAAGCGAGCATCCAGGCCCCCGCGACGGGCAGCACGCCGCGCAGCACGAGGTTCTGGGCATGCCCGATGTCATCGGCAAGCAGCGCCAGGATGCGCCCCGTCCCCTCGCGCTCGCTCAAGGCCGAGGTCCGGGCGCACAACGCCCGGTACAGCGTGACACGCAGCCTGCTCGTGAGCTTGAGCACCCAATCATGACTCGACAGGCGATGGAAATACTGCAAGATGGGCTTGCCGATGCCGAAGATGCGCACGAACAACGAAGGCACGTGCAACGCGAGGACGGTGAGGGGCAGTGCGGCGGCAAGCGAGATCATGAAGCCCGACGTGAACATGAGCCCGCCCGCGAACACGAAGGCGACGACACTCAACACGAGCGCGAAGACAAGGCGTGCCGTATTTCCCTGTAAAAGCAGTCTCATGAGGCCTCGCCCCCGGCCGCGTCAATGCGCACGATCACGTCCGCGCCCTCTTCCCACACGGTGCCATGGGTGGCGACAAACGCTGTCTTGCCTTGCATGAGCGAGCACAGCAGCTCACGCACGTCGCGTTCGGTTTGCTCGTCGAGGTGGGCCGTCGGCTCGTCGAGCACCCAGACATCGCGCGCGGGGTCGAGCAGCGCGCGACACAGGGCGATGCGCTGGGCCTGTCCACCGGACACCGCGCGTCCCCCCTCGCCCAAGCGCGTATCCAGACCCTCGGGCAAGGTCGCCATCAGGCCCTCGAGCCCGACGGCGGCAAGCGCACGAGCCATATCCTCATCATTTGCCTCATGGTTGTAGAAGGCGAGGTTCTCGCGCAAGGTGGCGCAAAACAGGTACGGAGCCTGCGGAATGTAGGCGACACGGCGCTGCCACTCCCTGGTGCGCAAGGTGGGAACCGCCACACCATCGACTGCGACCTCGACATCTTGGGGTGGGTCGTTGAACCCTGCGATCACGTTCAGCAGCGTGGTCTTTCCCGCGCCGCTGGGGCCGAAGATGACGGTCGTCCCGGGAACCCGCGTGTCGATATCCAGGCGCTTGGCCCATGAAACGCCTTCGGGCCAAAACGAGCTTGCATGCACGCAGGGGTCACAGGCCTGCTCCATGAACGCGTTCACTGCGGCAAGGGCGGTACGCCCGTTGAGCGTGGAGTGATAGTCGCCGCCAAAATCGCGTATGGGCTTGAAGTACTCGGGCACCAAGACCAGCACTGCCAACGCGGGAAAGAACATGACCGACTCCTCCACCATGCGAAAACCCAGCATGATGGCGACAGCGGCAAGTGCAAGCGTGGCAAACAGGTCGAGCACGGCGCTCGAGAGCATGGCGACGGAAAGCGTCTTCATGGTCGCCACGCGGAATCGTTCGCTCACCTCGTTGATGCGCGAGGCAAAGCGGCGCGCCGCCCCAAAGGCCTTGAGCGTGGCCACGCCGCCGGCTATGTTCACGAAGGCATTCGACATGCGCTCGAAATGTGCATGCTGGCGATTTGCGCGCTCTTTGGCCGTGAGCCCGATGAGGCGCATGAAGATGATGGCGAAGGGATAGCACACCAGCGCGATGATGCCGCTCACTATGTCGAGAGCGAAGATGGCGACGAGCAAGACGATGGGTATCACGACCATGTCGACGCCTCGCGCGACGACCAGCCGCAGATACTCCTCGATATCGGTCATGCCGTCGACGGCGTTCGCCACGACGGCAGCAGATCCCGCCTGGCGCACGAGCACGGGGCCCGCATCGAAGGCGGCATTCAAGAGCCTGTAGAGCATGGCATTGCTCGCCCGTGCCGCGAACGAGTCGATATAAGCTTCCTGACCGGTGCTGATGCCGTGCCTCGCCATGAAGCAGAGCACAAAGAAGGCAACACACGGTACGGCCGCCTCAAATGGGGAGCCCTCCCAAAGCATCACGATCGCACGGCTCAAGAACAGCGCCTGCCCGAGTATCGCCGCTGCCTTTGCGAGCGCGCATGCGATGCACAGGGCCACCAAGCGCCGCATTCCCTCGACCTGAAGAAGCTGTCTGTCAAACATCGCCCTCATATCGGAAACTATATCATCACCCTGCGCAAACCGTTTGTTCAGGCGATTGTCACCCTACACAAACATTTTCCATGGACTTATACTTACATGGTCATGCCTATGATGCTGGCGCTGTAACGAAAGAGAGGAGATACAGTGGACCAAGTATTGTTGGCGCGTATGCAGTTCGCCTTCACGGCCGGGTACCATTTCATTTTCGTACCCATAACCATCGGCATAGGTCTCATCATGGCGATCTTCGTGACGAAGGCCTATCGCTCCAAGCTACCTGAGGACGACGCGCTCGCGCGTATGTGGGTGAAGATCTTCACCGGAACCTTTGCCATCGGCGTTGCCACCGGCATCACGATGGAATTCTCGTTCGGCACCAACTGGGCGGCGTATTCGCGTTTCGTGGGCGACATCTTCGGCGCGCCGCTTGCGGCCGAGGCACTTTTCGCCTTCTTCTTGGAGTCGATCTTCCTCGGAATGCTGCTCTTTGGCCGTAACAAGATAAAACCGTCGCTCTATGTGGCAAGCGCGTGGCTCGTCTTTGCGGGTTCTGCGCTCAGCGCGCTGTGGATCATCATCGCCAACAGCTGGATGCAGACTCCCGCGGGCGCCGTGCTTTCCGCCGATGGCTCAAGTGCCGTCATCACCGATTTCTTCGCGGCCGCCTTCAATCCCTCCACCCTGCCGCGCTATGCGCACACCGTCTTCAGCCTGCTTGTCATGGGATCGTTCGTGACCATCGCCGTTGCCGCGTGGTACATGCACAAGGGCACCTATGCCGACGCCGCGCAAAAGATGCTGCGCATAGGTTCCATCGTGGGTGTCATCTCCGTGGCCCTGCTGCTCGTTGCAGCGCACTCTTCGGCAGTCGAGGTATGGGAAGAGCAGCCCACCAAAATGGCCATGATGGAAGGTCAGTACGAGACGGGCACGGTCGAGCTTGCCGCCATCGGTTTCGTCGATGAGGCAACGCAGGAGACGTTTGCGCTCGGCATACCCGGAGGCACGGGCTTTCTCGCCGAAGGCAATTTCGATGCCGAATATCCGGGCCTCAATGACCTCGTCGCAAGCGAGAAGTATGCGGACATCAACGTCGACGAAATGCCCGTGAACTTCGTGTTCCAGGTCTATCACATCATGGTCGCCATGTTCGGCGTCATATGCCTCGTGCTCATCCTTGCGCTCATCTTCGGGCGCAAGAAGCTGGTCGCAGAGGGCAAGGGCCTTGCCAAGAGCCGCTTCCTGCAGTGGCTGCTCGTCATCTCACCCCTGTTCCCGTTTCTGGCCATCCAAACCGGTTGGCTCACGGCAGAGGTCGGTCGTCAGCCCTATGTCGTGTATCCGTCAACGACTGGCCCTGACGGCGTGTTCATGCTCACGAGCGATGGCGTGAGCGCCTCGGTGCAGTCCTTCGAGGTCCTCATCTCGCTCGTTCTGTTCTTTGCCGTCTACCTGCTCCTGTTCGTGGGCTGGGCACGCGTCATCAGGCGCTTCGTGAAGGAGGGCCCCGTTGAGCCCGCCAAGGCGGAGACGCGCGTCGACGCTGAGGAGGTTGAGTAAACATGACTATCCTCTCGACTCTCTGGTACTTCCTGGTATTCCTGCTCATCGCGGGCTATTTCGTGCTCGATGGCTTTGACCTCGGCGCAGGCACGCTGTATCCGTTCGTCGCCAAGAACGAGCGTGAACAGGCGATTGTCCGCCGTGCGCTCGGACCCGTATGGGACGGCAACGAAGTCTGGCTGCTCACCGCAGGTGGTGCCTTGTTCGCCGCCTTCCCCGATGCGTACGCCACCACGTTCAGCGGCTTCTATCTCGCCATCATGCTCGTGCTCTTCGCGCTCATCGTGCGCGCCGTCAGCTTCGAGTTCTGGGCTGCCGACTCCAAATGGCGCCCTGTCTGGAACGTCTGCTTCTTCCTGGGCTCGCTCTTGCCCGCGCTGCTCTTCGGCGTTGCCGCGGGCAACGTGGTCGCTGGCATCCCCATGGACATGGCCGGCAATTATGCGGGCGTGCCCCTGCTCGGGCTCATCACGCCGTTCACGCTGCTCACCGGCGTGCTCGGCTTGAGCATGTTCATCGCTGCAGGTGCATGCTGGCTCTCCCTCAAGGCGCCCTTGAACTCCGAGCTGCGTACCCGCGTGCAGGCCATCCGCATGCCTGCCCAGGTTGTCTCGATCGTCCTGTTCGTCCTGCTCACGATTTGCGTCCTGACGGGCTTCGGCAGCGTGAACACCCCGCCCGAGCACCTCGCTGCCCTGCAGTGGATACTCGCCGCGCTCTTCCTGGTCGGCGTCATCGCGTCGCTCGTTATCGGACGCAAAGATGCCTCGTCCACAAAGGGCGACCTATGGGCTTTCCTCACGCAGAGCTCTGCTGCGCTGTTCCTCGTCTTCCTCGGTGCGGCAAGCCTCTTTCCCGTGCTCGTCAACGCAAGCGCAGATAGCGTGGGTGCAGCCATCACGATCATGAGCGCCGGGTCGAGCGAGCTCTCGCTGTTCTGCATGACGGTCATTCTGTGCATCGGCCTGCCCCTCGTGCTCGTCTACCATGTCATCATCTATCGCACCTTCAGGGGCAGGGTAAGCGAAGCTGACATCGGCTAGCCACACGATAGGCATAGCGCTGGGTCAATCGGCAACTTTCGTGCCGATTGACCCAGCGTGCAGACCCAGCGGCTCTTACGCGTCGTAGGCGAGCTTGCGCTCGAAGATGCGGCTCACGAACATGACCGGCAGCGTGAGGCATAGGTAGAGCGCACCCAGCAGGAGAAAGCAGCCGAAGAAGTTGTAGTTCGTTGCACTTATCTCGCGCATCGTCTGCGTGAGCTCGATGACCGCGATGACCGAAAGCAGCGACGAGTCCTTGATGATGCTCGCGAACTGCCCGGTAAGCGCCGGCAACGTGCGCGTCACCATCTGCGGCAACGCGACCCAGATGCCCATTTGCCACGTGGAAAACCCCAGCGCTCGCGCCGCTTCCAGCGGACCGGTGGGCAGCGACTCATAGGCGGCGCGGATGATTTCGGCGATGTAGGCACCCGCGAAGAGCGACAGGATGATGATGCCCGCCACCACCTTGTTGCTCACACCCCAGGCAGTGCCGATGATGTAGTAGAAGAAGTAGATCTGCGCGATGAGCGGAGTGCCGCGAATAATCTTGACGTAGAGGTCACAGAGGCTGCGCACCGGCAGAAAGCGGCAGCGCTGTCCGAGCGCCACGAGCACGCCAAGGATGAGGCTGGCAATAAGGCTCGCGACCGAGAGCCCCACCGTCATGAGGAAGCCCGACCAGATGCGCTCGCGATATTGAATGACGAAATCGAAGGAGAGCGTGATGCCCGCGGCCATGAGGGAGACGGCCGCAACCGCGATAACCACGACGCACACGAGCACGTAGTTGAGCGCGCGTATGGCAAGCCCGGGTGTCTCTCCGGGATTGGCGATGAAGGGATTGCGCACGGTCATACTCCCTGTTCTAGCTCGTCAACTGTCGCATGCCTCACTCGAAGTCGAAGAACCACTTGAATCCATGGTCGTCAAAGGCTTTCTTCTCCTCGGCGAGGTACTTCTGCGTCAGTGTATCGAATTCGCCATCGCTCTTCGACTGCGCGATGAACTCGTTGAGCTGGTCGAGCAGTTCGGTGTTGCCCTTCTTCACCGCGATGCCCCAGGATTCCGGATCTTGGAAGGGGATGAAGACCGCCTCAGTGGTGTCTGGGTTGGCCTGGTTGTTGCGGTAGATGGTGAGCTGGTCGTAGATGAAGCCGTCGGCCTTGCCCTGCACCACCTCGGTCACGCAGGCGCTCTCGTCGGCCAGACGCACGATTTCTGCCTCGGTAAAATTCTTCGTAGCATAGACATCGCCCGTCGATCCCGTCTTCACGGCGACCTTCTTGCCGGGCTGGTTGAGGTCCGCCGCTTGGGTGATGCCAGAATTCGCGTTGGCGAGAATCGCGAGCTGCGCCATGGCGTACGGCTCGCTAAAGTCCACGACTTCGGCACGCTCGTCGGTGATGGTCATGGAGCTGATGACGCAGTCGGCCTTGTCGGTCTGCAGGGATGGAATGAGGCCATCCCAGGCGGTGTTCTCCACCACCAGGTCATAGCCGTACTGATTCGCGAAGTCGCGCATGAAGTCCACGGCAATACCCTCGGGATTTCCTGCCTCATCCTTCGTCTCGAACGGCGGATAGGCGAGCTCCATCGCCACCGTGAGCGTTGGCTTGGCATTCCCTGTCGCACTGCCTGCCTGCGACGAGCTCTCCCCACTCCCGCAGCCCACGAGCGCGAAAACTGTCGCCGCCAGAGCGCACGCCATGGCGATTGCCAACCTTGCAAAGTGCATCCTATGCGTTGTCTTCATCTTCATGATCTTCCTTCCTGAAGTTTGCCTCGACTCTGCCGAGGACATCCATGACCACTTCCTGTTCCCTCACATCAATTCCCTGAGACTGCACCTCGAGGAGACACTGCGAAATGCGCTCGAAGCGCGGCTTGAGCGCCCTCCCCTTGTCCGTGAGCGACACGCGCCTGCTGCGTCCGTCGCTGGGACAACGACTGACCTCCACGTAGCCAAGGGCCACGAGCTTCTTCACGAGAGCCGTCACCGTGGACGGATCGCGCCTGCACGCCTGCGCCAGCTGTTGCATCGGCACCGGCTCGCCACCAAACAGGCACATGAGGATGTCACCATGCGAGGGGACGATCCCCGTGACGCCTTCCTGGGCAAGCAGGTCGATGAGACAGGCGTTCGCTGCCCTGAGCGTACGCGAGAGCGCGCTCACGAGCGTCGAGAAGGGCTGTGCCTGCTGCATCACGAGGCAAGCCCCTTCTCCACCACGGCGCCGACGGGGCACACGCTATGGCAATTGCCGCATTCGTCGCAGCGATTGCCCCTGATGGCATAGGGCGTACCGGGGACAATGGCCTTGTGCGTGCATGCCGCTGCGCATGCGCCGCATTCGGTGCAGTCATCGGTAATGTGAAAGCCCGCATCCACGAATGTCGCGCCGCCCCAGCAGAAGCGCTCGCGCTCAATCTTATGGTCCATGTGCACGCAGTTGAAATCGTAGTTGTAGAGCTCGCCCCATGCGCTGTCGAGCACGAACACGACGGTCTCGGGGTACTTGTTGATATCATAGATGGCGACGTTGAAAAGCGGGCTTGCCGAGGCCTTGGCGTCGACTTCCTCGCGCGAAAGCTCACGCACGTGGCCGCTCACGCGTACCATGAAGCCGGGTTGGAAGTGCGGCATTTTGTCCTCGTCCCAGGTACAGGGTCCTTCAGTCTTCTCGCCGCTCACCGCGAGTTGCCCGCTGAGGGCCAACTGCCGGTAGAACGGTTTGCCACTCATCGTGCGCAAGTACAGGCCATCCGCGTCGTAGGCGAAGAAGTGCGCGATGCGCGCATCCACACCTCCGTTGCCGTCAGGCGTGGCGAAGGCACAGCATCCCACGTCCTCGAATAGCTCGTAGACCTCCCGTATTGACAGCATGTCAATCCTCCTCCTTCTCTTGACCATACCTGTTGGCTAATGCCTCGGCGTAGCAGCGCATGAGGTCGACACCGAAAAGCTCGGTGCAATCCTCGGACACGTTGGATACGCTGTTGGCGTCGATGAAGAACGCACCGTCGCCGGTTTCGATGATGTCGAAGCTGCCGAAAAAGAAGTCCAACTCGGCAGCCGCCTTCGTGACATCCTCGAGAATCGCGGCGGGGCAATCATCGTACATCTCGTAAGTCGAACCAAAGCGGTAGGCGGAGAGCCCGTTATGCGCCACGCTGCGCTTGACGGCGAACAGCGGCTTGCCGACAACGACTTCCACCCGCGTGATAAAGCCCCGTTCGGGCCGCACGTAGCGCTGCACCATGAACTCCATGTCCGGCGACGCCGCCAGGTGCGCTTCGAGCTCTTCCGGCGTCTCGACGATGCTCGTATGCGTGGTGCGCCCACCGCATACCGGCTTGACGATGGCGGGATATTCAACGGCCGCCGCGTCAAGCGTGCCGTACTTGCCACGCGCATACAGCAGCGGCACGGCGATGCCCGCATGGTCCAGAGCGTCCAGGGCACATACCTTGTCTATCTCATAGAAGTGCGCAGCGGCGGGATTGACAAGCCCCGCGTCGTCCTGCTCAAGCTCGTCGATGAGGCGGGCCATATTGCGATGGGCGTCCTCGTGACCGCGAAAGAGCGCGCTCGCGAACACGCGGCTCACGAGCAAATCGCAGCTGAGGGCCCGCTCGACAGCATCGGGGACCGTCATGTCGATCATCTCGACGCAAGCACCCGGAAAGGAGCGCGCGAGCTCGGCGGCGAGTTTGTGGTCGGACCATTCGTCGGACTCGTAGAGCACGGCTATGTCGCAAATGTCACATGGCACGAGGTCGCCTTTCGTTGATACTTTGATATCAAAGCATTTGACACTCTACCACGGCCGCGCGCCCCTGTCATCTTCGGGTTGTTATAATCTCCCTCGGTCACATCGCCGATTCATCCGGGAGCCCCGATTTGGAGACCGATCTCATATCGTTGTTCTGCATAGTCGCGGTTGCGCTTTTTGCCCCGATTATCTCGGCGCTCGTCCCCAACAGGATGATTCCCGAGACCGTTTTCCTGCTCATCGCCGGCATGGTACTTGGCCCGAACGCGCTCGCCATCGCACAACCGGATGCGGCAATCACGCTACTTTCGGATCTTGGCCTCGGCTTCCTCTTCCTTCTTGCGGGCTACGAGATTAACCCGCAGGAACTCACGGGCAAGCAGGGCCGCCACGGTTTGCTGACCTGGGTCATCACCTTTGTCATCGCAATGGCGATCTGCATCGCGATGCCCGATTTCCAATCGAACCAGATTGGCTGGCTTGCTGCGGCAATTGCGCTCACGACCACGGCATTTGGCACGCTCGTTCCCATCTTGCACGAGCGCGGGCTCGTGGGCACGCGTATCGGCAAGGCAATCTTCGCCTATGGGACCTGGGGCGAAATCGGGCCGATCATTGTCATCGCGCTCATCCTGTCGACACGCAAGACCTGGATCACGCTGGCAATCCTCGCGGCGTTCACGCTCATCGCCATCGCCGCTGCGGTGATACCCAAGCGCATCTGGGAAAACGGCATCCACCTTCCCAAGTTCTTCAAGAGCAATCGCGACACGAACGCCCAGATCGTCGTGCGCTTCGTCATGGTGCTGCTCGTCGGGCTCGTCACGGTCTCGGCCCTCTTCGACCTCGACATCGTGCTCGGCGCCTTCGCGGCTGGCTTCGTGCTCAGGTTCCTCGTGCCCGATGGCAACGCGGGACTCGAGCACAAGCTCAACGGAATCGGCTACGGCTTCTTCGTGCCGCTGTTCTTCGTCGTCAGCGGCATGGCAATCAACCCCGTGGCCGTGACCGAATATCCCTTGCTACTCGTGGTGTTCATCGTCGCGCTCCTGGTCGTGCGCGCGACGCCCATATACGTTGCCCTGCACGTCTCGCGCGAGACGCGTGACATGGACCCGCATAGCCGCGCCACCATTGCGCTCTATTGCACGGCGGCTCTGCCGCTCGTCGTGGCGATCACGAACATCGCGGTCAACGCAGGTGCCATGACGGCTGACATCGCATCCGTGCTTGTCGCCGCGGGAGGTATCACCGTCTTCCTCATGCCCCTTCTCGCCTCGATCGCGCTCAAGCGCATCAAAAACGCTTCACATGCCAACGCCTGCCCCATCGAGGAGGACGCCGATGAGTGACGCGCCGGACGGTCAGACGAACTCCCTGAAGCGCTGGCTTCTCCTCGCGCTCGAGTACCCCGCCGACGCCACGAGGGGTGGCAAGGTGCTCTGCGGCATCATCTACGCGTGCATCATCGGAAACGCGATCCTGGTATGCGTCCCGGACGACTGGGGATCGCTCGCCTACGATGACTTCGTGTTCGTGTTCAACCTCATATCCGCTCCCGTCTTTACCTGCGAGTATATCGCGCGTATCTGGATCTCCGACAAGGTGCGGCCAAAGGTGACCCCGGTCAAGGCGCGCCTGAGCTACATGATGTCACCCATGGGCATCGTCGACCTGCTCTCGTTCCTTCCCTCCTGGATCATGCTCTTCACTCCGATGTCACCTGCGCTGCGTGATGCGATCAGCATCATCCGTCTCATTCGCCTGTTCAAGATCTCGCGCTACATGCGTGGCCTGCATACCATCGGTGCGGTCATCAGAAACCGCCGCCAGGAGATCATCGCGGCGTTCATGGTGCTGGGATTGCTCACGGTGGCGGCGAGCGTGCTCATGTACGAGGCCGAGCATGCCGCCCAGCCCGAAGCCTTCGACAGCATCCTCACCGGCATCTACTGGGCCATGACCACGATCACCACAACCGGCTACGGCGACCTCGTCCCCATCACCGCGCTCGGTCGCGTGATCGGCTTCGTCGTCATGGTGCTCTCCATCGCCATCGTCGCCATTCCCGCCGGCATCTTCTCGGCGGGCTTCGTCGAGGAGTTTCGCAACCAGCGCCACAAGGGCCTGCACATTCGACGCCATGCAGACGAGGACGATGGGGAGGATGCATGAGGCGCCTGCTCTTCGTGGTCCTGACCATTGCCTTCGGCGCTTTTGCCGGGGCCTTTTGCTGGGCGTTCTTCTTCCTCATGAACTTGGGGATAGACCTGCTCTGGAACAAGGCACCTGCGTTTCTCGAGCAACTTGGCCTGCCAGCGGTTTTCTATCCGATTCTCTTTTGCGCGCTGGGCGGTCTTGCCATCGGGCTGTTCCAGAAGCGCGTCGGCGCCTATCCCGATGACATGAACACGGTGCTCGCCGAGGTCAAGAAAACCGGACGCTACGAGTACAAGCACATCAAGGCGATGTTCGTCGGCGCGTTGCTACCGCTGCTCTTTGGCGGAAGCATCGGCCCGGAGGCCGGCCTCACGGGCGTCATCGCAGGGCTATGCACCTGGGTGGGAGACAGGCTCAAGTTCGTCGGCAGCGAGATGCGCGAGCTTGCCAGCGCGGGCACGGCCGCCATCATCTCGACCATATTCGCCGCACCGCTTTTCGGCCTGGCGGCACCGCTCTTCGGCTATGCAGACGAGTCCGATGGCAAGGCGCACGCGGATGACGTTCCGCACCTCGAGGTTCCCAAACCCCTCAAGGTTGTCGTCTACATCCTGTCTATCGCCGGCGCGCTCGGGGCCTTCATGTTGCTCGGGAGCCTCGTTGGCAGCGGAGGCGGTCTGCCGCACTTCTCCCAGATGAGCGTTTCGGCCCACGAGCTCATGTGGATGATTCCCCTCATGGTCGTCGGCATCTGCGCGGGCTGGCTGTTTCACGCCTTCGGCGCAGCCGTGCACTGGGCCTCGGCGCGTCTGGGCCAACGCCCCGTCCTCAAGGCCCTCATCGCCGGCCTCGTGCTGGGAGGCATCGGCATCTTCCTGCCGTTCACGATGTTTGCCGGCGAGGCGCAAACCGAGATGCTCGCCGCGCAGTGGACGGGGATGAGCGCCCTCGTGCTGCTGGCCACGGGCTTTCTCAAGGTGCTCTCGACGCAAGTGTGCCTGGGGCTGGGCTGGCGCGGCGGCCACTTCTTTCCCATCATCTTCGCGGGCATCTCCATTGGCTACGCCTGCGCGGGCCTCATGGGCGTCGACCCGGTCTTCGCGCTCTGCGTGTGCACGGCCGCGTTGCTGGGCGTCGTCATGCGCCAGCCGCTCATGGTCGCGCTGCTGCTCATCCTGTGCTTCCCCGTCAAGGGCGTGGTGTTCATGCTCATCGCCGCCTGCCTCGGCTCGGTGATTCCCGTGCCCAAGGCGTTTGCAGCCCACGAATAACCAGACAAAAGGTGCCGGGCACGTTTTGTCTGGGTTACCCGGTCAGAGCGATTTTCCGTGGTCTTCGTAGAGCTTTATTGCTATCTCGCATGCTTGCAGTCTGCCGGAGCAGAGCTTCGCGTAGTAGTGGTCGTCGTACCAGTCAAAGGTCTGGTGTGCCTCTTCAGCAGCGACCGTTTCCTTGAGCTCGGAATAATCGCTCTTGAGCTGCTCGTAAACCAGCTTCGGAGTGGCGTTGCTCGCAAGACGGTCGCGCACTGTCTCAAGGTACCAGATCTTTTCGTGATCCCAGGTGTCGTATCCGGAAGGGGTGTGACATTCGCCCTTGAGCCTCTCGATCTCTGCCTCGATGGCCTCACGATAATCCATAATGTCCAACTCCCCCGACCTGCGAAATGAGACAAACGTGTCTGACACGTTTGTCTCATTATATGCCGGTACCTGCTTTACCGACGCGCCATGTCGTCCTCGATATTGAGCTTCCATGAGCCGGTGATGCCCGCGCCGCTTCTCATCTGACAGCAGGCATCGGCCATGGCACCGTACACGGCCCCGGTCCCGCGCTTGTCGGCGCAATAGGTGGCCGCCCGGTCCGCGGCTATGCCCATGCGAGCCGCCTCCGCCGCCGCGTCGATGTTGGCCCCCATGAAGATGAATTCCCAGCCCTTCTTGCGCTTCTTCTCGATGAGCTTCTTCACCTGCGGGTACGTGAACTCCCGGCTCGCGTTCTCGTAGCCGTCGGTGGTGATGACGAACATGACGTTCTTGGCACGATGATGCTTGGGCAGGTTCTTCTGCACCTTGCCCACGTGGTTGATGGCACCACCCACCGCATCGAGCAGTGCCGTGCAACCACGCACGTAGTATTCCTTGCTCGTGATGGGCTCGACGTCAACGATGTCCTCACGGTCGCATATCACCTCGATGCGATCGTCGAAGAGCACCGTGGAAACGATGGCATCGCCATCCTGCTCCCTGTTCTTCTGCAGCACGGAATTGAATCCGCCGATGGTGTCGTCTTCCAGGCCGCCCATGGACCCGCTGCGGTCGAGGATGAACACGATCTCGGTATAGTCCTTCATGTTTTTCATGGCTTGCCCCTTCTTCGCCGTTACCTGACGAGAAGGACTCTACGCCGCTGCGCACACGCATAGGTAAACCGCGAAGCGACATTGCGTGTGTCAGGGGGTCAGGCACCGTGGCACACGCCCGATGAGACAAATTACCCTGTGTAATTTGTCTCATCCCAGAAGCGGCTGGTCGAACTCGTAGAGCACCATGTTCACCTGGTTCACGTCGTGAATGCCGTTCAAAAGGCAATACTCGACAATGACGTCGAACTTCGAGCTATGCGAAAGCGCGAAGCCCGCGCGCCTGAGCAGCATAATCGCATCCTCGTAATTCAGCTGCAGCGCAAAGGCCAGGACACATGCGGTTTTCTTGGTGGGACGATAGCCGTCATCCTTGCGAATCTTGGCGAAGAGCTGCCGGCTCATGTTGGCCCGCTTGTAGACCTGGGCGTCGCGCATGCCGCGCTCGTCGATGAGACGCAGCACCGTCTGCGCGAAGGACTCGTCGAGTTGGTACAGCTGCTCGACCAGGCCCGGAGGTGCGGCCGTCTCGAGCGTGATGGCCTCGAAAGAACCGGTGGTCTCGAAATCTGCCAGCTCGTCGGAAGCTTGCCCGGTCCGTACCGCCATCGGCGCGGGCGCGGATGCCTGCGGCATCTGCCCGCAGAACATCCCGCTAGGGTCGCTTTCCCGGAGCTCGCCAACGTAGACGCTATCCACATAGCGCCTGACGCCATCGAGCAAGGCGTCGTCCTTCTTTCTGCGTCCGAACATATGACCTCCTTTGGAAGGCATTATCTCACTGGAATCGGCTGGCACGAAAGCCGTCATCTGCCCTCAATGCTATACTCCCCTCATTGGCCTTGATGGGTTGCGCGAGGCATCGCGCCGGTCGAAGAGCAGGGCGCTTTTCGACTGAGGGGAATGGGGGTGCGAATCCCCCGCTCTACCAGGAACCGTATGAGCCGATGGGGTGCCGTCTCGGGCGATACGCTCGATGACGGTTGCGCGTCAGGCACCTCAGACGAGGCAAAGTCGGAATACCTGCCCGTTGCACGATAGCCCTGGAAGTAGGTGTTCTGCATGAGCAGACGGTTTTATGCGCGCCGCAAAGGCGTGCGCTCCTCGCGTCCCATGACGCTCCTCTCCCTCCTGCTGAGCTTCGCGTTGGTGAGCTCCCTTGCGCCCATGTCAATCTGGGCATCAGAGCCGCCCGAAGCAAACGAGGTAACGTCCATTGCCGAGGAGATGCCCGCTGACAAAGAAGTGGTGACGCCAACCGTCCCCGAGGCACCCGACACTCCGGCACAGGAAGAGGAGGCTCCCGCATCGCCGAACCCCGATGTCGATGTTGATGACGCCTCCACATCCAAGGATGCTGCGCTCACAGAAAACGAGCCGAAAGATGAGCCCCCTGCTCCCAGCGCCACCAAGGACGAGGATGACACGCAGGCCGACCCCGTCGATAAGGACGAGGCGACTGAGGATGCCTCGGGGCAGGACGATGCAACCCAGAGCCTGCTTCAGATGGTACGCGAGAGCGTGGCAAAGGCAGCGCAGGAGCCTGATGCCCAAATCGCGCCCCAGGCGACAGGCCTGACCTTAGCCGATGCGAGCTTCGCCAGCATCTCGCAACATCAGACCCCGTCCTCTCCCGCACCCTATTCGGCAACCATGCTCGATAAGGACGAGACGCTCTATGCCCATGCGTGGACTTCGGGCAAGGAACATGTAGATGATGATGGTACATGGTCCTACCAGTGGTTATATGGATCGGGCAAAAAGGCTAATGACTTCCAGCCCATAGCAGGGCAGACAAGTTCAACCTTGCAGTTAACCGATAGTTTCAGAACGCAGTTCGATGGTAAATACTTGCGCGTTTGCATAAGCAATGCGGATACGTCTGTGGAAGGTCCCAAGGCAGCCACCAAGTACACAACCCTGACAGCCTGTGGGTTCATCGTCGCGCCCATCGTCACGCCCGAGCAAATAAAACTCGACCACGTCCTCATATCCAAGAACGGCGCTGGCTTTGGGGATTCCCTCGAGGACGCGCCCGATTGCAACGTCGGCGATACCCTCGAGGCGGCGGCCTACGACATGGACGACCCCTACACGCTCTACGACGCCACCAAGGTCGACTTCTCCTGGCAGGCCGCCAGCTCGGCTGACGGTCCCTTTGCCGAAGTGGCCACGGGGGCGACGCTCACGGTGGGCGAAAGTCTCTCGGGCAAGTTCCTGAAGGTCGTCGCCACGGCCAAGAGTGGCGTCGAGGGACACGACACCTGCGAATCGCCCGTGGGGACCGTGCTTCCCGCAGGCGTCACCAACCTCTATCGCGTCGAGATTCTCAACGCCTCGTCCGTGAAGACCCTGGGCTCCAAGCTCGTGGCCCAGGCCTATAAGGGCGACTATTGGGACAACTCCCCCGTCACCAACGACGTCACCTATACCTGGCGCTGGACGAGCGAAAAGCCCACGTCCAGCTTCGACGATTCCCGGTGGCACGTCATCGAGGGCGTGACGGGCCCCGAGCTCGTCGTGCCCGATTACCTGGAAGGCTGCTGGATAAGCGTCACCGCCTATGCCGGCGACAACACCGTCGCCTCCTCGAATAGCTCCGCGGCGGGGCCCTTTAGAAAGCCCGGCTCCCACGAACTCATATACGCTGCCCTAAGCCAGACGCCCGAGGATGACACGTTCACGTTCTGGACCGGTCGCACCATTGGCGTCACGGCCCGCGAGGCGACCGCGGCGGGCACGGCCGGCGCCTACCTTGACGCCAGCCAGCTCAACTGCACCTGGCTCGTCTCGGACAGCTTCGACGGCACCTACACCGAGCTCGCCGATGGCAACGCTCACAAAACCTCCTTCGTCATTCCCGATTCCTACGCCGGCAAGTACCTCAAATGCCGCGTGGACGCGGGCTTCAATGTCATGGAGGCCGGCCCCATGCGAAAGGCCATCGCCCTGGGCGAGGGCACCCAGCCAGTCGAGCCCGTGGATCCCGTCGGCCCGGAGCAACCCGTCATGCTGGACGTCTCCCTGCGCGTCGTGGGCGTCACGCCCCATGGGCCCGGTGCGGCCTACCAGCAGATGGATTGGATCCCCCTCACCAGTCGCAGCGTGAGCTCTTCGGCGCGCCTCTCGGCCTGGGACCTCTTTGCCGCGCAGCTTGATGCTGCCGGGTACTTCTACAACCTCAACGGCGGATGCCCCTACTCCATCACCTCTCCCGACCGGACCCAGACCTTGGCGATGAGCTCGAGCGCACCCTGGTCGTACTGGTCCTTCCTCATCAACGGGGAATACGCGAGCTCGATGCCCAGCGGCTACTACCCCAAGGACGGCGACGTGCTCGAACTGGTCTACGTCGATGCCTCGGGCACGCTGGAAAAGCCGGTGATTCCCGTGGATCCCGACGCGCCCGTGGCGGATTGGGAGGCGGACTGGGCCACCTTTGGCTCGGGTACTGGCAAGCCCGTCGAGGTCGAGACGTCCGTTGCCGGACTCGAGGGCAGCTGGACCTACGATTACGCGCGAGGCGCGTTCGCGTCCTGGTCGGAGCCCGTCGTCGCGGGTGGCTTCGTCTTTTTGACATCGGGCAACAAGCTACTGAAGCTCGATGCCCAGACGGGTAGCGTCATTGGCTCCACCACCCTTGCCGCCTCCACCGCCTATGGGTGCCGTCCCGTCTATGCCCGGGGCATGGTAATCGTGCCCCTCGATAACGGCCGCCTGCAGGCCGTCTCGGCCCTAGGCTTGCAGACCCGGTGGCTCACCGCCGCATTGCCCGACCGGACGATAGAGAGCCCCGGTGGCGGCCAGCTCGTCTCGTACTCCCAGCAATCGCTCTCCACCATCACCGTGAGCGGCGACAACCTCTACGCGTTCACCGCCGAGGCCGATTGGTCGCAGACCTATGGCGGCTATGCGCTGTGCGTGGACGTGAACACGGGTGCAATCCGCTGGGTTCGCGAGAACAAGACAGCCGGCTACTATTGGGCCGGTGCGGCGCAACTCAACGGCTTCATGCTCGTCGCGGGCGATGACGGTCGCGTGGAGTCGATCTCCACTGACTCCCCCGCTGGCATCGCGGCAGGCGCGCTCGACCTTGGCTGCGCCGTGCGCTCCACCGTCGTCTCGGCCGACGGATACGCCTACGTCGTCACCACCAACGGCGTCCTGCACAAGATTGCCGTCGGAAGCGACGGGCAGCCGCGCGAGGTGGCCTCGCTCGCCTTCGGCGACTACTCGACCTCCAGCCCCTCCATAGCCGACGGAATCATCTACGTGGGCGGCAGCAAGGACGGCCGCGGAATCCTCGCCGTCATCGACGCCAGCACCATGAAGCCGCTGAGCGTCGTCGACGCGACGCAGGATGCGGCGTTTCCCGGCGAGGTCAAGAGCACGCCCATCCTCGTGCGCGACCAAAACGGCGTGATGGCGCTGTTCACCTGCAACGGAGCCACCGGCACCTACCCCGATTACACGGGCGGTGGCGGCGTGTACGCCTATCGCCTGGGCGACACCCACGCCTCCCTTGCCTTCGACCCGCCCGCGGGGATGCACAACTACTCCATGGCATCGCTGGCCTACGCAAACGGCCGTTTCTACTATGTCAACGATTCGGGAAACCTGTTTGCCCTGAAGCTTGCCACCGCATCGGATGACCCAAAGCCGATTGACCCCATCGAACCCGACGATCCCGCCAAGCCGGTCGTCCCGAATAACCCCAACACCCCGGCGAATCCGCCCGAAGAGCTTCTTTCGCCGAGTGACGACACGCCCATGGCGTCCAGAACCCAGACGAGCCTGCCCCAGGCACCCGCCATGGGAACCATCGTCCTCACGGCGCCTCCTGCCACCGCCCAGCAAGCCGTGCCAGCTGCCAGCCCGGCACAGGACGCAGCTACGGACGGCAGTACCGAGAAGGACGACATGCCAGCCGGGGCAACCAATTCCGCCCTCCTCTGGATCTCGATCATCGGCCTCGTCATTGCCCTGGCGCTCGTCATCTCGGGGTTGAGGAGGAGGTCCCATGACTAGACGCCGAACAAGCGCCGCCAAGAAGCGCATCGTCACCGGCGTCGTCCTGGGCGTCGTCTCGATCTGCTGCCTGGTCTTCGCGCTCACCGGCGCCCCGCAGGCGCCGCAGCCGGACGCGCAGGAGCCGAGCACCAGCGTCGTCTCTTCCGCCACGGCGCAGGACCCGAGCACATCGACCGCACTACCAGGGGAAGGCGGCTCCCAGAGCGGCGCAAACGCCAACCCGTCGGCCAGCGCGGGCACCGCGACCGAGCCACAGCAAGGCAATGCCGCCCATGCCGATGCCGACCCCGCGACGGATGCGTCGAGCTCCACCGTACGCATAAGCATCCTCGTGGACAGCTCGGCGGCCCAGAGCCTGGGCTACCCTGCCGCCATGGCCACGGGCACCATGGAACTACCCACGGGCTCGAGCGCCTACGATGCCCTGGTCGCCACGGGCCTCTCGCTTTCCGGTTCACCGTCCTACGTGTCGGCGGTCAACGGCCTGGCCGAGAAGGTGATGGGCGGATCGAGCGGATGGACCTACACCGTCAACGGCACGATGCCCATGACGGGCGCGTCGAGCTACGTGTTGAGTTCCGGCGATTCGCTGGTGTGGCGCTACGTTACGTAGCGCCCTGGCTCAGCCCTTGTAGTACAGCACCGCAATCTGGGTGCGATTGCCCAGTTCGAGCTTGTTCAGAATCGAGCTGATGTGATTGCGTACGGTGCCTTCCGAGAGAAAGAGCGTCGCCGCGATATCACGATTGTCCATGCCCTCGGCCACAAGCTTGGCCACGGCATACTCGCGATCCGTGAGATTGCAGAACGGGCCTACGGCCTGGGCACGATTATCGTCTGAACGCGATCCAGCGTTCGTCTTCACACCCGATGCGCCCGCTTCCTCGCACTCGGCAAGCAATTTGAGGTTGCGTTCGCGCAAATCGTCGAACGCGAACTGCATGCCCGCGCGCTCTGCCCGCATGCGCGCATCCTTGATACCCAGCAACACCGAAAGCACGCAGGTAAGGGCGACGACTGCATATCCCGGCGACGAGACCATGCCCAGAAAGGGCATGACCACAAGCGGAACGAGCCAGAGAAGGCGTAGCGCCCAGTGGCGCTCATGCAGCATGACATACACGCAGACCGGCAGAAAGAAGAAGGCGGGAACGAGAACGAGTGCGCAGACAAGAAAGGCGATCTGTGCGGCGATGCGGTACGGGGGCCCTGCCATGCCGCACGCGCACACGAGCGATATGGAGAGCAGCACGCCAACGACTATGAGATTCGCATCGGCAAAGAGGACCGATGCCGCCACGCAGGCGACGAGCAAGATGATTTCGTCGACGTATTCTTCCATGCCGTGATTATACCGTCCCGAAGACGACGCCATGCAACACGTTCGCATTCGGAAGCGCTCTGACCAGCGGATATGTTCATCAATGACAAATGTCATGTTTACACTCCGCGCCCCGCAAGCTTAAATGGGGCTGCTCGCGAACACCCAAGGACGCATCGGGAGATGAACATGCACGACATCGTTTCGGTAGTCGATCTGGTCAAGCGCTATGGAAGCGCTCTCGCCCTCGACCACTTCAACATGGAAATAGAGCGCGGAGAGGTCTTCGGCCTGCTCGGCCCCAACGGCAGTGGCAAGACCACCGCCATCAATTGCATCTTGCAACTCCTCACCTACGACCGTGGCGAAATCCGCCTCTTCGGCCAGCCCATGACCCAGACGAGCTACGATCTCAAGCGCCGCATCGGCGTCGTCCCGCAAAACGTCGCCGTGTTCGAAGAGCTCACCGTACGCGAGAACATCGACTACTTCTGTGGCCTGTACGTGAGCGACAGCGCAAGCCGCAAGAAGCTCGTGCGCGAGGCCATCGAATTCGTCGGCCTCGAGGATTACGAGAAGGCGGTTCCCAAGAAGCTCTCGGGCGGCTTGCTGCGCCGCCTCAACATCGCCTGCGGCATCGCCCACAAGCCCGAGCTCGTCTTCTTCGACGAGCCCACGGTGGCGGTCGACCCGCAGAGCCGCGCCTCCATCCTCGACGGCATCAAGCAAATGAACGCCGACGGCTCGACCATCGTCTACACGAGTCACTACATGGAGGAAGTCGAGGAGATCTGCACGCGCATCATGATCATGGACAAGGGGCGCACGCTCGCATGCGGCACGAACGAAGAGCTCAAGCAGCTCGTCGCCGCCGGCGAGAAGATCATCATCGAAGCCGACGTGCCCGAAGCCGCGCTTCTGCGCATCCGGTCACTCCCCCACGTGCTCACCGCAACCTATGACGACGGCAGCCTCTCCATCACCTGCGAAAACGGCGAGCATAACGTCGCCGATGTGCTCGACGAGCTTACGAAGGCGCGCATTCGCCCCGGTCGCATCTGGGCAGAGCCACCGACGCTCAACGACGTGTTCCTCGAAATCACCGGCCGCGAGCTGCGCGACTAGGGGGCAACGTCCATGTGGAACACTTTCAAATACACGGTGCTCGACCTGCTGCGCATGCCTGGCGTGCTCGTGTGGGCGCTCGGCTTTCCCCTCATCCTCTCGACCGTCTTCATGATGATGTTCGGCCCAATCGACGAGATGGGAAACCAGCTCGACCCCATTCCGGTCGCGGTCGTGCAGTCCGGAGAGACCGCCGATGACCAGGCGTTCGACGCCTTCTTGCAAGCCATGAGCAAAGACGAGGACGGCCAAGATACCTTGTTCGCAATCACGACCGTCGCGAGCCCCACGGAGGCCATGCAGCTCATAGAGGATACGGCCAACGGCGAAAACCCGTGCGTCGGCTATATCGAGCTCGTAGACGGCGAACCCGAGGTGCATGTGGTCGGCGCCGCATCCACGGGCGGGGTCGAGAAAATCAACTCCTCCATTCTCGTCATGGCGATGGACACCTACGTTGCCAACAGCGCCATGATCAAGGAGCTCGTGGCAGAAGACCCCATGATGCTTGCCGGCCCCGCGGGCGCTCGCATCATGGACACGATGCTCGAGCCGCTGCAAGCCACCGTGCAGACCACGGTCACGCCCAACCAGCCCAAGGAGAGCGTGCGCTTCTACTTCGCGCTGCTCGGCATGGCGGCACTCTTCGGCGGCTCGCTCGGCCTCGTGGCCCTCCAGAGGATGAAGCCCAACACCTCCGCCCTTGGCGCGCGGCGCGCCGTCGGCGCCACGCCCCACGGGCGCGCGGTCGCGGCGACCATTCTCGGAAGCTGGATCATCACCTTCGCGTGCCTCTTCATCACCTATCTCTACATCCGTTACGTGGCCAACGTGAGCTTTGGAGATCATGACTTCGAATGCCTGTTGGTAGCAGCCTTCGCGGCCCTCACCGCGACTGCACTCGGAAGCGCCATCTCGGCCATACCCCACGTTCCCGAAAGCGGCAAGAGCGGCATACTCACGGGCGTCGTCTGCTTCGCATCGTTGTTTGCCGGTCTCTACGGCCAGCCGACGATGGAACTCGCCGACATGATCGCGCGCGACTTCCCCGTGGTCGAACTCGTGAACCCCGCCGCGCAGATCGCGCAGGCCTTCTACAGCGTCATGTACTATGACACGCTCCTACCCCTCATGGAGCACCTGGGCATCTTGCTCGTCATGGCGCTCATCCTCTTTGCCCTGTCCGCCCGCTCGCTGAAGAGGAGGCGCTATGCAAGTCTTTAAGTGCGCCATGCGCATCATCCGCGGCAACATCGCCTTCCCCTTGATTTACATCGTGGGCTTGAGCTTCATGGGCCTGTTCATGGCGATGTCATTCAGCTTCGGAAATCCCGGTGGCGATTTCGAGCGCCCCGCCTATGACTTCGCCGTCATCGACCGTGACCAAAGCGAGCTATCCGCCGCCGTCGAAGACCGCCTGCATGCCGAAGGCAACGCCATCGCCATCGAAGACAACACGCGCCAGATCCAAGATGCCGTGGCGAAGGGACAGGTCGACTACCTGCTCATCATCCCCGAGGGCTTCGAGAACGCCTTCGTCGAGGCGGCACGTGATGGCGAGGAAAGCCCCGTCATGGAAACCGTGTTCAGCTTCTACTCCATGGAGGGAGAGTTCGTCGACCAGGGAGTGAACGGCTTTCTGGGCATGGTGCGCACGCTGCTGGTTGCCAAGCCGGACGCCTCGATCGCGCAGGCAGTGGAAGAGGCATCGACGTTTGCAGACGAACGCGCCGACGTAAGCGTGGTCGAAAGCAGCGCGTCCGTTTCCGAAGCCGACCGCTTCGTGTTCTACCTGCAATGGAGTACCTACACGCTCTTTGCCGGCATCACTGTGTGTGTAGGACTGCTCGTCACGACCCTGGGCCGCGTCGACGTGCGGCGACGCAACCTCTCGTCGCCCTTGAGCTTCGTCGCCTACAACGTGCAGCTTGCCGCCGCATGCGCGGTCGTGACGCTCGTCGCCTGGGCGTGGACCTTCTGCCTGGGACTCGTGGTGTTCTCCGAGGCCGCCGCCCAAATCGGCCCCGTCGGGCTCGTCCTCTGCGCGCTGAGCATGCTCGCGTTCTGCTGCGTGCCGCTCACATTCGGCCTGTTGCTCGGCCAGCTCGGCGCAAGCTCCATCGTCTGCAATGCGGCGGGTAACATCGTCGGCATGGTCATCTCGTTCTTCGGCGGCGCATGGATATCCCTCGACCTGCTCTCGCCCGAAGTCGCCACGCTCGCCCATGGGCTTCCGGGCTACTGGTACGCGACGGCATGCTCCATTGCCGCGCATGCGTCAGATGCCGCAGCCTTCCAGACCGTCTTCGGGCACATCGGCGTACTGCTGCTCTTCGCGTTGGCGCTCGCCTGCGTGTCGCTCGTGGCCGGCCGCAAACGCTTGCAGACATCCGAGGCCGGCGGCAACCGCGCCGCCGAGATAACGGTAGGCGCGTAAAGTGACAGGTGCCTGACACCTGTCACATCCCCCTACTCCGTAATCGCCACCATCTGCAATGCACTGCCAAAGGGCATTCTACCACCCGCTTTCACGGAGTGCTTCGCAAGTTCGGCATCGAAAACGATGCTACCAGCGGCCATGTCGACTCCCGCATCAAAGAGCGGCTGCGCCATGACGACAGACGGGCCAACCATGGTCACGAACGCATTATTCGCAAGCTCAAGCAAGCGCGGAGCCGTCTTGTTCTCCAACGTCACGCCCGTGATGAAGGCATAGTCGGCTTGGGGCATGATATACTCGCAAGCCGGATCGGGCATATCGAGTTCATCGCGGCAATTGCGCTCGAGCACCGTGAGCTTTGCATATTCCGCAATCCTGTCTACATGGGGGAAGTGCCCCACCACGACAACATGGGCATCCTTCTTGGCCTCAATGCGCGGGCGCAGCATCTCGAACGCGTCCTTCTCGCGAATCAACCCATCGGGAAGTTCTACCGGCTCGTCATATGCAACGTTGAACTTGTCGATCATGGGCTTACGCGCATACCAGGCATTCAGTGCCGCAATGCCCAGTGTCGCTTCCTCGAAACGCCAGGATTTGCTGAGGCCCGCCAATTCACGCAAGGGCAATCCACAAAAGTTACGACTGTCGCCCGGCTTACGTGCTCCGCCGCGACAGGTGAACGAGATGCCAAGCCCGCTTTCTGCCTCCACGTAGCTCCAGTTTGTCCCTAGACAATAGTCAGTAACGAGAACATCCTCGGAAACTCCTTCGATAAGCTCATCATACAAAGACCAAGGCATATCAGCTCCTCCGCACACGAGATAACATTTGCAGCTAACTATACTTTTAATACTATAATATTTATCTAAGTATAATAATGGAATCGGCGGAAGGTTCGGCAGATGCTGTTCATCCTCACAGGCGAAGTGCAAATCGGCAAAAGCCGCTGGCTCGAGCAGCTCGTCGACAAGCTTGGGCAAACCGGAACTACCTGCCTTGGCGTTATCGCCCCCGGTGTCTGGATCGAGTCAGATAGCGACGCGGCAAACGACCAGGGATACGAGAAACTCGGAATAGAGAACCTTCTCCTCCCCGACCGTATTCGCATCCCTTTTGCCCAACGCGTTGACCTCGCGCGAGAGAGCGGGGCGTATGTCGAGGAAAGCCAAGCGGGGCGCGTGGGCCTTGCCTGGCATATCGACGAAGGAGCGCTCGCGCACGTGAATCGTCATCTTGCAGGACTTCCCCGCCACGCCATGGTCGACGCGTGCCCCGCGCTCCTCGTCATCGACGAGCTCGGGCGTCTCGAACTCGAGTACGACGGTGGTCTTATCGAGGCCATCAGGCTCCTTGAAGCAGGGCCGCAAAAGGGAATCGAGAACGCTCTTGTCGTGACGAGACAGCGATTTGCCGAGGAAGTCGAACGTCGCTTTGGCAAGACGTGGGGCGGAGCGATGTGCGTTTCGCCTTGCGCGGAGAGCGCGTCGGCAATCATGCACCACTTGGCGAACAAATAATCCTGAAAAGAAAATTTCCGCGCATTTTTATTCTTAGCTGTATATAATTCTTCATCGTTACTATTCTTTTATAAGGATAATTATGAATGAGATTTCCCACTCAGGAACAGGCTTGTCTCACAAGAGCCTGTCACATTCGGCACGACGCGCCAATGCCATCATCACCGGCCTCGCCATCGGCGTTGTCGTGATCGTCGGCATCTCGCTCCTGCTTGGTCGCTACCCCATCGACCCAATCCAGGCCATCGAGATGCTCGTAAACTGCGTCGTGCCTATCGAGCAATCCTGGACCGACCAGCAGGCCACCCTGTTCTTCAACGTGCGACTACCGCGCATTCTGCTGGCCCTGATGGTAGGTTGTTGCCTGTCCGTAGCCGGCGCCGCCTACCAGGGCACGTTCCAGAACCCGCTCGTCTCACCCGATATACTGGGCGCCAGCCAAGGAGCCGCCTTTGGAGCCGCCCTGGCCATCCTGGCAGGATTTACTGGCGCCATGGTGTCGGTGTCGGCGTTCTTCATGTCCCTGTTCACGGTGTTCCTCGTGCTACTCATCAGCTCGCGGGCCAAGGGAAACCACATGATGGTGGTGGTGCTTGCCGGCGTCATGGTCAGCTCCCTCTTCCAAGCCGGCGTCTCCTATACCAAGCTCATCGCCGACCCTAACAACGACGAGCTGGCTGACATCACCTACTGGCTCATGGGCAGCCTGACCGGCGCGAAGATGAGCCAGGTGGGCATCGTGTTCCCCATCCTGCTGATAGGCTGCGCCGTGTTGTTCGCGCTGCGCTGGCGCATCAACATCCTGACCATGGGCGATGACGAGGCCTCCACCATGGGTGTGAACGCTCGGGTCATCCGCGTCATCGTCATCGTGGCAGCAACGTTCGTTACGGCAGCTTGCGTGTCCGTCACCGGTATGATCGGCTGGGTGGGCCTTGTCATTCCGCATCTATGCCGCATGCTCATCGGCGCAGACTACCGCAAGCTCATCCCCGCATCGATGCTCATGGGCGCCGGCTTTCTGCTAGTCGTGGACGATATCGCCCGTCTGGCAACCACGGCCGAGATTCCCATCGGCATACTCACCGCCTTCGTCGGCGCACCCTTCTTCCTGTACCTCATCACGCGGAAGAAGAAGATATGAGCATCTCCATCGAAAACCTGAGCTTCTCGTACGGCAGCAAGCAGGTTCTCCACGACCTGAGCTTCGACATCCCAGACGGAATGCTCGTAAACGTCCTCGGCCCCAACGGAGTGGGAAAGTCGACGCTGTTTCGCTGCATACTCGGCCTCAACCAACACTATACGGGGCGCGTCCTCGTCAACGACAAGGACATCAAGTCGCTTTCAATCAGGGAACGGGCCCGCGAGATATCGTATATTCCGCAGACGCACGCCTCCGTCTACGACTACGAGGTTGTCGACGTCGTGCTCATGGCAACGGGCAGCGACCTCAAGATGCTGACCAATCCCGGCGAAGCGCAGCGGCAACGGGCCTACGGTGCGCTCGAGCGCATCGGAATCGCCGACTTCGCCCATCGCATGTACACGCAGATTTCGGGCGGTGAACAACAACTCGTTCTCATCGCCCGTGCGCTTGCCCAAAACGCCCGCACCATTGTCATGGACGAACCCACGAGCGCACTCGACTACGGTAACACCGTGCGCGTACTCTCTTGCGTGCGCCAGCTTGCGCACGAGGGACTCTCCATCATCCAGTCCACGCATAACCCCGACCATGCGTTTTTGTACTCCGACAGAACCCTCGTCCTCAAAGACGGGCGCATCGATGCCTATGGCACCCCTCATGAGGTAATCACCTCCGAGCTCATCAGCGGGCTCTACAGCGTCGATGTCGAGGTCAACTCCCTCTATGGCGATAAGGTGCGCATCTGCGTGCCCAAGCACGAAATAGAAGCACGGCAGGAAAGGATGGACTATGAAACGCGATAAGGGGAAGCTCGTCAAGGGCTTTGGAAAGGTCATGCTCACGCTCATGTGCGTCGCAGCGCTGAGTCTGGGAGTCGTGGCACTTGCTGGATGCTCGTCGGGTAGCGGCGGCTCTGACAAGGCCTCGGAAAAGACAAGGGTCTTCACGGATTCGCTCGGGCGCGAGGTCGAAATTCCCGTCAACTTGGAGAGGATCTGCCCGTCCGGGCACACGGCGCAACAAGTGTTGCTCACGATGGCACCCGACAAGATGGTCGGTCTCTCCCAGGAGCTCAACGACGACCAGCTCGCGATATTCGGCGAGAAATTCAAAGACATGCCAATTTTCGGTGCCGTATTAGGGGCCAAGGATGATTTCAATCGCGAGGCCGTGGCAGCCGCCAAGCCGCAGGTCATCATAGATACGGGCGAGGCGAAGAAGGACACGGCGGAAAGCCTGGATGCGTTGCAGGAGCAATTGGGCATCCCCTGCATCTTCATCGAGGCGAAGCTCTCCGATTACGGAGCGGCCTATGAGAACCTTGGCGAACTCCTGAGCATGGAAGATCGCGGTAACAAGCTCTCCGAATACTGCACACGGGTGTACTCGGAAGTCGAAGACACCATGAAGACGATTCCGGAGTCGCAACGCGTCAACATGGCGTACCTGCTCGGCAATAACGGTCTCAACGCAATAGCAAAGACATCATTCCAAGCCCAGGTTATCGACATGGTCGCGAACAATGTGGTCGTCGTCGATGACGTGTCGGGCAAGGGCAACGGAAACGAGATCAGCCTCGAGCAGATTGCGGTTTGGAATCCCGAGCTCATCATCTTCCAGAAAGGCAGCATCTACGACAGCGTGGGAGACGACCCCGCCTGGCAGGGCATCGCCGCCATCGTCAACGACAACTACTATCAGGTTCCGGACGACCCGTGGTGCTGGATGAACAATCCCCCAACCGTGAACCAGCTCATGGGCATGCAGTGGCTGCCGAGACTCCTGTACCCGGACGCCTTCAAGACCAGCATCGAGGATGTCACGATGGACTATTACAAGACGATGTACGACTACGACCTGACAGATGCGGAACTGAGCGAATTGCTCACGGGGGCACTGCCGAAGTAGCCAAAGGGCGCGTAGACCCGAACCCCGCCACCCGCCAGGTCCTCGCCTGCGGGTGGCGTAACCCTCACCCTCCTGTTTAATCCCCACAACCACCTCCCAAGGTGGGCGATGCGCCGTGTCCGCGCGCGTAAGCTGCCCACGGGCACATGCCACGTACCGTGTCTGGGGCATTGCACGAAACGTCCCGCGGCCATTGCTGACCGCGGGGCGCTTTGACAAGGAGGAGCATTGAACATGAACGCAGAGGCAAACCCGTCTTCGAAGGACCACGCGAAGTCATCGCGCACGTACCAGAACCCCCTCATCGTCGGCATCGTCCTGCTCGTTGCCGGCATCTCGGTCGGAATGGTCCAGTACAAGGTGCCGACCATCATGACAAACCTCATGGGCATGTTCTCCATGACGGCCGAATCCGCCTCGTGGCTCATGTCGATATTCACGCTCGTGGCCATCTTTACCGCCATCCCCTCGGGTGCGCTCGCACAGCGCTTTGGCGCGAAGACCATGATGATCGTTGCATCCTGCATCGCGATCCTTGGTTCGCTAATAGGGGCGTTCGCCCAGGTCTCCGCCGTGCTCATTCTCTCGCGTGCGGTCGAGGGCGTGGCACTCACCGTGCTCACGACCTGCGCTCCCATCATCGTCCAGCAAAACGTCCGCCCCGAAAACATCGGGACGTCCATGGGCATCTGGGGCATATGGGGATGCCTCGGGTCAGGTGCCGCGGCAATCATCACGCCGACGATCTTCGAGAACCTCGGCTTTGCGGGCGTCTGGTTCATCTTCGCCGGCGTCGCCGCAGCGGCGGCCGTCCTCGTGCTCGTGGTGATTCGCAAGCCGCCCTCGGCGCCCGTAACCCACGACGGGGCAATGGAAAAGCCCCGCTATCGCGAGCTCTTCAACAGGAACACGGGGCTTTTCTTCGTGGCCTTCGTCATCTACCAGATGCTCTTGCTCGCGGTCCTATCGTTCGTTCCCACCATCTTGCAGCTCCAGGGCTTCGACCAAACCTTCTCCGGTTTCATCAGCACGGCCCCTATGCTAATCTCGATTGTCTCGTCGCCCTTGTTCGGCATCATCTCCGACAAGACGCGACGGTGCAAACCGCTCGTGCTGATCGGCATGCTGACCATGGGGCCATGCACCTTCCTCATGTACACGCAGACGGGCTGGCTTCTTTGGGTCGGTGTCATCGTCATGGGCTGTCTGAGCGTGGGAGCCGTCGCGATGTTCCTGACGGCCTTCGCCAAGCTGCTGCCCCGTCCCGAACTCGCGTCCATCGGCATGGGCGTTCTCGTGACCTTCCAGGGAATCGGCCAGTTCCTCGGCACCTTCGTCGTCCAGATGCTGCTGGGCCCCACGCTCGAGAACTGGATGTTCGCGGGCTTGGTCCTGATGACGCTCGGGCTTATCGGCACGGCGTGCCTCGCCCTGTGCAAGATGCCATAGGCCGCACAGGAGGACGGATGCGGCAACATCCGCCCCGTCACACAAAAGACGAATCGGATTAGAAAGACTGTTTCAATATATTTGTTCTCAAATATTCCGTAAGCGGTATAATATTCTCGGTGCAGGGTAATGAGCGCCGAGGCAGCCTGCAGGAGTCGTCAATCCGGCTCGCAGACAGCCAGAGCACCCAATCACGGCATCATACGGACATGCGTCGATTGGAAAGGGTGATTGTCATGGCAGAAGAAAAGGGCAAGAGCGAGGAATTCGAAAGCTTCGAGAGCGATGCCATGGAGGACGTCTCCGTTGACAAGGCCAAGGAGCAGGAGAAGAAGGCCGAGGAGCTTCGCGATAAGTAAGCTTGCAGAATATCCTACCGCTCGGGCCTGAGCGGGAAGCGGGTCGTCGATATGCTCGACGGCCCGCTTTCGTTTCGCGCGCAGCATGCTGCATGGCATTGATGGAACAAAAAACGGGCCAGCCGATTGGCTGGCCCGTGTGCGTTTGGTCGCGGGGGCAGGATTTGAACCTACGACCTCCGGGTTATGAGCCCGGCG
>CAOKAE010000013.1 GCA_948466335.1 uncultured Coriobacteriia bacterium | reverse complement strand
GCATGCCCGCGAAGGGAATGATGCTCCATATGGGAAGTGTTTGGCCAAGTTCCATAGGATATTCCAGAGCGCTTTAGTACAATCGAGTGCTAACTATACCATTGCGTGTGTGGCATGGCTAACAAAAACGCACGTCAAAATGCCGAATCGTGTCGTACTGAAAGGATGATTTATGGTCAAACTCACCGAAAAGGGAGTCTATCTCGTTGACGGAACGCAACTCGTCCCCGAAGGCGAGGAGTCCCGTCTCGACCAGCTCGGTGTCACGCCCGAGGAGAAGGCGCACGCCAAGGAGGGTACGATTGCCCATGGCATCCTCAGCTCGCACACCGTCACGAGCGATCCCGAGCACCTCAGAATCAAGTTCGACGCGATGGCGAGCCATGACATCACCTACGTCGGCATCATCCAAACCGCGCGCGCGTCCGGCATGGAGCGCTTCCCGCTGCCCTACGTCCTCACCTGCTGCCACAACTCGCTGTGCGCCGTCGGCGGCACGATCAACGACGATGACCACTTCTTCGGTCTCTCGGCTGCAAAGAAGTACGGCGGCATCTACGTCCCGCCCCACATCGCCGTCATCCACCAGTTCATGCGAGAGAACTTCGCTGGCTGCGGCAAGATGATTCTCGGTAGCGACTCGCACACGCGCTATGGCGCCCTCGGCACCATGGCCATCGGCGAGGGTGGCGGCGAGCTCGACAAGCAGCTGCTCGGCGACACCTACGACGTCGACTACCCGGATGTCGTGGCAATCTATCTCACGGGCGCACCGCAGCCCGGCGTGGGCCCCATGGACGTCGCGCTCGCCATCGTGAGCGCCGTCTACAAGTCCGGCTTCGTGAAGAACAAGGTCATGGAGTTCGTCGGCCCCGGCATCGCCTCGCTTCCCACCGATTACCGCAACGGCATCGACGTCATGACGACGGAGACGACCTGTCTGTCAAGCGTCTGGCAGACCGATGCCGACACCAAGGCATGGCTCGAGCTGCACAGGCGCGGTGACGACTACCACGAGCTCAAGCCCGCGCGCGTCGCCTATTACGATGCCCTCGTCGAAGTCGACCTGTCGGCCATCAAGCCGATGATCGCACTCCCCTTCCACCCCTCCAACGCCTATACCATCGACGCGCTCTACGAGAATCTCGAGGACATCCTGCGCGAGACCGAGATTGCCGCCGAGAAGGTCGCCGAGGGGCGCGCGCACTTCAGTTTGCTCGACAAGGTGACAAACGACGGCAAGCTCGCCTGCCAGCAGGGCGTCATCGCCGGATGCGCCGGAGGCACCTACTCCAACATCGTCGAAGCCGCCCATGCCCTCAAGGGGGCATCGACCGGCTATGACGAGTTCTACCTCTCGGTCTACCCGTCCTCGCAGCCCGTCTTCGTCGACCTCGACCGCAAGGGTCTGCTCGCCGACCTCATGGATGCCGGTGCCATCGTGCGCACGGCGTTTTGCGGTCCCTGCTTCGGCGCGGGCGATACCCCGGCGCACAACGCGCTGTCCATTCGCCATGCGACGCGCAACTTCCCCAATCGCGAGGGCTCAAAGCCGCAAAACGGCCAGATGGCCGCCGTGGCGCTCATGGACGCCCGCTCGATTGCCGCGACTGCCGCCAACGGCGGTGTGCTCACGAGTGCGACCGAGCTCGACTGCTGGGGCGACATCCCCGCCTACAACTACGACGACCGCGCCTACCAGTCCCGCGTGTACTGGGGATATGGCAAGCCCCACGAGGAGCAGGAGCTGCGCTACGGCCCCAACATCAAGGACTGGCCCGAGCTCGAGCCGCTGGCCGATAATGTCCTGCTGCGCATCGTCTCGAAAATCGAGGACGAGGTCACGACGACCGACGAGCTCATCCCGAGCGGCGAGACCTCTTCGTATCGCTCCAACCCGCTCGGTCTTGCCGAGTTCACGCTCTCGCGCCGCGACCCCGACTACGTGCGTCGCGCCAAGCAGGTGCGTGACTTCGAGCAGGCGCGTCTGACCGGTGCCACGCCCGACGAACTTGCCGAAGTCTACGAGGCCATCCACGGCATCGACGGCTTCGAGGACATCGATACGCAGGCCATCGAGCTCGGCTCGACCATCTACGCGCGCAAGCCCGGCGACGGCTCGGCCCGCGAGCAGGCGGCAAGCTGCCAGCGCGTGCTCGGCGCCCTGGCTAACATCGTCGAGGAATACGCCACCAAGCGCTATCGCAGCAACTGCATGAACTGGGGCATGCTCCCCTTCCAGTATGCGGGCAGCGCCGACGTATTCCATGTGGGCGATTGGGTCTTCGTCCCGAACATCCGCGAGACACTCGACGGCGAGCTCGACTCCATCCGCGCCTTCGTCATTGCCGATGGGGCGGCACGCGAAATCGAGCTTTCCATTGCCGGCATGACGAACGAGGAGCGCGCCATCGTCAAGGCGGGCTGCCTCATCAACTACAACAGGAACAAGTAGATAATGAGACAAATGTGTCAGACATATTTGTCTCATTTGGCATAGAATCGATAGTCACGCATAAGGCGCGGCCAAGGGAAAATGGAGATGATTACCGTGACGCAGAAGAAGGACCTGGATTGGGGCGAGCTGAGCTTCAGCTACATGGAGACCGATTTCAGCTACGTCTGTGAGTACAAGGATGGCGCCTGGGGTGCGGGCGAGCTTACGCCCGACCATAGCATCACCATCAGCGAGTGCGCCGGTATCCTGCATTATTGCCAGGAGTGCTTCGAGGGTCTCAAGGCCTACACCACCGAAGACGGCTCCATCGTCTGCTTCCGCCCCGACCTCAACGCCGACCGCATGTACGAGACCGCCGAACGCCTCTGCATGCCGCCCTTCCCCAAGGAGCGCTTCATCGAGGCCGTCAAGGAGGTCGTCAAGGCCAACGAGGCCTGGGTTCCGCCCTTCGGCAGTGGTGCGACGCTCTACATCCGTCCGTTCATGTTCGCGTCGGGCAAGGTCATCGGCGTCAAACCCGCTGACGAGTACCAGTTCCGCATCCTCGTCACGCCCGTCGGCCCCTACTACAAGGGCGGCGCCGTGCCCATCCACATCTGCGTGAGCGCCTACGACCGCGCAGCCCCGCGTGGCACCGGTAACATCAAGGCCGGCCTCAACTACGCCATGAGCCTGCAGGCCAACGTCGAGGCCCATGCCAACGGCTTCGCCGAGAACCTCTATCTCGACTCGCAGAGCCGCACCTACGTCGAGGAGGCCGGCGGCGCCAACATCATCTTCGTGAACAAGGAGGGTACGCTCGTCGTGCCCCAGAGCCACACGGACTCCATCCTCCCCTCCATCACCCGCCGTTCGCTCGTGGTCGTCGCCCGCGACATGCTCGGCATGAAGGTCGACGAGCGCCCCGTCAAGATGAGCGAGGTCGAGGCCGGTGACTTCGTCGAGGCCGGCCTGTGCGGCACGGCAGCCGTCATCAGCCCCGTCGGAAAGATCACCTACAACGACGAGGTCATCGAGATCAGCGGCATGGAGAAGCCTGGCCCGGTAATGACCAAGCTGCGCGAGACGCTCACCGGCATCCAAAGCGGCGAGATCGAAGGCCCCGAGGGCTGGGTCGTCACAATCGACTAGTCTTCGTCGCGTTTGAGCGGCTTCTTCGATCGAGCCTCGTACTCCTCCTGCGTGAGCGGCGAGACGAGAAAGTCGTCGTTGAGCATGCGCAGAAAGTCGTTCACCTCGCGATTGGTGGTGAGCATGATCTTGCCGTCCTCGTTGAACTTGAGCTTGCGGCTGTAGTACGCGATGCGGTTGGCGCGCATCTCGAGCTCCTCGGGAGAGAGCTCGGCCACGGGCGAACCCTCGCGCTGCATCTTGAGCAGCTTGTTCGCCACGCCCCTGCTCGCCTCGATGCGCTCGTCAAGCTTCTCGAAGTCGGCGACGATGGGATCGAACGTGTCGGCGTAGTCCTTGGCGCGCTGGCTCACGAGGCGATTGAACTTGAACAGTATCTCGAGCGCGCGCAAGTTGCGGAAGAACACGTTGTCGCCGAAAAGCACGAAGTCGAAGGTCGTGCCCACGCGGATGGAACGGCTCGAGAAGGCTTCCGGCTTGGCCTGTGCGCCATCGAAGAGCAGGTAGCTCGACTTCTGCTGGATCCACATGCGCTGCGTGCGCTGGAAGGCGACGACGCATTGCGTGTCATTACCGGCGCCGGTCACGTACTTGAAGAGCAGGCCGCACACCTGCGTGACATCCTCGGCCGCCAACGTGCGAGCGGGAGCGCCGTCTATCACGCGACCATCGACAGCCTTGAGGAAGTGAAGGAAGCGCATCGTGTCATCAGTCTCCTCGACCTCGTCCTCGTCGGCGCCACGTGCCATGCGCACACGCGACAAATCGTCATCGAACATCGAACGCGGCGCCACGCCAATGCAGGTCCTCTCGCCGAAGAGCTCTTCGACGGGCGCGTAGATGACGCCCTCGAGGTTATCCTCGCTGCGCACCTCCTTGTAGCCGAAGTCGAGGAACGCATGGTCGAAAAGGCGCTCGTTGAGCAGACGCGCCGCATCGCTCTCCTCCCCGCGCTCGTGCACGAGGCAGATCTCGAACGGCATGGTGGGGTCTTCGGTCTCGACGACGGCATAGGTGGCGACGTTGCCATGCAAGTTGGCATCGGCCTGCTCGAGCGCGCTCAGAAGCGCGACCTTGTCGTTCTTGTACTCTGCGATCATCGAAAACCCCTTCGCTTCAATTGTCGTTGTGGGCGGGTATTGTAGCTCATGCCCGTGACATTGTCGGGTATCATGCGTACATGCAATTCGACTATGGCAAGGAACGTTCCATGAACACAAACGCATTGGCCCAGCTGCTCAGCGACGCAATCGCCAAGGAGCGTCTGCACGTCAACGAACCCATGAGCGCCCACACGACCTTCAAGGTGGGTGGCCCGGTCGACTTCTTCGTGTCCGTGGCTTCGCTCGACGAGCTCGTCGCGGTGCTCGAGGCGTGCCGCGCGGCCAATGCCCCTTGGTACGTCATCGGCTGCGGCAGCGACCTGCTCATCGCCGACGAGGGCCTGGATGGCGTGTGCATCTGCCTGGGCGAGCACTTCGCCGACATCCGCATCGAGGGAACCAGGCTCATCGCCAAGGCCGGAGCGACCAACGAGCAGGTTGCCGAGGCAGCCTGCGCCGCAGGACTTTCGGGCTACGAATTCGCCAGCGGCATCCCCGGCACCATTGGCGGCGCGGCCATCATGAACGCCGGCGCCTACGATGGCGAGTTCGCGCACGTCTGCGCCGAGGTGAGCTGCCTGACCCCCGATGGCGAAGTCGTCACCGTACCCGCGAGCGAGGCCGACTGGCGCTACCGCCACTCCATGATGAGCGACGAGGGCTACATCATCCTCGAGGCGACGCTCCAACTCGTTCCCTGGGATACGTCCCAGATTCGTGCACGCATGGACGACCTTGCCGAACGACGCAATGCGAAGCAACCCCTCGAGCTCGGCAGCGCCGGCTCGACCTTCAAGCGGCCCCTGGGCCACTACGCCGGCAAGCTCATCGATGACGCCGGCATGCGCGGGCACACCTGCGGGGGCGCCCAGGTCTCCACCAAGCATTGCGGCTTCGTCGTCAACATGGGCACGGCACGCGCCCGCGACGTGCGCCAGGTCATCGAGGACGTGCAAAACGCCGTCTTCGCCGATTCGGGCGTCATGCTCGAGCCCGAAGTGCGCATGTGGGGCTTCGACGACTAGAGCTCTCTCGTCTGGTACAGATCCCCATCCCCAAAGCCGAGCCTGCGGTAATAGTCCCGCGTCCCCACGGAGCTGATGACGTTGATGCGCCCGAAGCCCGCATCGTGAGCGATGACACAGGCGCGCTCGACGAGCTGACGCCCGAGTCCCAGGTGCTGGGCGCTGCCGTCGGCACGGTGCAGGTTCGCGACCTGCCCGTACACGTGCACCTCGCGAATCATCGCGCAGCCAAGCTCGTCGGGAAGCTCGCCCGCACGGGCGGAAACGTATTCCGCATGGGGCAACGACAAACGCAGGAAACCGGCAATCTTTCCCCGTGGCGTCACCCATTGCAGGAAACGCTCGCTCGTGTTCGTCGTCTCGTAGGCGACCTCCTCGAGGGCAAGCTCGTCCAGCTCGACCTCATCTCCCGCAATCTCGCGAAAGCGAATCTCGCGCACCGCGGCGTCGCGCAGGACGTCCGACGCCTCGACCATCTGCCGCAGGTTCGTCTTCTTGCTCCCCGCCACGATGTCGACCGCCGATATGTCGCGAATCATGCGTGACACGCGGGTGAAGGCAGGGGTCGCGAGCACATCGCGTGCCAGCAACTCGACGAGCTCGTTTTCCGCGTAGGGCTGCCACTGACCGCTCCCGTGCTTTTCGACAAGCCCCGTCCCCTCCACGAGCACGCAAGGATAGAGCTTGACCTCGTCAGGCTGAAACGCCGCGTCGTTCACGAACCGCACGTAATCGGCCTCGTCATCGACAATGCTCGAGCCGTACAGGTTGACCATGAAGTGCGTGTGAATCTTGAAGCCGAAGACACGCAGCAACTCGAATGCGCGACGCAAGGCCGTCTCGTCAACGGGACGATTGTTGAGTGCCAGCACCTCGGGGCGTAGGCTCTGCACGCCAATCTGCACCTTCGTGCAACCGAGTGCGCGCAAGCGCGCAAGCGTAGGCGCATCGAGCGTTTCGGGGCGCGTCTCGACGACGAGACCGACGACGCGATGGACGGCCTTCTCGTTGATGCGCTGTTGCGCGAAAAGCTCGTCGAAGCTCGCCGCCTGCCACGCGGCGACCCTCCCCCATGCGCTTTTTGCTCCATAGAGCTTCACGATGGCATCGTTGTAGTCGATCGTACCCTCGTTGACCGCAGTCTGGACCTCGCACGTCTGCGCCTCGAGCACTTCGTCGCGCCCGTCGATGCCGACCTCCCGATAGCGA
Organism: uncultured Coriobacteriia bacterium; assembly: GCA_948466335.1. Taxonomy (GTDB): domain Bacteria; phylum Actinomycetota; class Coriobacteriia; order Coriobacteriales; family QAMH01; genus QAMH01. The sequence goes on along the minus strand of CAOKAE010000013.1, from coordinate 39,643 downwards.
TCGCGCCGCACCCTCAGCTCCTCGGACGAAGCGGGCGCCTCGTTGAGCGCGCGGAAGAGCTCTGCCATGAACCAGGTCTGGTAGCTCTCCGGGTAGTCAGTCCACGAGCCGCCCAAGATGATGAGCTCGATCTTGTCGCAGGCGTGTCCCATCTGCGTGAGCGCGCGCAGGCGTGAGGCCACTTGCAGGTACGGGTCGAAGTAGTTGCGCTCGGCACGCTGGCAGGCAGGCTCGCGATGCAGGTAGCTCTTGGGCATGCGCACGTCATTGGGGCAGTACAGGCAATGCCCCGAGCATGCGTGCGGCTTGGTGATCACGGTAATGGTGGCAACGCCGCTCGCCGTGCGCCGGGGCTTCATGCGCAACGTCGTGAAGAGCTGGCGTTCGAGCTCCTCGTCGATGTCAAGCGCCGCCCACGCATCCGGGTCCTCCTCCTTGAGCTTGAGGTAGTACGGCAGCATGCGCTTCTTGGAGTACGCGCGCTGCGCACCCCCTACCCGCTTGTTGTGGGCGTTGAGAATCCGGCCGAGCTCGAGGGCGTCAAGCGGCCCCTTCGTGCGTATGGCATCGACTATGTCTGCGAGCACTTCGTACATGATGCATGATTGTATCTCACGTACAATGCAGGAGATGAACCGCGAAACTGCCAACATACTCAACACACTTACCAGTGACTTCTACGCACGCTGCGCTGCGTCATTTTCTTCCACGCGCACACGCCCTTGGCATGGTTGGGAGCGTTGCCTCGGTGTACTCGACAGCACGCTCGTAGGAGCTGAACTATCCGTACTCGACTTTGGCTGCGGGAATCTGCGCTTCGAAGACTTCTTACAACAACACACGGATGCGCAGATGACCGTATACGCCATCGACTCATGTCCCGCGCTTCTTGATAGCCAAAGCAAATTTCGCTTCACCAATCTAGACATTGTATCTACTTTATGGAGCAATGAACTGGAAGATGCACTCGCCGATATACCAGCATGTGACCTGAACTGCGCTTTTGGTCTCATGCATCACATTCCCGGTAAAGAAGCTCGTGAAGCATTTTTAGATACAATGCTTAATAAAACACAAATCAACGGCTATATTCTTGTCTCATTCTGGCAGTTCGAGCACGACAAGCGTTTAAGTCACAAAGCACGTCAAACAACACAACTCGCACTCGAGCGCTATCCTGGCCTGAAGCTCGATGAGAGTGACTGGCTTCTCGGCTGGCAAAACGAGCCTGCCGTGCTGCGCTATTGTCATAGCTTCTCAAACGCTGAAATCGACGAGCTTATCGAGCACGTGAACGACCGGGTTCATCTCGTCGAGCGCTTCAACGCCGACGGTCCCAACGATGACCTGAACTGCTACCTCGTACTTCAACGTTTCTAAGCCACGAAGAACACCCCGTCGGGCTGGTCGATGATGCCACGTTGACGGTCGTACCTGTTGCCCAGCCACGAGAACACGAGCATGAGCACGAGCGAGACGCTTGCCCCTATCACGATCTGGTGCAAATCGAAGACCTTGAAGCCGAGCGCCATCGTGACGCAGTAGGCGACCACGCCTCCGGCCATCGACGCAAACGCGCCCCAGGCGTGGGCCCGCTTCCAGAACAGTCCCATCACGAAGGCCCAGCAAAACGCCGTTTCGAGACCTCCGAAGGCGAACATGTTGATCTTCCATATGACGTCGGGCGGCGCGATGGCGATGACGAGCACGAGCACGCCGACGGCATATGTAAAGATGCGCGAGAGGGTCGATATCCTCGTATCCGCGACCTCATGTCCCCGCTTATCGCAATGGTGCATGTACATGTCCTTGATGATGGACGAGGAAGCACTGATGAGCAACGAGGAAACCGTCGAGATGGACGCGGCGATGGGGCCGACGATGGCGATGCCGGCGAGCCAAGCGGGCAGCGACTCCATGATGGCGAGCGGGATGATGTTGTCGACCGAGCCGCCGTATTCCGCGAGCGTGCCGGGTAGCACGCCCTTGGCCAACACGCCAAGGGCGGTCACGCAAATCATCATGAGCCCAATGATGACCGTGCCGACGACCATGGCGTTCTTGAGTGCCTTCTCGTCCTTGAAGCCGAGGCAGCGCACCACCGACTGGGGCAGGCAGAAGGTGAGCACGCCGACGAGCAGCCACTGGGTCACGTACAGGCCGATGGGCATGTTTCCGTCGGAAAGCGGATCCATCATGGCGGGGTTTTCGGCCATGATGGTCTGCATGATGTTCTCGTAGCCACCGCCGGCAATGAGTATGCCCGCTGCCAGGATGACGATGCCGACGATCATCATGACGCCGCAAATGGCATCGGTCACCGCCACGCCGCGAAAACCGCCCACGGTCGTGTACGAGATGACGACAATGCCGAAGATGAGCAAGCCGATCACGTAGCTATAGCCCGTGACGGACTCGAAGAGCTTGGCGCCGCCGACGAACTGGGCCACCATCATCGCGGCAAAAAAGAGCAGGATGATGACCGCCGAGACGTTCGCGATCGCATCGGACTTGTAGCGGGCACGCAGCACGTCGATGATGGTAACGGCACCGATCTTGCGGCTGATGAGCGCGAGCTTCTTACCCAGAATGCCGAAGAGCAGGAACAGCGCGGTGACCTGCACGGCCGACATGTACACCCAGCCCCAGCCGATTTGCCAAGCCTGACCGGGACCGCCGACAAACGAGCTCACCGAGCCGTAGGTCGCGATCGTGGTCATGGCGAGCACGAAGCCGCCGAGGCTGCGGTTGCCGATGAAGTACTCGGAGACGAAGTTGCCGCCACGCAGAGCCGCACGGCGATTGATGCCCATGACGACGGCAAAGGTCACGAGCAGAAAGACGAGGACGGGGATGAGCGTGAGCGGATTACCTTCCATTGTCGGCTCCCTCCTCGTCATCCTCGAGTCCGACGTCGTGCATGACGAACTTTGCCATCACGACGGCGATCACGACGGCGAACACGAAGGTGCCGAAGCAACCCGTAATCACCCAAAGCGGCGTGGAGAAGACCACGATGCCCGTTTGCGCCACGCCGAAACCGAGCAGCGCCCATACGATGATGGTCGCGCCCAGGCCGATGACGGCGGCAAGCGCTTCCCTATTCGCCTGTTGAAGCTTTTCCTTGTAGGTCATAAGCGAGTCCCGTTTCTCTTCGAATACAAGCTCTGTATGTGAGGGCGCCGAGCACCCCTATGCCACATGTAGCCTCGCGTTTGCGCGTGCAATCCCGAAGCGGGTATCACCACCACTCGGCAACATGTTTCGCGCATGATAGCGCAAGAAGTTCTATCGGCCTACACCGTTCCGGCAGACGGTGTAGACGACCATGCGCTTACGTGTTTATTCGCGCCAGGAACCCTCGAAGGTGGCGCGGCCCATCTTGGCGCCGCCGACGACATGCACGTGCATGTGCGGCACGGTCTGGGCGGAATCCGGACCGACGTTGATGATGCAACGGAAGCCCGATTCGTCGACGCCCTTGATCTTGGCGACCTTGGGGACCGCCGCCATGATGTGACCGAGAGCCTCTGCGGGCACCTCGTCGTTAAGCTCATGGTAGTGCGTCTTGGGAACGACGAGCACGTGGACGGGAGCCTCGGGCTCGATATCGTCGAACGCGTACACGAAATCGTCTTCGTACACCTTCGTGGACGGAATCTCCCCTGCAACGAGCTTGCAGAAAATGCAGTCACTACTCATGATCACTCCTTAGTGAATTCGTGGAAAACGTGGCAATCATATTCGCGCTGTGGACCGCTCGCGTCAAGAATCACGTGCGATGACGAAGCAGTCGTAGCGTACCGCCTTGCCGCGCAGCTCGTAGTCGGGCTTGACGCCGCCCATGCACGCGCCCTTGAGCGGACGCTTGACGACGACCTTGCGTGGTCGCGCCGCTATTGCCGCGTCGAGCAAGGTCCTCTCGTCATCGCACGGCGCCTCGAGCCTGTGCAGAAGCTGGAACTTCTTCTTCACCGCCGCGCTCTTCGTGCGCCCGGGAAACATCGGGTCGAGGTAGACGACGTCGGGAGGCGCGCTGAGGCCGCGCAGGCCCGCCACGCTGTCGCCCTCGACGACCCGCATGCGACTTGCCGCCTCGGCAAGCAGGGGGTCTTCGCACGCCCGCTCGACCGCATCGGCAAGCATCGCGGCGATGACCGGATTGCACTCGAAGAGCGTGACCGCGAAACCGGCAGCCGCGAGCAGGAGCGAGTCCTGTCCCAGGCCGGCCGTCGCGTCCACGAGCGTCGGAGCCGCAACACCCTTGACACGCGCGGCCTTCACGAGCAGCTCGCCCGAGAGCGCATCGGGGCGCAGGCGCCGCTTCATGTCGTCGAAGCTCGCGCACAGCTCCATGCCATCGCCCGCAAGCACGAGGCCATCCTCGTCGCGATGCAACTCGAGCCCCGCACGGTTCAATTCACCAGCAATCCCGCGATTCACGAACTTCCTTCCCCGGCAGCGTTAAACACAAAGTAACACCCCAGAAACTCGATGGAAACATTGGACGGCGAAAAATTGAATGGTCGAGAGGAAAGGAAGGAAAACATGTTTGATACGGGAACAACTGCCTTCATGCTGATATGTACCATGCTGGTGCTCCTCATGAGCCCCGGCCTGGCATTCTTCTATGGAGGCCTCTCAAGACGCAAGAACGTGGTCAACACCATGATGATGGTCATGGGTGCCATGGGCGTCGTCGGCGTCATCTGGGTACTGTTCGGATGGTCCTTTGCCTACGGTGGTGATGGTTCGCTGCCCTTCTTCGGCGGCATCGACCAGATCGGCTGCTTCTCGGCCGTCACCGACATGTTCGCCGAGGCGAGCGTCAACGAGGAGGGCGCGGTCTATCCCTCCATCGTCAACATCGGCTTCCAGTTGGCCTTCGCGATGATCACGACGGCCATCATCACCGGTGCCGTCGCCGGACGCATGAAGTTCGGCGCGCTCATCTTGTTCATCGTGCTCTGGGTGCCGCTCGTCTACGCCCCGCTCGCGCACATGGTCTGGGGCGGCGAGGGAAGCCTCATCGGCGACATGATCGGCGCGCTCGACTTCGCTGGTGGCGACGTCGTGCACATCAGCTCGGGCGTGACCGGCCTCATGCTCTGCCTCATCATCGGCAAGCGCAAGGGCTTCGGTCTCATGAGCTACCGTCCGCACAACGTGCCCTTCGTCATGCTCGGCGCCGGCCTGCTGTGGTTCGGGTGGTTCGGATTCAACGCCGGTTCGGCCTTCGCGGCAGACGGCATCGCGGCGCTCGCCCTGCTCAACACGGTCGCGGCCTCGGCAGCCGGCATGCTGTCGTGGATCGTCGTCGAGCGCGTGAAGGTCGGCAAGCCCACGCTCGTCGGCGCCTGCACGGGCCTCGTGGCGGGCCTTGTCGCCATCACGCCCGCCGCCGGCTTCGTCGAACCCTGGGCGGCCATCGTCATGGGCGTCATCGTATCGCCCTGCTGCTACTTCGCCATCTCGTACCTCAAGCGCAAGCTCGGCTACGACGATGCGCTCGACGCCTTCGGCTGCCACTCCATTGGCGGTATCGTCGGCGGCGTGCTCACCGGCCTGTTCTGCATGCCCGAGCTCTCGTGGACGGACTTCGGGGGCCTGCTCTACACGGGCGATCCCTCCCTGCTGGTAAGCCAGATTCTCGGCATCCTCGTGACGCTCGCCTTCGTCATCGTCGCCGGCCTCATACTCGGCTTCATCGTCAAGGCCGTCTATCGCGGCAAGGCCCGCGTGGACGAAAACGACGAGGCGACGGGCCTGGACGTCGCACTGCACGGCGAGAGCGCGTACCCCGCATACCTGGGACTCGACTAGAAAGGACGAGACGATGAAACGAATCACGGCAATCGTACGCACGGAAAAGCTCGAGCCCCTCAAGGAAGCCCTTTTCGGCGCGGACATCTCGGGCATGACGATTTCGCAGGTCATGGGCTGCGGCAACCAACACGGCTGGAGCGAGTACTACCGCGGTACCGAGGTGCTGCTAAACATGGTGCCCAAGGTGAAGTTCGAGCTCGTCGTCAACGACGAGCGGGCACAGGAACTCGTCGACGTCATCTGCGAGACGGCGCGCACCGGCGAGGTCGGTGACGGCAAGGTCTTCGTGAGCCCCGTCGAGGAAGTCGTGCGCATCCGCACGGGCGAGCAAGGTACCGACGCAGTCTAGCGGCAAGATGAGACAGCGTGCCTGACACCCTGTCTCATACCATCGGTATACCTTTCGCTTTGACCACCTTATGAGACAGCGTCTCCAAGACGCTGTCTCATTTTCGTTACCCCTGACGACGCACGGGAAATCTCGTCGCGACGCGGGCGGGATTGCAAAAACCGTAGAACGCCGCGCGCAGCATGGCCTGGGCGACAAGCGCGCAGAGCATGGCGAGCACCACGGCAATGGCCCGAAACGCCGGCACGAGACAGGCGAGCACGATGAAGCAGGCCGCCGAAAAGCTCAGGGCAAGTCCGTAACCGCGCTCCGCCTGCCAGGAAACGACGCAGGCAAGGGCAACGGGGACGCGCCCATGGGGATTGGCGCCGGCATCGATCTCGCGCCTGAGCCTGCTCATCCGGGCAGCGCTCGCGCGCTTGTCAAGAAACGCCGCGACGGCGACGCAGACGAGGGCGACGAGGGCGGCAATCCAGGGCGATGTCGGGATGTCCATGTACTCCGAGGCGAGCAGCACGAGACAGCTCGCCGCCGGCACGCCGACGCGCAGCGCGACGGCAAACAGCTCGAAGAGCGCCTCGGGGCCATTCCAGCCCGGCTGACCGGACACGCGGTAGGCGCGCGCAATCACGAAGACGAGCAGCACGCCCATGATGCAGGCGATGGTGCAGGCACAGAGCGAGAGCCAGCCCAGGACCAGCGCCGTCCATGCATCCACGGACGCGAGCGTACCCGATGCGAAGAGCGCGAGGAGCAACCACGCGACGAGCACGGCCCAAAACGCCGACACGACGAAGATCTCGCGTGAAAGCCACGAGCTTCGCAGGTTCGAGAGCGAACGCGGAGCACGCAGCGGCCTGGCCAGGTGCATCACGGACGCGACCATGCCGACCGTCGTGAAGACGACGGCAAGCGCCGCGAAGCGCCAGCCGCCGAACCACAGCCCCGTGGACGAGAAGGCGGCGATGCCCTCCACGAGCGCCACGAGGGCGACGCCGAGTGCCGCCGGCGCGCAGGTCGTGAACGCGATGAGCGGCAGCTCCTCCACGATCATCGTCTTGAGCTTGTATTCCCCAACGTTCATGAAGCGTTCTCCATCGCGTGCCTTTACGAGCGGGGCATGCGCTGGGCGGCCTGCTGGCGCACCTCGCGCTCGGGCTCGCCTACGGGACCGATGGTGATGGCACCGCCACAGCAGTTCTCGACGCAGGCGGGCTTGAGGCCATCGCGCAGGCGGTCGATGCACATGTCGCACTTCTGCATGAGACCGTCGGCACCGAACTGCGGTGCGCCGAATTCGCAGGCCCACGAGCAGTAATGGCAGCCCAGGCATTTGCTCGAATCGACGAGCACGGCGCCGAATTCGGGATCGCGGTATATGGCCTTGGCCGGGCACACCGCCATGCACGCCGCCTCGGCGCAATGCATGCACGCCATCGAGACGTACTGGATGGGGCAGCTCGCGTCACGCTCGTAGGTGGTCATGACCTCGCGATAGCGCGGACCGGTGCTGCCGGGCGCATCTTGCGCATGCGGACGCAGGTCATGGGCGGATTTGCAGGCGACCTCGCAGGCAAAGCACTGCGCGCAGCGGTTGACGTCGAAGTGGAGTTCGTAGAACATGGCGCCTCCCTTACAGCTTCTCGATGGTGCCGAGGCACATCGTGTAGTTTGCCTGGCTGGAGATCGGGTCGAGGTCGTCGTCGATGCCCAGGTAGTTGTAGTTGGCATCGACCCAACCACCGGGCACGTACACCCAGTCCTCCTTGAGTATGGGCGTGACCTCGGCCTTGATGGTGATCGACCCGCGCGGCGAGCTCACCTTGAGCCAGTCGCCGTCCTCGATGCCGAGCTGGGCGGCGCGCTTCGTGTTGACCATCGCCCGTGCCTCGGGTTGCATCTCGCGCAGCCACGGGATGGTGCGGCGCTGCTCGTGCACGTACATGGGGCCGGAGCGTCCCGTGAACACGACATAGGGATACTCCTTGGCGACCTCCGGCTTGCTGCGCGGAGATTCGGAGCTGTCCTCCCAGTTGGGAAGGCCGTCGAAGCCATTGTCGAGCAACACCTCGGAGACGATGTTGACCTTGCCGCCGGGAGCGCGAAAACCCCTCTCCACGTGCTTCTCGTATTCGACCGTGCCGTATTCGAGCCCGTGCGGATGCTCGCGTAGCTGCGCGTAGGTAATACCGGACGGCTTGAGGCACTCGTCGATGTACCAGGTGATGTCCTCGGTGGGAAACTCCTCGTCAAAGCCGCAGGCGCGACCGAGCTCGATCATGATCTGCGTGTCGGGTTTGGCCTCCCCCACCTGCACCGCTTTCTGGCGCAGGGTGATCTCCGGGAACCACGAATCGGACTTGAACCATTCGGGCTCGGTGCGCTCCAGATACGTGGCCGCGGGCAACACGAGATCGCCGCACTTGGCCGTCTCGCTCAGGTACGGGTCGATGGTCGCGATGTAGTCGACCTTGGCGAGGGCCGCCATGGTGACATCGGGCTGCGGTTGGGTGACCACGGGATTGGCGCCCTGGAAGATGGCAACCTTGATCTTGCCCTCGGCCATGGTGCGCAGCACGTCGGGCGTGGGCAGCAGGCCCTGGCCACCGAAGAGCAACGGAAAGCGCGAGTCCTCGGGATTGTAGGGCGGCACGTGGAACATCATCGTGGGGCCGGCCGGCTCGTAGTCGGGCAGCACCTTGTCGATGAGCGTGAACTTGGGGTTGCGCGCCGGGCTCTTCTGCGTGAACAGGTCGCAACCCTCACGGTCGAGGTGACCGGTGATGGTGCGCAGGATGCAGAGCGCACGGGTCGTCTGCGTGACGTTCACGCGGCCTTCCAGACCATGGCCGGACGTGATGGAGGCACGCGGCGTGGTCGCGTACTCGCGGGCGAGCGCGATGATGGCCTCGGCATCGGCCCCGCAAATTCCGGCCGCCCACTGCGGCGTGTAGGCGATGCCGAGCTTGTTGTCGCCGTTGACGTGTGCGGCGAGCTTGGAAAGCCCCGGATCGTTGGTGTACTCGTCGACGAACTCGTGGTCCCACAGCCCCTCGTTCACGATGACGTGAATCATGGCGAGCATCATGGCAAGATCGGTACCGGACTCGACCTGGATGAAGGTGTCGGCATGGGCGCCCAGATGGAAGTGCAGCGGGTCGATGACGACGAGCTTGGCGCCACGCTCCTGGGCGTCGTAAATCTTCTTGATGGCCGGCGCGCACGAGAAGGCGGGCTGCTTGCCCCAGAAGATCATGAGGTCGACGTTGGGGTAGTCGACGAAGGACGGCATGCCGCCGTAGGTCACGGCCTCGGCGACCGCACGAGGCACGAAGCACTCGGACGCACCCATGCCCACCTCGGTGCCGACGCAATGGGCGAAGCGCTGCGTCATGTCGTAGGTGAAGCCCCAGCCACAAGCCTGGCCGCGGCAGATCGAGACGGAGGTGGGGCCGTACTGTGCCACGGCCTCGTTGATCTTGGCCGCAAGCTCGCCCAGGGCCTCGTCCCAGGATATGCGCTCGAACTGGTCGCTTCCCCGCTCGCCCACGCGGCGCATGGGATAGATGACCCTACGCGGGTCGTGGGCAATCTGGGCTGCGGCCAGACCCTTGGAGCACAGCGCCCCGTTCGTGCGCTTGTTACCGGGTACGCCATGGGCGAACGTGACGCGCCCGTCACGTACGTCCACGAACATCGGACAGGTGTTGTGACAACCGCCGCACACCGTCGCGATGGTCTCGACCTCCGTATCGACGTTTCTTGCCCGAACAGATCCGCTCATGCAATCGCCCTCCCTCTCGAACATGTCGGTATCCTTCTATATATTCACAGCCCGTCATGGCTGTCAACCGCCCGCGTTGCCCCTTCCCGACCCGGAAGACGAGGCGGATGCGCCGCAGTTTGGCTGTCTCAATCGACGCGAAACGAAAAGGACCCGCCACGATATGCGGGCGGGTCCTTTGCCACGGTAGATTGCCGTGCAGGCGCTAGGATGCCTCTCCACGTGTGAAGATCATCGTCGTCTCGCCGTCATCGCTCGTGAGCTTGCCTTCGGCCAGCGTGAAGATGGCATCGCCCTCGCCGGCGAGCGTGAGCGTCATCTGCGTGGCGCTGTTGGCCTTCCAGGTCGCGTCGATGCTCTGGCCGAACATGACGAAGTCGGCAGAGCCATCCTCGTTGAGCGACATGTCAATGGGCATGTTCATCTGCTTGAGGATGGTCGCGTCAACCGTGCCGAGCTCTGCGTCCTCGATGGTCTCGAGCTCCCACGCGCCGACGAAGTTGGCCTTCGAGTCGCCGCCACCGCAGCCGACGAGCGCAAGGCACAGCGTGCACGCGCAGGCGATCGTCACGAGAACGGCCACAAGTTTCTTGCCCATGTTGGTCTCCCTACCTTGTGCGAAACATGATTGACGATTATATCGCAGCACGGATAGACATATGGCTAGAGCGGGGCATTTTGTACCCGCAAGACCATGATGCCTATTCCGGGAGCAGCACGCCCTCCAATGCCGACAGCAGGTCATCGATCTCGATGGGCTTGGCGATGTGCCCGTCCATGCCGCTGTCGAGCGCCTTCTGGCGATCTTCGTCGAAAGCGTCCGCCGTCACGGCCAGGATGGGGATGCGCGAGAGAACCGGGTCGTCCATGGAGCGCACGATGGCCGCGGCCTCGTACCCGTTCATGACGGGCATCTGGATGTCCATAAGCACGAGCTGGTAATGACCGGGATCGGCCGTCGAGAGCCGGTCGATCGCGTCCCTGCCGTCTATGGCCTGGTCAACCTCGAATCCGGCGTCCTCGAGCAACGTGGTCGCGATCTCGCGGTTGAGCATGTTGTCGTCCACGAGCAGGATGCGCAGGCCCCGCAGCCGCTCAGAGAGCTCGCGCGGGGCGCGACGCGCGTCGTCGTGCCCGTGCTCGGCGGGATTGGCCAACCTCGTGAGTGGTAACGTCACGGCAAAGGTGCTACCCTCCCCCTTCACGCTCGTGACCTCGATGCTGCCGTCCATCATGTCGACGAGACGTCTGGCAATCGCCATGCCCAGACCGGTACCCTGCGTACCCGAAAGCGTCGAGGTGCGCTCGCGCTCGAAGGGGTCGAAGATGTGCTCGATGAAGGCCTCGTCCATGCCGATGCCGCTATCGGCGATCGTGATCGTGTAATCGTCTCTGCCCTCGATGGCCGAGGGGACCTGGTTTACGACAAGCGATACGGTGCCGCCGGACGGCGTGAACTTCACGGCGTTGCCCAGGATGTTGAGCAGGACCTGCTTGACCTTGAGCTCGTCGCACATGACGAGCGAATCGCGTAGGTTGGAGAGGTCCACCGCATAGGTCAGCCCCTTCGCGTCGACCTCGGGTTGCACGATCGAGCTCAAGTGCTCCATTATCTCGGCGAGGTTGCAGGGCTTCTCCTCGAGCGACGCCTTGCCCGACTCGATGCGGCTCATGTCGAGGATGTCGTTGATGAGGTCGAGCAGATGCGCGCTGGACGTCTGGATCTTCTCCAGGTAATCGGCGACGCGGTCGACATCGTCGAGGTGATTGGTGGCCAGCGTCGTGAAGCCGATGATGGCGTTCATGGGCGTGCGGATGTCATGGCTCATGTTGGAGAGGAAGAGGCTCTTCGCCTCGTTGGCGCGATTGGCGCGCTGCAGCGCCTCCTCCAACTGCTCCTTGCGTTCTATCTCCTCGCGCGTCTCGCGGTCGACGTTGCGCAGGCCCAGGACCATGAAGTGATCGTCGCCGGCGTCATCGGCCCACGAACCGGCGCGCACGAGCGTGGCCTGCCTGTATCCCATCACGCCATCGACCAGGGAACGGAACATGACGGTGCACCGCTTGCGCTCCTCGAGTTCGGCGAGAACCTTTTCGCGCACGAGTGCCTCGTGCAGCGTCTCCTGGTCCTCGGGCAGGACGCGCTGGCTCACGTACTTGTTGAGGGCGTCCTCGTAGGTGAGCTCGCCGCCGAATATGTCGCGCAGCTCGTCGTCGGCCTCGTCGGAGATGCGCAGGAGCTCGCCCTCGCCGGTATCCAGGTCGAACGAGCACATGACGAGGTGATCTTCGCTCAGGGCGCGGATGAAGGACTGCTGGCGACGTTCGCGAATCTCCTCCTCGCGCTTCTGGTCGGAGTAGTCGAGCAAAAAGCGCTGGTAGAAGAGTTCCCCGTCCTGTTCGACGAGCTTGGCGCTGCCGATGACGTGGAGGATGGTGCCGTCCGTGTGACGCACCCCGTACTCGAAGCTCACGCTGTCTCCCGCGTTCTCGAGCGTGGCGAACTTCTCGCGCAGCATCTCCTTGTCCTCGTCGACCACGGAATCGGCCACCATGTCGAAACCGTGGGCGAGCAGGTCTTCCTCGGATTCGTATCCCAGGATGGAGAGCGCCGCCTGGTTCACGCCGATCACACGCGTGCCGTCCAGGCTATGGGTGAGTACGCCACATTCCATGGCCCTGAATATGGACTCGAGCGTCTGGTTCTTCTGCAGGAGGTCGCGCTCGTAGGCCCTTTCCTGCGTCACGTCGATGGCGACGCCCACGGTTCCCATCACGGTGCCGTCGAGGTTGTAGAGGGGCGACTTGTAGGTGGTGAGCAGCTTCGTGTCCTTGCCGCTCTGGACGACCTCCTCCGAGACGCAGGTCTTGCGCGTGGCCATGACCTGGGCCTCCGACTCGATGCAGGCGGGATCGTCGGCCTCGACGTCCCAAATGTAGGCATGGCCCCGTCCCTGCACGTCGTCCTTTTCCTTGCCCACCGTCTCGCAGAAGCTGTCATTGACCTTCTCGTGAATGCCGTCGGCGGTCTTGTACCAGATGAGACAGGGAATCGAATTGATGGTGACCTCGAGGAACTGGGAGGTCTCCTGCGCGTCCGCCCGGGCCTTGCGCAGGCGCTGCCAGCGTTCGAAGCGCCAGACGAGCTCGTCTGCCGGCATGCCGTCGGGCCAGACATCGGACAGCTCGGGCAGAAGCCCTACCGTCTCGGCCGAGCGCTCGGAAGCGACGAGCGCGATGACGTCGCAGTGGTCGTCCTTGTCCTCCAGGAAATCCTGTAGGACCCAGGTATCCACCTCCATGCCCAGCGACACGAGCGTGAGGTCGGCCTCGGCTGCCTGGTGCGCGTCGAAATCCGGTGTGGACACGAGGTCATGGGTAAAGGGCGCGAGGGCGGGCACGCCCCGGAGAGCCTCCACGCTCTCGTCATCGAGACCGCAAAGATATATGGTGAGCTCGCCCTGGTACATCGACGCATCTCCCCTTTCGCACGATGGAGGTCGGTGACGCCGCACGGCCACGGCGCGCCATTCCGCTCATTGTATGTTTTCCCCACCGCACATGGAATGGCATATGCCACGCAAACCGCCCTGCGTCGATGCTGCCACCCCAGTCGGTCACTTCACGCCCATCACGCGTGGCGCATGACGGACAATGCGATAGAATCACCGCCATGGACTAGACCGACACCTTCGAGGAGGAAGCGCATGGACCCCAACAAGCGACCCGACGACATGACACGCATCACGACCCCCGAGCTCGCCCAGACGTTCATCGACGAACAGGTCGCGGCGATCCGCGAGCAGGTGGGTGACAGGAAGGTGCTTCTCGCGCTTTCAGGCGGTGTCGACAGCTCGGTGGTCGCCGCGCTGCTCATCAAGGCCATCGGCAAGAACCTCATCTGCGTGCACGTCAACCACGGCCTCATGCGCAAGGGCGAGTCCGAGCAGGTCATCGACGTGCTCCAGAACCAGATGGACGCCAACCTCGTCTACGTGGACGCGACGGACCGCTTCCTCGACCTTCTGGCCGGCGTGGAAGAGCCCGAGACCAAGCGCAAGATCATCGGCGGCGAGTTCATCCGCGTCTTCGAGGAGGAGGCGCGCAAGGTCGGTGACGAGGTCGACTTCCTCGCCCAGGGCACCATCTATCCCGACATCCTCGAGTCCCAAGACGGCGTGAAGGCCCACCATAACGTCGGCGGCCTGCCCGAGGACCTGCAGTTCGAGCTCGTCGAGCCCGTCAAGCTCCTCTTCAAGGACGAGGTGCGCGTCGTCGGCCGCGAGCTGGGCCTGCCCGAGTCCATGGTCGAGCGTCAGCCCTTCCCCGGCCCCGGCCTAGGTGTGCGCTGCCTCGGTGCCATCACGCGCGACCGCCTCGAGGCGCTGCGCGAGGCCGATGCCATCGTGCGCGAGGAGATGGAAGCGGCGGGCGTCGGCGCCTGGCAGTACTTCGCCGTGGTGCCCGACATGCGCGCCACCGGCGTGCGTGACGGCGTGCGTGCCTACGAGTGGCCCGCCATCATCCGCGCCATCAACACCGTCGACGTCATGACCGCCGAGGTGCCCAAGCTGGACTGGGCACTGTTGAAGTCCATGACCGACCGCATCACCCACGAGGTACCGGGCATCTGCCGCGTCTGCTACGACCTCACGCCCAAGCCCGTCGGCACCGTGGAGTGGGAGTAAGGCAAGCGGCTTCGCAAGCTGAACCAACCAAGAAGGGCACCCCGCGGGGTGCCCTTCCTTTGTGGTGAGGTGACGAGACAAAAGGGACGTCCCTCTCGCGTCTTCCCTGTGCCATGGCCCTAGGCGGCGAACAGCACCATCAAGACGCTGAGTGATGCGATGAACGAGGCGACGAAGGCGATGGTCGAGTAATAGCCCGTGTCCTTCGACCGCAGGGCCAGAAGCGAGAACACCGCGGCGGCCGTCAACGCGAAGATGGCCAGGGTCACCTGCGACATGGCCGCATCGACGAGCGCGGCCAGCGTCTCGCCCTGCAGGGCCATCTGGAAGCAGACGATGAATCCTCCGAGGCTCAGGAGCGCACCCACCGCCAGGCACAGGGCAAGCACCCTGCGAACCGTCTTCGCATCCTGAAAGCCGTTCAAGCCTTCGCAAATCATGACGCTGTACGCGCCGCCGGCAATGAACGGCAGTCCCAGGACCGTCGCAGTGCATGCGACAGGATTCCAAGGCACATCCGCGCCCACAAAGAAAAGGGCCATGGAGACCACGAGCACGGCGCAGGAAAGCGCGCAGGCCAGATTCGCGATACGCCCATAGCGTGCCCATCGTTTTCCCAGGAGCGCGACGACGTACGCGCTGGCGCTCGCGAAGGCGACTGCCCACGCCACGGAGGCGACGGTTCCAAAGGGAAGCCAGTGCTCGCAAAGACGCGCGACCACCGCCGTCTGGTCCTGTAGGCCGAAGGCGACGGCGATGGCGCCCAGCAACAGGGCCGACCAGGGAAGGACCATGAGCTTTCCCAGGGTCTCGACCGCAAGGCCCTCGCGTCGCATTTGGCCGACCACGACCCCGAAGACCGTGAAGAACCCGGCACCTAGAAACAGAAACGCGCTTCCCAGGGCCAGGATGACACTCGCATACAATTCTTCCATGGCGGCCTACCCGGGGTTGTCCGACTTGTCCAGGCCCGGCACGAACACCTTGCGCTCGGGAACCTTGAGCTCGGCCCCGCACTGCGCGCAGACCTTGGCCGAGGGTCTGTTCAGCGTGCCGCACGCATCGCAAAGCCCTCGTGGCGCGGTGGACAGCCTTGACCCTCCCCCATCAGGTTGGCTCCCCTTGTTGCACTTACCGCAAAGCGTGCAGGCAAATCCACAACTCATAACTACTCCTTTCGCCCCATGAGCATCTCGTTCCACGACCACCGATGGCGACCCGTGGGCATCGAGACGCCCGGACACCATCTCCCGTAACGCGAATGCCCGCCGCCCTGACTGGAAGGAGGCGGCGGACATCGCTCGCTACCGATGTCGTGAGTAGCCGAGGCCCGCGTGGGGGGAGGGAGGGATGCGCGGGCCCGGCCACGGGGCAGCGATCAGGCTTCGGCGATCTCGGCTTGCATCTCCTTGGCGGCTTCCTCTTCCATGGCGATGAGCTTCTTGTTCTTGCGCACCAGGAACATCGAAACCGTGGAAGCGATGACGAAAGCGGCACATATGCCGAAAGCACCCGAGAAACCGATGGAGGTACCCGCGATCGCGGACACCAGGGGCACGCCGATGGCGTCCATAATCGGCTTACCCAGAAAGACGAAGCCGTAGATGGCTCCGAAGTGCTTGGGACCCAGGTACATGGCAGTGGCCGAGGAGAAGCACACGGCCGAGGAACTCAGGGCTATGCCGAACAGGATCGAACTCGCGAACAGCAAGACGATGTTGTCGCCGACGAATATGATGATGATCAGGCCAATCGCAGCCAGCGTGTTCAGGATGCAGTAGGCGATGCGAGGCCCGACGGCATCGATGATGACGCCGGACGCCAGCTTGCCCACCACGCCCGACAGCGAGATCACGGTCATGAACATGCCCGCCACGCCCAGGTCAAATCCGTTGCCCACGATGTAGGTTGGGAAGTTCTGGAACGGGCCCTGCTCGCCGATGCCGATGAGCGCGAAGGCGATGGCGATGAACCAGAACGTGGTGGTCTTGAGCGCCTCGCCTCGGGTCAGGCCCACGAGCTTGGCCATGCCCGCCGACTCGGCCTGCTTGGCCGCTTCCTCCTCGCTCATGCCGTCAGGCAGCAACCCGACGTCCTGGGGACGCCACCTCATGGCAAAGGAGCCCAGGACCAGCACGACGAACGCGATGGCCGCCAGGACGAACGGGGCCGTCTGCCACTGGCCGGAGGCCGTGCAGATGGGAATGATCTGGCCCACGATGAGCGAACCGGGGAACATGGCCGACCATACGATTGCCGTGGCGATGCCACGGCGCTTGTTGAACCAGTTGTTGGGTATGCCCGAGAGGATGACCATGCCGCCCAGGGCAGAGCCGATTCCCATGACCGTGTAGGCAACGTAGACCTGCCACAGTTCGGTCATGAGTCCCAGGATGAGAAAGCCTCCCGAGAAAAGCACCGCGGAGCACAGCATGGATCCGCGTAGCTTGATCTTGTTGATGACGTCGCCCACGATGAGGCTCGCGAAGCCTGCCGCGAGGGCGTAGATGGAAAATCCTAACGCGACCTCTGCCGGCTGGGCCCCCAGGGCCTCCGTCATGGGCACGCGCAGTAGGCTGAAATGATAGATGCCAAAACCCTGGGTCACGATGGCGACCACAAAGGCAATGGCGACCTGAATCCAACCCCGCACGAAGAAATGGCCGCTTCCCCTGTCATCAGCCGCTTCCTGCTTATTGCTGCTATCATTGGTAGTCTGCATGACTCCTCCTTACACGCGCGTAAAGGCAAGGTGTGCCGACTGTCATCTGCAAAACCCTGCCTTCGCGGTCCTTGCGTCCATCCGCGCGGCAACGCGGATGGACGCGGATGTCGGGATGTTCGGGCCTCGCGGCCCTCTACCCCGCTAGGCCGTATAGATGTTGCAGTGCCGTCCCTTCGCCTCGTCGATGATGATCTCGAGCGGTCCCACCATCAGGGCCTTGCCGGGACAACCGCTCACGCACAGGGGCGTGTGGTCCTCGGCGTAGCACTGGGCGCACTTGTCCAGGACCGGCGCCACCACGTGGTAGTTGCGCAGCTTGCCGTCCACGAGGAACGGGGTGCGGCGAATGGTGCGCATCCAGTCCTCGTCGAAGGGATAGTGCCACGTCTCGCGGCATGCCGCCTCGCAGCCATAGCAGCCCGTGCAATCGTCCAGATCGTGGAGCATGGCGATTCCGCCGCCGTCAACACGCTTCTTCATTACAGGTCACCCCTTCCCGGATAGACTTTCACAAGCGATGAGCGCATCGGAGTGGCTCCGTAACCGGGTTCGGCGGGCGTGGAGGGAATCAGCATGTTGCCATTGGCCTTGTCCCAACCATAGCCCGGAAGGCCCAGTTCGGGGCATTCGTCGCGCCAACCGGGACGCGGGACGCCAATGACGCCTTCCTTGATCTCGCGGGTGACGAGGGCCTTGGATATCATCTTGCCCACGCGCGACTCCACCGTCATCCACTCGCCATCGCTGATTCCGTACTTGCGCGCATCGGCGGGATGGATCATGACGAAGGGATCGGGATAGAGCTTGCGCTGGGAGGGAACATTGGTCCACGCGGAGTGGAAGAACGAGTAGATGCGGATACCCGTCACGACGATGAGCGGATACTCCTCGGCCAGCTCCGGTGTGGATATGGGCGACTCTGCCGGCTCCTCGAAGTCGGGCAGCGGGTCGTAGCCGAAGGCGGCCAGCGATTCGCACCAGAACTCGATGCGGCCGCTGGGAGTGGGCACGCCGAGCTGTCCGGCAGGCCTCAAAAGGCCCTTCTCGTACTTCTTCTCGACGTACTCGTGCTCCTCGCCACCGGGCTCGGTGGACCTGTAGGGCTCCTCCTGGAACTCCTCCCAGGTGAGATCGTAGTCGTAGAACTCCTTCAGGCGCCACAGCACCATCTCCTGGACGTTGTTCCAGGGCCAGTGCTCGGGATCGATGCGCTTGCCCCACTCGAGGAAGAACTCCCAGTCGTCCCAGCACTCGCCGGGCGGGTCGACGGCCTTGTCGAAGGTGAACAGCGTGTTGCCGTCCAGCTCCTCGTCGTAGGAATAGCGCTCGGACCAGTCGGCCGAAGGCAACACCATGTCCGCGATCTGGGCCGTGGGCGACATGTAGAAGTCCTTGACGCACACGAAGTCCAGGTTCGGCGACGTCATGGCCTTGTAGGTGAGATTGGTGTTCTCGTAGCAGAGCAGCGGGTCGTTGGCGATGGCGATGTAGGCCTTGATAGGCCGCGGCTCCCCGCTGATGATCGCCTCGAAGACGGCATGGGGATCGTTGGAGCGACCGAACGACTTGTAGAGCGGATGCTCCTCGCCACCGAAGGTGAACAGGTCGGCACGGCCGGGATCCTTCCTGGAGTCCCACAGGGTGATCTTGTCATCCAGCATGACCGAGAAGGAAAGCGGAATGGGGATGCCGCCCTTCACGTCCAGATGGCCCAGGAGGCCCTGGAGGCAGGCGATGGCTCGGCCGTTCTGGATGGCGTTGGTGTGCATGCAGCCGGGTCCAAGGCCGATGCACATGCCGACCGGTCCCCAGTTGCCCATGTACTCGGCGGCCTTGCGAATGTCGTCGGCGTCTACCTGGCAGATTTCCGCGGCACGCTCCGGCGTCCAGTCGGCCACGCGCTCGGCCAGCTCCTCGAAGCCATAGGTCCACTTCTCGATATAGTCCTGGTCATACCACTTGTGCTCGATAATCTCGTGGATGAATGCCAGGGCCAGGGCCGCATCGGTGCCGGGTCGCGGCTGGATGGCGATGTCGGCGTGCTTGGCCATGTCATGGAAGCGCACGTCGATGACGATGAGCTTCGTGATGCCGGCGGCCTGGTTCTTGAAGACCTCCTTGTACCACGCCGTCTCCATGGCGGGGTTCTGACCCCACAGCACGGCGCAATGGGAATTGCGCATGTCGCCCGCGGCCGAGCTGAAGACGCCCAGGGTGAAGGCGTTGGGAAGGATGTGAGGCATCAGGCACACGTGGGTGGGGACGAGCGACCAACCTTCCTGGCCGATGGACGAGTTCAGGCGGCAGTGCCAGTGATTGGCCACGCGACCGGTACCCTGGCCGGTGATGATGGCCTCGGGGCCGTACTCGTCGCGAATGCGGACAGTCTCGGCGGCGATGATGTCCATGGCCTCGTCCCAGCTGATGCGCTCGAACTCGCTCTTGCCACGGTTCTGCGGGTTGCGCTCGCCGTTGGGATCCCAGTCGACGCGCTTCATGGGATACAGGACGCGCTTCTCGGTGTTGTTGTGGATCTCGCGCTCTGACATGCCCGAGCCGCAGATAACACCCTTTGACTTGATGTTATTCGGATCGCCTTCCACTTTGACGATCATGTTGTTCTCGTCCGAGTGTACGATCACACCGCAGCGAGCATGGCAGGTAGTGCACATGGTTCTTGTCTTCTTGATTGCCATTCTTTCTCCTTTCGTAAATCCAGAACTTCCCTTGCCGTAGTTCCCGAAAACCACCTCCCCCTTTGGAAAATGGACGTGATTATCTCCTCGAGGCGAGAATCCCCGAACAACGGAACTTCAATCGAACGATGCAGGCCGACTACTTGTCGGACTTGTCCTTCAGGGCCTTCATGGGACTCGACTTGACCGCCACCAGCATGAACAGCAGCGCCACCACGGCGGCGATGCCCAGCACGAGGAACGAGTTGAAATAGCCGAGGGCCTTGATTACCAGCGAGAGGCCGAAGAGGACCACGACGGCGCCCAGGTAGTACCCGGCAAGACCGGCGGCGTTGATGCCGGTGTAGTCCCTCATGCCGAACAGGTCGGGGATGAACAGGCCGGGAATCATGGTGGAGTACGAGATGAAGGCGCACAGCACGATGCCGATAATGGCCAACGGGAATATCTGCGTGAAGCTCCACACCAGCATGCAGGCGATGCCCGCGGCAAAGCCCAGGTAGATCAAGAAGCTCGTCTTCTGCACGCCCAGCTTCTTGATGATGAAGCCCGACGCGAGCTTCAAGATGGCCGAGGTGAACGTGTAGATGCTCAACATGAGGGCGGCCGTGGTCGCCATCATGCCGAAGGAGGTGAAGTAGACGCTCGAGTAGGAAGTGATGCCCGAGGCGCACCAGGCCACGAGGAACATGGCGATGAGGAAGCAGTAGATCGAAGCGCCCTTCTTCAGCGTTTCGGCAAAGGTGAATCCCGAATTGACGCCCGTGGCGGTCGGGGCCTCCCCCTCTCCGGACTTCACGATGTGACGCGGCGTCTTGCCTATGAGCACCAGATTGCAGATGACGCCGATGACCAGGATGGCGATGGCGTAGAAGGCAAAGAGCTGCGGATAGGGAATCACGGCGAGCAACGCCGAGCTCAGGGCAAGCCAGCCGGAGATGAGCAGGGCGGCAAGGCCACCCACGATGCCGAACGCCTTCTGGGTGTTCTCGCCCCAGAAGACCGCCAGGACGCCGCCGGCAGCCGCATAGGTGGCAAAGGCGAGCACGATGCCGTTCAGTATATTGGCGATGATCCACAACGGAAACGACGTGGCGATGCCGATCATGTACATCGTGCCGGCACTGCAGACCGTGCCGATGAGCATGCACCATTTTGGCGTGATCATGTCGATGATCTTGATGCCGATGGCGCTCATGGCGAACGAGAGGATCGTCGCCACCGTGGGTCCGATCATGAACGTAGTCAAGTCAACCTGCATACCCTCGAGCAGGAAGGGCACCACGGCATTGAAGACCGAGGTGCCACCGGCTGCGGTGGCCAGGATGAGGGTAACCCCTATAGTCGCCGAAATCTTTCTACCCTTGCTGTATTGCATTGGCACCAACTCCTTTATCGGAAGGGTCAAGCTACGCAAACTAGATATCTCTGCAACCCGGGTATGCATGCAGACGACCGGTCCTCGCGGGCTGACGCCATGCGACCTGGTCCAATCGATGCAAGTCCATGATACGAAGGGGACGCGAGCGGTGTCTAACAGCCCTTTCTCAGGGTGGAGATGAACTTTTAGTTGTTATTCAGAAGAATGCGAAGACGCTACAATGAATAGCTAACGGCCATTCGGCCATCTTGCCCTCCGCAAAACGCTTCCTCCCCTAGAGATTTATGAAGGAATCCCTGATGAAGGCGCTGTGATTGTCGTAGAGCATCTCCTTGAATCGGGAAATGTATCTGCGTTGGGGCGAGGAATCGCCCAGTGCCGGATCGACGAGGAAGCACACGATGAATCGTTGAGGAGGGTCCAGGGGAACGGGAACGGCGCCCTCCATGACATTGCGCACGGAAAGGCTGAAGGTGTCACTGAACGTGACCGCAAGGCCCTTGTTCACCATGGCATGGATGTTCGAGATGTTCGTCGTGTGATTGAGCAGCCTTGATTCCGTCTCCGGATTCACGCCAAACTCGCAGAACTTACTGACCAGGCGATTGAGCACGTGATCGTTGTAGTAGGCGATGGGAAGAGTCGCGAAAACATCCGGTGTGACGGTCTTTCCGGGAAGCGTTCTGTAGATATCCAGCGGCACCATAAGCATCACCTCGGAAGTGAAAAGAACCACTGGCTTTACGTGGGATCTAAGCTGCGCATAATCGTCTTCGCGCATGTTGAGAAGGGCGAGGTCTATATGACCGGCCTTGAAGGATTCGATGATGTTTTCGAAGCTCGATTCGTGGACCATAAGCCTGTCGACGCCCACCTGAGCCTCGTCCATCTCGGTGCGAAGCATGTTGAAGAGACCGTTTCCCACAAAGGGGGTCGTCCAGAGGACGATGGCACTGGACGTCTCCGCGCCTTCGGAGGCCGAGAGGGCCTTCAGGCGCTGTCGCAGGTCCTCGTAATCCTCGATTACCGTCTGCGCGAACTCGTCCAGCATGATGCCCTGGGCGGTGGGAATGACGTTGCGTCCGCTTTTCTGGAAGAGGGGCACGCCCAGCTCGGCCTCGAGACTTTGAACCACCTTGCTCAGGCCCTGCTGGGTGATGTAGCGATTGGTAGCGGCTTGGCGAATGGAGCCGCTTTTCATTATCTCATGAAAGCATTCCAAGGCCTCGATGCGCATGACCTCTCCCTTGACGATTATTTGAAGACTAGTACAAACGCGAAAGAGGGGTCAAGCGCCCCCCCCCCCGCGGCGGAAATGCCCGGGCACACGGTCCTTTCGAAACGAAAGGGAGCGCCCCGGATGGGACGCTCCCCTGTCACGCGTGATATGTGACAGCCCTTACGCCTTGTTGCGCTCGGTGTCCCAGTCGACGTAGCACACGTGGGTCTCGAGGTACTCCTCGACGCCCAGCTCGCCGTCCTCGCCGCCGATGCCGGACTGGCGCACGCCCTGGTGGAAGCCCTGGAAGGCCTCGAAGTGCTCGCGGTTGACGTAGGTCTCGCCGAACTTGATCTCGTTCATGGCGCGCATGACCGTGTCGTAATCCGTGGTGAAGATGGAGCTCGTCAGACCGTAGACGCTGTCGTTGGCCATCTCGATGGCCTCGTCGAGCGTCTTGAAGGTGGTGATGGGCAGCACGGGTCCGAAGATTTCCTCGCGCATGATGCGCATGTCATGGGTGCAGCCGGTGATGACCGTGGGCTCGTAGAAGAAGCCCTTGCCGTCCACCTGGGCCTTGTGACCGCCGCAGGCAACCGTGGCACCCTCGGCGATGGCGGACTGCACCATCTCGTCGACATGCTCCTGCTGGGCCTTGTTGACCATGGAGCCCATGTCGAAGTCACCGGCAAGGGCCGGACCGTAGGTGAGGGTCTTCATCTTCTCGATAACCTTCTTGGTGAACTCCTCGGCGATGCCCTCCTGCACGTAGACGCGCTCGGCGGCGTTGCACACCTGGCCGGTGTTGATGACGCGCGAGGCGACCACGTTGTCGACCGTCTCGTCAAGCTTGCAGTCGTTCATGACGATGACGGGGGCCTTGCCGCCCAGCTCGAGCGACACCTTGGTGACGTTGTCGGCGGCGGCCTTCATGATCTTCTTGCCCACCTCGGTGGAACCGGTGATGGTGACAATGGAGATCTTGGGGTTGGAGGCAAGGGCATTGCCCGTGAGCGCACCGGAGCCGGTGATGACGTTGATGACGCCCTTGGGAAGCGAGGACTTCTCGACGAGCTTGGCAAACTCGTAGGCGCCGTTGGGGCAGTCCGACGATGCCTTGAGCACGACGGTGCAGCCGGCGATGAGCGCCGGGGCGACCTTGCGGCCGATGAGGAACAGCGGGAAGTTCCACGGCATGATCTGGCCGGCGACGCCGATGGGCATCTTGTACAGGAAGATGTTCTCGTTGGGACGGTCCGACGGGATGATCTGGCCCTTGAGGTGGCGTGCCTGCGCGGCCATGTACTGCAGGTAGGCGGGCAGCCAACCGGCCTCGTCCATGGCCTGCGAGAGCGGCTTGCCCATTTCCTCGGAAGTGGTGCGGGCCATGAGCTCCTGGTTTTCCTGCAAGAGCTCGACGAGCTCCATCAGGTAGCCGGCACGCTCGATGGCAGGGACCTTCTCCCAGGACTTCTGGGCCTCGTAGGCCGCATCGACGGCCGCATCGACATCGGCCTGCGTGGCCATGGGGAAACGCGAGATGACCTCCTCGGTGGCGGGGTTGATGTTGTCACGCATCTCGCGATCGCCGTTGTCGAGGAACTCGCCGTTGATGAAAAGCTGAACTTCCTTCATTCAAAGCCTCCTTTGACTTGAATGTGGGCACGCCTGTGCCCGTTCACATTGTTGCTATTGTACTCCCCCGCGAAGCATGGGATGGCGTCAAATGGGACGCGCACAGAAAATACGCGTCATGTCCCGATGCGTTGCCAACTTGTGGGACGAGCACACGGGCGTTTCGTTTAACGTATGGCGTACGTCTACGTGAGGAGGGGCAGTGACGCCCAAAGAAGACGAACAGCCGACCGTCGCCACGAGTGCCGCGGGACTGCCCCTGCAGAAAAACTGGCTTTCCATCATCGCGGTCATATGGGCCGGACAGGCCGTCTCGATGATCACGAGCTATGCCGCGGGCTACGCGGTCGTGTGGTACGTGACCGAGAGCACCGGCAGCGCCCTGGTCCTCTCCGTCATGACGATCTGCGTGATGCTTCCCGTCGGCCTCATCTCCCCCTTCGGCGGCATCGTGGCCGACAAGCACAACCGCAAGCTCATCATGATCGTCGCAGACGGCGCCATCGGCATCGTCTCGCTCATCGCGGGCCTCGTCATCCTCGCCGGCGACGTCTCCATCGCACTGCTCCTCGTGGTGTGCATCGCCCGCGCCGTGGGCCAGGCGTTTCACGGACCGGCGATGATGGCGACCATGCCCATGCTCGTGCCCGACAAGCACCTGCTGCGCATCAACACGCTCGACCAGCTCCTGGGCTCCGTCGCCTCCATCGGGGCACCGGCCTTCGGCATCTTCCTCTACACCACGCTCGGGTTCTCGTCGGTCATGTTCCTCGACTTCGCGGGTGCCTGCGTGGCCATATTCGGCCTTCTGCTCGCGAAGGTCCCCACGGTGATCGATCCTGCCGCGGCGCAACAGCACGTCCTCGCCAACCTGCGTGATGGCGCGCGGGCCGTCGGGAAGAGTCGCGGACTCGTCCTCCTCATCGCCATGGTGACCGTGGGCATGATGATATTCAGCCCGCTTTCGGCCGTGTTCCCGCTCATGACCTTCGATCACTTCGCCGGGGACGGCTACATGGCCTCCATCGTGGAGGCGGCCTTCGGCGTCGGCATGCTCGTCGGCTCGGGCGTCTTAATCGCCTGGGGCGGCGGCAGGCGCCTTGCCGGCCTCATCGCCGTCGCCGCCGTCGGCGTCGGCGCCACCACGGCGGCCTGCGGCCTTCTGCCACCCGACGCGTTTATCTGGTTCGTGGTCCTGGTCGCGCTGATGGGCGCCGTCTGCGCCTGGTTCAACGGCCCCACCATGACACTCACGCAACGCCATGTGCCCGACGAGAAGATGGGGCGTGCCATGGGTCTTCTGACCGCCGTATTCGGGCTCGCGAGCCCCATCGGCATCGCCATCGGCGGCGTGCTCGCCGAGGTCATCGGCATCGCGCCGTTCTTCGTGGTAGACGGTATCGCCTGCCTGTTGCTGGGACTGGTCGCATACCTGCCGCGCTCCGTGCGCGAGCTCGACGCTCCGAACGAGGAGTCCTAGCCCGGCTCCAACGCATGACGGCCCAGATATCTCCTCCCGAACGTTCCATCATGGACATCCTCGGTATGCCAAAGTAGTACCATGGTGAGGTTGCATGCACAAAGGCAGGAGCGGGGGTCATCGTGACCGTATTTCATCGCGTCACCGAGGGAAAGCTCGGTTCCCATGAAGGCTGCGTCATCGAGGACGAGGTGTCGCAGGAGTTCCTCGACCGCATTCCCGGGGGTCTATTTCGCTATCGCGCCGATGACGAGGGCACCATCGACTACGTGAGCCGTGACGTGCTCGCCATGTTCGGCTGCAAGACCTACGAGGAGTTCTGCTCCATCACGGGCAACACCTTCATTGGCATGGTGCATCCCGATGACCGCCAGCGCGTCACCGACGAGATTACCGCCCAGATACGAGTGGGAGACACCGACGCGGTGACCTACCGCCTCAATTGTCCCGACCTCATCGAGCGCTGGGTCGACGACCGCGGGCGCTACGTGGTCGACGCCGATGGCACGGCCTGGTTCTACGTCACCATCATCGACATCACCGACAAGATGGAGAACCAACGCCAGCTCGAACGCGCCGAGGAACGCATAGACATGCTGACGATGCTCTCCCGCGACGTCGTCTTCGACATCGACTGCCAGAAGCAGACCGGCGAGCTCTTCGGCGACTTCGAGGCACGTTTCAGGCGCCCTCCCCTCTCGGGTGACCTCATCTTGCGCAAGCGCTGCGACAAGGCCTGCGACATCGACCTGGAAGTCCACGATGCCGGTTCCCTGCACGAGGTCGTCGAAAAGGGCGACTTCATCGACATCGAGACCTCGCTGCCCGACGACGAGGGCAATCCCATCTGGTGTCGCTACCAATCCTTCGTCATCTTCGACGACGACACGGGCCTGCCGCTGCGCCACGTGGGACGTCTGCTCGACACGCACGCCATGGTCATGCGCGAGGCGAACCTGCGCAAGATGGCGGAGCTGGACGGTCTCACGGGCGTCTTCAACCGCAATGCCGCGATGACGCGCATCGAGCAGGCGCTTTCCGGCGAGGAATGCCGTGGCGGCTGCTGCCTGCTCCTCGTGGACGTCGACGATTTCAAGCAGGTCAATGACGGATTCGGGCACCCGATGGGCGACCGGGTGCTGCAGGAGATTGCGAACTTCCTCGTTCGCAACATGCGCAGGGACGACATCATCGTCCGCCTCGGCGGCGACGAGTTCGCCATCTTCGCAGCCGGCCTGGGCAGCGACCCGGCCCTGAGCCGCGTGCTCGACCAGCTATCGGCGGGCCTCTACGCCGAGGCGGATCGTCCAACCGATTTCCCCGCCGACCTATGTCCCTCCATCACCATCGGCGCGGCCGCCACCACGCGCTTTCCCGTCACCTTCGACGAGTTGTACCAGGTAGCCGACGAGGCGCTCTATGTCGCCAAGCGCGCGGGCAAGTTCCGTGCCACGCTACGCAGGCTGGATTAGGCCTCTAATCCAGCCTGTCGTATTCCTCGTCGCTCACCGGCTCGAGCCACTCGTTTGACATGCCGCTACCGCAGGCCTCGAAGGCCACGTGGCTCATCCAGCTGTCCTTGGCCGCGCCGTGCCAGTGTTTCACGCCGGCCGGGATGGTCACGCAATCGCCCGGATGCAGCTCCTGAGCCTCCCTACCCCACTCCTGATACCAACCACGGCCATCGGTCACGAGCAGAATCTGCCCGCCACCCTCCTCGGCGTGGTGGATGTGCCAGCTGTTACGGCAGCCGGGCTCGAAGGTGACGTTGGCCACGAACTGGGTCTTCTCGGGGTCGGTGAGCGGGTTGAGGTACGAACGTCCCGTGAAATACTGCGCGTAGGCGTCGTTGGGCTGCCCCAGTCCAAACAGGCCGCCCCGAGGCTGCGCGTCCTCGAGCTCGTCGCCATAGACCGGAAGCGCCATGCGAAACGCCGCCCAGGCGTTGGGCCAGCCGGCGTAGAACGCCACGTGGGTAAGCAGCGCCGCCATCTCCTGGGCACTCACGCCGTTTTGCCTGGCGCTCGTCAGATGGTACTCGAAGGACGAGTCCACGAGCCCCTTGGCCACGAGCGTCGTCACCGTGAGCATGGAACGCGTCTTGAGGTCGAGCGTGTCATCGCTCCACACCTCGCCGAAGAGCACGTCGTCGTTGAGCTCGGCGAACATCGGGGCGAAGTTCCCGAGCGTATCGCGTCCTGCCGTCTGCTGCACCTTAGCCATGATGGTCCCCCTGGGTCATGAGTCAATCTTGCAAGCGTGTTGTATCACTTAAAGCTGACTTTAAGTCAAGGGAGCTTCCAAAGATACGGAATCACGGAAAGCCTTTGCACGGCCATCCCTATGCTAGGCGGATCTTCTTCGTGACCGGGCAGGTGATCTGGCTACCACGCTTGAGGTAATGGATGAGAAAGCCGATGCCGGCAAGGGCAAGCGCGCAACCGAGCCCCGTGTAGAAGAACGCGACGAACCAGCCCGGCACGATGCCAAAGGCGCGCAGCGAGATGCCGCCACCCATCATGATGGCCATGATGATGTAGCCCTTCACGTCGAAGAAGCGCAGGACGTGCATGTGATTCTCGCCGTAGCCGCGGATGCGGTCGGCATGCTTGCCGACGAGCTTGCTGAACATGGTGTGGAACGCGACGAAGACGACGGGGATGCCGACGACGAGCAGCCACAGGGGCATCGTGCCCTCCCCGATGGCGATGACGCCGAGGCGCGCGATGTTGACGCCCGCGACGAACCACACGGCAGCAGCTATGAGCAGCAGATACTTTGCATGAACCCGAAACATCGCATCTCCCCGCAATCGGAAAACCGTGCCGCCATGATACACCGTTTTGCATCACGACATCCGCACGACGAATGTCCTTCCCTATGCCTGTGCAGGCAAGCGCAAGACGAAAGTGCTCCCCTTGCCCAGAACGCTTTCGACAGCGACATCCCCGCCATGGTAAAGAGCGGCGTGCTTCACGATGGCGAGACCCAGGCCCGTACCGCCGGTTTCCTTCGACCGGCTCTTCTCCGTACGGTAGAAGCGCTCGAAAACCTTCTCGCGATCATCGTCTGGAATGCCGATGCCCTCGTCATGCACGCGCACGACCACCTGGGGGTCATCCGCCACCCCGGATGCCTCAACGTGAACATCGACCGCGCCTCCGTCTTCCGAATAGCGTATGGCGTTCTCGACGAGGTTCGAGACCGCCTGTTCGAGCAACGGCTCGTTTCCCATGGCATGCAGACAGATGCCGTCGCACGTGACCCCGACGTCATGTGCCTGTGCCAGAGGCGCGAGACGCTCGCAACAGCGTCGCACGAGCTCCAACATGTTGACGGACACACGCTCGGCACCGTCAAACGATGATTCGTCAAGACGCGAAAGCGTAAGAACGTCGTTTATAAGCGCCCGCAAGCGTTGGGACTCCAGATAGATGCGATTCCCGAAATCCTGCATGTCATCGGGATCGACCAGACCACCGGCGATCATCTCGGCGGACCCCGATATCACCTGCAATGGCGTCTTCATCTCGTGCGAGACGTTTGCCGAGAACTCCCGTCGCAGTCCCTCGGCCCTCTTGAGCTCTTCGTTCTGTTGCCTCAGCTGCTCCTGCTGCTCGTTCACGCGCACAAGCAACGGACGCATCTCCTCGTAGACCTCCCCGGAGAGGGGGGCATTCACATCCAAGTCGTTCAAGGGGCGCATGATGCGCGATGTCAGAAGGCGCGAGAGCACGATGACAAGCAGCACGGCGCAGACGAGCACGACGCCCATGGGCAGGGCCATCGAACCCAGAAAGGCCAGGAGCGACAGGCGTTCCTCGCTCACGCGCACGAAGCATCCATCGGAAAGACGCTCGGCCACGTAGAGAATGTCCTTGTTCAGGGTATCGGAATGACGCACCAGCACGCCCTCGCCCGAATGCCCCGCGGCGATCATCTCGGGACGTTCATGATGATTGTCGAGCTCTCCATCACGCACTGCGGTATCGAAGATGACCTGCCCTGTCGAATCGACGAGCGTGAAACGCTCTGGACCGGAAAACTGCCCTTCGAGAACCTCGATGCGCGAATCGGGAGCACGCGAATCGAGTGTCTCGGCACACGAACGCGCCCGCTCGACCAGAAGGTCTTCGGACCGCTTCTCCTCGGAGAAATAGGCAACGGTGACCAGGGCAACGGCCGTGGCGAGAACGGCGAGCAACGTGAATGCGAGAACCGCGGTGAATATGCTGCGCGAGAGACTGCGTGGACGGATATGCCCACGCGACATCGGGAAGTTCTCGTTCATGCATCGTCTCCGCAACGCAGACGATATCCCACGCCGCGAACGGTCTCGAGCAACGAGCTCGCGCCCGGCGCGACGCGATCGAGCTTCTGGCGCAGCGTCTGCACGTGCACGTCAACCGTGCGTGTTGCGCCGAAGAACTGCGATCCCCACACGGCCTCGAAGAGCTTGCCGCGTGAGAGAGCATGTCCCGGATTGTGCATCAGCACCTTGAGCAGGTCGAATTCCTTGGGCGTGAGATCGACTGGCTTGCCGGCCATCTCGATCGTATGCGCACGCACGTCGAGGACGAGTGGGCCACAAACGAGGCACTCGCCATGCGCCACGACGGATGAACGGCGCGCACGGCGCAACAGCGCATTGGATCGAGAAACGAGCTCCATCATGGAAAAGGGCTTGGCAAGGTAGTCATCGGCGCCGGCATCCAAACCGCTAATGGTGTCGAACTCGGTTCCTTTGGCGGTGAGCATTATGACGGGAACGTCCCCCAAGCGGGCATCGGACCGAAGTGAGGAGAGAATTCCCAGCCCATCGGTTCCCGGAAGCATGATGTCGAGAAGTACGAGATCGGGAACTTCCCTTTCACAGGCCGCAAAGAAGGCATCGGCGTCGGAAAAGCCCCGACCTTCGAACCCGGCCTGGCGAAGCGCATATAGCGTGAGGTCGCGGATGTTCTCGTCGTCCTCGACGTAGAACACGAGCGGCACGTCTTCGCGTCCTGCCATGTGACCTCCCTTCGCCTCTCCTCGTCTCGCCCATTCTAGCGCACGACCATCACGCGACGAGCGTGTCCTCGGACACCTGCAATCCCGGCGTGCCCGCGAGCTGGCGCGGCCGACTCGGACGCTCGGGCAGAATGAGCATGACGATCTTGACCATGAGCGACACGAGCGGTAGCCAAATGAACGTCATGATGACGTTGAAGCACGTATGGGCGTTGGCAATCTGACGCGCGATAAGCTCGATGCCATCACCCGACGGCGGAATGGTTGCCACCAAGCTCGCGAAAGGCCCGGCGAGTCCCACGAAGAGCAGACAACCCGAAAGGTTGAAGATGCAATGTGCCAAGGCGACGCGCTTCGCATCGCGTGATTGTCCAATGGAGGCCAGTAGCGCCGTCACGGTAGTGCCCAGGTTGTCACCGAGCAAGATGGGAATGGCGCCCTCGAGGCCCAGGACACTCGATCCGTCGACACCCGGTTGCGCCGCAATGCCCTGGAGCACCGCGATGGTGGCACTCGAGCTTTGCACAACGAGCGTCATGACCGTGCCCAGCACGACACCCAGAACGGGCATACCAGCTACCTGGGTAATCAGCTCGGCGAAAACGGGGCTTTCCGCCAGGGGCCCCATGACCGAGCTCATGGTCTCGATGCCGACGAAGAGCAAACCGAACCCGAACACGGAACGCCCCGATAGTCTTACGCGTGTTGTCCTGGCAAGCGTCATTATGAGAAAGCCGGTTGCGACGAACAGGAGAATGTAGTCGGACAATCTGAATGCGATGATCTGCGCCGTGATGGTAGTGCCGATATTTGCCCCCATGACGATGGGAATGGCCTGGGGCAGGCGCATGAGACCCGCGCTCACGAATCCGATGACCATAACCGTCGTGGCACTCGAACTCTGGAGCACTGCAGTCGCAAGCGCTCCGGCCAGGACCCCCATGATCGGGTTTTTCGTCACCGTCGCAAGAATCGCGCGCATGCGCTCGCCCGCCGCCTCCTGCAAGCTCGTGCTCATCGTGCCCATGCCGTAGAGGAAAATCGCCAGGCCACCAGCAAGCCCCAAGGCGATCGTCACAATATCGTTCACGTCTCCATATCCTCTCTTGTTCACTCTCCCCTGCCCGGAAAAGTCTAGGAAACGCGCGTACGAACGACGTAAGGGAGAGGTAAAGTCCTTGTAAAGAAAATGGGACGTCTCGAGTATGCCTCTCGTCCTACGATGCACCAAGTAAACCTCGACCAACATCTCCAAATAAAGGATAATGACGTGAATGTCATTTCCCCAATTGAAGGGCTGGGAACGCCGGATGAAGAACATCGACAAGTCCCTCAACATAACCCGGAACAGGATCCTCGCGGCCTGCGGCGCCATCGTCATCGTCATCGCCGCGCTCCTGGTCTTCATGAACGTCAACACCAACCGCATCACGTCGCAAAACGCGGACTATCTCGAGGGAACGACCGAGCAGACCACCCGGCGCGTGAACGACCTTCTGAGCAACGGACTGGCCACGGTGCAGACCGCCGCCAAAGTCTACAGCCAGACCCTGACGAGCCCGAACGTCGACCCGCGCCAGGCGGTCCAGACCATCGACTCGACCCAGTTCAACTACACCTTCCTCATCACCGCCGATGGCATGGCCTATAACATCGACGGGCGCACCGAGGTGGTCACGGACCGCGAGTACTACGTCAAGGGTATGCAGGGTCAAAGCGGCGTGTGCGCCGTGGAGAACGCCGCCTTCAACGAGCACCGCATCATCGCCTTCTACGCCCCCATCCTCTACCAGGGAACGCCCGTCGCCGTCTTTGCCTGCGTCTACAACGAGGACAGGATGGCGCAATACATGACGACGAGCTTCTTCGGCGTCCAGACGGCCACCTACCTCTGCGATCGCCAGGGAAGCGTACTGGCCAAATCCAGCACCAGCGACGAAGTCGATTACTCCGTCCTCGATTCGAAGCTCGCCGAGTCGCTTTCCGACATAAGCGCCGACGAGCTCGCCCAGGACTTCGCCCAGGGAAGCTCGGTCAACTTCACCTATAACGCCTCCTCCGGAGTCGGGAGCGCGTGCCTGACCAAGCTCAGCTCGTTTGACTGGATGATCCTGCGCATATTCCCCGAGTCCGTCACCCAGAGCATGGTCAGCGCCGCCAATGGCGCGGGCATCATCCTCGTGGCGGGCGTCGTGCTCGCCGGACTCCTCTTCATCGTCGTCCTCGTGCTGCAGTCCCGCAAGCAGAAGGACCGCCTGCTGCTCGAACGACAGGAGGCGACGCGCATCATCGACGCTTCCACGAACCTCTTCAACCGCCTGCTGACCATAGACCTCGCCAACGACAGCTACGAGTACCTGAAACGCGTCGGACTCGACGATTCCCTGCCCACGCGCGGCAGGTTCAGCGACTTGTGCGCGTTCTGGAAGGACGCGGCCAACGACAACGACAACGACATCGCCTCCCTCCTCGAGCTCTCCGACGTCGACAACCTCAAGGCGAACCTCACGCCGGACGTTCCCTACCTGCAATGCGAATACCGCGTCTCGTGCAACGGCGAGGACGCATGGCTGCAAGTCTCCACGCTCTGCATCGCCCGTGACGCCCGGGGCCTGCCCACCGACGTCCTCGTCACCGTGCAAGACGTCACCAGGCAAAAGGCCGCCGAGCTCGCCTCGCGCCAGGCCCTCGAGGACGCGTTCCAGGCAGCCGAGCACGCCTCCCAGGCCAAGAGCGACTTCCTCAATTCCATGAGCCACGACATCCGCACGCCCATGAACTCCATCATGGGACTCACGGCCATCGCTTCCATGCACGCCGACGACCCCGACCGCGTGCGCGAATGCCTCGCCAACATCACCTCGGCGAGCCACCACCTGCTCGGCCTCATCAACGAGGTGCTGGACATGGCCAAGATCGAATCCGGCTCCATCGGCCTCACCGACGAGGAGTTCGAGCTCTCCGACTCGGTCGAGAAGCTGCTCACCATCGTCCATCCGCAGATTGTCGCCAAGAACCTCGACCTGCGCGTGGACGTCATCGGCATAGAGCACGAGCACGTCATCGGCGACCTCACGCGCCTGCAACAGGTCTTCGTGAACATCATGGGCAACGCCATCAAGTTCACGCCCGAAGGCGGCAGCATCACCATGCGCATCACCGAGCTCGAAAGCCGCGTACACGGCAGCGGCTGCTATGAGTTCGTGTTCTCGGACACGGGCTGCGGCATGAGCAAGGAGTTCATGGAGACCATCTTCGAGCCCTTCACCCGCGCAAACGACTCGCGTACCACGGGCATCGAAGGCACGGGCCTAGGCATGGCGATCGTGAAGAGCGTCGTCTCCATGATGAGCGGCAGCGTGGAGGTGGATTCCGAGCTCGGCAAGGGCACCACCTTCACCGTGACGGTCCATCTCAAGCTGCGTGACGGCGCGCAGGTCGACCTCTCCGACCTTGCCGGCATCAAGGTGCTCGTCGTCGATGATGACGACGTCGCCTGCGAGGGCGCCTGCACGTTGCTCGAGGACATCGGCATGCGGGCCCACTACGAGATGTCCGGCCCCGCCGGCATAGAGGCCGTGGTGAAGGCCGATGCCTCGGATGATCCCTTCCAGGCCGTCATCCTCGACTGGCGCATGCCGGGCATGAGCGGCCTTGAGGTCGCGCGCACGATCCGCGAGAGAATCCGCCAGGCACCGCCCATCATCATCCTATCCGGCTACGACTGGTCCATGATCGAGCAGGAGGCCCGCGAGGTCGGCGTCGACGCCTTCATCTCCAAGCCGCTGTTCCGCTCGCGCCTCATCCAGGTGATTAAGGAGCTCATGAGCGGTGAGGTCGTCGAGACGGTCGACCCCAAGGCGTTGCTCGAGGACTGCGCCTTCGGGGGCTATCGCGTGCTGCTGACCGAGGACAACATCATGGCCACGGCCATCGGCGAGGAAATCATCGGCCTCACGGGCGCCGAGGTCGAGCATGCCGAGAACGGCCAGGTCGCCGTGGACATGCTGCTCGGCCATGACCCGGGCTACTACGACCTCGTCTTCATGGACATCCAGATGCCGGTCATGAACGGCTACGAGGCGACGACCGCCATCCGCGCCGCCGGCTGCGACCGTCCCGACCTCGCCGAGGTCCCCATCATCGCGCTCTCGGCGGACGCCTTTGCCGAGGACGTCAAGCACGCGCGCTCGGTGGGCATGAACGACCACATGGCAAAGCCCATGGAAATCGAGTCGCTTGTCGCCATCATGCGCAAGTGGCTTTCGGAGACCGACGGGGAGTAAGCTTCGCGCCAAGCAAACGAAAGCCCCCGCCCGAGCAATCGGACGGGGGCTTTTCTATACGCCCAATGCCCTAGCCGAAGGTATGGAGCGCAGAGCCGTCGAGATCTGCATCGCTCATGGGATATGCCTTGACGGCGGGGTCTTCATACGTGCTCATGTAGTAGGTCTTGGTCGCCATCGAGATGCCGCCCGTATAGACCGTCTTCTCGAAATCGCCGTTGTCCATCTTGGCCTCGCCCTCGACCATCGCGACACCGGCAAGCGTGTGGAACATCCTCGAGACGTTGTCTGCCTCGCCCGTCTTTTGCGGATAGTGGCTATTGATGTAGGCGACACGCACGAAGCGATCGGGCGAGTAGGTCGAGCCGGGCAGCCCCACGAGGCCGCCACCACTGCCATACGGCATGAGCTCCTGCTTGCCCCACGTCACCGAGGCGGTGTACTCCGGCGTGAGGTTCATATAGCTGCGCAGGTGCTCGACGTGCCAGTCGAAGGTCGGCTGGTTGGTGAGCACGTCGATATCATCGTGATGGATGTGCATGCCATCGGCCATATACTCGACGACAATCGAGCGCTCCTTGTCGCCGATGAGGTAATGCAGCAGCGCCACGGGGAACTGGTCGTTCACGGGCTTGGCGACGATGGCGATGTTGGCGAGCGCGGCTTCGACCTCGTCGACGGTCTTGAAGTTGCGCGCGACCCACAGCGGGAACTCGTACGCCGCAAGGTTGACCTTGCCCTCGACCGGGCCTTCTTCGAACTGACAATAGCCGGGGAAGTTGAGGCCCGCGATGGCAAGGCCCTCTTCGTTGGCGCAGTCGAAGTACAGCGGCACGTCATTGATGACGATGCACGGCCCGATGACCGCGTAGTGATTCTGTTCCTTCTCGCCGAAGGCGTACGGCTGCGCGTAGCCGCGCGGCGTCACGACGACCTTCTGGCCGTAGCCGACGCTCCAGTCGAGATTGCGGGCGAAGTACATGTTCTGGGCGTTATCGGTGAATCTGATTCCTGAACACATGGGAGTCTCCCCTCTCGCACGCGAGCCTCCTCATGCGAATCGATTCGTTCATTGCAATCATTATAGGACAAGAATGAACGTTTACCCTTAAATTTCTACCGTTTACTGGCATATTTTGGTCACTTGTTCTCATAAAATCAGATTTCTCGTCTTGACCCACGGAAATCTGTGCTACCGTACGGCGCAACCCGAAAGGACGAACGTGAACTACGCATACGCACATAGCACGAACGTGAATGCACAGGCACTCGCCGGTGCCTGGTGGTGGCGTAGTCGAATATCGTAATCGGGTTATCGGACTTCACGCTTCTCTTTACATACTTTGAAGGCCCTCGGTAATCCGGGGGCCTTTTTTTATTTCCGAAAACATTGCGAGATGCGTGAGGAACAACGGCAAGTGGATCGTGGGCGATGAGCCTTCAAGGAAAGGAGCGGGCAATGGCAGACGAGGCACAGAAGCAGACCGAGGGAATCCCCTACAGGCTCTATCTTCGCGAGGAGCAGATTCCGACGCAATGGTACAACCTGCGCGCCGATATGCCCGAGCCGCCCGAACCCATGCGTCTGCCCAACGGCAAGATAGCCGAGCATGACGACATCGCGCCGGTCTTCTGCGACAAGCTCGTGGATCAGGAGCTCGACGACGAGACCGCGTACTTCGACATTCCGGCAGGTGTCCAGGAGATGTACAAGGTGTACCGCCCCTCCCCCCTGTGCCGGGCCTACAACCTCGAGCGCCACCTCAACACGCCGGCCAAGATCTATTACAAGTTCGAGGGCAACAACACGTCCGGCTCGCACAAGCTCAACTCGGCGCTGGCCCAGGCCTACTACGCGCAGGAGCAGGGCCTCGACAAGATCACGACCGAGACCGGTGCCGGCCAGTGGGGCACCGCGCTTTCCGAGGCGGCCGACCACTACGGCGTCGACCTCGACGTCTTCATGGTGAAGTGCTCCTACGAGCAAAAGCCCTTCCGCCGTTCCATCATGCAGACCTTCAACGCGACGGTCACGCCCTCGCCCTCCGACACAACCGAGATCGGCAAGAAGATGCTCGCCGAGCACCCCGACTCGACCGGTTCGCTCGGCACGGCGATTTCCGAGGCCGTCGAGCTCGCCCTCAACGTGCCCGAGAACAAGGGCCGCTACCAGCTCGGAAGCGTGCTCAACCAGGTCGTGCTGCATCAGTCCATCATCGGCCTGGAAAGCTACGAGGCCATGAAGGAACTGGGCGAGTATCCCGACATCGTCATCGGCTGCGCCGGCGGCGGCTCCAACCTCGGAGGACTCATTGCGCCGTTCATGCGCGACAAGCTGCGCGGCGACAAGCCCGACACGCAGTTCATCGCCGTCGAACCCGCGAGTTGTCCCTCGCTCACCCGCGGCAAGTACGCCTATGACTTCGCCGACACAGGCCAGACCTGTCCGCTCGTCAAGATGTACACGCTCGGCAGCGGCTTTCTGCCCTCCCCCGACCACGCCGGCGGCCTGCGCTACCACGGCATGAGCCCCATCGTCTCGAAGCTCAAGCACGATGGCTACATGGATGCCGTCGCGGTCAAGCAGACCGACGTCTTCAAGGCAGCCGAGGACTTCGCCCGCCTCGAGACCATCCTGCCGGCCCCGGAAAGCGCCCATGCGATCTTCCAGGCCATGGAGGAGGCCAGGAAGTGCGCCGAGACCGGCGAGGCCAAGACCATCCTCTTCGGACTCACGGGCACGGGCTACTTCGACATGTACGCCTACGAGGCCTACAACCGCGGCGAGATGACCGACCACATCCCCACCGACGAGGAACTCGAGGTCGGCTTCGCCACTATTCCCCATATCGAGGGTATCCAGTAAGACAGGCGAATAGGGGCGAGCGTGCCAGCCGTGCTCGCCCCTATCGAAAGAGAGGGAGACCATGATGCACGCGCACGGCCGAACGAAATCGGAGCTTACCATTCAGGATCTGATTCTGATTGCGGTGCTCCTAGCTGCCGGTGCGGTCCTGAAACTGACCGTGGCCAGCTTCCTGAGCTTTGCGGGAATGAAGCCGAACTTCATCATCGCCATGTATTGCCTGGCAATCATCCTGGTTCGGCCGAACATCGGGCAATCCATCATCATCGGCCTGCTTGCGGGGCTCATGTGCCAGATTCCCATGCTGAACGCGACGCCGTGGGTCAACATCGCCTCCGAGCTGCTCGGTGCGCTCGCATGCGGCCTGCTCATACACATACCCATGCGCATCGGAAAGCACCTTGACCTCAATCCGCTGGTGACCACGTTCTTGTCGACGGTCGTCTCGGGCTACACGTTCGCCTTGATCGTCGGCGTGGCGCTGAACGGCTTGAGCCTACCGGTGACGCTCGCCACCTATGCCGTGATGGTGTTCGGAACGGCTGCGCTCAACTGCGTGCTGGTGGCGATTCTGACCGTACCCCTTCGCAAGGTGCTGAAAAAGCAGGTCCACGGCGCCGCGGAGAAACGCGCCACCCTCGAAGCGAACGCGGGCATCGAGGTCGACGCCGCGGTCCGCAAGCCCGCATCCGGGGCCGAAGGTGATGCCAGCAACCTCGCGATAGCCCTCAAGGACTTCGGCTTTCGCTATCAGGAGGGCGCGGGCCTTGCGGTGCAAGGCATAGACATCGAGATCCCGAGAGGCGCCTTCGTCGGAATCACCGGTGCCGCAGGCTCGGGAAAGTCCACGCTGACCTACGCGTTCAATGGCATAATCCCGCACTGCTATCCGGGAGATGTGTACGGTAGCGCCACGGTATGCGGCCTCGACACGACCGTCGCCAGCTTGACCGACATATCGCGCAAGGTGGGTAGCGTCTGCCAGGACATCGACTCCCAGATGGTGTCCTCCGTCGTCGAGGATGAGGTGCTGTACGGCATGGAGAACTTCGGCGTCCCCAAAGACGAGATCGAAGCGCGCCTCGTCGAGGCGCTCGACTCCATGGGAATCGCCAACCTGCGCGACCGGTCCATAGACAGCCTCTCGGGTGGCCAGAAGCAGAAGGTCGCCATAGCGTCGGTCATCGCCCTCAAGCCCGATATCCTGGTGCTGGACGAGCCCACCGCCGAGCTCGACCCGGCGTCTTCCGTAGCCGTCTTCGACCTGCTCAGACAGTACGCGCGGGAAAACGGGACCACCGTCATAGTCGTCGAACAGAAGATCGCGTTGCTCTCCAGCCATTCCGATCTGCTGTTCATCATGCAAGACGGGCAGGTGAGATTCGCCGGCACCCCCGCCGAAGTCCTCGCCCATTCCGACGAGCTGCTCTCGATCGGGGTGAATTGCCCGCGCTCCACGACTCTCGTAAATCGCCTGATAGGACGCGGATTGCACGCGGGACCGACGGCGCGCAGCGTGTCCGAGGCCGTCGAAACATGTAAGGAGGTGCTGGCATGATAGAGTTCAGGGACATAAGCGCATCCTACGATGGCGAATTGGCCGTTCTGGACAGGGTCAGCTTCACCATACCGGATGGTGACTTCGTGGCCTTCGTCGGCACGAACGGTGCCGGAAAGTCGACCACCATGCGCTTG
>CAOKAE010000012.1 GCA_948466335.1 uncultured Coriobacteriia bacterium | reverse complement strand
CGAAGCCCTCCCTGAACGACAACAAGGCTGAAGGTCCGGATAGCACGCAGACGACGACTAGCGACGAAGCTAATGCATCTGCGCCTAGCCCGGATGAAGCCGAGGATGTGTCTATCACTCAGCCGACGACTAGCGATGAAGCTAATGCAGCTGGGGATAGCTCCTCCGTTGTCGAGGGAGGTGAAACCGCTGATACTGCTACCGACGAAGTGTATGGTCCCGTGCGCTACCTGCAGCCGAGTGCTGATGAAGTCTATGGGCCCGTGCGTTATACGGACCTCGAGCCGCAAAAGGCCGGAGATACTATTACGATTCATTTCTTTGATTCGTTCTCTGCTCCTGTGGCTGGTGCTCAGAGCACTCCAAGGACTCCGGACATTACCGTTGGCAATAGGCTGGATCCTATCTATAGTTCTACTGGCAAGTTCCTTGTCCGTGCTGGTGATTCTGTCACTGGAACTGACCTTACTGCGTTGGCTGCTACATACGACAGACCTAAGCGTTATGGTATGCAAATCAAGAACTGGTTCATGACCTTTACGATGACGAGAACTATGGGTGGAACTACCACTACTACTTATGGTGCGGTTATGCAGAACAACGGTAACCTCAAGAGGTTCTCTACGCAAATCAATAATGCCATGATGACTGATTTCCATATCTATTGCATCTGGGCTCCCCCTGCGGGCAAGTCTGTTGAGTTTATTGATATGGATAACAAGCCGATAGATAGCATGTCTGGTCAATTTACTTGGGATCAGGAAATCACGATACCCAGCTCTGCTAACGTCCCCACAGGCTACAGACTCACTGATCCATTCAAGTTCTATGCTGCCACGGATACTTCGTTCTCCAATCCTCTGGATAAAAGTAGGGCAACGTATACCCTGGGTGACCTTGTGGATCACCTCCATAACATTAGGACGTCTACAGAGGACTATAATGAAGCCTACAATTCGGGAGCTAGATGGATTTCCAAAGCTGATGAGGTTACTGTTTCTTTTGACGTCACTTACAACACTAACGGTGCTACCTCTGGCTCCAATAAGACTGTCACCTATGACAATCTTGCTGCCACTGCCGAGGCCATGCCCACGGGTTGGGCCAAGACCGGTCACACCTTCCTGGGTTGGGCCACGACCTCCGATGCGAACACGGCCGATTACGCCGTTGGCGCCGCCCTCACTAATATAGATGGAAACGGCACGCCGGCCGACGGGGGCAACTACACCCTCTATGCCGTGTGGAAGCCCAACGAGTACACCGTCACCTATAACTACAACAAGCCGTCCGGCGTGACGGCCAACCCCGGCAGCTGGCCTGCCAACGGCAAGGTCAACC
Organism: uncultured Coriobacteriia bacterium; assembly: GCA_948466335.1. Classification (GTDB taxonomy): domain Bacteria; phylum Actinomycetota; class Coriobacteriia; order Coriobacteriales; family QAMH01; genus QAMH01. Next base: position 48,986 of record CAOKAE010000012.1, on the reverse strand, counting down.
ACGGCAGCAACTACACCATCTCCAACAACACCCCGACGCTGACGGGCTACCGCTTCGACGGTTGGGCCACCACCGCCGCGGGTGCCGTGACCTATGCCAAGGGCGCCACGATCAACAACGTGACCGCCAACGTCAACCTCTACGCCAAGTGGACGGCCATGTACACCGTGAGCTACAACGGCAATGGCTCCACGAGCGGCAGCGCCCCGGCCTCTTCCACGGTGGCCGCCGGCAGCAGTTACACGGTTGCCGCCAACACCTTCACCAAGACCGGCGCGGTCTTCCAGGGCTGGAACACGGCGGCCAACGGCAGCGGCACGGCCTACGCCCCCGGTGCCAGCTTCACCGTCAACGCCAACACCACGCTGTATGCGCAGTGGGCCACGAACCCCGCCATCAGCTTCAACGCGAACACCCCGTCGGGTGCCGTGACGAGCGTCACCGGTCTGCCCGGCTCCACCACCGTCACCTATAACACGCCCTACACCCTGCCCACCACCACCCCGTCCGTCATGGGCTACACCTTTGCGGGCTGGAAGATCGCCAACACCGGCACCACCTACGCCGCCGGTGGCAAGACGGGCAACATCACCACCGCCACGGTCTTCTACGCACAGTGGACCGAGCGTACGGGCTTTTCCGCCGTCTTCTACGACAAGTCTTCCGGTGCCAGTGACGGCACCGCCTACAACACGCAGTCCAACAAGAACTGGACCGCCCAGATCACCCTGCCCACCGCTCCCACCAAGACCGGTTACACCTTTGGTGGCTGGTTCCTGCAGAAGGATTCCAACGGCAGCGGCACCGGCACGCAGTTCAGCGCCGCTAAGGGCTTCAACCAGCTCTGGCTCGACGCCCAGAAGGCCGGTCAGGCCAACGAGTCCACCACCACTATCAAGCTCTACGCCAAGTGGACCGAGAAGGACCGCGTGACCTTCACCCTCAACCCCAACGGCGGCCAGTACAAGGGCACCACGGGCGTTGACACCACGAGCAACATCCTCAATGGTGGCTCCTTCACCATTCCCACCAACGTGACCAACCCCACCCGCGTGGGTTATAACTTCGCCGGTTGGACCGAGAACGCCGCCGGCACCGGCACCGTCTACCAGGCCGGCGCTGTCTTCAACAACCTGACCTCGAGCAAGACGCTCTACGCCAAGTGGAACGCCGCCCCGGTCACCTTCACCTTCGAGAAGGGCGCCACCGACGTCACGTCGCTCAAGACGCCCGACCCCTACACCATGAGCGCCAACTACGGCTCCAACCTCGCCGTTCCCGCCGGCAGCACCGTCTACACGCGTACCGGCTTCAACCATGGCGGCTGGTCCTACACCAACGCCAGCAACGCCAACGCCACCGTTGCCGCCGCCGGCGCCTCCGTGGCCGTTGCCAACTTCAAGATCGTCTGGTCGGGCGACTCGGCTGCCGGCACCCTCAAGGGCACGGCCGTGCTGACCGCCATCTGGAACCCCTACACCTATACTATCCAGTGGAACGCCAACGGCGGTTCGCCCAACACCACCACCGCCAACGTGCAGCCTACCACCACGGTCAACGTCCCCACCTCCAACCCCAGCCGTAGCGGCTACACCTTCAAGGGCTGGAACACCGCCGCCGACGGCAGCGGCAAGGTCGTCACGAGCGGCAACGCCGTGAACGCCATCTTCAACCTCTCCGGTGTCGCGAGCGGTGCCACGCTTCCGCTCTACGCCCAGTGGGAGGAGAACAAGGTCCAGATCCGCTTCTACAGCGACAACTACTCCACGCTGCAGTTTGCCGGTGCCGGCTACACCGACGGCACCATCCTCTACGTGGGCGCGGCCACCGGCGCCATCTACGCGAGCGCCACGGCCACCACGCCCATCAGCGGCCGTAACATCTCCGGTGGTGTCACGCCGGTCATCGACTCCAACCACGAGTACTCCGCCACGAGCGGCTCCAAGTGGGCCGTGGGCGCCTATAGCGGCACCGCCGTGGCCGCCGCCAACATCGGCGCCGGCGGCAAGCTGACCGTCCCCAAGACCGGTGGCCTGTACACCACGGCCGACTACTACCTGACCGTGAGCCCCAAGGGCATCGGCTTCACCGTGGAGTACTACTTCCAGGACGTGAACAGCGACACCACCTACACCATCAACGGCAGCGCCACCACGAGCGACACCGCTCCCTTTGGCTATGTCGTCACGGCCGGCACCACCGCCGGCACCGCGGGCACCACCATCACCATCGTGCGCAAGTCCTTCACGGGCTTCACCTACGACGATGCCAAGACCGGTACCGCCAAGTCCATCACCATCGGCGGCACGCCCGCGGGCAACGTGATCAAGCTCTACTTCAAGCGCAACGTCAACAAGGTCCAGGTGAGCTACAGCGGCGACGTTCCCGCCGGCGTCGTCTATACGCCCGCCAGCCAGGATGTCAAGTACGGTGCCACCGTCAACCTGACCGTCCCCGCCACCGTGACCGGCTATACCTTCACCGGGTGGAAGGTCGTCTCCGGCGGCGTCACCATCAGCTCCAACAGCTTCACCATGCCCAACAACGCCGTCGCCATCGAGGGCGTGTGGGCCAAGAACAAGTTCAACGTCACCTTCAAGAACTCCAACACCTCCCAGGGTACCCTGAGCGGCACGACCAGCTATAGCCTCGACTTCGGTGACCAGCTGTCGGCCGTTCCCACGACCACCGCCAAGGTGGGTTATTACTTCCTCGGCTGGGAGGTCCACGAGAACTGCACCACGAGTGGCAGCGAGTCCACGGGCACCAACATGGGCATCATCTCCTCCGCTGCGCTGCTGGGTACCGATGGCACCGTGTCCACGCCGTGGACCTGCAACGGCCATGCCGTCATGATCGCCCGCTGGGGCAAGACGCTCTCCGTCGTTTACACGTCACCGAGCACCGGCGGCTTCACCGAGGTCAACGGTAGCGTGACTTCTGGCGTCGTGACCCAGCCCGGTACCCGTTACGTGAATCTCCAGGCCGGCATCAACCTGCCGCAGTACGGCGGCGCCTTCGACCCGGCCGGCGACCGCAACGCCAGCAACCCGAAGGCCAAGCCCGGCTACAAGTTCACGGGCTGGAAGTTCACGGCCGACGATGGCTCCACGGGCACCGTCGAGGGCTACTACAACGCCGGCACCTTCGTGCGCACCGGTGGCGCCAACATGCCCACCGTCGTGAACATGTCCTACGAGTTCGAGGCCGTCTACGTCGAGACGACCCAGCAGCTGCACTTCGACAACAACGTGGCCAACATGAGCGGCCTGACCGGCACCGGCGCCACCGACGTGACCGCCAAGACCGGCCAGAGCGTGACGCTGCCCAAGGATGCCACCTACAAGATGACCACCAACCCGAGCGCCTACGAGCTGCTGGGCTGGACTCTCGACGCCACCTACAAGGAGGGCACGAGCACGCTCTACACCACGAGCTTCACCATGACGCCGGGTACCAAGAACCCGACCCTCTACAACATGGCCGGCGTGGACTTTGGCTACGGCGTCACGCTGTACCCCGTGTTCCGCGAGAAGCTCGTCACCATCACCTACACCACCGCCACGGGCTCGGCCTCCATGGGCACGCTCTCCAAGAACAACGAGGGCACGAGCTTCGGCATGGTCTCGGGCACGCCCGCCGGCTCCAAGCCGACGGCTGGCACCGGCCACAAGTTCCTTGGCTGGTTCACCGACGCGGCCGGCACCAACCCCGTGCCTGCCTCCTGGGTCTCGGCTGACAACACCCTCAAGCCGCAGAAGACCGGCGGCGTCTACGCCACCGCCACCTACTACGCCAAGTTCGAGGCCGAGCAGTATGACATCACCTTCAAGGTGGGCGACCATGGCACCTGGAGCGACGGCACCACCGCCGACAAGAGCGCCAAGATCACCTATAACAACGCGGTTGGCTCTGCGCGCCCCGGCACCACGCCGGCCACGGGCTACGTGTTCAAGCAGTGGGTCGACCAGAACGGCAAGACCTACTCCAACGCCACCCTCGAGGCCCTCAAGATCACGGGCCCTGGCATGGTGTTCACCGCCACGTGGGAAGAGCGCACCGGTTACACCATCATCTACAACGAGAACGGCGGCACGCCCCATCCCGCCAACCAGTCCGTGAGCTGGACCGCCGTGATCAACACCATCATGAGCAACGACGCCAAGAACGTCTCCAAGCAGGGTTACGACTTCGACGGCTGGTACGCGAAGGCCGACTTCTCCGCTGCCTCGAAGCTCACTAATACTATGACCTATGCCGAGGCGCTGGCCGCCGCGGGCAAGACCGTCAATGCCGACGGCACCGCCGAGCTCACGCTGTTCGCCAAGTGGAACGAGAAGTCCTACACGATCCACTACAACGCGCGTTACCCCGAGGGCACCAGCCCCGCCATCGCCGACAAGACCGTGACCTGGACGCAGGCAAACCTCCTGGCCTCCGGCTTCGAGACCCTCACCGTCCCCGGTTACGACTTCATCAAGTGGAGCTCCACGACGGCCAACACTGGCATGACCGTCAACAACTCCACCGTGTTCTCCGCCCTGTACCAGAGCCTCTTCGGTACCACGGACAACACCAGGACCGAGATCACCCTCTACGGTATCTGGGACCAGAAGAGCTTCACCGTCCGCTTCGTGGACGACAAGGGCGCTGACCTGCGTACGCCCATCAGCGGCCTGACCTGGAACGACCAGATCGACTACTTCGACTACGCCGTGTCCGACGGTTCGGCCTTCCTCAATGGCTGGAAGTACACGCCGGCTGGCGGCACGCAGCAGACCTGGCTCAAGTCCGACGGCAAGCTCAACGTCTCCGCCTTTGACGGCACGCCGACGCCTGCCGACGGTGCGACCTTCATCCTGACCGCCGACCTCATCAAGAACGCGATCTTCGAGATCCAGTTCAACACGGTCGACTTCATGACCAACACGCCGGGTACCCTTGATCCCAACGGTATCAAGCAGGTCGGCAGCGTCACGGGTTACATGACCCCGGGTCAGATCGCCGACATCACCAACCTCAACACCCATGACTACATCGCCGAGTTCGAGCGTCCCGACGGCACCAACCGCAACGCTCTGCTCAAGGGCTACGTCTACCAGGTCGTCAACTGGCCTGCCGGTGCCGGCCGTCCCGACACCAAGACCACCTCCATCGCCGCTGACGTCGTCTCCGGCGCCAAGGTCACCTTCGTGGTCTACTGGGTCGAGAAGCAGTTCACCGTCAAGTACGACCTGGGTTCCGATGCCTTTGGCAACCCGGCTCCCTCCACCGTCGTCAAGCCCGCCGACAAGAACGTGGGCTGGAACTCTACCAACCTGACGCCCACGGGCTCCGACGTTCCCGTCTGGGAGGGCTACTACCCGCCCAAGTGGCAGTACAAGAACGCCTCCGGCAGCTGGGTTGACGTGCCCGCCGGCGCCAAGTTCTCCGCCATCGCGCTGGGTGACGACACCCTGACGTCCGTGACCCTGCGTGCCAAGTGGGAGGCCGACCAGGTCCGCATCACCTACACCACGCAGACCGGCGGTACCGCCAAGAGCGCCGACAACGTCATCAACGTGCCCAACCACGGCTCCGCCTACGAGGACATCAACGCCGTGTCCGGTACGCCCCACGCCGTGACGGCCACCGCCAACGCCGGTTACAAGTTCATCGGCTGGTACAAGGACGGCGTCCTGGTCACCTCCGGTGCGACGCTCACCGTCGTCAAGACCGGCGACACCTTCACGAGCGGCACCTACGAGGCCCGCTTCACGCCGCTGGGTCAGATCGACTACACCATCGAGTACTGGCTCGAGCAGCTTGACGGCACCTACGCCCAGGATCCCACCCTGGCTCCCAACGGCAACGGCAGCGGCGAGGAGAACTCCACCGTCGTCGTCACCGACGCCATGAAGAAGAACATCAAGGGCTTCACCTATACTCCGGGTGTCACCGGCTCCATCGAGACCATCGATCCGCTGGTTCCCGGCAAGGTGCTCAAGCTCTACTACGTGCGCAACGCCTACAACGTGACGGTCACCCCGGCCGCCCCGGGCGCTGACGCCCCCGAGACCCTGCCGGTCCCGGTCTATCCCTCCACGGGCATCACCTCCTCGTCGACCGAGCAGAAGTACGGCATGCCGCTCGTCATCCCGACGATGCCCGCCAACGACGGCTGGACCTTCAGCTGGACCGTGAGCTACACCGAGAAGGGCTCCACCACGGCCGTCACCAAGACCTACGCCAACGGTGCCAACTTCACCATGCCCGACGGCCCCGTCACCATCGTGGGTGTCTGGTCGCGCAACGGCCACAACGTCGCCTTCCGCTCCGACTCCACGCCGGGCATGGGCGGTACCGTCGCCGTCAAGCCGGGCTCCTCGATGCCCTTCACCGTGAGCCACGGCAAGAACCTGCTCGACGCCAGCTCCACGGGCAGCTCCAAGAACATCACCGTCACCCCCGACTACGACTTCGTCTTCGCGGGCTGGAGCTACGTGGGCGCCGACGGCGTGACCTACACGACGCAGGATCCCGACAGCGTCATCATCAACTGCGACACCACCTTCACCGCCATCTGGGCCCAGACCTTCTTCGTGAGCTACGGCCCGGGTAATGGTCCCAACAACCATGGCGGCACCGGCTTCACGAGCACCATCGTGGCCGACGACGAGGTGTCCGGTAACCCCAACGTCAACACGATCCCGCTCATGATCGGCGGCGTCGACCGCACGCAGAACGCTCCCGCGGCCGCCGGCTACCGCTTCGTGGGTTGGACCTGGTCCATCAACGGCACCAATTACTACTGGATCGCCCCGAGCGGCGCCGGTTACGACACCTCCTCGCTGCGTGGTACCGCCGGTACCCTGGACTTCGAGGTCCGCAGCAACGTCGAGTTCGTCGCCATCTGGGAGGCCCTGGAGCAGGATCTGATCTTCTCCCTCGGCATGCCCGGCGAGACCGGCACCTGGACGCCTTCCGGCATCCCCGGCACCGCCGGCACCACCGGTGACTACGCCGTCGCCCCCAAGCCGCGTACCGACCAGGTCGTGACGCTGCTCACCGCCGGCGACATCACCCGCGACAACTACACGCTCGAGGGCTGGAAGATCTGGACCGACGCCAACGGCGACGGTGTCATCCAGGCCGGCGAGCTCTCCGCTCAGGCTTACACGGGCACCTTCAAGATGCCCGCCCACTCCGTGGTCTTCGTCCCGGTGTGGAGCTTCGACGGCCTCAAGATCAACTACGCCATCGGCACGCCGTCCGGCAGCACCACCGTCCGCGGTACGCTGTCCAGCTTCGGCGAGCCCATCACCGACCCGAACAAGGCCGTCGCCGCCGGCTCCACCGCCACGGCCAAGCCCGGTTACAAGTTCGTGGGCTGGTACCTCGACGCCGAGTGCACCATCCCGCTGCCCACCGACCTGGTCAACGCCTGGGTCACCAACTCGCTCGACGGCACGATCATCAGGAGCTCCAAGATCGCTCCGCATCGTCCCGACGGCGGCTGGCTGCCCGTGACCTACTACGCTCTGTTCGCCCCCGCGGCTACCGAGTACACCATTACTTACATGGTTCAGGACATCAGCGGCACGGGCTACAACAAGCTGACCTCCAGCAAGTTCACGGACATCGAGTCCGAGGGCACTGCCGACGTGACCGATCCGAGCAACCCCGCCTACGCGCACCTGCTCGACACCACGACCGGCAGGTACTACGGCCTCAAGTTCGTCACCGGCATCACCGGTGAGCTGCTGCGCGCCTTCGTCAAGGCCAACGGCACCACCGAGCTGATCGTCTACTACAACCGCATCCCCTACGACATCACCTACGACCTGGGCACCAACGGCACCGCCACCGGTACCTGGACCGGCAACGCCGGCCCCTCCCAGGCCTTCGGCACCGTCACCGTCAACGTTCCGGGCGCCACACTCGCGGGCATGAGCCTCGCCGGCTGGGAGGCCGTCTGGACCGATCCGACCGACGGCACCGAGAAGAAGGTTGCGATGCCCAACAGCGGCGCGCACTTCACGATGCCCTACGCCAACGTCCAGGTCCGCGCGATCTGGGCCAAGAACGTCGAGTTCACCATCCTCGTCTACAAGCTCAGCTATGACGAGAACGGCAAGCTCGTCGTGACCACCGAGGCCATCCCCACCAACTGGCCCAACAAGTTCACGACCGTCGAGGGCACCACCGTCACCATCAAGCCCAACGGCTCGACCCTGACCATCACCGGTTCTGGTACGCAGACCAGCTCGCTGCCGGGCACCCTGCCCATGCCGAGCTGCCCGGGCTGGGCTTACGTGGCCGGCTCCTGCGATCCCTTCGGTGTCTACAGCACCGCGGGTCTGGGTGCCAACGGCGAGCCCATCGTCCTGAAGATCTTCTACGCGCCCAAGACCGGCTACGTCATCAACTACGTCGTCGAGCTCGACGGCAAGACGATCAACGTCGGCAAGCGCGACAAGAACGTGTACTGGACCACCAACGACCTCGCCTTCACGGGCTCCGTCTCCGGCATCACCGGTTACGAGATCGAGGGCTATGGCTGGCAGTACAAGGACGCCGCCGGCAACCTGCACGACATCACCGCTGCCATGACCTATGGCAACGTGGTCCGCGGCATCCATGGCGTCGAGCGCGACACCATCATGTCCATCACGCTCTACGCCAAGCTCAAGGCTCGCAACTACAAGGTCATCTGGGCCGACGACACCAACGGTGCCGACAGCAACTACGTCGAGATCCTGACGAAGAACAACTTCGGCTGGACGAGCAACGTGCCGCTGAGCGACCCGGCGACCCTCAACAAGTACAACAAGCCCGGTTACAAGTGGATGGGCTGGGAGGTCCGTCCCGCCGGTGGCGCCACGCCCACCAAGTACGCGCCGGGTGCGACCATCGACCTCAAGACGCTTGCCGCGCTCCTGGGCATCAGCGATCGCGATGACAGCTCCTCCAAGAACGCCATCGTGCTGTACGCCGTGTGGGTCAAGTGGGCCCCGGTCACCATCGAGTTCTACACCAACGATGGTGGCACGCAGGTCAAGCTGCCCGACACCGTGCACTTCTCCGAGGCCGACCAGGTCGTCTACGAGGGCGCCCGCTACACCGTGAGCGAGGCCATCGTCAAGGCGCACCGTCCCATGGGCTACACCATCCCCGGCACCATGCCGAGCCTGATCGCCAAGGCCGAGGGCAACATCCTCAAGGTCATCTACAACGCGATCAGCGACTTCAAGCTCAACCTCGCCACTAATTATGGTGAGGAGGGCACGCTGGCCCAGATCATCACTGGTCTGACCTGGAACGAGAAGCCGGACGCCAAGGCCACGGCCGAGCCGACCCGCGTTGGCTACCGCCTGCTCGACAAGCCGGCCCGCTGGAACACCAAGGCTGACGGCTCCGGCCACAGCTTCGACGCCGACGCCACCTACGCGCAGATCGCCGCGTGGATCTACGGTGCGGGCATCGACGACATGACCGTCCTCGAGAAGGGCATCACGCTCTACGCCCAGTGGACGCTCGCCAACGACTTCGAGGTCATCTACGACCTCAACAACGACCCCGAGAAGAACGGCAACGTTCTGACCGTCGTGCCCGACAACCGCACCCCGATCGACGTCGAGGAGAAGCTCAACATGCACAACGTCGGTTGGAACGAGGGCGGCTTCGACAAGAGCAACGACGCCGAGCTCGACGCGGCCCCCAACGGCTACGAGTTCGCCGGCTGGAACACCAAGGCCGACGGCACGGGTCTGCAGATTGACAACACGATGACCTACAAGCAGGTCTCCGAATACCTCGATCCCAAGCACGAGCAGAAGAAGATCGTCCTCTACGCTCAGTGGAAGGAGCTCGTGATCGAGATCACCTACACCGTCTCCAACGAGGAGCACGGCACCATCGACCGCGTGGTCGACAAGGTGAGCGCCGTCACGCTCCAGCCGGTGGACGAGGGTTCCTCCGCGGGCACCAAGCTGCACTCCGTGGCCACCGCCAAGCCCGGCTACCACTTCGTCGAGTGGGTCCTGGTGACCCCCGAGATGAAGGCGCAGATGCTGGCCCAGGCCGGTAACACCTACGCCAACGTGCTCAAGATGCTCCGCGACGACAAGAGCGAGCTCTCCATCGACAAGCACGCCAACGACGGCCGCCTCTACGCTGCGACCTACATGGCCCGCTTCGAGCGCAACGCCGACGCGAGCGTCATCTACGACGCCAACGGTGGCTGGGGTTCCATCGATCCCACCACGACGGCCCATGGCCTGACCTTCAACCTCGACGGTGGCTCGAACTTCGGTATGAACCACCACACGCTCAAGGGCTGGAATACCAAGCCCGACGGCACGGGTACGCACTACGCCCTGGGCCAGACCGGTCTGGTCATGCCCGAGGAGGGTATGAAGCTCTACGCCGAGTGGGGCATCAACTCCTACGGCGTGCACGTCCTGCCTCCCAAGGATGGCGGCTCCGTGAACGTGGGCGACACCGATGTGGTCTGGGGCGAGAAGATCCCGCAGTCCTACATCGACGGCCTGAACCCCTGGGCTGACTACGGCCACAGCTTCGCCGGCTGGGACTACAAGATGACCAACGCCGACACCGGTGAGGTCACCATGGGTCACGTCGACGACCTGTCCCAGCTCACCGTGCTGGGCGAGATCGAGCTCACGCCGGTCTTCGAGGGCAGCTACGTGGTCGATGGTCCGCCGCGCACCGGTGACCAGGCCATGACCCTGAGCCTCGAGGCCCTGGCCGGAATCGCCGCCCTCATGCTGCTCCTGCTGCTCGTCGCACGCAGGCGCCGCGAGGAAGAGGAAGAGAACTAATGACGCGTGCTTGTGACATACAGCGCAAACTGGGGCTGCTCGCTGCGGCCCTGGTGCTGTGTCTGGGGGTGCTCGCTCTGGGCGCTCCCGCGTTCGCGTCTGCATCCGATTTCGAGGGCACGCAAAACCAACGCGATATTTTGGCGTCTGAAGCCGTTTCCGATACCCAGATGGGTTCGGATAAGGCCCAAGATGCCACCGCACCTCAGAAGGCGAATACGGAGCTTGTGGCAGATTCCGACCCCGCAGTTGCTCCGGATGGCGCTCTCGAGGACGCCGACCAGCGCAAAGACAACGTTTCAACGGACGTGAATACGAACGAGGACGCTGCAGACGCCATCGAGGGCGACGATGCCCAGGATGCCGATGCCGACGAGGACGCGACCGAGGGCGAGACCTTCGACGCCGATTCCGAGCAGAGCGATCCGTCCGAGGCGACCGATGCCGACTCCGAGAAAAACGACGAGAATTCGACCCTCGACGAGGATGGCCGCGAGCAAAACGGTGGCCCCAAGGATGAGGATTCCGATGAGTCCAAGGCGCCCGCCGCTCCTTCCGAGGAGCGCGACGCGAGCCCCGCACCTATCACTGACAACTCTGACGAACAGTGTGATGTATACGCATCTAGCAGCAGTTTTGCTGCCACTGCTATCACGCTGACGTCTCAAGATAACAACGCTCCGTCAGGTACGCTATACGATGTGTCGCACCCACTGGAGAGTGGTGAGTACTTCATCCGGTGGGACAAAAACGACAACTTCTGGTTGGGCGAAAAAGAAAATCAAATCACCAGTTTTTATAATCCGGAAATGGAAGAGACCATCCTTTGGTCTCTTACTGCCATTTCCGACGGTTCCTACGCCGGTTTTTATCTTTTGCAGATTGGTCAATATTATCTCGCGCGCACCAATACTTCTGAGCTGCGCCTCGTGTTGTCCCCGTCTGACGACGCCTATTGGAACGTCGTCCCGTACGTGGAAACGATCGACGGCGTGGATCGCACCATGTACTACATCTTCGACCTCTACAAGATCGACGCCATCTCGATCGTCCTTGACGACAAGGGCATGCCGAGTGGAGTCGTCTGCAATTCGTCCCATGGCATGCCCTATGGCGACGGCGAGTATCCCGGAATCGAGTGGCGTTGGATCATCGACGCTGCCATCGAGCGCGACTGGACCATCGACTACCTCCCCAATGGAGGCGACGATGGAAGCACCGCCGCTACTCAGGTGACGGTCGCCCATGGCGGCACCATAGCCCAGCCGGGCTTCAAGCGCTTCGGCTACGAGTTCGTGGGTTGGAACACCAAGGCCGATGGTAGCGGCACGACCTACAAGGCCGGCGATCATATCTCCGGCACGGGCATTCTCGCTAGTAACTATGTGATGAAGCTTTACGCCCAGTGGAAGCAGCTCTTCGTGGATATCATCTACACCGTCGAGCCCGGCGGCACGGTGCAGTCCGGAAGCAGCGACAAGACCTCCACGGTGACCCAGACCGTCAGCGCGGGCGAGGGCCTCGTCAAGGGCAGCTCCGACAAGACCATCGCGGGCGTCACCGCCTATCCGTCCGTGGGCCATCACTTCGTGACCTGGAAGTTGAGCGGTGCCCTGGCCGACATGCCCGAGGCCATTCGCGACCGCGAGAAGCTCACGGCCGAGGTTGTCATGGGCCTGTCCAAGTACCTGGACGAGAAGACCGGACTCTCGCTCTTCCACAACATCACCCTTACGGCGGTCTTCGCCGCTAATACTTATACGATCAACTACGATGCCAACGGCGGCTACGGAACGCTCAATCCGATGACGGTCACCTACGGCAGCGAGGACATCCTGACCAGGGCCGCCGCCCTCGTGCGCGAGCGTTACCTGTTCAAGGGCTGGAACACCAGGGCCGATGGCAGCGGCATCACGCTCTCCGACAAGGAGACGCTTGCCGCGCTGCTCAAGGCCGGCGTCCTGGCCGACAAGGACGGTGCCTCCTCCACGCTCTACGCGATGTGGGAGCTCGACACCGCCGCCAATCCCAACGAGCATCCGGATAACCCGAACGTCCCGGTCACCGACCCGATGAAGCCCACGACGCCTCCTGCGCCGCCGGCTGATCCGAGCCTCAACGGTTCTGCCAACGGCTACACGCCCTACGGTGGCCGCGGTGGCAACTCGTACATCCCGACCGCCGAGGCGGCCGAGATCGCCGAGGCCGTCGAGCCGACCATCGAGGTTCCCGTCATTGACGAGATCCAGACCATCGGCGCCGAGGACAAGGGCATTTTCGGCGGCATCGCCGATTTCATGGCCACCGACACCGGTAAGGTCGTCGGCACCATCGCCGCTGTGGGCGTCGGTGTCGCGGCTGTCGCGGGCGTCGTGGGCGTGGGACTGTCCATCGCCGGCGCGGGAGCGGGTGCTGCCGCAGCGGGCGCCGCCGGTGCCGCGGCTGCGGGTGCAGCTGGAGCGGCCGGTGCCGCCGGTGCTGCAGGTGCCGCCGGAGCGGCTGGTGCAGCAGGTGCTGGTGCAGCGGGAACTGCAGGTGCCGGTGCAGGAGCGGGCGGCTTCTTCTTCCGCCTGCGCAAGAGGATCGCGCGCTTCTTTGGCTTTGGCAAAGACGGCTCCGAGGATGACGACGAGGATTCCTCCGAAGAGTAAGGGGTTCCTGTAACCTCGGCGCGCATAGGTACGACTAAGAAGAGAGACCCAATTGCGGGCCCCTCTTTATTTTATGGCACCTGTTGTTTATGAGACAAAGTGGTCAGGCCAATTTGTCCCACTACTTACAGGTATAGGATAAAAATGAGACAAATTGGCCTGACCACTTTGTCTCGCTATTGACGGGTAGAGGTTAGAAAGGAGGAAGATGTAGGAACATGGCGACGAGGACGCGACATAATGCGCTTCAGAGTTACCGGTACCGTGCAAGACGGATCGGCTTCATAGCCCTTGCCTGCGTGTGCGCGGTGCTCGGCATCTTCCTACTCGCCTTCAACTTCGGGTTCAACTCGAGGACCCAGCAGGTCGCCGTTCAGTACGTGAACGCCTCCCAGCCCGTCGCCGACGTGCTCCTCGTCATGTCCTACGACGAGTCCGAAGCGAACACGCCGCTTGCGCGCAACGGCGTGCTCGACGTGATGAACCGCAGCTCGGTCAACGTCGACGTCGTGTACATGGACGCCTACAACGCGCCTCTGGGCAGCGATGCCTACAACGCCTGGGTCAGCCAGCTTGGGCAAAAGGTTGCGCAACATGGTCGCTACGCGGCCGTGATCTGCGCCGATGACGAGGCGCTTTACTTCATCGAGAACTACCATGACTCCATGTTTCCCAGCACCCCCGTGGTCTTCTTCGGCATCAACGACTTCAACCACGCCCGCTACGCCATGTCGAGTGGGTACATGACCGGCATGGTCGAGCAGAGCTACGTGGGCTCCATGATGCAGGCGACGCAGCGGCTCATGCCGGACGCGACGAGCTTCACCGTCATCATCGACGAGACGCCCGCGGGCGTGGGCAACCGCGCGCAGTTCGACACGGCGATCAAGTCCTTCGAGGGCATGGCCGTGAGCTACGTGAACGCGTCCCACCTCACCCGCGAGGAGCTTGCGGCAAGTGTTGCGGGTGCCGGTAGCGATACCATCGTCTTCCTGCTCGATGCGAATACCGATCGATACGGCAACGTCTACACCCTCGACAACACGGTCGCATACATTACGGGAGCCTGTTCTTACCCCGTCTTCCGCGCCACCATCGGCGGCGTCGGTGCCGGCGTGGCGGGCTCGGCCTTCCTCGACCCGGAATCCGACGGCCAACGGGCCGCCCAACTCGCCATACGCGTGCTCAACGGCACGAAGCCGGCGGAAATCGAGCTCGTGAAGGACGGCACGCTCGGTTACGTCTTCGACCAGCAGGTCCTCAACGCCCACGGGCTGTCCACGTCCGACCTGCCTGCGGGAAGCTCCGTCGTCAACCGCAACTACCTTAGCTTCGACACGTTCAGGCTTATTGCGCTACCAGTTGCGTTATTGGTACTCGCCGCCGTCTTCTTCGTGTCGTCATTGCGCCTCGGCCGTGCGGCCACCACCCGCATAGCGCGGCCCGTTCCCACGCCGGCTCCCGCTCCCGCTCCCCAGAAAGCGGAGCTTGAGCAGGGCGTTTACCGTGACGACCTTACGGGTCACCAGAATATGCAATGGCTTGCCGAATTCTCCCGCTCCTCCCAGGCCGACGACATCCGCGCCCTCGTCGAAGTCGAGATCGTGGCCTACGACGACATCGTCGCCGCCTTCGGTTGCGAGGTGGGGGAGGGCGTGCTACGTACCGTCACCGAGCGCATGGAGGGGCTCGAGAAGGCGTTTCTCGTACGCTCCGCCGACGCGCAGTTCTTCCTCGGCTTCGAGACCGAGATTTCCCACGGGTGCCAGCAAATCGACTTCCTCGAGTACCTGCTGCGCCAGCCGGTCATCCTCGGGGACGAGACGGTCGAGATCGACACGCGCATGGCCGTGACCAACCGTCAGCAGGGCATGAGCATCGATGACATGATTGCCGGTGCCGACTACGCCATACGCCAGGCCAGGGAGTTTGGCGGTGGCCACAGCGTCGTCTTCTACGACAGCAACATGCGCCACGCGATGGAGGACACGCGCGAGATCACGGCGCTACTGCGCCGGGCCGTGGATAACGAGGACTTCGTCATCTACTACCAGCCCCAGATCGACCTCAGGGTCAACGACGTGGCCGGCTACGAGGCCCTTGTGCGCCTCAAGAACGACGAGTATCCGCCTTCGCAGTTCATCCCGGTGGCCGAGATGAACGGCCTCATCGTCGATATCGACCGCATCGTCGCGAAGCGCTCCATCGAGCAGCTCGCCAAGTGGAAGAAGCGCAACAAGCGCCTGCGCCCCATCTCGATTAACTTCTCGACGGCGCACCTCATGCGCGATGACGACTTCGTGGCGTTCTTGCTCGAGGAACTTGCCGCCAACGACATCCCGGCCGATTACGTCAAGCTCGAGATCACCGAGGGCTTCTTCAGCGCCAACAGCGAGAAGGTGGAGACCGTGCTCAGGCGCCTCATTGACGGCGGCGTCACCATCGCGCTGGACAAGTTCGGCGCCGGCTACACCTCCTTCTCCGACGTCATGTCGGTTCCGGCGGCGCTCGTGAAGATCGACAAGGCCTTCGTCGACACCTTCCTCGTCGACGGCAACGATGACAACTTCGAGAACCTCGTGCGCCTCGCCCAAGGTCTGGGCAAGAAGGTCGTCGTCGTGGGCATCGAGAAGAAGTGGCAGATCGAGATCTGCCACGAGCTCGACTGCGACATCGTCCAGGGCTACTACTTCTCCAAGCCGCTCTCGCCCGAGAACGCCGTCCAGTACCGCCCCAGTACCAGCGCGTAATTCGCCCCCCATGACTCCGAGCGACGCTCAGAAAAAAGATGACCGCCCGCGCCCGTAGGCGCTGTGGCCCCAATGTCATTTCGAGCGGAGCAGCCGATTGCCCCTCCCTTGTCATTTCGAGCGGAGCAGCCGAAGGCTGCGGAGTCGAGAAATCTCCTCCGTCTCAAGCAGCGCAACGTCCCAATACCGCGACGTGCTCAGAGCCCCTGTAAGCCGTTCTGTATCCTGCCATCGAGTCCGTACTACTCCAAAACGCAAACGCCCCTGAGAGGGCGATTTATGCGCTCAGAGAGCCTACACATCCTTATGCCCTTGGGCCTGCGGATCGCGACTATGTCAGTGGGCGCCTTGCGAGAGGAGAGACCCGTCGAGGGACGGTACCCGCAAAGTAGGGGAGAGGCAGTGACTTTGTGTCGAAAGCTATGGTGTTCGGTTTTCGTATGGTACCGGTATATGTTAGATGTGCATCAGCGAATAACGTGTGGAACAGCAAGAGCGGATACCGCATGTCCTGTCATTTCGTGCTGACACCAGTTAGATTTCACATAATGCAGCACATTGCTGAATAAATGAGATCATAAGGACCCATTAAAGAAATGAAAGACGTTTACAATCTTTGTAGGGGACCGTTTGATGAAGCTATCATACTTCGAATTAAATACAGGTATCCTGTAATAAAATTTATGACCTCTGTCTACTCTTTAGATAAACTCACATCTTTTATAGGTACCATATGTATCTAAAGCTCTTCTCATGAGGAAAATAAGACAGACATATGACTCTTATTTCATCTGGTAACTGTATATAACTTCTTGTTCGAATGAATAAATGAGCTGTATTCTTATAATGCAACACATTGCTGAATTAGAATATTCATGAGGAACCAGTAGTAATTGTGGATGTAAACACTGATGCACAAAGAAAAGAATGATCTCTCTTCAGAGATTTCATCGGTACCTACTGATTTAATAAACGATAGGATAAATTAACCTAACTTTTGCTAGACCTAGAAATCATTCCATGCCACATATTAAACAGGTACACATAATAATTACCATGCAGACAATTTGTCTGATTGATCATTTTCTAGAAGCATACGGCAGAAAACGAGGACTCAGTCAAATCATTTAGTAGGCCTGTCTATATAAGTGCATCACAAGATGCAATTTTGAGACGTGAGGCTTCATGAGAGAAGCCTTCCGCATAGAACATCCCGGCGTGTCTCAGACTCATGAAAACAAATCAAAAATCATCGTGTATCAAGCTGCCTTGAGCTATATCCTGCGACCATGAAGAAGATAGGCGCAATGACAATGATATTGTCCTAGTAAACGACGGTTCAAATGACCATATAGCTCTATGAAATGCATAGTTGCAATTTGGAAATATTCGACATAAAGCATAGAAAAAGAAACAAAAATAAGCTCGTCAAAATTTGTATCTTATTCATTTCTTAATTAATTGAGGTACTTACTCTGTCGTGGTCAAGTCACCTTTCATGCAACTTCTTTATTTCCGCAGGTAAAGTGCCTATCGAAATGAAGCAATTCGTGTATGCAATAAGCTGCATTTATATTTTGCTTGCTGTTTGCGTGCTTAAAATGCATTGAACAGGTGCCGTCTAATCGAACTTCCAAAAGCTCTTGTTTTGGCCGTATCCTAGACAGATTCTGCATATCGGTAATCCTGCCCGTAAAACCCAATCAAACGTTCTCTTTCGCGATTTTCTGGCGCCTCGATGCCATTTTCGACCCCTCGTTGACACCCGGGGGACAGACCCTCGTTCCTTTGTCCCCTTCGCCGTGTCCCCTCTGACAATCGGGGGACAGACCCCTGGTTCCAATCCCTGGTTTCCCGGCAGGCGACGGACGCGTCGGGCTCGCCAGTCGATTGCAACCGAAGCTCGAAAACACTCGACTGCTGCGGAACTCGCGCGCAAGACCGGCGCGCTCAGATAGTCCTCGCAAGACCGCCTCGCGTTTTCCTCGCTTCTGCAATCGGGCTTCGCCTGGCGCGTCCGTCGCCTGCCGAATCACCGCCCTGCCACCCAAGGGTCTGTCCCCCGATCGCCTTCCTGCCACCCAAGGGTCTGTCCCCTCGTTCGCACCCGCGGCATTTCGGCGCGTTATTTTGCCCTGTAACGCAAAAGGGAGACCCCATGCGGGTCTCCCTTCGTTTTTAAACCTAAAACGCCTTATACGGCGAAATATCGCGTCGCGGGCGCGCGGTCCTTCCAATGCCGCTTTCGGCGTCCTACTTGACGCCCTCGGTCTCCATGCGACGCTCCAGCGACGACGGGTGGATGCTGTGGCGCAACGCCGTCTCGGCCGTGATCTTGCCCTCCTTGACGAGCTCGAACAGGCTCTGGTCCATGGTGCGCATGCCCTCGCGTCCGCCGGCGGCGATGATCGAGTCGATCTGGTAGGTCTTCTCCTCGCGGATGAGGTTGCGGATGGCCGCGTTGGCCACCATGATCTCGAAGACCGGCAGCGTCGTGCCGTCGACGGCCGGGACGAGCTGCTGGCTCACCACCGCCTGGAGCACGAGGGACAGCTGCATGCGGATCATGTGGCGCTGCTCGGCGGGGAAGGCGTCGATGATGCGGTCGATGGTGCCGGCCGCGCTGTTGGTGTGCAGCGTCGAGAAGATGAGCTGCGCCATCTCGGCCGCCGTGATCGCGATGCCGATGGTCTCGGCGTCGCGCATCTCGCCCAGCAGGATGATGTCCGGGGACTCGCGCATGGCGCTGCGCAGGCCTTCGGCGTAGGTGGCGATGTCGGTGGGGACCTCGCGCTGGGTCACGATGCAGTTCTCGTGGCGATGCACGTACTCGATGGGGTCCTCGAGCGTGATGATGTGGCGGTTGCGCTCGCGGTTGATGCGGTCGATGATGCAGGCCAGGGTCGTCGACTTGCCGGAACCGGCCGGTCCGGTGACGAGCACGAGGCCCTTGGTGAGGTCGGCGAGCTTGAGCACGCTGTCGGGGATGTGCAGCTCCTCGGGATCAGGCAGACCGAAGGGGATGACGCGGATGACCGCGGACAGCGAACCGCGCTGGCGAAACACGTTGGCGCGGAAGCGGCCGATGCCGGGAAGCGCGAACGAGAAGTCCTCGTCGAGGTTGTCCTTGGCGAGAAACCCGTTGAAGTCGCGCCCGGCGATCTCGTAGATGGCCTCGACGACCGTGCGCGTGCTCTCGGGCTTGAGCGGCTCGCCCTCCATGCGCACCTGCCGTCCGTTGACCTTGTAGGTGAGCGGCAGCCCGGCCACCACGAAGATGTCCGACGCCTTCAGGTCGATCATCTGCTTCAGGAGCTCCGAAAGTAACATGGCCCTTTCCCTTCCTTGGGCAAGGCAAACGCCCTGTGCATCCGCCTTGTCTATCGTCCTCTTCCTTACATGCCCGACCAAAGGGTATCGGTCTCGGCAGTGTTGACCTTGGCGGTCATGTTCCACTTGGTGATGCGATAGGTCCCGCCCGGCCCGAGCTCGACCTCGATGTCGAGGACGCGCCCGCTGGGGCAGGTGAACTGTGCGGTGACGGTCGAGCCGTCGAGCTGCGCGGCAACGTCGATGACGTCACCGGTGGCCGCCGCTGCCTCGGCGCAGATTGCGGGCAGCGCCTCGGCGAGCGAGCCGGCGGCGACGGCGGCGTTCTCGGTCGCGGCGTCGGCCGGGGTCGTGGCGGGGTCGCTCGTCGTCGTATCGCCCGTGGCCGTCCCCGTCGTTGCGGTGCCGGTCGCGGCGTCCGGGTTCACGCGGGCCGCGATCTCGGCCGCCTCCTTCTCGGCCGCCGCCCTCTGGGCCGCGCGCGTCGCGGCGCTCGTGGCGTCGGCGTAGCGGGCGTCGATGCGGGCCAGGAAGTTCTGGGCGGCGATTTCGGCCTGGTACTGCTGCGCCATGGAGTCGGCCTGCAGCGTCGTGAGGCGATAGCTGGCGTTTGCCGTGGTGATGGAGAGCACGGCCAGCGTGGCGAGGCAGATCACCGCGATGAGGGCGAACAGCGAGATGGGACCGATGCGCACGGACGACTGCGACTCGTTCATCAGCTCACCTCGCTCACGTAGCGCGCCGTGGTCAGCGTGTAGATGTCCTCGACCTCGTTGGAGACGATGATCGTGGCCTTGTAGAGGGTGCCGGTTGACGTGAACTGCGGCGTGATCGCGCAACGCACCGACAGGCCGTCGGCCGTGCCGTCGAGCTCGGTGCTCGCGGGGTTGGCCGAGAAGCGCTCGGCGGTGTTGGCGGCGACGGTCACCGCGCGCTCGAGCTCGAGGCTCTTTTGGACCTGGCTTGCCGAGGCGAAGAAGAGCTGCGAGACGATGGCGAGGGTGGCGACGAGGAAGACGAAGAGGATGAGCGCCTCGACGATGAAGGCGCGGCTGCCCTTGCGCGTGCGGCGCAGTCCGTGACGTTGCCCCATGGATGTCGAGTGCATGCCCATCAGCCGTCTCCCTGCATCGAGCGCAGCGCCACTTCCGTGGTGCCTTGATCGGTCTCGACCGTGAGCAAACCGTCTTGGTACGAGAAGACTAACTTGGACGAATCCGCCAATTTGACGGCTCTACTAGCGTCATAGGGGGTACCCGAAACGGCGTATTCCTCGACAATCGCATCGTTTATGAGGTAGATACGCGTCTCGTAGGTACCCGTGTCGAGGTACTCGACGAGCACGAGCGAGGGGCCCTCGGGACCAACGCCGATGCGCACGGCGTCGGCGCCGTCGCGCGCGCGGATGGTGTTGCCGATGAGCTGCTTACCCAGACGCCCCTCGTTGGTCGAGAGCTGGATGTCGGCGACCTCCTTGTAGATCGTGACACCCGTGACGAGGGCCATGAGCAATATGGCCAGGAAGACCAACATAAGCAATGGGGCGAAATAATTTCGGCGCCGTTTTTCGGGCTTTTCAGACCGTATCGTAGTCAATGCGTTGAGAATGTCGGTGTTACGCTGGTTCATCGGACACTCACCGCCACGCTCGGGGGCACGTTGTCAGCGAACCACTCGTAGTTGATGACGTAGTCGTGATGGTTGACCGTGAGGCCGTAGACGTCCTCGAGATGGGCCAGCGACGCGGGATAGGACCCCTCGATCGCGTAGCACTGCATGGCCGTCGCCAGGATCGACTCGCGAATGGACGTCGCGCCCTGCTCGCGGGCCGTCTTCTGGAAGGCGAGCACGCCCACCACGATGGCGGCCATGATGACGAGCACCACGAGCGTCACGACGACACCGCGTAGGCGGCGTGCCCTGACCTCTGATTGTGTGCGCTCGTGATACATGCCTGTCCTCGTCCTAGCCGATCGATCCCATGATGCCGATGAGCGGGAGCATGACCGAGACGAGCGTCGCGCCCACCGCGATGGTGAGCAGCGCGGCAAGCATCGGCTCGATGCGGTCCAGCGCACGGTCGAGCTGCAGCGTGGCGTCGTCGAAGAGCATGTCGGACATGCTCATGAGCACGTCGTCGATGCTGCCGGCATGGGCGCCCACGGTGAGCATGTGCGCGTAGAGCGGGTCGAGGACCTCGTTTTCGGCGATGGCCTGCGGGAGGCTGCGCGGGTTCTCGAGGTTCTCCATGGCCGAAAGCGTGCGCTCCAGGCGACGCCTCAGCTTCTTGTGGTGCACCGTCTGCATGGCCTGCTCCATGGCCGTCTCGGTTGTGATGCCGGCGGCGATGTAGGTGGCCAGAGCCGAGGTGAAGCGCGAGAGCGCGAGCTGGTACATGGCCAGCTTGGTGGAGCCGATGTGGCCGAACAGCGCCAGGACGCGTTCGCGCCCGTTTTGCGTGCGGCTCGAGATGGCGAGGTAGATGGCGAAGAGCGCGCAGACGACCGTGATGCCGAAGGCGACCCAGCCGATGACGATGGAGACGAAGCCCATGCCCGAGAATCCCGCGGTGAGCGAGCCGGCCATGGACTCGTAGACGTTCGTGAACACGGGGAGGATGACGACGACGGTCACGGCCAGGATGACGGCCATGATGCACAGCAGGGCGGCCGGGTAGCCCACCGAGCTGCGGATCTTCTGGAAGGTGCGGTCCTCCTCGCTGTAGTAGACGTCCAGCGTGCGCAGCACCGGCTCGAGGCGACCCGATTGCTCGCCCGTCGCGACCATGTCGATGGTGTGCCGTGGGAAGGCGCCGGTGGCGTTCATGGAGGCCGAGAGGGATTCGCCGGCGATGAGGCCGCGGTAGATCTGGTCGCAGACCTGCCTGAAGCGCGAGCCCTGTCGGTTCTCCGCGAGCAGGTGCACGGCCTCGTCGACCTGCATGCCCGCGCTGAGCATGGTCGCGACGCTTCCGCAGAAGGCGGAAAGCGCGCCGCTCTCGAGCAGTTTAGCTGCCATTGTTCTCCTCGCATCCCTCGTCTAGCGTGACGTTCATTCTAGTACATCCCCGTGTCTATCACAGTGCCGGTTAATACACGTAGCGGTCCTGGTATCCCACGCCGTCGCCGACGAAGGCGCCCCCGCCCGTCGAGGCGAAGGTGAGGTCGACGCGCGACCATTCGCCGGGATTGACCGAGAACTGGACCGTGTGCCAGGTGCCGTCGATGTGGACCATGATCCACGCGTGGTAGAAGCCGTTGGGCGAGACGTAGCCGGTGACGATGCGCGTCGGGATGCCGACGCTGCGCAGCATGGCGGCGCCGAGCGCGGCGTAGTCGAAGCAGATGCCGCTCATCGACGACAGCGTGGCGTCCGGGTTGGGAACGTAGCCGGAGGCCGAGGACAGGCGTTCGGCCTTGGCGTTGTCGTAGGAGACGTTGTCCACGATGTAGAGGCAGATCGCGCGCAGGGCCTCTGCCTGCGTGGCGCAACCAGCCGTGAGCTCGCGGGCCTTGCGCACCGCGGCGCTGCCGTCGCCGAAGCTGCAGTAGACGTTGGGGCGCAGGTAGGGCTCGAAGGGGGAGTCCAGGCCCACGTTGGCGCTGGCGGACAGGAGCTCGACGTAGTTCGAGCCGCTCGTGTTCTGCATGACGCGCAGAGTGTAGGTGCCGTTGCCCATGTTCATGGGAACGAAGATGGGCGACCCGTCGGTGGGCATGTCGTAGTTGTAGCTGCCGTCGCCGCATTTGACCTGGAGCTTGAGCCGCGCGGCGCTCGTGCCCGTGGCGGCCGCGTAGCCCTGCGCCACATGGGACAGGTCGATGGCGCAGTCCGGGCCCTGCACCGCGGCGCCCGCGTCGAAGGACACGCCACGTACCGAGGACGGGGGGTTGAAGGCGGCGCCGGAGATGGTCTCGGAGCCGGATGCGGCGGTCGCCTGTGCCTGCTGTCCGGCTTGTGCCGCCTGTTGCTGGGCGGCCGATGCCTGGGCCTCGTCGTTCGCGTTCTCGGCGGAGTCGAGGACGCTCGAGGCATTTGCGGACTTCGACGAGGCGGGGGTGTCGCTCTCGTCCGGAATGCTGCAGCCGCAGGCGGCGAGCACGAAGAGCGCGAGGAGCGCGAGCATGGCAAAGCATGTCCCGATCAGCCTCGTGATATGCGCTTTTCGACGTGCCACGGCGCTCCCTCGAACGCAAAGCCGTATATGCATCGTGCCATTATAGAAGACGCGTATGGCGTATCCGTGACGCGTTCGCAACGTCTCGATTAGCGGGTCTGTGACAGCCGGGGGACAGACCCTCGGCCAATCGAGGACAGGACTTGCCAATATCGCGCTGTCGGGTAAGAAAGGGGCGTGTTATGAGAGAATGGGGGAGATAACGATTGAAGCTGCTGGCAGCGAGGGGAAGGGACGTCCATGCCCGAGTTCATCTACCAAATGCACGACGCACGCAAGGCTCATGGAAACAAGGTCATTTTGGACGAAGTGACGTTGAGTTTCTATCCGGGGGCCAAGATTGGCGTCGTGGGACCCAACGGAATGGGCAAGTCGACCCTTCTCAAAATCATGGCGGGCCTCGAGGACGTGAGCAATGGCGACGCCAAACTCACGCCCGGCTATACCGTCGGCATCCTCCAGCAGGAACCGGAACTCGACGATGACAAGACCGTCATCGAGAACGTGCGCCTCGCCTTTGGCGACATGCTCGCGAAGATCGAGCGCTTCAACCAGGTTTCCGCCGAGATGGCCGACCCTGATGCCGATTTCGATGCCCTCATGGAGGAGATGGGCAAGCTTCAGGACGAGATCGACGCGGGCGACGGATGGGATCTCGACAGCCAACTCACCCAAGCCATGGACGCCCTGCAGCTGCCAGATCCAGAGGCACCTGTCAAAGTCCTTTCCGGAGGCGAGCGCAGGCGCGTCGCACTTTGCAGGCTCCTGTTAGAGGCTCCGGATCTTTTGCTCCTCGACGAGCCGACCAACCATCTCGACGCCGAGTCCGTGCTCTGGCTCGAGCAGTTCCTGAAGCGCTACGAAGGCGCCGTGCTCGCCGTGACTCACGACCGCTACTTCCTCGACAACGTCGCGGAGTGGATCTGCGAGGTCGATCGCGGGCATCTCTATCCCTACAAGGGCAACTATTCCACCTACCTCGAAACCAAGGCTGCGCGCCTCGAGGCGCAGGGACAGCAGGAGGCCAAGCTCGCCAAGAAGCTCGAGCGCGAGCTCGAATGGGTGCGTTCGAGCCCCAAGGCACGCCAAGCCAAGAGCAAGGCGCGTCTCGAGCGCTACGAGCAGATGGACGCCGAGGCGCGTTCCATGAAGAAGGTCGACTTCACCGACATCCACATTTCCCCTGGTCCGCGATTGGGCAACAAGGTGCTTGTTGCCGACCACCTGAGCAAGTCCTTTGGCGATCGCGTGCTCATCGACGACCTGTCCTTCGAGCTGCCGCGCAACGGCATCGTCGGCATCATCGGTCCCAACGGCGTGGGCAAGACGACGCTCTTCAAGTGCATCGTCGGCCTGGAGGAGCCGAGCGAAGGCACCCTCGACATCGGCGAGACCGTCAAGATCGCCTACGTGGACCAGAACCGTGCCGGCATAGACCCCGACAAGTCGCTCTGGGAGGTCGTCTCCGACGGCCTGGACATCATCCAGGTGGGCGAGACCGAGGTGCCGAGCCGTGCCTACGTGGCGGGGTTCGGCTTCAAGGGCCAGGACCAGAGCAAACCCGCCGGGGTGCTCTCGGGTGGCGAGCGCAACCGTCTCAACCTCGCCCTCACGCTCAAGCAGGGCGGCAATCTGCTGCTCCTCGACGAGCCCACGAACGACCTGGATACCGAGACGCTCGCAAGTCTCGAGGAGGCGCTGCTCGCGTTCTCGGGCTGCGCGGTCATCACGAGTCACGACCGCTGGTTCCTCGATAGGATCGCGACGCACATACTCGCCTGGGAGGGCACCGACGAGAATCCGGGTGCCTGGTACTGGTTCGAGGGCAACTTTGACTCGTACCAGAAGAATCGCGTCGAGCGTCTGGGCGAAGTTGCCTCCCGTCCGCATCGTGTGTACCGAAAATTGAAGAGGGATTAGAAAGCAATATGTTGCACATACGATAATTTATAACGCAATATATTGCATATAATGTCTGTTTTCCCAGTAGACAGCATCATGTAATTGTCTATCTCATGATTTAATGTGGTACCAGCCAAATTAGATGCCGTGAGGCGAGAGATGCGATCACGAATAAGACGGAACCTGTATATATAGTGTGTTGCAGGTGACGGAATCTCGGGAATCCTGTCGCCTGTAATGAGGGTACCGCTCGTCTCGCACCAAAAAACGCCCATGAGAGCATGTTATTAGCCGGTACCAATTTTGTTTTGTGCAGGATGCCCGTTCTTCCTCGCTCTTACGAATCAGAAATCATCAGACCATAGCCATTTATCAATTGGTGCCAGTCAGTAATATGCGGCATCAAGACCCATGGTGTCTCAGAAACTGCACAAAACATTAACGGGGACCATTCTAAAAATTCCGCTTCTCAAGCTAAGCAGTGCGCGCGTTCCTCGGCAGGTCGGGTTCACCAGCAACAATAAAGCGCATACCTGCAGAAACTTTGCGAGATTTCCCGCTCGGGCATGGTCGCATGGCTACTCCAGTGCATTATATGCCGGTACCAGCATGATAATCGGCCCTCTATCCCAACAGACGTGGGAAGAGAATAGACCGGTACCCGTTACGATACGGCTGACAAGCTTCCGCACGCAATAGGTCCCCTCTGAAAATGCCTTTTGGCAGGGGTGGGGATCGTTCATGTACGGAACATATTTATGGGCTCCGTTACGAAGTTCCCGATTATAAAGAAATTGACCAGGTTTTCTGGAGGAACCTGTTTTCGAGATATACGCTCTTCTGACAGGGACAAGTTTTGTCGATAGCCCGATTGTTCTCAGTTCGTGATAAAAATCAAAGATCAAAACTGGACGTATAGCATAATTTCGGTAATTTTCTGCAATCCATTGCTCAAGCAGGACGTTTTCGATGCTATTGCAGGTCAGAAACGACGCATTCTTTTGCCCCTTGAAGCGATTCTGGGCATAAAAGAGGTACTTAGATATGCAAAAAGTCCTTTCGGGCCTTAGACGCCAAAATATTGCGTTCTAGGGGTATATCACCATTTTTGATCCCAAAAGAGCCGATTCAAGGTGTCGTAGGAGCCTCTTGTGCAGGAACCAGTCGTTGGTATGGCAGGAACCTGATGTCCAAAGCGGCAAAACGTACTCCAGGCATGGCAAAAGAGGGCTAAATTCCTATTTAGTCATTATACCCAATTCAAATCTGATGTCCAGGTAGAGGAAAGAGGGGCGTTTAATCCTCGTCATAAAACCGGCGCATTGGCTAAGAAAAACGCCTTATGGCCTATACTGCGCATAAACGACGAAAAACACCTTAAATCTTAGTCAAATATTTACTGTGGGTAACATGGTCAATGATAGCAAAGATAGCAGAAATGGCAGCGTCGGAGCTATACAGACAAAGCCTGATAGCATCGCGATAAAGCGCTGCGCTAGAATCTGCAAGCAGGGGAGCCCTTGGACTATCTGATCTCTATCAAAGCTCCGGTCAGGATGCTTTGAGTAGCTTCTGACCTTGTATAGCATGGGGATAGCATAGGTAGCCAACGTATAGCAAACCCGCTACACCTGAGTCCCTGCTGGATAGCTCTTCGGTTTTGAATCGTTCGTTCGTGCTTCGTTTCTCGCTTTTGGTGCATTTCTTACTACGTTTTCATACGTCCGGTGCCTTGATGGTGAAGTCAAAACACTGTCAAAGGAACTGGTTGTGTGCCGATGTTTTGGTTGCCCATTACTATGTTTAACCAGTTCCATGACGTATTACGGACGAATTATACGCATATAACCAGGAAACGCAAGGCTTTTAAAATGTTACCCAAATGAATGTCATAAGACCAAGACACTAGAGGAAGGCTCATAAACATGCAGGTCAGAAGCTTACAAAGATGAGCTTCTCTGATTCAAATCCCCTAAAAATCTTCCTCATTCACAGCATTTTCACATCTTACCCACAACTATTTTCTCGTCCTACATAAATCCCAAGATATGGGATATCACCTTGCAAGAACGCAAGACCTTGTGGCGTCGCCGCTGCATGGAGGCATCATTTGCCCTTCGACTCTGTTGCTCCTGTGGGCACCGTCGCCTTCTCCGCGCGTTCGGGTATCATGGAAACGGTTCGATACATGTGATCCACCTGT
The DNA here is from genome assembly GCA_948466335.1 of uncultured Coriobacteriia bacterium. Taxonomy (GTDB): domain Bacteria; phylum Actinomycetota; class Coriobacteriia; order Coriobacteriales; family QAMH01; genus QAMH01. Next base: position 21,150 of record CAOKAE010000012.1, on the reverse strand, counting down.
CTTCGGGGGATGTGAATGAGATGAAAAAAGCAATCATCTGTCTTATGAGTGCGTTGTGCCTGTCCATGCTCTGCCTCACGCTCGCGGCATGCGGTCCCGACTACAAGCCCAACTTCGTGGGCACCTGGCGCGTCACGGCCATGACGGACAGTTCGGGAGCCGAGCTCACCTCGACAATCGAGCAGCTTGCCTCGGCCGACAAGTACCTGACGCTCACGCTCGCCGACGAGGAGGACCAGGCCACCTTCGACCTGGCCGGCCAGACGACGCTGTCAGGCACCTGGAAGCCGACGGGGGAGGACAGTTGCGCCATCGACTTCGAGGGCTACGAGGAGATTCCCGCCACGCTTTCGGAGGGCACGCTCACCTTCGAGGAGGGTGGCCAGACCATGACCTGCACGAAGCAGGAGTAGGGCGTGAACATCACGGTCTACTGCGCCTCGTCGCTGGGCCATGATCCCGCCTTCGCCCAGGAGGCTCGCGCGCTTGGCTCCTGGATTGGCGCTCATCGCCACACACTAATATATGGGGGCACGAACGTCGGTCTCATGGGACTCGTCGCCGACACCGTCCTTGACGAGGGCGGCAGCGTAATCGGCGTCCTCCCTGACATCCTCGCCGATCGCGAACCACCGTCCGGGCGGCTCACCAAGCTCCATCGCGTCGAGACCATGGCACAGCGTAAGGCGAAGATGATCGAGCTCGGCGAGGTCTTCGTCGCCTTACCGGGTGGTCCGGGCACGCTCGAGGAGCTATCCGAGATCATGTCGCTCGTAAAACTAGGCACACCGCCTGGTTTTCTATACCTCCTCAACATCAACGGTTTCTACGACGAGCTCATCACGAGCTTCGAGCGGATGCTCGCCCATGGCTTCATGACGCCTGACATGCGGGCATACCTCAAGGTGGCGGCTTCGGCAGACGCGCTCACGTCCATGCTCGCGGCCGCGGAGTAGGGGAGCCTCGCATCATGGACGCCAAGCAGTACGCGACGTGGTCACGGCCGTTTCGCACCCATCCACGCGCCCGTCAGGCGCTCGTGATCGTCAATGACGGCCTCAAGTACCTCTGTTACGTGCTGTATCCGGTGCTTCTCGTGCTCGTGGCCCTGCACGAACCCTCTCTGCTGCTCAAGGAGCTCCTTGTCCCGGCCGTGCTCTTCATTGCCCTGAGCGCGTTTCGCCGCCTCTATGACGCGCCGCGTCCCTACGAGGCCCTCGACATCGATCCGCTGATACGCAAGAGCACGCGAGGCAAGTCCTTTCCGAGCCGTCACATCTTCTCGGTGTTCATGATCGCGATGTGCTGGCTGGTGTATAGCACCCCCGTCGGAATCGCCCTGCTGGCCTGCGGATTGGTCATGGCAGCCATACGTGTGGTCGGGGGAGTGCATTATCCCCGGGACGTCATCGCGGGCGCGCTCATCGCCATTATTGGTGGCGTTGTCGGGTTTTGGATGCTGCCAATGACCTGGTTCTAGGTCGTATGCCATGACCTTGGCGGGGATAGGGGACCCCTCCAACGCTCTTACCCACAAAATGTATGAATGACTTGAATACCATACAAATTCCACTTGATTTTGCCTCAAAAAGGTGTATTATCCTACCCAGATGCAAGAGAAGTGTCTAATACAGACATTTTAATGCACTCTGCATGATGGCGATTTTCACGCAGGTTGTGACGAGGATTTACCGGGTTCTCTGCACAACTCAACGAAGCCTCAACGCAGTCGCGTGCAAAGTTGCCATCATGCAGGATCGAGGGTTCCTGGCCTACGCCAAGGCGCCAACAGACACGGCTCAGGGGGCGAAAAGTCCCCTTGCCGCTGCCTTGCGGTCGTGTATATCATCCCCGCATAAGCTGTATAGCTACTAGTTGCCTGTCTAGGTGCTAGCAAGTGTCCGATTACCCTTCCGTCCTGCGTGCAAACCATAGGCAACTCATGGCGTTTCCCGCGTCGGACGCTCGGGATCGGCAGGGGAGTGTCCAAGAACTCATTCATGAACTAGACAAAATGCCTAGCCAAATCACCTATATCGTGTCCAGAATCCTGCTTCTTCTTGGTCTATCCTGTCCTCGATCTGTCCAAAACGAGGTCGAAAATGCGTCTATTCTCCCCATTTGGCCACTATGGGGAGGGGGAGTCATGCATCCTGCCCAGCAACTGTCTAGGAGAGGAGGATTCAGGTACCCTATTGCCTATGAAAAACGCCTTAAAACACCCTGTTCAGAGCCATATACTTCCCGGTCAGAGCATATTTCATGCAACGCGCTTCCTAGTATCTTGCTCTCGACTGTCTATGATACGAGATATCTTGGCCTCGATAGGCCACCATTTGCCCACCCTCCTTTCCCTTTACGTGCACAGCCAAGCTGCGGTGTAGTAAGGGAGAGCGTGCAGCGTTGCTTTCATTATGCTGACTTTGTAATTCCGACAACGGGGCCGCTCACGGGCCATCTTGAGCAGATTCGGGCTTCGACCAACGCGGGTTTAGCGAAAGGTGTCTGAGCGCGCGGGTTGTGCGCGCGAGTTCTTTCGCGGCGTTGGGCGCGAGCCGAATCGGGTGCGAGAGCCGGCCCGTGAGCGGTTTCGTCGCCGGAACCGTCCCATGCAAACGCCATGTATAAGCTTGTACGCGCGCGTAACAAAGAGTATGATATGCGCTCGTGTGTACCCGCAGCTTGGCTGTGCACCCGGCACCCTGGATGTCGGCTCAGCTTCGGGAGTAATGAAACGGCGCCGGTCACACGCGGTGCCCAGGAACGAAAGGGTGGCTAGTCCCATGGCAGTCTCCAAGGAACGCAAGGCCGAGCTCATCAAGGAGTTTGGCAAGGACGCGAACGACTCCGGCTCCGCCGAGGTCCAGGTCGCGATCCTGACCGAGCGCATTCGCGAGCTCACCGAGCACGTCAAGGTCCACAAGAAGGACCACCACACGCGTCGTGGCCTGCTCATGCTCGTCGGTAAGCGTCGTCGCCTCCTCTCCTACATTAAGGAGCGCGACATCAACAACTACCGCGAACTCATCGCAAAGCTCGGTATCCGCGACAACATCTAGTCGCAAGCGCAGGGGAGGGGCCGCATGCAGCGGCCCTTCTTGTTCCTGCGCACCCCACGGTAACGTCCGCCCAAACGGGGCGGTGAAGGCGCCTTCTCGCACGGGGCGAGGGGCTGAAGTAGAGGAAAGTAAGACATATGACCAAGATTACGCACGAATTCGAACTGTACGGGAAGAGCTACAGGCTTGAGACCGGCGAGCTGGCCAAGCAGGCCACGGGTGCCGTCGTCGTGAGCCAGGGCGATACTATCTTGCTCACTACGGCTGTAGTGTCCAAGGAACGCCGCGATCTCGACTTCTTCCCCCTCACGGTGGACTTCATCGAGAAGATGTACGCCGTCGGCCGCATTCCCGGTGGCTACCTCAAGCGCGAGGCACGCCCCAGCGACAAGGGCACCCTCACGGCCCGTCTCGTCGACCGTCCCATCCGCCCGAGCTTCCCCGACGGTATGCGCAATGACGTGCACATCGTCATCACCACGCTGTCCGTGGACCAGGTGAACCAGCCCGACGTCATCTCCATCATGGGTGCCTCGGCGGCTCTCATGGTGGGCGGCGTGCCCATCGAGGGTCCGGTCGCTGGCGTGCGCATCGCGCGCACCATCGCCGAGGACGGCCTGGTCGACTACATTGTCAACCCGACCTTCGAGGAGTCCGAGGCCTCCGACCTCAACCTCACCGTCGCCGGCACCAAGGAGTACATCTCCATGGTCGAGTGCGGCGCCGACGAGGTCACCGAGGAAGACATGGTGGGCGCGCTCGAGTTTGCCCAGGAGGCCATCGCGGCCTTCTGCGAAGAGCAGCAGAAGTTCCTCGACAAGTGCACCATCGAGCCCAAGACCTACGAGTTCGACCAGCCCATCCCCGAGGTCATCGACAAGGTCGACGGCTTCTACGCGGCCATGGAGGCCGCCCTCAAGGACGCCGACAAGCAGTCCCGCATCGCCAAGGTCGAGGAGCTCAAGGACGAGATCAAGGCCTCCTTCACCGACGAGGAGCGCGCCATGTGGGGTCGCGAGATCGCGGCGGCCTGCAAGGCCCTCGAGAAGCGCGCCATGCGCACGATGATTATCGAGACCGGCGAGCGCGTCGACGGCCGTGCCAACGACGAGGTGCGCCCGCTGCACATCGTGCCGCATTACCTGCCGCGCGCCCACGGCTCCGGCCTGTTCCAGCGTGGCCAGACGCAGGTACTCTCCGTCGTCACGCTCGGCATGCTCAACGAGTGGCAGCGCCTCGACACCATCGACCCGGCCGAGGGCAAGCGCTACATCCACCAGTACAACTTCCCGCCGTATTGCACGGGCGAGGTCGGCCGCATGGGAGCCCCCAAGCGCCGCGAGCTCGGCCACGGCGCCCTGGCGTCGCGCGCGCTCGAGCCCATGATCCCCAACGAGGAGGAGTTCCCGTACACGATCCGCGTCGTCTCCGAGGTGCTCGAGTCCAACGGCTCGTCGTCCATGGCGTCGACCTGCGGTTCCACCCTGGCCCTCATGGACGCCGGCGTGCCCATCAAGCGCCCGGTCTCCGGTGTGGCCATGGGCCTCATCAAGGAAGGCGACCAGCACGTCATCCTCACCGACATCCAGGGCCTCGAGGACTTCCTTGGTGACATGGACTTCAAGGTGTGCGGCACCACCGAGGGCATCACGGCCCTACAGATGGACAACAAGGCCAAGGGCCTGTCCACCGAAATCCTCGCCGAGGCGCTCGGCCAGGCCAAGCGCGGCCGCGCCTTCATCCTCGACGCCATGCTCGAGACCATTCCCGCCCCGCGCGAGGAGCTTTCCGAGTACGCGCCGCGCATCATCACCATCAAGATTCCGGTCGACAAGATCCGCGACGTCATCGGCACCGGTGGCAAGGTCATCCGCGGCATCCAGGAAGAGACCGGTGCCTCCATCGAGGTTCACGAGGATGGCAACGTCTTCATCGCCTCGGTCGACACCGGCGGCGAGGCCGCCCGCAAGATGGTGGAAGACATCGTCAAGGTGCCCGAGGTGGGCGAGGAGTACGAGGGCGAGGTCGTCAACATCCAGTCCTTCGGCGCCTTCGTCAAGCTCACGCCCAACAAGGACGGCCTGCTCCACATCAGCCGCGTGGCCAACGGCCGCGTCGGCGCGGTGGAAGACGTGCTCTCCGAGGGCGACGTCGTCAAGGTCAAGATCATCGAGGTGGACGAGAAGACCGGCAAGATCAGCCTCGATCGTCTCGACAAGCCCGATGCACCCGAAGGCAGCTCCAAGCCGCGCAACGACCGCAACCACGGCAACGACCGTCGTGACCGCGACCGTGACCGCAGGCGCGACAACCGCAAGCCCCGCCGCAGGGATTAGAAACGCTGCATATGAAGCAACGAGGGGTCGTGGTAACACGGCCCCTTTTGCATGGTAGAATACAGGCACTTTTACGGTTTGCGGGAGCGATCACGTGGCACGACACAGGGAGACATACGTAGGCGGTGGCCCTCATAAGGGGCGTATCATCTACGGTGGCGACAAGCGCGGCATCTTCGGAAGCAGCGGCCGTCGTCGCATGGGTTCCCAGATGCGCATCTACAGCAAGGCTCCGCGTCGCTGGCCGCGCATCGCCCTCATCGTCGCTCTCGTCGTCATCTTCGTCGCCTGCGTCTGGCAATTCGCCTGCGGCGGCCTGCCCTTCCTCAAGGCCGAGGAGAAGCCCGCCAATTCGGGCGTGCTGGCCGTCGTGAGCCAAAACGTCGACGTCGCCCGTCAGAAGGCGGGGCTCGCTGGTCTCAACGGCAGCGTCCAGGCGGGTCTCGATGCCCAGATCACCATCTCGGCGGTGGGGGATTGCACCTTCGGCAAGGACCCGGACTTCCCGGACGATTCGAGCTTCAACGCCTTCTACAACGCCAACGGGCCGGGTTACTTCTTCGCCGACGTGCTGCCGTTCACCTCTGCCGACAACCTCACCATCGCCAACTGCGAGGGGACGTTCACGGGTGGGGACGATATCCAGCAGCGCGCCTTCAACTTCAAGGGTCCCGCCGAGTACGCCCAGGTCTTTGTCGACGGAAGCGTCGAGGCCGTGAACTTGGCCAATAACCACTCTTTTGACTATGGTAATTCTGGCTACAATGACACGAAGGCAGCCCTGCAGGACGCCGGCATCACGAGCTTCGGCTACGACCGCACGGCCACCTACGACGTCTCCGGCGTCAAGATCGGCCTCTTCGGCGTCAACGAGCTCGACGGCGTCGAGAAGGCCAAGAGCCTCATGCTCCAGGACATCGACCGCCTGCAGAAGGACGGGTGCGCCATCATCATCGGCGTCTTCCACTGGGGCGTCGAGGGCGAGTACACGGTGACGGAGACCCAGGTGTCCCTGGCCCATCAGGCCATTGACGCGGGCTGTGACCTCGTCTTGGGCTCCCATCCCCACGTACTGCAGGGCATCGAGTACTACAAGCAGCGCTACATCTGCTACAGCCTCGGCAACTTCTGTTACGGCGGCAACACCAACCCCATGGATTACCGCACGGTGATCTACCAGCAGACCTTCCCCGTCAAGAACGGGCAGCTCGTGCCCGGCGAGGCCATGCGCACGCAGACGCGCGTCGTGCCCTGCCGGGTGAGCAGCTCGTCGAGCGTGAACGACTACCGGCCCATGCCGCTCGTCGGCGATGCCGCTGCCTCGGCCATCGAGGCGCTCAACGGCTACTCGGCCACGCTCGCGGGCGACGGTGCCGAGTTCGACCCGGCCCTTGACGAGTCCGGCTATTCGCAGGTGAAGTAATTGGCCAAGCGATGGAATATTATCCTACCCATCGTGGTGGTGATCATCGTGGGTGTCATCGTCTTCATCAAGCGCGATGACCTGGGATCCTTCGTCGAGACCATCAAGGACGTTTCCGTCATCCCCTTCGCACTCGCCGCGTGCTGCCTGTTCGGCCGCTACTTCAGTCATGCCTTCGCGTACAAGGCGGTGTTCCGCTGCGTGGACGAGGACGTGAAGTACCTGCATATCGTGCCCCTCGTCTTCTCCGTGACCTTCGCGAACGACTGCGCGCCCACGGCCGGTACGGCCGGCTCGGTGCTCATCGCCGCGTGGTCCCACAAGCAGGGTCTCGACATGGGCAAGTCGGTCACCGTCGTCTTCCTCGAGAAGATCGGCTTCTTCGGGGGCTTCGCCGTCGTTATGTTGGTCGGTTTTGCCATCCTTATCTTCACGGGACAGATGGTTTGGTATCTTGCCCTTGGAGGCTTAGCTGTCCTACTTATGATTTTTACCTTCGGCTTCGTGATGTGGCTCGGATATAGTCATGTCGAGACCGAGCAGAAGCTCTTCGCCTGGATCGAGAACCTGGTCAACCGCGCGCTCATCGTCTTCAAGCGCAAGCCCGCGGAGCCCTGGGCGGGCCGTATCGCGGCGTCGTTTCACGAGGCGGCCAGCATCGCGGTCGATAAGCCGCGCGCGCTCATCGTCATGTTCTGCCGCATGGTGCTGCTGCATGCCTGCGACTGCATGTGCTTCATCTTCGTGGGCTTCGCCTTCGGCTACACCTACATCCCGTTCCTCATGGCCTCCTACGTGGCCGGCTTCATCATCGCGACCTTCATCCTGCAGACGATCGGCGCCGTCGAGATCCTGCTCGCCCTCGTCCTGAGCGCCTACGGGGCCACACCCGCTCAGGCCGCGGCCATCGCGCTTGCCTACCGCGGGCTCATCTTCTGGATTCCGTTCATCATCGGCGCCATCTGCATCAACATCACCGGCCAGCAAAAGCAGGTCTTCGCCCAGGGCAGCGAGGAGGTGCTCGTCAGGGGAGGCGACGAGAACGCCGCCCAGGCCAAGCTCGAGAGCGTGGCCGAGACCCCCGTCATTGAGGACATGTCCGAGATGCTGCCCGTGCCCCCCGCCGCCTGGACGCGCGAGCACGAGCGTGCACCCCATGAGGCCTACGTGGTGAGCTTGGCCGACATCGTGGACGCCTTTCAGACCGACAATCTCGTGACCTACAACACGGGAGAGCAGAACAAGCAGGGTGAATACGATGCTACCCAGTATGACCAAGATGATATAAACGCAGGTCAAGACATGGACGCTGTAAACGATGCTGAGTATCCTGTTCCCCCTCAAGGTGGCTCTGATACTACGGTGGATGACATCTTTATGCGGGTCATAGGTGACCAGGAGGACGTCGATAGTACTAACGCAGATACTGCCACCTTAGACAAAGACATTAATACTGACGAAGAAACAGAATAGGAGCGTAAGAACAGCATGGCCCTCTCCATTGGCATTGTCGGCCTTCCCAACGTGGGAAAGTCGACGTTATTCACGGCTTTGACCGATCAGACCGGTCTCGCGGCCAATTATCCGTTCGCAACCATCGACCCCAACGTCGGCATCGTCCCGGTGCCCGACGAGCGTCTCGACAAGCTGGCCCAGATCGCCCATCCCGGACGCATCGTCCCGGCGACGGTCGAGTTCGTCGATATCGCCGGCCTCGTGAAGGGGGCGAGCGAGGGCGAGGGACTGGGAAACCAGTTCTTGGCCAATATCCGTGAAACTGACGCGATTTGCGAAGTGGTGCGCTACTTCAGCGACCCCGACGTCATTCGCCACGAGAGCAGCCAGGACCCTGTCTCGGATATCGAGACCATACGCACTGAGCTGGTCTTGGCCGATCTTGCGACGCTCGAGAAGGCACTCGTGCGACTCGACAAGGAGGCCAAGCGCGACAAGGCGAACCTTCCCAAGTACGAGATGGCAAAACGCGTGGAAGAATGGCTCAACGAGGGTCATCCCGCACGTCTCTTGGACATGACTGACGAGGAACGTGCTCTCTTGTACGATCTTCATCTTTTGACCATGAAACCGGTTCTTTACTTGGCCAATGTTGACGAGGATATGGTCTCCGCGGACCTTGACGAGATCGATGGCGTCAAGCCGCTGCCCATCTGCGCACAGGTCGAGGCGGAGCTCGCCGAGCTCGACACGGCGGACAAGGCGGAGTTCCTCGCCGACATGAGACTCGAGGAACCGGGTCTTTCGCGTCTTGCCAAGGCGGCCTACCGCCTGCTCGGCCTCCAATCCTTCTTCACGGCCGGCGAAATGGAGGTCAAGGCGTGGACCATTCCCATCGGCGCCAAGGCTCCGCAAGCTGCCGGCGTTATCCACACCGACTTCGAACGCGGCTTCATCAAGGCCGAGACCTGCAGTTATGACGATTACGTCGAGCTGGGGGGAGAAGCCGGGTGCCGCGCTGCCGGCAAGTTGCGTCAGGAGGGCAAGGAATACGTCGTGCAGGATGGCGACGTCATGCACTTCAAGTTCAATGTATAAGTGCACTTATATTAGATAGTTAATCTAGTTTAGTAGGGAGTTCTCATGCAAAACGCACACGCCGGATCAATCAAGGGGCTGAGCATCGCCGTCATCGTGCTCTCCGCCCTCGGCATCATCGGGGCCATTCTTGTCATGGTCTTCTCGGGCGTCATAAGCGCCATCATCCTTGATAGCGGTCCCGAACTCATGAACGACATGCAGTACGAATATGGTTCGAGCATGCACTATAGCTTCGATTCGGACGACGCCTTCTTCGTGAGCGCCATCATGATGCTTATTGGCGGGGGCCTGTCGATCTGGGTTCTCATCTGCTGTGCCGCCGGACTCATCGCGGGCATATTCGGTACGCTGCATGCAGGCAATCCCGCGAAGCTCGGCTTCGTCATGGGCTGGGCGATCGCCGGCGCCATCCTGAGCTTCCTCGGGGGCAACATCATCACGACTGTTCTGCTCGTCATCGTCGCGGTCTTCGCCAATTCCGACAAGCGCGCCTGCGGAATGTAGGCAATTTCGAAAAAGACGGTCGGGCGGCCGATCCATTCGACCGCTCTGCTGCAAAGGGCATCGGAAAATCAACCGGTGCCTTTTCTTTTTGTCTGTGATGAATGTGATGGATGACTCATCTCATGCGTCGCGAAACCTGTGATACGCGGGAACCGTCCCTTTCGTCACATTCGGTTGCGTGTGAGAGCGGCTCCGCACGTGAGGTTGATGCGTTACTAAATGGCACCTGCAAAAATCATGACAGGGGAGGCTGAATGATGGAGCGCGCAACGCGCGGATGCGCCATGGCGTCTGTCACGGGTGATGCGTCATGTTGAATTGGGAGCATGATGCCCTTGTCGGTGCCTTCGCAGGGGATCCAAGGTGAATGCGGGCAAGAGAGGCCATGATGATTTGCCGGAGCCTGCAATGCTTCCGGTAAGGGATCTCTAAGAGGGGATGACAGATGTGTCACGCATGTTCGCGTTCAGGGGGAATACGCGACATCGTCTATATAAGCATCTTATTGCCTATACTATCGCCCATGGTCACGCAGGAATGCGCTGCCTCAAGGGCAGAAAATAAGAAAGTTATTGCGTATTTTCTCTAGAGGAGAAAATCGAAGGAGAGCTGGGACTCCTCGTCCGGGTCCTCCGTTGCCTTCGTCGTTACCTCAGGCCCGGCAGCGGGCTTGATTTGCGACGGGGCTGCTGCATTGTAAGTCTTTTTGACGGGAGCCTTCGATTCATTGAGCGCGTCATCCGCGGATCCATCTGAGGATTCAGCTGGTACCTCGGCGCGGGTGGCTTCGTGGACTGCCAGGCTTTCTGCAACTTGTTCAGATACAAACTCACTTGCCGCAGAGACGACGCCAATGGGCTCGTCGTCCTCGGTTTCCCACGAGGGGAGGGCTTCGGATTCATGGTTCTCTGCAGCCTCCTGTTCTAAATCGACGACTGATTTGCCTTCTTGCTTCTCTTCAGCTGCAGATACATCATCGATGTCCTGCGCTGGTGCGAAATCCTCTTGAGATTGCGCTTCATCGACAGGTTCCTGTTCTGATATTGCCTCATGATCGTGCTCCGTTTCCTGCTGCGTTTGCATTTGTCGTTCTGGTACCTGTGTAGATGCCCTTCCCTGCTCGGGGCTGTCCTCTGAAAACTCTTCGATGTGCGTCTTTTTGTCGAGAACATGGGCAGTGAAGATTTCGGTTTCCCCATATTCAAATGGTGCCGGTTCAATATCTTCATCATCTTCGGTTTGCTTGGATTGAAATCCGCCGGAATCTTTAGACGGCTCCTGTTTTGATGCTAGTTCTTCGTCATTTGAGGTCGATTCGGGTGTGTCATCTATTTTTGCCTCTTCGTATCCTTCGTTGGCCGAGGTGGCCGAAACCTCCTCGATCACGGGCTTGTAAGCGGGTTTCGCGGGAGGTTCGGATGTTTCCTCGGGAGCTGCTAGCACCTCATTGACCGGGGCGTTCTTTGCCTCGGTGAGAATTTCCTCGACCTCTTTCTCGCTCACGACGAGCTCTTCGACCGTACGCTCGACGATGACGCGTCCCTCGACCATCGTCCCGTGGAATCCCTGCGATCCCACGGTTTTCCCCGGTGAATCGGGGTCGAGTTCATCGCGAAGCATGATGATGGTGTTCCCGAGCAGTGGCGAGCTTCCCACCGTCGTTACAAATGCATCCAAATCCCCCGGTTGGCCAGCTGCTAGCAGGGCCGTGAGGCCACCGAACACGAAGTCGATGGACGAGCGCCTCTCGTTGCCAAGCTCGTCCTCACGAAGCCCGAAGAGGTCGAGCCACGCGTCCGTGACGGCGTCCTTGGCATCCTCCAGCAGGCGTTGGTTTCCGTTTTCGCCGGCCAGAATGCGCAGATGCTCGAAACCGGATCGTGCCTGGTTCGCAGCAGTCGTCTCGTCAGCGGGATTGGCGGCGGGGGAGTCTCCCAGAAGAACGCGGGCCAGTGCCGCGAAGTTCGCATGGCGCACGCTCGTCTCGGCAAGCTTCCACATGCTGTCGTAGTGGTAGTAGTAGGAGTTGCGGTTGACCTTGGCGCGACTCACGATGTCGCGCACGGTGATTTCGCTGAAGGGCATTTCCTTCATGCAATCCCAGAATGCCGACTCCATACGCTCGGTTGCGCTCGGTCCCTCTGCATTCTTCGGCGGTCGTGCCACGTTCGCTCCTATACTAGATATTGTGTCTATTACGATGAAAAATAGATTATCTTGTATTTAACTAGATAAGATGTCCATATAGTATCATAAATTAGATTTTATGCCCATAATTTTTCCCATTCGACCGTCGGTGAGCGACCATCGAGGTGAGGCGGTATGTCGGTGCATCCTCCCCAAAAAAGACGATGGCCCTCCCACGGGGGAAGGGCCATCCGTTCGTGCTCGGTATGTCGACACGGACTAGTCGAGGTTCGGGTCGATGTTGCCGTAGCCTTCCTCGGTCCTGATGTCGGGGTCTTCCTCGAGCTCGACCTCGGTGTCGATGACGTCGATGTCCTCTTCGCCGTAGCCTTCTTGGGTGCTGATATCGGGATCCTCTTCGAACTTCACCATGGCGGACTCCATTCCTTCGCGATACGTCTGCATGGACTATATGTCCATGTGAATATTTTATGCTTCCTATAGTACATGACCAGCGCATTCGCGATTTTGGTAGGCATTTTCACGGATTTCAGTACCCAGGTACGAGCCCTCGAATCGCGGGTATGAGAGCTCTCAACCGCTTCGAGCATCCGTGCGGCCTGCTTCCCCCCCCTGTCATTTCGAGCGAAGGGGCGAAGCCCCGAAGTCGAGAAATCTCGCCTTCTCGTCCTTCCCGGTATGCCTTTTCTCTCAGTCCAGCATCCCGTACTTGCGCTGCATGCGCGTGAGCTTGTCGAGCAGCGGCTTTGCCACGAGCAGCAAGGTGACGAACGTCGCCGCCCCCTGCATGCAGTTCATGGGAAAGCCGGCGAGGTAGACGGCCACGACGCTTTCCGGCGTGATGGACGAGATCATGAAGAACAGCGAGCTCGTGTCGAGGACGGGGCCGGCCACGAGCACGACGAAGATGCCGCCGCCTGCGGCAAGCCCCAGACGCGCCGCGACGCCCGGGTTTTCGCCTGTGACGATCCCGCGGCGGGCAAGGGCGCCGAAGACGAGGCCGCAGAGCCCGAAGGCGAGCATCTGCCAGGGTGTCCAGGGACCCTGCCCGAAGATGAAGTTGCTCGTCAGCGCCGCGAGCGAGCCGACGAGAAAGCCGGACGAGGGCCCGAAGGCGAGCCCAGCGATCATGATGATGGCCGCCATGGGCTTGAAGCCCGGCAGCCAGATGAACGCCGCGCGCGCCGCCACCGCGAGCGCGGCCATGACCGCGAGCATGACGAGCTCGCGCGCCTGGGGCCGTCGACTCTCGAAGATGACGAAGAAGGGCGCGATGGCGCAGAGCACCACGATGACGCTCGTCACCACGTAGGCCCTGCCACCCGCCATGGCGCCGACGACCACGCTGGCCGCGGCGCAGGCAAGCGACACGGCCCACGTGAGCACGATGCGGCTACGCGGACACGACCGGCCGCGCCGTCTTTCGCCTAGCCCAGGCATAGCTCGATCACGTCCTCGTCGGTGATGGCGCCGGCAAAGACGCTGCGGCTCATGCGATTGGCCGCCGTCGTGTAGAAGGCGCTGTCCGAGAAGAGGCGCCGTGGCGTTGCCGTGGTCACGACGGCGCCATCGAAGAGCAGCGCCACGAGGTCGGCATGGCGCGCGCAGAACTCGACGTCGTGCGAGACCATGACGACGGTGACGCCGCGTTCGGCCAGCGTGCGCAACAGCGCGGCCATCGAGCGCTTGAAGAAGGCGTCGATGCCCTTGGTCGGCTCGTCGAGCAGGAGGAGCCGCGGTTCGGTCAGGAGCACTTTTGCCAAGGCCACGCGCTGCTGCTCGCCGCCGGAAAGGTCGAGGGGGTGCGCGTCGAGCAGCCTCTCGATTCCGCAGTCACGGGCCACGGCCGCGATGCGCTCCTCTCGTGTGGCCATCTCGGCAAGCTCCTCGCGCACGCTTCCTTTCGAGAAGAGGTTGGCCGGGTCCTGCGGCAGCATGGCGACGTCGCCGTGGGTAGGGTCGTTTCTGCTGCGGCCCTTGATGTCGTGGCCGAGCACGCGCAGCATGCCGCGCTGGGGGCGCGCGACGTCGCACAGGCACTTGAGCAGCGTCGACTTCCCGCTGCCGTTGCCGCCCACAATCGCGAACAGCGAGCCGCTCGGGACGCGCAGGTCCGCGCCGCGCAGCACGTCGGGCGCGTTGCGCTCGTAGCGAAACCACACCTCGCGCATCTCGACGGCCATCTCGCGTCCATCCATCCCATAGCCCTCATCGGCCATTGCCACGCGGGCGGGCGGGTCGGCGAGCACGCGCTCCACGAGCCATTTGCGACCTTCGCGGACTGTCAGTGGGCAGGGGAAGATCGCGGGACGGGGCACGTCCGAGCTCAGACAGTCCTCGCTTTGTGGTTCGGCAACGCCGAACCAGTCGCTGCGGAACTCGCTCTGACGTGCCCCATTCCGCGACCCTATGCTCAAGATTCCTTCCGATTCTTGGAACTCGTCTCGTGCGTCCTCCCTCTGCCGAGGCTCCACGCCCTCCACCCCGTAGTACACGCGCACGGGGGAGGGGAGCGCGAACGTCATGGCGTCGCCCGCCGCGTGCAATGCCGCGGCCACCTCGCGCGGCGTGCCCTGGGCCGTCACGCGGCCCTCGTCGAGCACGAGCACGTGGTCGGCGCAGGCAAAGACCTCCTCGAGGCGATGCTCGCTCATGATGACGGTGACGCCCAGGTCACGGTTGATGCGGCGCACCGTGTCGAGGAAGGTGGTGGTGGCGACAGGATCGAGCTGGCTCGTCGGTTCGTCGCACACGAGCACGTCGGGCTGCATCGCCATGATGCTCGCCAGGTTGAGCAGCTGCTTCTGGCCGCCGGAAAGCTCGCAGACGTCGCGGTGAAACCAGTCCCCGATGCCGAAGTAGCTCGCCATCTCGGCCACGCGCAGGCGCAGTGCGCTTTCCTCGCACCCCGTGCTCTCAAGCCCGAAGGCCAGCTCGTGCCAGACCCTGTCGGTGATAATCTGCGCGTCCGGGTCCTGCATGACGAACCCGATGCGTCGTGCCTGGGTCGCCAACGGCACCTCGTCAAGGACCGTGCCGTCGAGCAGCACGGCACCCGAACGTGTGCCATGGGGTGTGAGCACGCTCTTGAGCTGGCGCAGCAGTGTCGTCTTGCCGCAGCCACTCTTGCCGCAGACGCACAGGTACTCGCCGCGTCCCACCTCGACGCTCACGTCATCGAGGGCGCCCGTGGCGGCGCCGGGGTAGGCAAAGCTCAGGTGCTCGAGAGCGAACAGCGCCACGCGATCGCCTCCCTTGCGTCGATGGCGGACGGGACGAGCACGAGCACTGCCAACGCGATGAGCGCCGCGACGCCCAAAGGCGGCAGCGCCGGGACGTCGATGGCGGGCACGTAGGTGACGGCGAGGGCCCCGGTGGCAAGCGCCGTGCAGGTCACGGCGATGCAGGCGAGCATAACGACGAGCAGGAGCCCGTCGCGTGCCCCGAAGCGGTACCGCGCGTAACGCGGCCGCCTCCCCGCGTTCGTCCCGTAGCCGCGCGAGCGCATGGAGTCCGCCGTCGTCACCGCCCCCTCGAGCGCCCAGGTCGTGAGCGCCGAGAGCAGCGAGGCCCCGTCACGGGCGCGGTGCCGTAGGCTCCCCGCGCCCATCGAGAGACCGGCGCAGCGTCGCGCCGTCGAGATCTGCCGCGCCTTGCGTCCGTAGGTCGGCACGAGGCGCAGCGTCATCGTCAGCACGAGGGTGAGCGCCGGGGCGCGATTGCCAAACAGGTAGGTGAACTTGTCCGTGCTCATCACGCGGGCGTAGCAGGCAAACCACGTCATGACGCTCGCGAACATGCAAGCCGTGGACGCGCCGTAGGCCAGGGCCTCGAGGGTGTAGGGGCGTCCGCCCAGATAGGCGAAGAGCACGGTATCACCCAAGGTGTCGAACAGCGGGTTTATCGCGGTGAGCACGACGAAGGCCGCCATGAGTCCCAAAAGCAGGCGCCAGGCGTCCCGGCCGCGCAGGCACAGGTAGTAGACCGCGCCGCCCGCAAACCCGACGGCCTGCAGGACGGGCTGCTGCACGAGCACGCACAGCACGATGACGCCCGCGAAGAAGACGAGCGTCACCGCGGGGTGATGGGTCGAGAAGGCGTCGGGGCGCATGGGCGCGTTCGCTACATCGTGATGAAGGAGAACTCCACGGTGTCGCCGGCTGCCACCGGGCAGACGTCGACGGCGTCCATGACCTGCTCGCCGTTGACGGTGTAGACCCAGCCCGAATTGCCGGCGGCGGCGATGCCGTTGATGGTGGTGATGTACTTGCCGTACTGGCTGTCCTCGATGACCGCCTCGGCGTCGGTGGCCTCGAGCGCGGTGAGCACCGTCGCCTCGGCCGCCGGGACCTGGACCGTGTAGCTCGTCGTCTGTCCCTCGGCGTCCGTGATGGTGACCTTGGCCTCTATGGACTCGCCGGGTTGCTCGGCCGCCTGGCTGCTCGCGGTGGCGGAGCCCTGCGCATCGGGCGCGCTCGTCGATGACGACGGGCTCGAACCGCAGCCGGCAAGGGCCAGCGAGCAAAGCAGCGCAAGGGCGGCGATGCAGGCAAAGAGCCTCTTCATTGCAGCGTTGACGGGGGCGAAGCGCCCGGATTTCACGACCATGACAAACCTCTTTCTTCCAGGGCTCCGGTCGTGGGCTCGGTAGTCCGACTTCGGCCGACGCTTCATCGACGCCTTACGGTTACTGGTATAGCGCGGGATTCGCACCCGCATTCCCCGAGGCCTTTGAAAGGCACCGCCCCTCTTGAGCGGCCCGCAGAGCCATTTGGGGGCTATTGTACTATAGCCCCCCAGGTTTCCGGATGTGCCACGGTGCCTGACCCCCTGACACATCCGTGCAGGTTGCTAGAGCTCCCACGTCTCCTGGTCGGTGTGCAGCAGCTCGTGGGCCCGGTGCGAGAGCGGCTTTTCCAGGAACTCCTCGTAGCAGGTCGCCACGTTGGGGTTCTCGTGACTGAAGCGCGTCGGGCGCTTCCTGTCCAGGGCGTAGAGCGTCTGACCGCGGTCCCCCGCGAGTTCCTGGGCTTCGTGGATGGGCTGGCCACCGCCGCCGGCACAGCCGCCGGGGCATGCCATGACCTCGATGAAGTCGTATTCCACCTCGCCGGCGTCCATGGCCGCCAGCAGGCGCTCGGCGTTTGCCAAGCCGCTGGCCACGGCGATGCGCACCGGCGTGCCGCCCAGGTCGAAGGTCTTCTCCTTCCAACCGTCCAGGCCGCGCACCTCGGTGAAGGCGTCCGGGTCGGGGTTCTCGCCGGTGACGAGGAAGTAGGCGCTGCGCAGCGCGGCTTCCATGACGCCGCCGGTCGCGCCGAAGATGACGGCCGCGCCCGAGCCCTCGTCCATGGGGTCGTCGAAGGGCGTCTCGGCCAGCGAGGCCACGTTGACGTGCATGAGGCGGATGAGGCGTCCCAGCTCGCGCACGGTGAGCACCGCGTCGACGTCCGGCTCGCTCTCGCGCGTCATCTCCTCGACGGCCGCCTCGTACTTCTTGGCCACGCAGGGCATGCACGACACGTTGAAGATGCGCTTGCCGCGCGGCACCGTCGCATCGTCGCCCTCGGCGCGGGCCGCAAGGTTTGCCGCGTCGTTGACGCCGCGGCCTTCGGGGTTGGTGGCCGCGCCGATGCCCAGTCCCGCGCCACGCGCCACGCCCTCGAGCGCCTGCGCGTCCTTCTTGGCCGGCACCATGCCGAGCTTGGGACCCACGTATTCCTTGAGCAGCGCGCCGAACATCTGCTGCGGCGACTTCGCGCTCGACAGATGCGCGAGCCTGTCGGGATGCTTGATCTTGAGGTAGCGCACCCAGCCCGGGCAGCACGAGGTGAACATCGGCATCGTGCCGTTGCCGCCGATGCGCTCGAGCAGTTCGCTTCCCTCCTCCATGATCGTCATGTCGGCGCCGAAGTTCGTGTCGAAGACGTAGTCGAAGCCAAGGGCGCGGAACGTGGCCGCCAGGCGTCCCTCGGTCGCCTCGCTCGCCGGCAGGTCCAGCGTCTCGCCCCAGGAGGTGCGCACCGCCGGAGCCACCTGCACCACGCACACGACGTCCGGATCGGCCAGCGCCTCGAGCACGGCGTCGATGTCATCGCGCTCGCGCAGGGCGCCGGTGGGGCAGTGGGTGACGCACTGGCCGCACAGCGTGCATCCGGCCTCGTCGATGGGCAGGCCATCGCGCACGCCCACGTCCAGGCGCGTCGCGCGGTTCTTGATGTCCCACACGTCGCAGCCCTGGATCTTGGCGCATACCTGCACGCAGCGCAGGCAGCGCACGCACTTCGAGCTGTCGCGGATGAGCGGGAAGCCCTCGTCCCAGGCCGTGAACGTGGGTTCCTTGGCATAGGGCACGTCCAGGATGTTGAGTTCCTGGGCGAGGTCCTGCAAAACGCAGTTGCCGTTTCTCACGCAGGTCGCGCACTGCACGTCGTGCTGCGAGAGCAGCAGCGACACGTTGACGCGCCGCGCCTCGAGCACCCGCGGCGTATCGGTGCGGATGACCATGCCCTCCTCGAGCAGCGTGTTGCAGGCGGGCACGAGGCGCTCGATGCCCTCGACCTCCACCACGCACACGCGGCATGCGCCGATGTCGTTTATGTCCGGCAAGCCGCATAGCGTGGGCACGCTGTTGCCCGAGGCGTAGACCGCCTCGATGATCTTCGAACCGGCGGGAAGCGCGATGGCTTGCCCGTTGACCGTTGCATGAACCATCGTCTCTACCATGAGAGCTCCCTTCCTCCGCGAAACGCGCCCAAGCCGAACTTGTCGCATCGCAGGCACCTCTCGGATTCCTGGGATGCCTCCTGGTCAGAAAGCCCGCATTCCATCATCGCGAAGTCGCGCTTGCGCACCTCGGCGCTGCGCTCGGTCGTGTTGGAGCGCCCGCAGGGCATGCGGTCCTTCGCGTGCGGCTCGGGAACCTCGACGTCGGTCTCGATGACGTGGTCGAAACCGAGGAACGTGTCGATGTTGCGAGCGGCTGCCTTGCCGGCCGCGATGGCGCGGATGACCGTGGCCGGGCCGCTCTCGCAGTCGCCGCCGCAGAACACGCCCTCCATGCCCTCGACCTGGCCGAAGGGTCCGGTGACGACCTGCCCCCACTCGACGGGCAGCTCCTCGGCGCCCAGCTCGGACGCGCCCACGGCCTGGCCCACGGCCATGAGCACGCGGTCGCATTCGATGACCTGCGTGGGCGTGTCCGCCGGATGCGGCTTGGGGCGGCCCCGGTCGAACGCGCCGATGACCTGCGGCTGGACCTCGAGGCCCGTAACGCAGCCATGCTCCTCGCGTATGCGCAGGGGTGCGGCGAGCTCCATGATCTCGCAACCCTCGGCGATGGCGCCCTCTATCTCCTCGTGCTGCGCCGTCATGTCCTCGATACGACGGCGGTAGACGACGGTGACACAGGCCGCGCCCAGGCGCAGCGAGGTGCGGGCCACGTCCATGGCCACGTTGCCGCCACCCACGACGACGATGCGCTGGCCGGCGAAGTCATGCATGAAGCCGTCGCCGATGGCGCGCAGCATCTCCACGGCCGACAGCACGCCCTCGCACGTTTCGCCCTCGATTCCCAGGGTCTTCTCGTTGTGGGCGCCGATGGCGATGTAGACGGCGTCGAAGTCCTCGCGTAGCTGTGTCAGCGTCACGTCGTTGGGAACGGTCGTGTTCATGCGTAGCTCGATGCCCTGCGAGACGATCCAGTCAATCTCGCGTTCGAGTTCGGCGCGGGGCAGGCGATAGGCCGGGATGCCGTAGCGCATCATGCCGCCCAGGTGCTCGCGCTGCTCGAAGACGACGGGGGAGTGCCCCATGAGCGCGAGGAAGTAGGCGGCCGTGAGACCGGCCGGACCACCGCCGATGACGGCGACGCGCTTGCCGGTCTTCGGGTAGTGGCGCGGTTTGGAGGCCGCTCCGGGCTCGCCGGCGTCATCCACCTCGAACATGGCCGGCGCGTTGTCCACCGCGTAGCGCTTGAGGGCGCGGATGTTGATGGCGTCGTCCACCACGCCGCGGCGGCAGGCGAGCTCGCAGGGATGCTCGCAGATGAGCCCACAGGCAAGGGGGAAGGGGTTGTCCTTGCGGATGAGGCGCACGGCGTCGTCGTGGCGACCGGCGTGGACCAGGGCCACGTAGCCGGGGATGTCCACGTGGGCGGGGCAAGCCGCGCGGCAGGGCACGGCGTTGCGCGAGCCGGCGGTGCAGCGCCCCTGCGTGGCGTGGGAGACGAAGTCGTCGCGAAAGCCCCTCACGGCCCGCAGGACCATGGCGCCGGCCTCGTAGCCGATGGCGCAGTCGGCGGACAGGTACGCGCTGCGGGCCGTGCGCTCGAGCACGTCGACGTCACGCTCGCTCGCGTGCCCGTCGAGGATCGCGTCGAGGAGATTGCGCATCTGCGAGAGCCCCACGCGGCATGGGACGCACTTGCCGCATGATTGCGAGGCCGAGAGGCTGACGAACGCATCCGTGAGCTCGACCGGGCACGTGCCCACCGACCCGGATTGCGCCCTGCGCGCGATCGTGTCGCACACGTCCTCCATGACGGCGTGGGCGGCCGTCGGACGTTCGATTTCGATGAGTGCCATAGAATCTCCCCATAAGATTTTGGACGGTTGCGCGCATTCTAGCGCATGTCCGCGCGCTTCTTCGCGAACGAAGTGCCCAAAGTGTACGGTAAACCGGGGGCATTATCGTCATACTCCGAGGTCGAAATCCCACCCGAGATGTAACAAAGAGTTAATAGTGCGTCTACAGCCGCACGACCGCCGCGCCCAGCGCCGCCGCATCGTCCTCGTCGTGGGTGGCGATGACGAGGGTGCGCCCGGCCAGCTCCGCATCCACGAGCCGCATGCAACGCTCCTTGGTGGCCGCGTCGAGTCCGGCGAAGGGCTCGTCGAGGATGACGAGGGAGGAGGGGTGGGCCAGCGCGCGGGCGAGCTCGGCGCGACGGGCCATGCCGCCGGAAAGCGCGCTTGCCGGTTTGCCAAGGGCCTCTTCGTCCAGCATCGCGCGGCACAGGCGCAGGCCACGCCGTATCTCGGCATCGTCGCCTGCCACGAGCGCGACGTTTTCGAGCGCCGAGGCCCAGGGCACGAGCGTGCAATCCTGCAGCACCACGCTCAAG
>CAOKAE010000011.1 GCA_948466335.1 uncultured Coriobacteriia bacterium | reverse complement strand
CGACAGCATCAAGGGCATACACGTCACCGGAAGCAAGCGCAAATACGCGCGCCTGGAGTAGGTTCTGTCATTTCGAGCGAAGCGAACGTAGTGAGAAGGGCCGAGAAATCTCGGTCTTAACGTTCAACTTACAGTGATGGTGAAGATTTCTCCACTCCGGGGCTTCGCCCCTTCGGTCGAAATGACAACAAGCTAGCCCAATCCCAGCAACAGCCCGATGCCGTGTACGACGAATGCGACAATCCACGCGATGATGCACTGCACCACCACGATAGCCGCCGCGTACTTGCCGCCGAGCTCGGAGCGCACGGTGATGATCGACATGACGCAGGGCGTGTAGAGCAGCACGAACACGAGGAAGCTATAGGCCGCAAGCGGCGTGAAGATGGTCGTGAGCAGGGCGAGATTGCCGCCCACGAGCTGGGTGATGGTGGAGATGACGTTCTCCTTGGCCATGAAACCCGTGAGCACGGCCGTCGCCGCACGCCAATCGCCAAAACCGAGCGGTGCGAAGATGGGCGCGAAGACCGCGCCAATGGCGGCGAGCATGGATTGCGATTGGTCGGCGACCACGTTGAAACGCACGTCGAAGGTCTGCAGGAACCAGATGAGAATCGTCGCGGCGAAGACGACCGTGAACGCCTTCTTGGCGAACTCCTTGGCCTTGCCCCAGGCAAGACGGCACACCGTGCCTAGACTCGGCAGGCGATAGTTGGGGAGTTCCATGACGAAGGGGACGGGGTCGCCGCGAAACGCCGTGCGACTGAGCACGAGGGCCGCCAGGATGCCGACGACGATGCCGAGAAGATACAGCGAGAGCATGGCGACGGCCGCCCATCGGGCGAAGAAGAACCCGCAGAGCAGCGCGTAGACGGGCAGCTTGGCCGAACAGCTCATGAACGGCACGAGCATGATCGTCATGCGGCGGTCGTGCTCGGAAGGCAGGGTTCGGGTGGCCATGATGGCCGGTACGCTGCAGCCAAACCCCATGATCAGCGGGACGAAACTACGCCCCGACAGGCCGAGCTTGCGCAGGAGCTTGTCCATGAAGAACGCCACGCGCGCCATGTAGCCGGTATCCTCGAGCGCGGAGAGCAGCAAGAACAAAACGACGATGATGGGCAGAAACGAAAGCACCGTGCCCACGCCGGGAAACACGCCATCGCACACGAGCGAGACGACGAGCGGATTGACCTCAAGCGATTCGAGACCGTCACGCACGACCTGCGTAAGCCATTCGATGCCCTCCCCCAGCAAATCCGAGAGCGGTTGCCCCACCACGTTGAAGGTGATCCAGAAGACGGCGGCCATGATGAGGATGAACATCGGAATGGCCGTGTACTTGCCGGTCAGAATCTTGTCCGCCGCAATCGAGCGCCTGTGCTCGCGCGACTCGCGCGGACGCCAGACGCATTTGGCGCACGTCTTCTCGATGAAGGCGAAACGCATGTCGCTGATGGCGGCCATGCGGTCGACCCCGGCCTCGCTCTCCATCTGGGCCACGATGTGCTCGACCGCGTCGAGCTCGTTGGCGTCAAGGTCGAGCGCTGCGGTGACGAGCGGGTCTCCCTCGATGAGCTTGGTGGCGGCAAAGCGCAACGGCAGGTCGGCGCGACGGGCGTGGTCTTCGATGAGATGCATGACGCCATGTATGCAGCGGTGCACCGCGCCGTTACCGCGACCATCCGCATCGCAGAAGTCGACGCGACCGGGACGCAACTGCTTGCGCGCGACGACGAGGGCGTGTTCGACGAGCTCGTCGATGCCCTGGTCGTTGGCGGCGGAAATCGGAACAACGGGAACGCCGAGCTCGGCCTCGAGCACGTTGACGTCAATGCTTCCACCACTCGCGATGACCTCGTCCACCATGTTGAGCGCGATGACGAGCGGCACGTCGAGCTCCATGAGCTGCAGACTCAGATAGAGGTTGCGCTCGATGTTCGTGCCGTCGACGATGTCGATGATGGCATTGGGCTTCTCGTCGAGCACGAACTGGCGCGAGACGATTTCCTCGCTCGTGTAGGGGGACAACGAGTAGATGCCCGGCAGATCGGTCACCGTGACCTTGGAGTGGTTGCGTATGGCACCGTCCTTGCGGTCGACCGTCACGCCCGGAAAGTTACCGACATGCTGGTTCGATCCTGTCAGGGCATTGAAGAGAGTCGTCTTTCCCGCGTTCTGGTTGCCGACGAGCGCGAAGTTGATGGGCTCGTCGGCCGGTATCACACGCCCCGTGGGACGGGGACGGTATCGTTCGTTGGCGCCATCCTTGAGGGCACCGCCAACATCCGCCTCGCCAAAAGAAGGATGCAACGTCTCCGAGGCCAAGACGGGATCGGACGTGTTCTCCTTGGAGATGGGCCTCTCGCCATCCCCGGAGCTCTCGTCGATGCCGTCAATCGAGATCTGCGCGGCATCGGCCTTGCGAATCGTGAGCTCGTAGCCACGCAGGCAGAGCTGAAGGGGATCGCCGAGCGGAGCCTCCTTCTGCATCGTGACGCGCACGCCCGGCGTCAGGCCCATGTCGAAGATATGCTGGCGCAACTGGCTCGAGTCACAGTCGATGCTGGTGATGATGGCCGAGGTGCCCACCGGCAGCTCGTCGAGCGTGCGTGGGACATCAGAGGCATCGAGGTCGATTATCGTGTATGCCGTTCGTTCGTCAGACAATGTTTATCTCCGTTTGCTATCAAGTCCATGATAGCAGCAGGGGCTAACTTTTTTCGGAAAATGTGTGACAAAATGTCCGGGGAAATTTGTCACAAACGCAGCAATGCCCGACGCTCGCGCCAATCGGGCAGAAAGCCGTCCATGAGCTCGTGGAAGCGGGTGTTGTGGCTCGGTTCGAGCATGTGCACGAGCTCGTGCACCACCACGTACTCCAGGCAACGGGGCGGATACAGGGCCAGGCGCGTGTTGATGCAGACGCGCCCCGTCAGGGGTTGGCACGAGCCCCAACGGCTCTTCATATTGCGAAAGGCGAGCTTCCTCACACGTACACCGATGACGGGCTCCCATATCTCGAGCAACGTCGGGACGGCGGCCTCGACGATCACGCGCCAGGCGCGCTTGTCCTCCTCGCTCGCATACGTGGCCTGCGCCATGGGAGAGGCCGCAAGGCGCTCGCGTTGCCGTTCGATCCACGCCTCATGGCGCATCACGGCATCGCGCATCTCGGCAAGGGTGGCCGAGGGCGGGGCGGAAACGACGAGGGAGCCGTCGCCTTGGACGCGCAGGCGAATGTTGCGCATGCCCTTGCGACGCACGATGCGTACCTCGTGACCCGCCAACTCAGTAATTCGCTCATTCATAAGCCCTATCATACGTCACGAATTGACGCAAAACAGTGCTGCGGCGAGCGGTACAATGCCATCCATGCATCAGGACATGACAAGCAACGTCTTCGACACCGCCCTCATCTTCGAGGGCGGAGGCATGCGCGTGAGCTACACGTGCGCGCTGGCCAACGTGCTGCTCGAAAACGGCATCTTCTTCGACAACGTCTACGGGCTGTCCGCGGGCGCGAGCAACACGGTCAACTACGTCTCGCGCGACACCGACCGCGTGCGTCGCTCCTTCGTCGACCTAGTCGAGGACCCCGAATTCGGCGGCGTGGGCACCTTCTTGCAGCACAAGGGGTATTTCTCCGCCGAGCACATCTACGAGGAGGCGGGATTGCCAGACGGCTTCCTCCCCTTCGACTTCGCGGCCTTTTGCGGCAACCCCGCCAAGATCACCATCGAGGCGTTCAGCCGCGACACCGGCGAAAGCGTGTACTGGACGAAAGACGACATGCCCACCATCGCCGACCTCATGGTACGCGTGCGCGCCTCCTCGACGCTTCCCCTCATCATGCCATCACCCAAAATCGACGGCGCCCGCTACTACGACGGTGGCCTGGGCGAGGGGTCGGGATTCCTGCTGCCCCGCGCACAACGCGACGGATTCACGCGCTTTCTCATCGTGCGCACCCGGCCACGCGCATACCGCAAGACCCCGCCCATCGGGCTTGGCGACAAGCTCACCCATGCCATGCTCTGGGGACGTCCCCATGTGGTCAACGCATTGGAAAATCGCTGGTGGAAGTACAACCATATGTGCGACGAAATCGAACGGCTCGAGGCCGCCGGCGACGCATACGTCTTCTACGCACAGGATATGGCCGTCTCGAGCGGCGAGACAAACATCGACAAGCTGCAGGCGAACTACGATGCCGGCTATGCCCAGGCAATGCGCGAACTGCCCGCCATCAAGGAATTCCTAGGACTCTAGCCCTACATCGTGTGCGTGGCGTAGACGGGATCGTCTGACCACATGACGATGCTACTGGTGGCGCGTGTCGCGGGCATGTCGATGATGCGCTGGTTGGACGAGCCGCGAAAGCGCAGCGAGATATCGTGGAGCTCCTTGACGTAGGGGCCGTCCACGAGCACGTCGATGCAGGCGAGAAGACGGTCGGTGACCTCGGTGCGGCGCACGCTCGCCTCGTCGAGCAGGTCCTCGAGCAAATCGCCCGTGAAGCACCAGATGGTCTTGTTCGGAAGCTCTGCCTTCACGCGCTCCAGAAAGTCCACGAGGTCGCGCTGGTTGCCCGGCTCCATGGGCTCGCCGCCCAGGAGCGTGAGGCCGCGGATATACGAGGGGCGCATGCTTTCGATGATCTCGTCGGCGACTTCGTCCGTGAAGGGCTCGCCAAAATCGAAATTCCAGGTCTGGGGCTGGAAGCACTCCGCGCAATGATGCGTGCAGCCGCTCACGAACAGCGTCGTGCGCGTGCCCGACCCATTGGCGATGTCACAGTATTTGATCTCGGCGTAATTCATCGGTGTGCGTACCTCAAGACGAAAACGGGACACTTGCGCAAGGCAAGTGTCCCATATCGATGCGACACGGTTCTACAGGTGCATGACCCTATCGCGAATCTCCTCGGTGCGGCCCTGATTCCAGTACTGCGTACCGATGTAACCGCAGGTGCGACGGGCGACGTTCATGGTGGCCTGGTCGCGATTGCCGCAGTTGGGGCACTCCCACTCGAGCTTGCCGTCCTCCTCGACAATCTGGATCTCTCCGTCGTAGCCGCACACCTGGCAGAAGTCGCTCTTGGTGTTGAGCTCCGCGTACATGATGTTGTCGTAGATGTAGCGCATGACGTCGATGACGGCCTCGAGGTTGTCCTGCATGTTGGGCACCTCGACGTAGGAGATGGCACCGCCGGGGCTCAGGCGCTGGAACTCGCTCTCGAACTTGAGCTTGGTGTAGGCGTCGATTTCCTCGGAAACATGGACGTGGTAGCTGTTGGTGATGTAGCCCTTGTCCGTGATGCCCTTGATGATGCCGAAGCGCTTCTGCAGCATCTTGGAGAACTTGTAGGTGGTGGACTCGAGCGGCGTGCCATACAGCGAGTAGTCGATGTTCTCGGCCGCCTTCCACTCGGCGCACTTGTCGTTCATGCGCTGCATGACGGAAAGCGCGAACGGCGTGGCCTCGGCATCGGTGTGGCTATGGCCCGTCATGTACTTCACGCACTCGTACAGGCCGGCGTAGCCGAGCGAGATGGTGGAATACCCGCCGTAGAGCAGCTTGTCGATGGTCTCACCCTTCTTGAGACGCGCGAGCGCACCGTACTGCCACAGGATGGGCGCGGCGTCGGACAGCGTGCCCTTGAGGCGGTCGTGACGGCAACGCAGCGCACGATGGCAGAGCTCGAGGCGCTCCTCGAAGATGTTCCAGAACTTCTCCTCGTCACCGCCGCTGGACAGCGCCACATCGACCAGGTTGATGGTCACGACGCCCTGGTTGAAACGGCCGTAGAACTTGGGTTGCGTCGGGTCGTAGTTACCGGCGTTGGCCACGTTGTCATAGCCGTTGCCGCTGCGGTCCGGCGTGAGGAAGCTGCGGCAACCCATGCACGTGTAGCAGTTGCCCTCGCCCTCCTTCTGGCCCTTGGAGAGCTTGTACTCCTGCATCTTCTTCTCGGAGATGTAGTCGGGAACCATGCGCTTGGCCGTGCACTTGGCGGCAAGCTGCGTGAGGTAGAAGTACGGGGAATCATCGGAGATGTTGTCTTCCTCGAGCACGTAGATGAGCTTGGGGAACGCCGGGGTGATCCAGACGCCCTCCTCGTTCTTGACGCCCTGGTAGCGCTGGCGCAGGGTCTCTTCGATGATCATGGCCAGATCGCGCTTCTCGTCCTCGTTGCGCGCCTCGTTGAGATACATGAACACGGTGATGAAGGGTGCCTGGCCGTTGGTGGTCATGAGCGTGACGACCTGGTATTGAATGGTCTGGACGCCGCGTTTGATCTCTTCGCGCAGGCGGCGCTCGACGACCTGCTCAATCTGCTCCTTGTTGGCCTCGATGCCCAGCATCTCGAACTCGGCATAGGTCTCGCGGCGAATCTTCTTGCGGGAGACGTCGACGAAGGGCGCGAGGTGCGTGAGCGAGATGGACTGGCCGCCGTACTGGCAACTTGCCACCTGGGCGATGATTTGCGTGGCGATGTTGCAGGCGGTGGAGAACATGTGGGGGCGCTCGATGAGCGTGCCCGAGATGACCGTGCCGTTTTGCAGCATGTCCTCGAGGTTGACCAAATCGCAGTTGTGCATGTGCTGCGCAAAGTAGTCGGAATCGTGGAAGTGGATGATGCCGTCGTTATGGGCCTCGACGACCTCGCGGGGCAGGAGCATGCGCATGGTGAGGTCCTTGGAGACCTCACCGGCCATGTAGTCGCGCTGCACGGAATTGACGGCAGGGTTCTTGTTGGAGTTCTCCTGCTTGACTTCCTCGTTATTGCACTCGATAAGGGTGAGAATCTTGTCGTCGGTGGTGTTGCTCTGGCGCTTGAGGTTCTGGAGATAGCGATAGATGATGTACTTGCGCGCGACCTCGAACTTGTCGAGCGCCATGATCTCGTCCTCGACCATATCCTGGATTTCCTCGACGGAGACCGTATGGCCGGCCGCCTTGCAGGCGTCCTCGACGTTGAGGGCCGCGTACTCGATCTGACGCGCCGTCAGACGCTCGTCTTCGGGAACTTCCCTGTTCGCTGCTTCGATTGCGTTGGCGATTTTCGAAAGGTCGAAAACTGCCTCCGAGCCGTTTCGTTTGATGATCTTCATGTTTCCCTCATGTCCCTCGTGTTCGAGATTTTCATGCAACGTTTTTATGCGTATGCAGTTGTGATTGCCGATTCAGAATAGACCATATCTTGTGTTTTGGGAGGCTGAAAATCCACAATATCTTGTGGATAAATCGGCTTGACATCACAAGATTTGGTGTTTTCACCGGTAAAATATATCGGGGATTCAGATAGGCAACCCGTAACACCGGAAAATATTCACGAAGAATTCTCCCAGCGGTTCGGCGAATAACTTGGTCATTTTCGGACGAAAATATAAGTTCCCAAAATGACCAAGTTATTTTCGGTTTCTGAGAATCTTGCTATCTGTCGTAGATAGAGCATTCTGGCAGTGCTGCAGGTAGCGCGAAAACGGAGAAATCCGAGGGTGGAAAGCATCTTGGTCATATGTCGAACTTATCTGCCAAATGGAATAGGCCGGTCGAATCGAACCACCCCATGGGATACGGGCAAAAAGAAAGCGGGGCAAACCGGTTCAGCCGGCCTGCCCCGCCTTTGAGGAAGGGAGTATCCGATTAGACGATGCCCTGGGCCATCATCGCATCGGCGACCTTGAGGAAGCCGGCGATGTTGGCGCCCATGACGTAATTGCCCTCGTGGCCGTACTCGCGTGCGGCGTCATCGGCGGCATGGAAGATGCCCTTCATGATCTCGTGCAGGCGGTTGTCGACCTCCTCGAAGGTCCACGACAGGCGCTCGGAGTTCTGGCTCATCTCCAGGCCACTCGTGGCAACGCCACCGGCATTTGCGGCCTTGCCCGGGAAGAAGGCGACGCCGTTTTGCTGCAGGTACTCGGTTGCCTCGAGCGTGGTCGGCATGTTGGCACCCTCGGTGAGAATCTTGCAACCGTTGGCGACAAGCGCCTTGGCGTCCTCGATGTGCACCTCGTTCTGCGTCGCGCAGGGCATGGCAATGTCGCAGGGGGTGACCCACACGCCAGCGCCCTCGTGATACTCGACGGTTCCGTGGTCACAGCGCTTCGCGTACTCGCTCAGGCGGCCGCGCTCGACTTCCTTGATCTGCTTGATGAGGTCGAGGTCGATGCCGGACGGGTCGTAGATCCAGCCCGTGGAGTCGGACATGGTGACGACGGTCGCGCCAAGCTGCATGGCCTTCTCGGCCGCGTAGATCGCGACGTTGCCGGAACCAGACAGGCACACCGTCTTGCCCTTGTAGGAGTCGTTCTTGCAGTTGAGATATTCCTCGGTGAAGTACACGGCGCCGTAGCCCGTGGCCTCGGTGCGGGCCAGCGAACCGCCGTAGGAGAGACCCTTGCCCGTGAGCACGCCGGTCCACTCGTTGCGCAGGCGCTTGTACTGGCCGAACATGTAGCCGATCTCACGCGCGCCCGTGCCGATGTCACCGGCGGGAACGTCGGTGTCGGCGCCGATGTGACGCTGCAGCTCGGTCATGAAGGACTGGCAGAAGCGCATGACCTCGCCATCGGTGCGACCCTTGGGGTCGAAGTCGCAGCCGCCCTTGCCGCCGCCCATGGGCAGCGTGGTGAGGCTGTTCTTGAAGACCTGCTCGAAGCCGAGGAACTTGAGGATGGAGAGGTTCACGGACGGATGCAGGCGCAGGCCACCCTTGTAGGGGCCGATGGCGCTGTTGAACTGCACGCGGAACGCACGATTGACATGGACCTTGCCATCGTCATCGACCCACGGCACGCGGAACGTGATGACACGTTCGGGCTCGACGATACGCTCGAGCAAGCCGGCCTTCTCGTACTCGGGATGAGCCTCGATGACGGGCTCGAGGGATTCCAGGACCTCGGTCACGGCCTGGATGAATTCCGGCTGGTCGGCGTCCTTGGCCTTGACCTGTTCGATGATGCGCTGTACGTAACTCACGGTTTTCTCCTTGTCTATGACGGGACGCGTGCATTATAGGTTTTGAAGTTCCCATAACGTCACCGAATTAATGAAATCGAAACAAAGGGGGCGGGAGGCGCCGATTGCAGGGATGCCGGATCTGCTCGAGATACCCGCAATCGACGCCTCCCGTACAGGTTAAAGGGTCCTGCGAACTCCCTACGTGGTAAGCTAGCGGCAACGCCGTTTGGAGGAGGAACCGTGAGTCTGCTTGAATCTTCGGACGTGTACTGGAACTTCCTGGGGCAATGCACGCAATGCGGACACTGCACCCCAGCCTGCGAATCGCTTACCGCAGCAGATATGACGCTCGGTGGCATCGCCAAGAGATTGCTCGACGCGCAACGCAACGCCTCGTCGGCCGAGGAGCTCGCCGTCGAGCTTGCGAGCGACCCGCAGCTCACCCAGGCGGTGCGCGGCTGTTTCTTCTGCACGAGCTGCAAGAACACCTGCTTCGCCCACAACGACGTCTCCGACCTCATTTATCACGCACGCGACGATTACCAGAAGCTCGGGCTCATCCCCCGCGACACGTACGCGAGCGTCGAGGTCGACAAGGAGTGGGACATCTTCACGGCCTACCGCGCCATCTGGGGTATCGACCTCACCGACCTCACGCGTCATATCAAGACCGAGGCCCATGATGCCGCCACTGACTGCGAAGTCGCGTTCTTCCCCGGCTGTTCGCTCGCGGCCTACGCACCCGAACTCACGCGCGAGATCTTCGAGACCCTCGACGAACTGGGCGGCAAGGCGACGATGATCGACCACTGCTGCGGCTCGCCGCTCAAGAGCGCCGGCTTCTTCGACCGCGCCGAGGCGCTGTGTGACCGTTGCTGCGACGAAATCGCCTCCTCGGGTGCCCACACGCTCGTCTGCGTGTGCCCGGGCTGCAAGAACGCCATGCAGGCCGCGCTCGACAGCAACGGCATGGACGTACGCGCCATAAGTCTGTCGGCATTTCTCCTCGAACATGGCTTCACGCCCAAGCACCCGCTGCCCGAGGGCAGCTACTGCATGTCAAAGGCATGCCAGGACCGCGACGGCAGCTGCCTTGCGGCCACCTTGGAGGTCCTTGGCCTGGACGAGGACACCGTCGAAATCTTCCACGGCTGCTGCGGTGCCGGCGGTGCGGTCAACTCGTTTGAACCTGACCGCGTGGACGCGCAGACCGAGACCAAGCTCTCGTTTGCCCCGGACGGCTCGACCGTCGTGACCATGTGCCCCACGTGCACCTATACCTACGCCTTCTATCTCATGGGACGCCCGCGCGAGCTCGGCAACAAGCACTATGCCGAGCTGCTCTTCGATACCCAGATCGACTGGGACCTCGTCTTCGCGCAACTTCAGGGCATGTGGACGGGCGAGTACGGTCCGTGGCTCTCGCAGGTCTTCGCGTAGGGAAAGGTGACGAACATGAACGTTCACGAGATGACGAACGACGCGCCCGTTGCCATCATCGGCTTTGGCGCAGCGGGCTTCAACGCGGCCATCGGCCTGCGCACAAACGGATACACCGGCCCCATACGCGTGTTCTCGAACATCGACACGCTTCCCTACAGCCCCATCCTCACCTCCTACTACGCCGGCGGCGAGCTGAGCTACGAGGAATGCTTCCCATGGAGCCAGGCCGAGGTCGACGAACTCGATCTCGACATCGTGCATGAGGGTCCCGTCACCAGGCTCGACACGGACGCCCATCTCATCCACACGGAGAAGGGCGGCTATCCGTACTCCAAGTGCGTCATCGCCTCAGGCTCCGTCCCCACGCCCGTCGGCTTTCCGCGCGACTGCGGCTACGACCCGCTCATGCTGCGCACGATGGACGATGCCGAGCGCCTGAAGGACGCCATCGCCAACCCGGGCTGCACGCGCATGCTCGTGAGCGGCACCTCGATGGTCTCGCTCAAGACCGTCGAGGCCTGCCTCAATCGCAACTTCGAAGTCACGCTTGTCGGCATCATGGACCACGTCCTCGACATGAACGCGCTGCCCGAGGCAGCCGCACGCTTCGAGAAGGGCCTTGCGGCCCAGGACGTCGCGCTCAAGCTCGCCAATCCCATCAAGGGCGTCGAGGTCATCGAGGACGCCGCCCATCCACTCGGGCGTCGCCTCGAGGTCACCTTCGCCAACGGCGATGTCGAGAGCTACGACGAGATCTTCGTCGCGCACGGCATGCGCAACAATCTCGAGTTCGTCGAAGAGGACTCCATCGTCGTCGACCGCGGCGTCATCGTCGACGGGTTCATGCGCTCAAGCGACCCGGACGTGTACGCCGCCGGCGACGTCGTGCAGGGCACCGAACTCATCAGCGGCGACAAGCGCATCGTCGGCATCTGGAAGAACGCCGCCGCACAGGGAGCCTGCGCAGGCCGAACGATTGCCGCCGAGCTCGCGGGCATGGAGCCCACGCGCCCATGTGCCGAGTCACTCGCGATGAACACCATCTCCGTGCGCGACACGCTCTTCATCTCGGCCGGCACCATCCAGCTCACCGACAACAGCCACGTCGAGGTGGAAGACGGCGATACCATGACCGTCGTACGCATCTTCGAGGGCGAGGGCGACACGCGGCGTCTCGTTGGCTTCAACATCACCTGCGATGTCGACGAGCCGGGTGGCGATGCCTATGACCTGGGCGCCATGCTCACCATGCGCCTATGCGAGGATTGCAGCTGAGGGAATGGGGGTCGGCGATGTGTCAGGGGGTCAGGCACCGTGGCACATCGAGAAGGAGGATGAGATGACCGAGAAGAAAGAGCGCCGCTTCAACCTGACCACCTGGATACTCATATCGCTCGTCGCAGGCATCGTCGTCGGGCTCGTATGCAGCTATCTCATTCCCGCGGGTTCGGTTGTCGACGACGTCTTCATCGAGGGCATTTGCTACGTCTTCGGACAGTGGTTCGTGCGTCTCATGCAAATGCTCGTCGTGCCGCTCGTCTTCTGCTCCATCGTCTGCGGCGCAGCCTCCATGAGCGACCCGAAGATGCTCGGCAAGGTCGGCATCGGCACCATCGCCATCTATCTGCTCACCACCGCGCTTGCCGTCATCATTGCCATCATGCTCGCCGAGCTATGCAAGCCGGGTGTGGGCCTTGACATGGCGGCGATCGTCGCCGTCGACCCATCCGTGACGACGACCGAGCAGACCTTCGCCGACATGCTCATCAACATCATCCCGAAAAACGTCGTTGCCGCGATGAACAATGGCGACATGCTCCCCATCATCTTCTTCGCGCTCATGCTCGGCTTCATCCTGGGCCGCCTGGGCAAGAAGGTCGCCACGGTCAACCGCTTCTTCACGCAGTTCAACGCCATCATGATGAAGATGATCGGCGTCATCCTGCGCGTCGCCCCCATCGGCATCTTCTGTCTCATCACGCGCACCTTCTGCAACCTCGGCATCGAGGGTGTGCTGCCCATGGTCAAGTTCATCGGCACGGTGTACCTGGGCCTGGCCGTGCAGCTCCTCGTCGTCTACATGCTCATCCTCTTCATCGGCACGCGCCTCAATCCCTTCCACTTCCTGCATAAGTTCTGGCCGGTCATGGCGTTCGCGTTTTCCACGAGCTCGAGCAACGCGACCATCCCGCTCAACATGGAGACGCTCGAGAAGAAGGTCGGCGTCGACAACCGCGTCGCGTCGTTCACCATCCCGCTCGGCGCGACCATCAACATGGACGGCACCGCCATCATGCAGGGTGCGGCCGTCGTCTTCATCGCCCAGGCCTTTGGCATCGACCTCTCGATTGCCGCGCTCGTCACCGTCGTGCTCACGGCCGTCACGGCCTCCATCGGCACGGCAGGCGTACCCGGCGTGGGCACCATCATGCTCGCCATGGTCTTCGATTCCATCGGCCTTCCCGCCGAGGGCGTCGCGATGATCATGGGCATCGACCGCCTGCTCGACATGGGCCGCACCGCTATCAACATCACCGGAGACGCCGTGGTCACGACCGTCATGGCCAACCTCGTCGGCATGCTCGACAAGGACGTCTTCAGGAACAGGGATTACGGGGCCATCGACGAACGCGACCTGGACGCGCCGACCGACCCCGTCGATTACGACGAGTTCACCGAGCAGGGCGATCCCGTCGAGGTCGGCGAGCAGGGCGATCCCGACCGCTTCAAGGACATGATTTACCCGCCTGTCAGCAAGAAGGAGGAATGAGACAAACACCCTGTGTATTTGTCTCATGAGAAGGAGGAGTAGATGAGCAACTACGAGGCGAGCGACCTGACGCTCGAGCACGGCGACAAGCGCATCTTCGGGCGCATCTACCTGCCCGACGAGGCCGCGGA
The DNA here is from genome assembly GCA_948466335.1 of uncultured Coriobacteriia bacterium. Taxonomy (GTDB): domain Bacteria; phylum Actinomycetota; class Coriobacteriia; order Coriobacteriales; family QAMH01; genus QAMH01. The sequence goes on along the minus strand of CAOKAE010000011.1, from coordinate 37,226 downwards.
GGGCAAGCGCGTGCCGCTCGTGATCTGCGCCCACGGCTTCGGGGGCAACAACGAGTCGTGCGAGGCCTATGCGCGAGAGTTCGCGAGACGCGGCTATGCGGCCTACTGCCTCGACTTCTGCGGCGCCACTAACTCGAAGTCGAGCGGCACAGTGCACGAGATGACCATCTTCACCGAGCAGCAGGACATGGAAGATGCCTACGAGGAGCTTGCGAAGCTATCCTACGTCGACCTCAACAACGTGTTCCTGCTCGGTATGTCCATGGGCGGGGCCGTTGCCGCGCTCGTCGCGGCAGAAAAGATCGGTAGTCGCGTCAAGGGCCTCATCCTGCTCTACCCCGCCTTCAGCATCCCCGGCGACATTCGCCGCGCGTGGCCCAACCGCGATGAGTTCCCCGAGAGCTTCGGCATCTTCAACGCCGAGGTCGGGCGCGCGTTCATCGAGGCCATCTACGACTTCGACTTCTACGAGGTCATCGGCAAGTACGCCGGCCCCGTGCTCATCTTGCACGGCATGAGCGACGACATCGTCGCCTCGGGCTACTCCGTGCGCGCCGTCAACATCTACCCCCATGCGAATCTCGAGCTCATCGGCGAGGTCGGCCATGGCTTTACCGGCGGTGCGTTCAAGTACGCCGTCAAAAAGATTGTCGGCTTCCTCGACGAGGAAGCCGACCTGCCGGACGAATCCGGACTCGACGGAGACCTGAACTTCTCCGGCGGCATGGGGATGTTCGGCTAAGTCAGGCTGTGCAGCCCCCTGCCCTCGATGATGACGTAGTGCACGGCCATGGGACCATGCACGCCCTCGACGCGCACGAGCTCGATGTCGGCCGTCGCTGACGGACCGCTGATGAAGCAGATCTGTGAGGGCAGCTTGTCGCCATTTGGAGCACCTTGCCTGTCAAGCTCGGCGAGCCAATCGCCCATGGTCGCCTTCACGTCGGCGGCGTTGACAATCGCGATGTGCACGGTCGGCAGCAGGCTAATGGAGCGGCCGCAGCTCTCGTCGCACAACTGCACGATGGTGCCGGTCTCGGCGATGCCGCCCTGGGCATAGGTGATGCCGTAGCGCGCCACGTTGCACGCGTCGATCATGGCATCACGCCCGGCTTTCGCATCCCAGCGCGTGGCCTCGGTAACCGCCGGGCACTTCTCGAGCGCGGCGGGGACGTGCATCTTCTCGATGCGATGATCATCGGCGTAGACGACCGACCCCGGTTCGCCATCCGTCGTGATGATGTCGGCGATGACCTGGGCGGCATCCGCCGACTTGCAGCGATGCACGCCCACGCGCACCTTTTCCGCCTCGTCAGCGAACATGTCCACGAGTCGCGCGTGAGCCAGCCCGTCGGTGCGACGCGCGGGCGCGTTCTTCGCGTAGTCGAACGGCTCGACGTCCTGCGGGACCGAATCATGTCCCAGCTGCTTGGAGATGGGAGCGAGGAAGCTCTCGAGTGTCGCGCGCTCCATCATGCACCGCCCTTCTGGTCCTGACCGTCATCCTCGCGTTTGCGCTCCTCGGCACGGGCGGCGTTGTGCTCGGCCAACCAGGTGCGGAAACGATAGGGCGCGATGACGTCGAAGTCGCGTGATGAGGTCCAGCTGCCGAGCACCGGGATCCAGGCGCTGCGCTCGTCAAGCGACGAGCCGCCGCGCGTGAGGATGTTCATGACGGGGCGTCCGAGACGCATGAGCGCCATGTACAGCGGACTGCTCGACCACATGGCCTGCATGGCCTTGAAGATGGGAACCTCAACCTTGTTGTTCTTGCCCGTGTCGACGATCTCGATGCGATGGTCGCGCACGAGGTCATGGATGGGTATGCGCACTGGGCAATGCTCGCTGCAAGCACCGCACAGCGTGCAGGCGAAGGTCATCGCCTTGGCGTTGGCGTCGCCATAGCCCACGAGCTCGGGCGTGAGCACGATGCCCATGGGGCCAGGATAGATGGACCCATAACCGTGACCGCTGATATGGCGGTACACGGGGCAAATGTTAAGGCAGGCGCCGCAACGCACGCAGCGCATCATGGGCTCGAACTCCGTGTCGAGCAGCTTGTGGCGGCCGTTGTCCATGATGATGTAGTGCACCTCGGCAGGACCGTCCAGCTCGCCATCGCGACGCGCGCCGGTGTCCACGCTGAAGTACGCCGTCATCTTGGAACCCACCGCGCTCTTGGGCAGCAGCGCCATGAAGATGTCGAGGGACTCGAGCGTGGGCACGATGCGATCGATGCCGACGAAGACAACCTGCACGGGCGGATAGGTGTCGACCATGCGGCCGTTGCCCTCGTTGGTGACCAGCGTCACCGAACCGGTCTCGGCCACGGCGAGGTTGCAGCCGCGTATGCCGACCTGCGCGCTCAGGAATTCCGGACGCAACATCTCGCGCAGGAAGTGCGTGATATGCTCGGGGACGTTGTCGCCGTCATAGCCGCACTTCTTGCGATACAGCTCGGCGATGTCATCGCGCGTGTGATGCAACGCGGGAACGACGATGTGCGAGGGCATGTCACCGGCCGTCTGCAGGATGTTCTCGGCGCAGTCGGTCTCGATGACCTCGACGCCAGCCTCCTCGAGCACGTGATTGAGGCCGATTTCCTCGGTCATCATGGACTTTGACTTGACGGCCTTGAAGGCGCCATAATTCTCGAAGATGTCGAGCGCCTCCCAGAGCGCTTGGGTACCGGTGGACGCGAAGTGCACGTTCACGCCATGATTGCTCGCGTTCTCGGCAAACTGCTTCACGTAGTAGTCGAGGTTCTTGGCGACGTGGTCGCGAATGTCCATCGCCGTCGTGCGCAACCCCTGCCAGTCCGGCTCCTCCTCAACCAGCGCCTTGCGCTTCTGGTAGAAGGTCTCCTGGGCCGTCTGGATCGCCTGGTGCTTGAAATCGTCCTCGATGCACTTGGCAGCGCGCTGCCGCAGGGACTGTTCGGTATCGTACAGAATGGCCATGGCTACTCCCTCGCATCCAGAATCTGGGCGATATGCATGACGCGTATGTCACGGTCAATCACGCCCTGCGTGCGCAGGCGCGCGAGGGCGCCCTTGATGTTCATGAGGCAGGGCACATCGGCGCCGCACACGACGTCGGCACCCGTCTCGATGATGGTCTCGCACTTCTCCTTGACGATCTCCGCCGAAATCTCGGGTTCCTTGAACGAGAAGGTGCCGCCAAAGCCGCAGCAGCGCTCGGCATGCACCATCTCGATGTATTCGAGTCCCTCGACGGCCTTGAGCAGCTGCAGGGGCGCCTCCTCGATGCCAAGGAAGCGCGTGACGTGGCAGCTCTTGTGATAAGTGACCTTGTGATGGAAGCTCGCACCCACGTCGGTCGTGTGCAGCTGGTTGACGATGAAGTCGGTGAACTCGAACATGCGCGGGCGGATGCGCTCTACCTTGTGCAGGTACTCCACATCATCGAGCACCGTGGGGTAGTCGTTGATGATGGTGTTCATGCACGAGCCGGTGAGCGAGACGATCGTCTCGTACTGGTCGAGGTCGTAGGCATCGAGGATGTTCTTGGCGACGGGTATCGTCTCCTTGGCATATCCCGAGTTGAGAAGGCCCTGCCCGCAGCAGACCTGCTCTTCGGGCATCTCGACCGAGCAGCCCAGACGTTCGAGCACGTTGACTGCGGCGATGCCGATTTCGGGATAGAACATGTCGACCATGCAGCCGGGGAAAAACGCGACTTTCATGCGATTGGCTCTCCCTCCGAGGATTGTCCTGAAGCGTTGTGCTTCATTGTATTCGTTTTGAAGAAGGATTGGCATGCATTATGCACACTGCAAGCACAATTGTCGTGCAGGAATACCCGATAGCACCTGCTAATTTGCGGTATCATGCGAAAACAGCTATGTGTGCAAGGTAGGGAGAAATCATGGAGCTCATCAGGAAGTGGAATTCGATCGGCCTCATCTGGCGCATCGTCATCGGCTTGGTCATAGGCGCCGTGCTGGGCGTTTGCTCGCAGGCGTTCGCGTGGGACCAGCTCATAGTCATCGACCTGCTGGGCACCCTGTTCGTCAGCGCGCTGAAGGCCGTCGCCCCCATCCTCGTCTTCTTCCTGGTCCTGAGTGCCCTGGCTAACGCCAAGACCGCCGGTTCCATGAAGACCGTCGTCCTGCTCTACATCATCTCGACGGTGCTCTCGGCGTTCATCGCGGTGCTCGCGAGCTTCGTGTTTCCCGTTGACATCACGCTTGCCAGCCCGCCCGAGGATGTGGCCGCCTCGCCCGAGGGCATCGGGGCCGTGCTCCTCACGCTCGTGACCAACATCTTCTCCAATCCCGTCGATGCCCTCATGAAGGGCAACTACATCGGCATCCTGGCATGGGCAATCGTCCTGGGCATCGCCCTGCGTGCCGCGAAGCAATCCACCAAGAACGTCTTCGAGAACGTCTCCGAGGCAATCACGCGCGTCGTGCGCTGGATCATCAACCTCGCGCCCTTCGGCATCCTCGGCCTCGTCTACACGGCCGTCTCCACGAGCGGCCTCGAGATCTTCACGTCCTACGGCGCGATCATCCTGCTGCTGGTGGGTTGCATGCTCTTCATCGCCTTCGTGGTCAATCCCATCATCGTGTTCATCTGCATCCGCAAGAACCCCTACCCGCTCGTCCTGCGCTGCCTCAAGGACTCGGGCATCACCGCGTTCTTCACGCGCAGCTCGGCGGCCAACATCCCCGTCAACATGGAGCTGTGCCAGAACCTGGGACTGAACAAGGACAACTACTCGGTTTCCATCCCGCTGGGCGCGACCATCAACATGGCCGGCGCCGCCGTGACCATCTCGGTCATGACCATGGCCACCGTGCACCTGCTGGGCATCCAGGTGGACTTCCCCACCGCGCTCGTGCTGAGCATCCTGTCCGCCGTGGGCGCCTGCGGCGCCTCGGGCGTTGCCGGTGGTTCGCTACTGCTCATCCCGCTGGCCTGCTCGCTGTTCGGCATCGGCCAGGACATCGCCATGCAGGTCGTCGCTGTCGGCCTCATCATCGGCGTCATCCAGGATTCCTGCGAGACCGCCCTCAACTCCTCGTCTGACGCGCTGTTCACCGCCACGGCCGAGTACATGAGCCGTCGCAAGCATGGCATCGAGTTCACACCGGGCAAGGACGCCCCGCTGCCCATCGAGGAAGTCGAAGCCGACAAGCTCGACGAGGCGCAGCTCGAGGGCACCGAGGACACCTGGGCCGCCAAGGAGATTGGGTAAGGGGAGCAAGCTCTCCCGCATCATGAAAGCGAGACGCCCCGGTAAACCGGGGCGTCTTTTTTTGCCGCCAGACTTATAGCGTCATTGGCGGTATAGCTAAATGACTCCTCACGTCAACTCGGCGCGAACTTTAAATATCGGCATCTATGTTAGGAAGCTCGATTTCCTCAACTACGTCGACGCCCATGTCTCTGCACACTTTTCTTAATGCCCTGTCAGCAGTAAACAAACAACATGCGTGACGTCGAGCAAGCGTGGCATAGAGCATGTCATACACAGCATGCTCTCGAAGCATTGCCTCAGCAAAGGCTTCGTCAATGTTCTCATCTGTTGCAACGAAACGATCAACGAGGGATAGACCCTCCTCAACCTTACATTTCGCAGCCTTCTCATCAAGCAATCCAGCCCGCACATACTTCCACAGAACGTTGCGAATCTCTATTTTGAACAACTCGGGAGCAAGAACTTCATCACCTTCGAGCATGAGGCCACGAAAGCCCAAACCGAGTTCGGTGTTCTGGCAAATACCGACAGCCGCGGAGCAATCAAGAACAATCATGCGTTTTCTCCCTGATTTGCGTCCGGCAATAGCTCTGGATAAACAGCGTCGCGCTCGTCACGCATGGCACGAATAACCGCCGCAGGGTCAGCAAACTCGCCAATAGATGGCAGCGGGTTTTCATCAAGACGCGCAAATGTCTCTTTGCGGCGTCTGATGCGAGCAGCAACCTGCTCGTCTTCGTGTGTCGGACGCATAGTTAAGAGCTGGATAATCTGAGCGAGGCTGTCATCTTGTGCCAACATTTGCCCTAGACCCTCTTGACGCAGGCGATACGCTTCGAGGCTTGCACGCAACAGATGTACCGTCTGCTGGGATATGCTGCGGTCCTGCTCGGAAGCACAACGACGCAAGTCCTCATACAAAGGCTCTGGAAGATCTCTTACCTGCAGTGATGGCATACTTTACTCTTTCATGCATAATGCATGCGTTTATCATAGTATAGCATGCATAGAGAATGATAGGGGGTCATATGGATAATGAGAGAATACAGTGAGCGCGCGAGAAGATGAGCAAGCCCGCTGATACTGCGTCATCACATCCAGGAAAAGATGCTGATTCAATTAGAAACGAGCATCGATCGAAAAGAGTTTCGATCGATGCTCGTTTGCCGGCTGGACTGGCCCGTATCAACCGCCAGCCGATTGGAATACGCGGGGCAATGAGATTGACTGGGGCGAACCCGTTGGTAATGAGCTATCTTGAGCCTCAAATCTCCTTCCCGAAAATCTCTACATAACGCTCCTGATATATCTTATTAAGTGACGAATTGAGATATTCATACTTGAGTTTAGTAATGAATCTCGTGTCCTTGAACAAGCGATAGGCTGTAGTGGCAAAACCGCCAATATCGAATCTTGATCTTCCCTGCGTGAGAAGCGTCTTTGCTGCGCTAGTCCCCGTGGCGATGGTATCGGACAACATGAGAATCTTCCTCGTTCGTGCCTCGAGCAGCTCTTCTGAGATTGATGCGTCAGTATTCATGCTTGATAGATACCATCGATGTAAAGTGGCGATAAGGAAGTTAATCAGAATCGTGAGAGTTGCCGACCCTCCAAAAATGAGCACATCTCCATAATCGATTCTCTCTGTCAGTTTCTCGATAATGCGTTTATCAAGCACGAGTTGCGCGCCCGGAAGAGAAAGGCCCAGCTTGGTGAATGCGTCGGTTCCCATATGTATAAGCTGCTTTATGATTGCAGCAATGAAGGATTTGTAGTCGCAGTCAGTGAACCTCTCCAACACAGCGCCTAACATCATAGCTGTAGGTACTTGATTGCTGATTATTGGGTTTCTGCCCAACGCATCATAATGCACATGATATGTACCGATGGAGGGGATTCCGGCTATCCCAAAGGCAGCCGAACCGGTGGTGGTAATCGTGTTCGTGAGAATATTTGCCGTTCCAAAGATATAGCCGAAAAAGGGATCGTGCCCCAACGTAGAGAAGCGATGGTTCGCCCCCTTGAACAGCCTGGGCATACCCTCGGTCATACTGGTGGCATCATAAGGTACGCCAGACGTTCCGATAATTTGCGACAATGGTGCATAGAGTTCTCTGGGGCTGGCAGCACCCTCCTGAGACTCAAGCTTCTCAAATATCTCTTCCTGCTTTTTCTTGAGTTTCTTCTCCAGTCGATTTCCCGACCCGGCTTGCTCGCGTTCCAATACAACACGGTCGAGGTAATCAACAAGGAATACACGACCAACCTGCAGCATCGTTGCAAGTGTGAGAAATGCGATATCCGCATCTTGGAGCTTGGTTTGTGCTTTGAACTCTGCAGAGACGCTCTCCATATTGCTCTCGTACTCTTCGAGCGATTGCCTCATCTGACAGGAAAGATCCATCATTTTATTCGACTCTTCATCTTGCTTTTGCCGAGTATGAAGATAGCTCTCGAATTCTTGGAGAACCTCCTCTTCTTGTTGAGTGATTATCTCATCGGCCTGAAGAATCTCCTCAATATCGAGTTTCATATTTTGAAGGACAATCAAATCAAGCTTGTCGAGCCAATAGACTACGTCATCAAAGGTTATCGACTCGTTTTTGCAAAGCTCTTCCAACATGATTTTTGTAGAAGAAGGAATCTGCTCGTCCTTTTCAATGAAAAGTAAATCGATATGAAGCTCTTTCAGTTCTTCATCACAAATTGCGCCATCGGCACGAGCGGCATAGAAACCAAGAGCAGCCAAGGCGCAAAGGTAATTCCTTCGGTTGCTTTCAACCAAATATGCACCCTGGTTCATTCCATCCTCGAAGCCTGCCTTTTTGGCCTCTTTTACTTTGTATTCCGTTGAACTCTCATAAATGAAACGTTTGCCGTTTTCAGCAAGTTTTGTTGTAGTACCCGCAACGCCCTCAACAGCATCAATAGCAGTCTTGGCAACTTGTCCCCCAGCTGCAGCGGCTGCCCCCGTTATCGTTTCGGCGACGCTCCCAAGTTTTTCTGATGCATTGTCTATCAGATTCTTTGCTTTAATTTCGACGACATAAGAAGCAGAGGCGGACGCAATCGCAAATCCTACGAGAGTCTTCCCGAGCATGGCCATAGTTCAAGTCTCCTAACCGACTTGCATTGTCTCGCTTCACAATTCCCTAATCGGCTACTGCTCCAAAAGGCAACATTTCCGACTGTAGGCATACCTAGCTTTTAGTTATCCTCGTCTACGAAGCGTCTCTCCAAACGAAGTTAACCGTATACCTATCACCAAATGCGCCGATAAAAATGTTACGAATGTCATTTTCGGCGTTCGTGCGCGCCTCAGCTATGAGGCCTCCTTCGACGGCTTCCCTCTCGCTGTCCTCGACACACTTTGCACGGAATGCATCGACATTTTCGATGTGAATGGGATTCAAAATGTTGTTGTTTTCTTCGAGCACCCTGGACTTCTCCATGTTTGGCGTATTCGAAATAATGTAGGGTTGATCAAGCGTAACCGTAATGACGTTAATAAAGGTTTTTATCTCTGCGGTCTCAAGACTCACACCGGCCTTTATCTTTCCAACATAGCGATACCAGAAACTGTTGCTGGTAAAGGGCAGATCGAAAAGACTGAAGAACGACATCGTGTTAGGAACTTTGTCAACGATACTGTAGTCCTGTGATGCGGTCACTAATTCGTTTTGGGAAACGATGCGCGAAAAGACCACTGAGGGACTGAGCCCCTGCTCGTCCTTCGGGTTATGGTTCAGCACGAAGATAGTTCCGATAATCCCGAAGATAAGGCCGGCAGCCAGACAAATGAGCCCGACTTTAACGGTGAATGACTTCGAAACCGACCTCTTCTTTCTGGATTTGCCTTCGCGCTCTGCCATGGCTGTCTTCCTTCCTGAACAATCTTGCGATCTTGAGTTATCGCTTCTTTCGCTCATCCCTGCAAATTTGAGACAATTAAAAGAGAATTTATGCTGGTACGGCTCCAGCACAAATTCGTTATAGTCTGATTAAAGCTTCAATCATATTTGCTTCAAGCTGCTTTTGCTGACTCGCGGTCAGCTCGTTTGATGTGCGAACAAGCAGCGTTCCAAGAACCTTATGCGATCCCGAAGCCAATACGCTGCCATCAAAAACTGCGAGATAATCATCTCGTTTCTGTGCATCCGCTTCGGTTTCGAAGACTTCGACCGATCCGCCGCCTTCTGTACCTTTCTCTGCAACACTAGAGCCATATACCTGCGATTGATCGACGAGCGGGCTCATGAAGTTTATCTTTGCGTAGTAAGTACCCTTTTTTCCGAGTTTTCCATTGACATCAGTTTCCTCTGTCAACGCCACAATCTCGCCAACACCTTCAACATCCCGGAGACGTTCAAGCACAAAGGCCTCTGAAGGAGCCATGACGAGCTTTCTTTGTTCTATGCTGTTGCTTAATGCTGTCTCGGCGTCCCTAAGAACCTGAATATCCTCATCATAGCTTTCACCTCTAAGTTCTTCCGTTGCCGCGTTTATCTCATCTGCATCAGAAGGCATCGCGGGTTTTTCAAACTTGACTGTCTTCGCATTGGAAATGGCATTTTCGAGAGCAGGCTTCAGAGAATCGTCGAGGGGAATTTCCTCCGTCATGACAAGTTCCTGAGCAGCAGAGATTTCTGTAAGAAGCTCGTCATAGCTTGCCTGGATACGCGTTACCTCATCATTGAAACCAGCCTTGGCGCTTTTTACTTCCTCCGAGTCACATCCCGCCAGCGCGGCTAGCATCACCATGGAAAGAAGTGTTACTCCTGCAGCCACCACTATCTTCTTTATCGCACCCATAACATTTCCTCCGTTAGGCCAGCATGACGATGCGCATACGCGAAGCGCGCGAATCTCCCCGGATCCCGCTCTGCCCACTGTTCTTTCGTTATGGCTTCATATTTGAAGCCGTCTTGCACAGCTTAGCACATAGGCTTATGTGCCATGGATGCTGAAAACAAAAAGCTCGCGCTAGGTACCGCCGTACGTGCTCGCAGAGAGAGTCAAGGGCTTTCCCAGGCACGGCTTGCACTTATGATCGGCAGCTCGAAATCGCACATCTGGCGTATAGAATCTGGGCGTGTGAGCGTGGGAATCGATGACTTGAGCCGCATTGCCGAAGCGCTTGGCTGCACGGTCTCGTCGCTCATCGAATTTTAACGTCGTCAGCCTCTTCCTGCCTCTCCAGGAACTCACGATTAGCCTTTTCGCGAACGCAAGATTCCTCCTCCGTAGCCCAGTGGGCTTCGGGAGGGTCGTCGTAGCGTTCGTCAAGCCAATCCTCAAGCCAGACTTCAAACTCCCCGTAATGATCTTCGAGCCATGCCGCATCTTTGAGACGGCGTGGATTCTCGCCACGTCCCAAAAGCCAGAACGTCATAGCGCCATCAAGCCACTCCTGCATGCGGTGCCGGATTGTCCTGAACCCCTCATCTTGGGCCCATTTTTCCAATTCTCCCCGTATATGAGCCTCGGCAATCGCCTGGGCCAACTCCATTGCCGGTCCATCCACAGCGGGAAAATCTTCCAGCGAAAGGAAGCTGTTTACCTCCTCGTCCAGCGCAAAATCCACTATGACTGCAAAGAAACTCTCGGCAATATCTGAGAGACGCTCTGTTGCCCGGGAACTCGCAGCAGCATCTGTCAGATGTGGATAGCCCATAAACTCGCACGCCGTCGCCGTGAACACTTCAGCGGCATTTTGCAGCGCAGCATAGTTATCCTCGTCATGCTGCCCCCGGTATAGATGAACAAGAATATCGTCGAGAACCCCGAGTGCACTGGATATCCATGCGAGAAGAAACGCCTGAGCCATAAATGCCGAGGTTCCCTCTCCGTAGGTTTCGTCAATAAGCCGGACATGATCACTATCATCCTCAAATGCAAGATGAAGGGCGAGCATCTGCCCGACACTTGGCCAACCGAAGCGCTTCGACCACATGTCACAGAACCGGGCAATGCAGATCTCGAGTTGCTCCCACTCAGAATGTTGCCGCGCCTCAGCAAACAAAGATGCTACCTCGAGTATGTCATTGGCAAAAAGGGTAATGTCGCGTTCCGTATGGCTTGCAAGCCATCGAGAAAACTGGTGGAGGTTCTCATCCTTGCCATAAGACCGTGCGAGAATCTCATAGCTTCCTAACGTCAGCGCACTCTCTCTTGCACACTCGATACCGAGGATCTGTGCCGTGTTGGAGATGCTGATGAGACTCTGAATGCGTGCATAATCAAGCCGCAGCTCTTCGGCATGACGGGCAAGATGCTCACGGCGCTCCTCGTCAGGCGCTTCCAGAATCGCACGGATATCGTCGAGTCCAAGGCCGAGCTTACGAAGGAGCAGTATGTCCTGGACACGCTCCACGTCATCTGCGGTGAAGAGCTTGCGATTGTTCGCCACCTGCTCGCCTGTGCGCTGCGCCTGTAGCAGGCCGCGCTCGTCCCACGTGCGTAGCTGTCGAGCCGTTGCGCCTGTAAGCTCGCATACCTGCCTGACCTCAAGCATGTCGGGTTCGCTCTTCATGGACTTGTCCTTTCGCGCCTATCTCACCACGACAAGTCTAAACCTCGACACAGTGTCAGGGTCAACCGCAATCTAAAAGAAATCGGGACGCCCTGGCTAAGCCAAAGCGTCCCGTTAGGAGCAGCTGTTACCGCGAACCCGTCTCTACAGCGTCTTCAGCACCTCGTCGACGCTGCGCTTCACCTCGGCCTTGGCCTTCTCGATATCGATGGTCTTGTACTCGCCATCCTCGTAGAGCACCTGGCCGTCGCACATCGTAAGCACCACGTCGGCACCATTGGCACTGTAGACGAGATTGGTCGCGATGTCGTGCACCGGCGTCATCCACGGCGTGTCCATGTCCATGACGATGAGATCGGCACGCTTACCTTGCGCAAGCACGCCACAATCGTCACGGCGCTGCGCACGCGCACCGTTGACCGTGAGCATCTGCAGAATCTGCTTGGGCGTGATGATGGCCGGGTCAAGCTCGTTGCCCTTCTGGGCACAGGCCAGCAGATAGGCGCTCTGCAGCATGTTATGCGTGTTATTGGACGCCATGCCATCGGTACCGAGCGAGCAGTGCACGCCCGCGCGCAACATGGCATCGACGGGCGCGAAGCCGCTGGCAAGCTTCATGTTGCTTGCGGGATTCAGGCTCACGTTCACGCCCTTGTCCGCCAGCAGCTTGATGTCGGAAGGCTCGACCCACACGCAATGGGCTGCCGTGATGGGCACGTCGAAGGCACCCAGATGGTCGAGCCACGCAGCCGGCGTCATGCCATCGTGGCGCGCCTTGCACTCGTCATGCTCGGCTTTCGTCTCGGACATGTGGATGTGCAGGCCCGTGTCGTGCGCCTTTGCCTCGGCCACACAACGCTCGATCATGCCCTGGGGCGTCGTGTATTCGCCATGCACGCACATGTCGATCTTCACGCGTCCATCGCCGGCGTTCTGGTACTCGGCGAAGAGCTGCCTGTTCACCTCGGCCACGGGCAGCGTGTCGTAGTCGGTCTCGACGAAGCACATGGTGCCGCCATCGCAATGATTGGCCTTCATGCCCGCCTCGAGCGTCGCCTTGCAGCGGTCGATGGTCGCGAAGTACATGTCGGTGTAGCCCACCACGCCGTAGCGCAGCATCTCGGCCTGGCTCAGCATGCAGCCCCAGTAATGGTGCCCCTTCTCCACGTCCATCTTGCCCTCGAAGGGCCAGACCGTGTCGTTAAGCCACTGCTGCAGGGGCTGATTCTCCGCGTAGCCACGCAGTAGCGTCATGGGCGTGTGCGCGTGCGTGTTGTAGAAGGCGCTCATGAGCAGCTTGCCCGTGCCGTCGTAGCGCTCACCAAAACGCGCGGCATCGGCGGGCTCCTCAGTACCCACGTAGGTAATATGGCTTCCCTCGGCGCCGACAAACATGTCGCACTTGTGTTCGAGGTTCTCGTCGAGGATATCGATGTTGGCAAAGAGCATGGACTCGTCCTTTCCAAAATGAGACAAATGTGTCTGTCAAATTTGTCTCATTATTTGCCGGTACCTATAGATTCGCGTACTTCTCGAGAAGGCTGCCTCCGCAGCTCGAGCCGCAACCCGCGGCGCACGAATAGCAGATGGGGCTCGTCTTGATGCGGCGCGCCGGCAGCGGCACGTCGACGATGTCGCGGATGTTTGCCGCCTCGTCAATGGGCAGGCCCAAGACATGGTTGACCTCGCAGTCGTAGAGGCCACCGTCGTAGTCAACGTTGAGCTGGCTGCGGCACATGATGTGCGCCACGACCGCGCCGTTGTAGTTGTCGGCGAGCAGCTTGTTGTACTCGTCGTAGGTACGCGCCGCCAGCAACTTGCCGGCAAAGCGACCCAGGTTCCAGTTGTTCATCGCGTACAGGCCGTTGAACTTCACGCCCTCGGCCTGCTCGAGCTCGTAGCGGTAGAAATCCTCGAGGTCGGCCTGGTCGGGTGGCAGGAAGGGACCGTCCACGTTGTAGGCGATGTCGATCTGTAGCTCGGGGTCCACACCGTAACCCAGCGCGTTCATGTCGCGCAGCACCTTCATGATGCTCGCGAAGCTACCCGCGCCGCGCTGCTCGTCCACGCCCGCGGCATCGAAGTACGGCACGCTCGTGACGAGCTTCACCTTGTTCGCAACGTACGCGTCCTTGAAGTGCGCGTACTGCGGGTCGTCGAGAATGCAGAGGTTCGAGCGCACGATGACCTGCTCGGCAATCTTGGATGCCTCCCCGATGAACCACGCGAGGTCGGGATTCATCTCGGGAGAGCCGCCCGTGATGTCCATGACACGAAAGCCGCCGGTCGCAAAAGCCGCGAGCACGGCTTCCATCGTCTCGCGCGACATGCACTCCTCGCATTTGGGCGAGCAGTTCAAGTAGCAGTGGTTGCAGGCGAGGTTGCAGCGATAGGTGACGTTGACCTGCATCGTCGTCAGCGTCGTCGTCTCGAGCAGCGCCTTGTCGTGGATGCGCTTTTCGAAGGGCTCGATGTCGAGCTTGGCGCAGGAGTCCTCGATCCACTGAAGGTCGACCGCGCGCTTACCGCACATGACCTGCAGCGCGGCGTTGGCAGCCTCGAAATCGAAGGGACCGACGTGCTCGCGACGCGGGGTGATCTTGAAGTGCGGCGCATAGCGGCTGTTCTCGAGGAAGGTCGCCATGTTGCCGCTAATGGCCACGGGGCGGTCCTTGATGAAGCGCACCTCGCTATCGAGGTCGAAGTAGCGCTTGTTCTCGGGCATGGTGCCGAGGTAGGTCGCCGTTTGCTGGTAGTCCTCCTCGCGGTCCTCGAATTTATCGCACTTGATGGCGCGCATGGTGCGCGAGGCAAAGCCGATGGATCCGAGCTTGGTGGCGATTTGGAAGTCGCCCACCTCGAGCGGCTCGTGGGCGACGTCGTAGCAAACCTGCGTACCACAGCGCGTAAGCATGCGGCGGAAGTCCTCGACGTACATCGCGCCCGACAGGCACTCGCCGCGCAGGATGGGGTCGTCGTAGAAGCCTTCCGGCACGCGGCGGTCCGAGAAGATGTCCGAGAAGTAGAGTTCGCCGCCGGGCTTGAGCACGCGGAATATCTCGTCGAAGAGCTCCTGCTTGAAGGGCGAGAGGTTGATGACGCAGTTCGAGATGACCACGTCGACGCTGTCACTCGGAATCGCGGACATGTCCTCGATGTAGCTCTCGATGAACTCGACGTTGCTCTTGGGCAAGCCCAGACGCTCGATCTGCCCGGCCTCGTGGGCACGGGCGAACTCGAGCTGGCTCGGCGTCATGTCCACGCCGATGACGTGGCCCTGCGGCCCCACGAGCTTGGCGGCGATGTAGACGTCGCGACCCGTGCCGCAGCCCAGGTCGAGCACCGTGGCGCCCTCGAGCGCCGGTGGCAGGGGGCTTCCGCAACCGTAAAAATGCGAGACAATGTCCGGGTCCAGCAGCGGGAAGATGTCGAGCACGTACTTGGGCGGCGCCGTCGTCGCGCAGGTGCACGCGTTGGTGCGCAGGTCCTCGCTGTCCTCGAGCGTCTCCCCGTAATACTCGCGCACCATCGCGCGGATATCGGCCTCGGCCATGGCTACCTTCCCTCGTCGCCCATGTTGAAGCATTCGGTGAAGAACACCTGGGCGTCCAGGTTGTACTTGTCGCAGACGAAGTCCACGGCGTCATCGACGATGCGCGCGAAGGGACGCGACTCGCATACCGCGCGCGCGTTGATGATCATCGACATCTTCTTGTGCGCACGCAGGAAGGACTGGGTGTGCTCGATGTCGTAGTCGATGCCCAGCAGCGAGCACTTGTTGAAGTCGCCCGCGCCCGCCGTCGCGAAGGTCTTGAGATGCGGGACGTTGCGCTTCTTCTCGATGAGACCCATGCGAATCTCCTCGATGAGGTCGTCTATGACGGCGTTGCAGTCGATCTTCTCGTCATCGAGCTGCTTGAAGAAGAGGCGACGGTTGTACCAGGTGAGGGTCTTTTCGGCTTCCTGGAACTTCTCGTTGTCGCGCACCGAGAAGTTCTTGAGCAGGCTCTCGTGTGTCTCGAGATACTCCGCAAGTTCGCCAATGCCATCGCCGCGCAGGGCGGAAATTGTCATGACCGGGATGTCCGGACACGCCTCCCTGAGGAAAGCGACGTCGCGCTCGATTTCCTCAGACGTCATCACGTCGATCTTGTTGAGCACGATGAGGTCGGCCTCCTCGAGCTGCAGCTGCATGAGGTACTTGATCTCCTCGGGCAAGTTGATGTCATCGCCGTCGGGAAGGAGCAACTTGATGCGCTCGGGATCGACGAGCACCGTGAACGGCGAGAGCGTGATCCAATCGGCGCAGTCGTCGACCAGGCGATGGTAGACGTGATCGAGCGCGCCGACGCCCAGGCCGGGAATGTCGCTCATCACGAAGACGGCACCATCGCGGTCGCGCAGGCGGCGGATCTTGTCGATGGTGTTGTCCATCTGGTAGCAGATGCAGCCGCTCGCGATTTCCTCGACCGTGCAGCCGCTCGTCTGGGTGAGGTTGGTGTCGACGAGGTTCGCACCCAGGTCGTTGGCGATGATGCCCACCTTGCCGTAGCTCTTGTTCATGTACTCGCCCAGGGCGATCATCGTCGTGGTCTTGCCCGCGCCCAGAAAGCCGCTCATGACCATGAAGCGAATCTTGTCGGGCATGGTGGCGGCATCCTTCTTGGTGGCCTTGGTCGTCGCCGTGTCCTCGTGCATGGCGGACGCGCCGCCGTAGGTGTTGAAGGTATCGTATGGCATCTAACGCTCCATCTGACTAGCAGCAGCTCGCATTGATCGGCTGGTCGTCCTCATCGTAGACGCCCTCGTAGTTGGGGGCCGTCTTGATGATATGGTCGCCATGGGTATCGCCGATATGCTGGTCGCGATTTCCCGTGTACTCGAAAGCTGAACTATACCGCGAGTGGGCTGCGATGGCGGAAACGTTGCCGCAGACGGGGCAGGTCTTTCCCGTGGGGAACTTGATGTTGGTGTCGAAGAGGAACGCGTCGGGATAGTCGGGAAGATTACCCTTGTACGTGACCGTCTCGCCATAGGACTCGCAGACGTCCTCGGCCCATTTCGACTTCATCGCGCGCACCGTGATGGTCGCAAAGGCGATGTCGGGAAACAGCCCCTGCTCGCTTGCCGTCAGCTCGGTCTTGAAGGTCATGAGGTAGCGGGGGTCGAGCAGCTCGAAATGCTGCACGAGCCTGCGGAAATCGTTGATGTACATGGCTCCGGCCAGACGCAGGGCACGCAGCTTGATGTCGCGGGCCTTCTCGAGCGGAATGCGACGGTCGGTGAACACGTCGGTGAAGTACCACTCGCCGCCTTCCTTGAGGACGCGCTTGACCTCCTCGACGTAGGCGTTCTTGTTCGGGGAGAGATTGAAGGTGCAGTTGGATATGACGACGTCTATCGACTCGTCGGCAATCATGGAAAGGTCCTCGGGCGCGCCATGGATGAAATCGACGTTGAACGCGTCGTATCCGAATTGGGCCATCTCCTGGTCGAGGTACTTCTCCGCCTTGACCAGGCGTTCGGCATCCGGCTCGATGCCAATGACCTTGCCGGTCGGCCCCACGAGCTGCGCGGCGAGGTAGGTATCGCGGCCCGACCCGCAACAGAGGTCGAGAACCGTGCAACCCTCCAGCAGCGGGGGCATGGGCGTGCCGAATTCGTGGAAGTAGTTCTTGATCTCGGCCGAGATGTTGAACAGCTTCTCGCGAATCGAGGGAGGAATCGTCTCGTCCGTGTCACGCGTGCGGGCGGTGGCCTGCGGATCGGCGTCCTGCAGCTTCGCTATCTCCCGGTAGTACTCCTCCGGGTCGACATCCAGCGTATACCAATCGCGATAACCCTGATAATCCATGACGTATCCTTCCTCGCCCGGTCAAGACAGCAGATTCGAGCTCGCTTTCTCTGGCGTGCGCAATCTGCCGCAACGGTCGTTTTCCTTTGGAATATTTCCACTTGCGCTAGTAGCAGACTATATCCTATACTGGTTCATGTCAACTCGCTTCGCAGCTAAGCGCGTGGTTTCCCCTACTGTTGCGAGCAGATGCCTGGGACACGCCTCTAGGCCGGCGGGCCCCAGGCATCTCGCGAGGCAATTCTCCCCACAAGCCGTCATCTTTGCCTCTCGGGCAGATTTTGGCGTATCATGGTCTTTCCGTTCACGTCATGTTAAGGGAGCTTTTCCATGTGGTCCGCCTGCCATCCCAAATCCGAGAAGGAACTCAGCGAATGTGGTCAGCTCGGTAAGAGCCTGAGCCGCCTGACCCAACCCTCGATACTCTCCGTGCTCGCAAAGGCGGACAAGCCCGTGCACGGCTATCTCATCATCCAGGAAATGTCCAACGGTCCGATGTTCAACGGCAACGCACCCGACCCCACGGGCATTTACCGCATCCTCAAGCAGATGGAGAACAACGGGCTCGTCGTGAGCGAATGGGACACGTCGGAGTCCGGCCCGGCCAAGCGCTGCTATAACCTGACCGACGAGGGACGCGCGTGCCTGCGCCGCTGGGTCGACGCGCTGGCATGTTATGCGGCAAGTATCCAGGACCTGCGCATCCTCGCCTGCGACGCCCTCGACATTCCCGTCCCCGACCAGCCAACCTGCATGAAGGAACTCGAAGTCTAAACCCCTGTCATTTCGAGCGATGCGAGCGAAGTCGAGAAATCTCGTCCTTAACCTGCGGCAAAAGGACGAGATTTCTCCATTTCGGGGCTTCGCCCCTCCAGTCGAAATGACAGAGGGACAGACCTGACGGCAGCTCCAGTCGAAATGACAGGGGCGACGAGCTTATGCGTGAGTAGCAGCAATTTCGTTGGCGCAGGCCAGACCGTCGGCGATGGCCGTTGCCACGAGCGTCGCGCCCATGCGCGCGTCTCCTGCCGCATAGACGGCGGCCCTGCCCTCGTCACCAGCGCATAGCAGGTGCGCATTCGCCTCATGCTCGGCCTCCCCTACCCCAAAGGCCTCGAAGAGCGCGGGCTCCGCACCGAGGAAGCCCTTCGCGATGAGCACGAGCTGCGCGGGAATCTCGCGCTGCGTACCCTCGACCAGATGGCGTTCACCGTCGTACGAGAGCTCCTGGATGCGCACGGCCTCGACATGGCCGCTTCCCGCAAAGCCGATGGTGTCCGTCGACCAGAGACGCGGATCGTCGCCTAAAAGCTCCTCGGCCTCGCGCTGGCCATAGCCTTGCTCGTACACCTTGCGCGGCGCGGGCCACAGCTCATGGGTGTCGCAGCTTGCCGGCGGACGCTGCGCACGAATGACCTGCGTGACGCTTCTGGCGCCCTGACGCAGCGCGCAGGCGACGCAATCGACGCCCGTGTCGCCGCCGCCAATGACCACGACGTCCTTGCCCGCGGCATCTATCGCGGCCTCGCGTCCTTCGAGCTGTGCGCGCGTCACCTCGCCCAGATACGCGAGGGCGAAATGCACGCCTGCGAGCTCGCGACCCTCGATGGCGACATCGCGCGGCACGCCGGCACCGGCGGCGAGCACGACCGCATCGGACTCGGCAAGGATCTGACTTGCGAGCTGCGTGGCATCCGCATTGCAGACGAAATCGATGCCGCTTCGCTCCATGAGCTCGACGCGACGCCGCACGATCTGCTTGGAGAGCTTCATGGACGGGATGCCGTAGACGAGCAGGCCACCGGGACGCTCGTCTTTCTCGTAGACGCGCACGCGCATGCCGCGACGCGTGAGCTCCCAGGCAAGCGCCAAGCCCGCGGGCCCGGAGCCAACGATGCTCACGAGCGGTGCGGTCGACGGTGCAGGCGCAAGCGGCTGCATGCCGCGTTCCCACGCCAAATCGGAGAGCAGGCGCTCGTTGTCGTGGATGGTGACCGCATCGTCGTGCAGCCCCAGGTTGCAGGCAAGCTCGCATGGAGCCGGGCACACGCGCCCGGTGAACTCCGGAAAGGGGTTGGTGAGGATGAGGCGATCGTACGCCTCGTCGAATCGTCCGCGATAGAGCAGGTCGTTGACCTCGGGGACGAGGTTGTGAAGCGGGCAGCCCACCATCGCGGCGATGTCATCGAAGATGCCGCCGCTCTGGCAAAACGCCACGCCGCAGTTCATGCAACGGCTCGCCTGTTCGCGCTGCTCGTCGGCAGACAGCGGCAACGCGAACTCGTCGTAATCCGCCACCGCCTCGCACGCGGGCCGAACGTCATGCTCCCTGCGCTCGACCTGCAGGTATGCTCCCGTGCGTCCCATGTTACGCCCCCGCCCTCAATAGCTCGAAGGCACGCTCCTGTGCCTCCTCGTGCGCGCAGCCCTCGTCTTCGAGCTGCGTCGTCAGCTCGAGCATCTTGCGATACTCGTCCGGAATGACCTTCTTGAACCTATGTGCGATGTCGTCGAAGCGATAGAGCATCATGACGCCGAGCGGGCTCGTCGTAACCTGCACATGCGCCTCAATGAGTTCGCGAATCCTGGCGAGCTCATCGCGGTCGGGCTCGAGGATGTCGACGAACTCGCAGTTGCAGTGGGACTCGAGCGTGTGCGCCGCGTCATAGACGTAGGCGACGCCGCCATTCATGCCCGCGGCGAAGTTGATGCCCACCTCGCCCAGAACGAGCACGCAGCCACCGGTCATGTACTCGCAACCGTTGTCGCCGATGCCCTCGACGACGAGGCACGCCCCCGAATTGCGCGCGGCGAAGCGCTGACCGGCAAGGCCGTTCACGAATCCCCTGCCCGACGTCGCGCCATAGAAGGCGACGTTGCCCACGATGATGTTCTCCTCGGGCCTGAAGCTTGCCCTGCTCGACGGTGCGACTGCGACCGTGCCGCCCGAAAGCCCCTTGCCGAAATAGTCGTTTGCCTCGCCCGCGATGGTGAGCATGATGCCCTTGGGCAGAAATGCGCCGAAGCTCATGCCGCCCGAGCCGCTGCAGTCGACCCGGATGAAGTCATGAGGCAGGCCTTCGGGATGATGGGCCGTCACCACCGAGCCGAGCATGGTGCCCACGCAACGGTTGACGTTCGTGATGTCGACGTGGAAGTTGATGGGCTCGAGCCTTTCGCGTGCGAAGCTCGTGTACGGGATGAGCAACGTCGCGTCGAGCGTCTCGGGCAGGGTGTCGGGAGCCTGGGCGCTTTCGAGGAAGTGCGGACAATGCGCATCGGGAATCGCGCGGCCAAAATCGACCTGCGGCTTGACGAGCAGCGCCGACAGGTCGAGCAACCGTGCCTTCCAGGAACGCACCGCGCGCGTCTGGCGCAGGCATTCGACGTGGCCGACCATCTCGTCGACCGTGGCAAAGCCGAGCTCGGCCATGATCTGGCGCATTTGCTCGGCCACGAACATCATGTAGTTGACCACGTATTCGGGCTTGCCCGTGAAGCGATGGCGCAGGCGGCAGTCCTGCGTGGCGATGCCCACGGGGCAGGTGTCCTTCTGGCAATCGCGCTGCATGAGGCAGCCCATGGCAATGAGGGGCATGGTCGCAAAACCGAATTCCTCGGCGCCGAGCAGACAGGCAATGGCGACGTCACGGCCGTCCATGAGCTTGCCGTCGGACTCGAGCACGACCCGCGAGCGCAGACCGTTTTGCATGAGCGTCTGCTGCGTCTCTGCCAGGCCCATCTCAAGGGGAAGGCCCGCATGGTGGATGGAGTCGCGCGGCGCGGCACCCGTGCCGCCGTTGGCACCCGAGATCAGAATCTTATGGGCACCGCCCTTGGCCACGCCGGTCGCGATGGTGCCCACGCCGGCCTCGGCAACGAGCTTGACCGAGATGCGCGCCTGGGGATTGGCGTTCTTCAGGTCGAAGATGAGCTCGGCCAAATCCTCGATAGAGTAGATGTCGTGATGGGGCGGCGGCGAGATGAGGCTGATGCCCGGCGTGGAGCGACGCGTGCGCGCAATCCAGGGCCAGACCTTCCCACCGGGCAGGTGGCCGCCTTCGCCAGGCTTGGCGCCCTGGGCCATCTTGATCTGCAGCTCGCGCGCGCTCATGAGATAGCGGCTCGTCACGCCAAAGCGGCCCGAGGCGATCTGCTTGATTGCCGAACGCTTGCTGTCGCCGTTGGGAAGCAGTGCCTCACGTGCCGGGTCCTCTCCGCCTTCGCCGGAGTTCGAGCGCCCGCCCAGGCGGTTCATCGCGATGGCGAGGCATTCGTGTGCTTCCTGCGAGATGGAACCGTAGCTCATGGCACCCGTGTTGAAGCGCTTAACGATCTCGCTTGCCGGCTCGACGTCCTCGAGCGGGATAGCCGGGCGCTGCGCATCGAAGTCGAGCAGGTCACGCAGGACGACGGCGCGTCCCTCCTGGTGCACGGCGCGGCTGTACTGCTCGAAAAGCTCCGGGCTCTCCTCGCGCACCGCGCGCTGCAGGAGCCTGATGACCTGTGGCGTGATGAGGTGTTCCTCGCCTTCGGGACGCCACGAGGTCATGCCCGAGCTGGGAAGCTGACCCGGTGCGGGCGAATGTGCCTGGGCGAGCGCCAGCGTGTAGCGCTCGTCGCATTCGCGCTGCAAATCATCGAGGGTGAGGCCGCCGATGCGACTCACCGTGCCCGTGAAGCGACGCTCGACGAGCTCGGAGGACAGGCCCACCGCCTCGAACACCTGGGCGGCGTGGTAGCCCTGCATGGTGGAGATGCCCATCTTGGACATGATCGAGACGATGCCCGAGACGACGGCCTTGTTGTAGCTGGCGATGGCGGCATCGACCTCGGTGCCGATGACGCCGCGAGCGCACAGCGCGCGAATCGTGTCGTGGGCGAGATACGGATAGACACCCGATGCCGAATAGCCCACGAGCGTCGCGAAGTCATGGGGCGTCACGGCATCGCCACACTCGACGATGAGGTCGACCTGCGTGCGCAAGCCACAGCGCAGCAGGTGGTTGTGCACGCTCGCAACGGCCAGGAGCGAGGGCACCGGCACGAGGCCACGGCCCGCACGGTCGGAAAGCGCGAGGATGTTCACGCCGCTGCGCACGAGCTCTTCGGCACGATGGCCCAATTCCTCGACCGCATCGGCGAGTGCATGGAGACCGGCATCGGGCGCATAGGCGGCCACGAGCTTTGCCGCCTTGAAGCCCTTTTGCTCGATGGCGGCCAGTGCTGCGAACTCGTCCTCGCTCAGAAGCGGCGTGTCGAGCCTGACGAGGCGGCAGTTCGATCGTGCGTCCTCGAGCAGGTTGCCATGATTGCCGAGATAGAGCAGCGTCGAGGTGATGTAGGACTCGCGCAACGCGTCGATGGGCGGGTTGGTCACCTGGGAGAAGAGCTGGTTGAAGTAATGATAGAAGCGGCGGGGACGCTCGGACAGGCAGGCGAGCGGGGTGTCCTCGCCCATGGACGCGAGCGGCACGGCGCCTGCGTCCGCCATGGGGATGATGGCCTCCTCGATGTCCTCGAAGCAAAAGCCGTGGACGGCCTGGCGCTCCGTGAGGGACAGCTCCGCATCCTCGGAAAGCGGGGCCGGATCTTCGGCGCCCTTGATGAGCGAATCGAGCGCAAGCATCTCCCCCTTGATCCACTCGCGGTACGGTTTCTCGTTGGCGAGCTTGTTCTTGATCTCGTCGTCGTAGAGGACGCGCCCCTGCTCGGGATCGACCATGAGCATCTGGCCCGGACCGAGGCTTCCCGAGACGAGGATCTTCGCCGGATCGATGTCGAGGGCGCCGGCCTCGCTCGACAGGATGAGGCGGTCGTCGTTCGTCACGCAGTAGCGCGCCGGGCGCAAGCCGTTGCGGTCGATGACGGCGCCGAGCATGGTGCCGTCCGAGAACGCGATGGCGGCCGGACCCTCCCACGCCTCGGTGAGCATGGACTGGTACTGGTCCCAGGCGCTGCGCTTGGTCGTGAGCACGTCGTTCTTGTCCCACGGCTCGGGCAGCAGCATCGACATGGCGCGCACGAGGGAGCGGCCGTTCATCGAGATGAACTCGAGCATGTTGTCGAGCATGGCGGAGTCCGAGCCCTCGCCGTTGAAGACGGGCAGCACCTTCTCGAGGTCCGCACCCATGACGGGCGAGTACAGATGGGGCTCGCGCGCGCGGGCCCAGTTCACGTTGCAGCGCAGCGTGTTGATTTCGCCGTTGTGCACCATGTAGCGCTGGGGATGGGCGCGTTCCCACGAAGGCGTCGTGTTCGTCGAATAGCGCGAGTGCACGAGCGCGATGGACGAATCGGCCATCGCGTCGTCGAGGTCGCAGAAGAAGCCGCGCATCTGCGTGGAGACGAGCATGCCCTTGTAGACGATCGTACGCGAGCTCATCGAGCAGACGTAGAAGACCTTGCCGGCGAGGGCGGGCGCGAGCTGCGCCTGCTTCTCGATGGCGCGTCGGCACACGTAGAGCTTGCGCTCGAAGTCCTCGCCGCGCTCGACCTGCGCGGGGCGGCCGACGAACGCCTGCTTGATGACGGGCATGCATTCGAGCGCCGTCGAGCCCAGGTCATGACAGTCGACGGGGACATCGCGCCAGAACAGGAGCGGGATGCCCTCGGCGGCGCAACCGTCCTCGAAGACGCGCATGCCCCGCGCGAGCCCTTCCTCGTCCGCGGGCAGAAAGAGCATGGCGACGCCGTAATCGCCCTCGTCGGGAAGTATGCTCCCGCATTTCTGCGCCTCCTTGCGGAAGAAGCGATGGGGCACCTGGATGAGGATGCCCGCGCCGTCGCCCGTATTGGGTTCGAGCCCCACGCCGCCACGATGCTCGAGGTTGACGAGGACCGAGAGCGCATCATCGATGATCTGATGCGAACGCACGCCCTTGAGGTGGGCAAGGGCGCCGATGCCACAGGCATCATGCTCGAACTCGCTGCGGTACAGCGTATGCGTCTGGTCTACCTGTGTCATGTTGCCTTGCATGGGGTCCTTCTCTCGCGTCATCTGGGTGCCCTCACTGTATAAGATGGCCATATCCCTCTTGTTACACGCGCGTTTCAAGTATGGCCGCCCGGACGCATGCGTGCCCGGGGATGTGTCGAGAGGTATTCCTCGCGTATGTGGCTCCTGTCGACGTGCGTGTAGATTTGCGTGGTCGATATGTCGCTGTGTCCGAGCATTTCCTGCAAGACGCGCAAATCCGCGCCGCCCTCGAGCAGGTGCGTCGCGAAGCTATGGCGCAGCGTATGCGGATGCAGGCCCTCGATACGCACGTTGCGTCCGTACTTCTCGACGAGCTTGCATACGCTGCGGCGCGAAAGACGCCCGCCGCGCGCGTTGACGAAGATGGCGTCAGGATCCTGCGCGGCCGCATTGCCCTTGGCGTGCAGGTGCGGGCGTCCATCGCGTAGGTACTCGTCGAGGGCCTGGCGCGCCGATCCCAGAAGAGGGACGAGGCGTTCCTTGCCTCCCTTGCCGCGTACGCGCACGAGCTCATCGTCGAGCAGGAGGTTGCCGAAGCCCAGGGAGGTAAGCTCGCTCACGCGCAGGCCGCAGCCGTAGAGCATCTCGAGGATGGCGCGGTCACGCAAACCCGCAGGCGTGCTCGCAAAGGGTTGGTCGAGCAGCGCGGCGACCTGGTCGATGGTGATGGCCTGCGGCAGGCGGTCGGCCGTCTTGGGCAGGGGGACGGATGCCGCCAAATCGGTCTTGGCAAGCCCCTCGCGCACGCAGAAGCGATGAAAGCCCTTGAGCGCGGCGACGTGGCGCTCCGTGCTACTCGAGGCGTACCCGCGTTTGCGCAGGTCCTCGATGTAATCGGTGATGTCCTCGCGCTCGATGCCGTCGAGGCTGTCGATGCCCGCGGCGTGCATGAAGGCGAGGTAATCGCGCAGGTCCCGGCCGTATGCCTCGACGCTTGCCGCGGAAAGTCCGCGCTCGACGGAGAGGTAGGTGAGGTACTCGTCAAGGGCGCCATCGAACACGCCGATGCTGGCATGGGCATTCGACTTTATGACGCGTGCGCCCATCACGAGCAGCGCGCCCTCTCGCGCACGAGGGCGATGGCCAAGCGCGCCGTATCTTCGAGGTCTGTCACCTTGAGGCATTCGTCGACCGAGTGGAACTTGGTCATGCCGGTGGAGACCACGAGCGGGTCGACCCCGAGCTTCACATATTGGTTGGCATCGGTGCCGCCCGTCGACATGAAGGTGCGCGGCGCGAAACCCGCACCTTGCGCGGCACGGCAGAACATCTGGACGATGGGCGCGTCTTCGGCAATCCTGAAACCGGGGTATTCGAGTTCCCAGTCCACATCCACCCGTGCACCGAGCTGGGCTGCCGCGCTGCGCATGGCTTCGTCCATGCCCGCACGTACCCGCTCGACATCGTCCTCGCTGACGGCGCGGCATTCGCCGGTGAGCTTGCAGGAAGGCGCGACGACGTTGTTGGCGCTGCCGCCGCTGATGGTCCCGATGTTGGACGCGCAGTACGGGCCCACCGCCCCCAGGATGCCCGCCTGGCGCATGAGGTCGACGGCGAGGCTCGCGACCTCGATTGCGCTGATGCCCTGCTCGGGGGCCACGCCGGCATGGCTTGCCTTGCCGGTGAACTGCGCGTCGAAGGTGTAGTGGAAGGGGGCGGCAACGCAGGCGCCGCCCACGTCACCGGCATCGTCGAAGACGAAACAGGGCTCACCCGGCTCGAAGGTGGCCGCGGCGAAGTTCGCGGCACCACGGCAGCCGGTTTCCTCCTGCACGCTGAAGATGATCTTGACGGTGGGATACGCGCCGCCCTCCTCGACGAGCGTGCGGATGGTCTCGATGATGGAGGCGACGCCCACCTTGTCATCGCCGCCCAAGACAGTGGTGCCATCGCTGTAGATCACGCCGTCGACGATGCGCGGCTCGACGCCCTCGCAGGGTTGCACGCAATCGAGGTGGGCCGTGAGGATGATGGAGCCGGGAGCCGTACCCGCAAGCTCGGCGTAGAGGTTGCCGGTGTCGGAGCCGATTCTTTCGCCCGCATCATCGACCGTCACCGCACAGCCGCACGCCTCCAGGGCCTCGCGGCAATAGGCGGCGGCCTGCGCCTCATGCCCCGAGGGGCATGGCAGGCGAACGAGGCCGAGGAAGGTGTCGAGCAGTCGCTGTTCGTTCACGGGAGGCTCCTTGCGCGTCGGGGGGCGTCTAGCGGGCGTCGGCTTGCGTCATCGCGGCACGCACGAGCCCCACGAAGAGCGGATGGGGGCGCGTGGGACGCGACTTGAACTCGGGGTGTCCCTGGCTTGCGATGAAGTAGGGATGGTCGGGAAGCTCGATCATCTCGACGAGACGTCCATCCGGGGACGTGCCGCTTATGACGAGACCGGCATCAACGAGCTGCGGGCGAAAGTCGTTGTTCACCTCGTAGCGATGCCTGTGACGCTCGCTGATGAGGGACTCGCCGTATACCCGGGAGGCGAGCGTGCCCGGTTCGACCTTGCAAGGGTACGAGCCCAGACGCTGCGTGCCGCCCTTGGCATCGACGTTTGCCTGGTCGGGCATGAGGTCGATGACGGGATATTCGAGCTCGGCGTCGAATTCCGCCGAGGAGGCCTTGGCCATGCCGGCGACGTCGCGCGCGAACTCGCATACGGCCGCCTGCAGGCCCAGGCAGATGCCCAGATACGGCACCTGATGCGTGCGGGCATAGCGTGCCGCGGCGATCTTGCCCTCGAAGGCGCGCACGCCAAAGCCGCCTGGCACGAGTATGCCGTCCATGGAGCCGAGCGTGCTCTCGGCAGTGGCATCGCTCAGCTCCTCGCCGTCAACGAGATGCACGTTGACGTTGCGCTCGAGCGCGACACCCGCGTGGTGCAGCGCCTCGATGACGGAGAGGTAGGCATCGGGAAGATCGGTGTACTTGCCGACGATGGCGATATCGCACTCCCCCTGCGCGGCGTCCTTCTTGGCAAGGTACTCGTCCCAGCCGCTCATGTCGGCATTGCATTGCTTGAGGCCCAGGCGGTCGAGGACCTCGACGTCGAAGCCCTGGTCGAAGAGCGAGCGCGGGATATCGTAGATGCTCGGGGCGTCCTCGCATGCGAACACGTGGTCGAACTCGACGTCGCAGAACATCGCGATCTTCTCGCGCAGCTTGGCGTTGATCTCGCGGTCGCTTCTGAGCACGAGGAAGTCCGGCTGGATGCCGAGAGACTGGAGCTCCTTGACCGAATGCTGGGTGGGCTTGGTCTTGAGCTCGTGAGCCGCGGCGATGTAGGGAACGAGGGTCACGTGGACGAAGCACACGTTCTTGGCGCCCTGCTCGCCACGCCACTGGCGCACGGCCTCGATGAAGGGCTGGGACTCGATGTCGCCGACCGTGCCACCGATCTCGGTGATGACGATGTCTGCCTGGGTGCTGTCTGCCAGGCTGCGGATGCGGTCCTTGATGGCGTTGGTGACGTGCGGAATGACCTGCACGGTACCGCCGAGAAAGTCGCCCTTACGTTCCTTGGCAATGAGGCTCTGGTAGATGGAGCCTTGCGTGACGTTGGAATCGTGCGTGAGGTTCTCGTCGATGAAGCGCTCGTAATGGCCAAGGTCAAGGTCACTTTCGAGCCCGTCATCGGTGACGAAGACCTCGCCGTGCTGGAAGGGGCTCATGGTACCGGGATCGACGTTGAGGTACGGGTCCATCTTCTGCATGGTGACCTTGTAGCCACGGGCCTTGAGCAGCGTGCCAAGCGATGCGGCGGTGATGCCCTTGCCCAATGACGAGACGACTCCACCGGTTACGAAGACGAACTTTGCCATCTGCTGCATGCCCCCTTGGCGACTCGAACCCTATCTGTGGCCCATTGTACGGCAGCCCCGTGACACAAGTTCCCGTAACCTGCGTGATTTAACGGACTCGAAATGTGGGGAGGGGATTATCGCCTGAAGCGCCCCGCGACCTTCTTCACGAGGCTCGTCACCTCGGTCACGCCCAAGATGCGACAGACGACGAAGATGACGGCCAACCCAATGACGCCCGTAATCACGAGAGCGATGAAGCTGCCGAGGATATTCGAGATGTCGATGACGCTCGCAATGCCCCGAGAGACGAACTCGGCCACGACGGCGCCGACGAGGCTCGCGAAGATGACCTTGAGGCAGGCGACGGCAAGCTGTCCGAGCCTGAAGCCTCCCCTGCGCCTCACCAAGACGGCCAGCAACACGACGAGCATGAGGCCGTAGAAGACGATGTCGCCGCAGGCGATGCCCACGAGCCCCAGCGAACCAAACCCGGGCACGGCGATGACACCGGTGAAGACCATGTAGAGCAACACCTGCACGCAGGTGAGCACGAGGTTGCAGATGGCGACGGTCTTGAGGTCCTTGAGAGACGAGTAGGCGCGGTAAAGGAACATGTAGCAGGCGTAAAGCGGCAGCGCGAAGGCCCAGCCACGCAGAAGGTCGGCGATAGGAGCGATGTCGTCGGCCGTGAACTTGCCGGCCGTGTACAGACCGATAAGCTCGTCGGCGCATACAAAGAGCATGGCAGCCATGGGGATGATGAGCAGGCAGGTGGTGCGCAAGCCCAACCGCAGATGACGCTTGAAGCCCTCCACGTTCCCCTGGGACATGCAATCGCTCATCTCGGTGAACAACGCCGTGGAAAGCGCCACGCCCAGCACGCCGTAGGGGAACTGGTACCACATCCATGCATAGCTCACGGACGCCGGGCCGTTGGCCGCCACGTGCAGGGCGCAGGAATTCATGAACGACAATGACACGAGGTTGATGGCCGTGCACAGGATGGCGGGGAGGGCGAGCTTGACCGTCTCGCGCAGGCCCTCGCCGTGCAGATCGATGAGAAACCGGAAGCGAAAGCCCGCCCGCACGAGAGCGGGAATCTGCACGCAGGCCATGACGGCGATGGACAGCGTCGTGCCCACGGCGAGCACGAACATGCCGGCCTGGCCGCTCACACCGCTCACGAAGGGATAGGCGAAGAAGGTTACGATGATGATGAGGTTCATGAACACCGAGCTGATGGCCGGCCAGAAGTACTCGCGCTCGGCGTTGAGCAGGCCGCCGAAGATGGCGCTCATGCCGTAGAAGACGATCTGGAAGGAGAAGAAGCGGAAGAACCAGACGGCGTTTTCCACGGTCTCGCTGGAAGCCGAGCTGAACAGGCTCTGCGTGACCATGACCTGGGGCGAGAAGATCGAGGCGAGCAATGCGATGACGCCCAGGAAGACGATGGCGAGCGAAAGCAGGTTCGAGGCATAGCGGTTGGCATCCTCGCGCGAGCGCGCATTGCGCTGCTGCAGGTATATGGGAAGGAACGCCGTGGAGAGCACGCCACCGGCAACGAGTTCGTAGATCATGTTGGGCAGGTTGTTTGCCAGCGAGAACGACGCGGCGAGAATGGTGTTGCCCAGGGCAAAGGCCATGGCCCAGGTGCGGATGAACCCGGTCACGCGCGAGACGAGCGTGAGACCGGACATCATGGCCGTCGAGCGGGCGATTGACTTGGGCTTGTCGTTATCCTCGTGCGTGTTCTCCATGGAATGCATGGTAGCGCAAAAATGAGACAGATTGGTCTGACCAATCTGTCTCATTATCCTCAGCTACCCGTCGATTTCACTACGGTCGTCTCGTAGCTCGTTGGGCATGATGCGAATGTCGGTGTAGCCCATGTCGCGCAGGGCCTGCGCCGTGCGATAGGGCGGCGTGATGTCGTCCTGGAAGCGCGCACAGTACTCGAGGGCCTGGACGAGCGTCACGTTATGGTTGAGGTCGGCGATGGTGTCCACGTCGGGCACATCGGGAAGGTAGAGCGCGGGCAGACCAAGACGGTCGGCCTTTTGTATATAGGCGGGCAGCACGGTCAACCCGTCGGCATTGTAGAAGACGCCCGTGTGGTCGAAGTCCGTGTCCCGCGTCCAGCCCACGACAGACACGCCCATCTCCTGGTCAGGTGCGAGCACGATGCCGCCTTTCGGGCGCTCGCACAGCTCATGCAGGCGCTCAAAACCCTCGACGATGATGCTGCGGCGCAAGCCCGGCATGTCACAGCCCATGGACAAGATGGTGTCATAGCCCATATCCCAGACCTGGTTGAACGAGTCGTTGTAGTGTGCATCGAAGCTATCGCCATCATCGTGGATGAAGACGATGTTACGGGGCCAGGCGCCGCTTTCCTCGAACAGCGTGCGCATCTTCTCCTCCTGCTCGACGCCAGGCGACGAGATGAACAGCGTATAGGTGTCATGCACGGGCTGGTGCTCGCAGGTGCTCTCGAGCGCATGGCGCTCGACGTCTGCCCGCTCCAAGTCGCGCAGGGCGTCGCAGCAGCACTCGGTCACGTCGAAGAGCATGCAGTGATACAGGGCGCTTGCGACCTCCGGGTCGAAGAACCCGTCCTTGATCGGCGTGAGGCGCGTCTTGACCTTTCCCGCTTCGGGGACTTTGCTGAACAGCAGCAGTGCGTTTTTTCTCGTATCCATAGCGCGTATTGTAACCGACCGCGCAAACGCAAAGGGCCGGCGCTTTTGGCGACCGGCCCCTTGCTACAAGGGAGGGAGAGGAGAAGGATGGAGTGTCCTTGACGTCTCCCATAATACAGACGTGCCCGTGGCAATGGGGTTTCGCCCACATTGCAGCTTGGTGACGAAGGTTACGGCACGATAACGCGACCATCGAATGAGACAAACACACAGGGTATTTGTCTCATTTCACACCCGGGGCGCGACCATGGACATGACGATGACGGTGATGCCCTCGATGAGCAGCGATGCCCCGATGAACTGCATGATGAACGGCGGCCAGATGAGCGCGAGGATGCCGCAGAGCACGACGACGATGCTGCCGCAGATGCCGATGAAGCGCCCGTCAAGGTGCGGCGTCACGATGAGACTCCAGATCTGGGCGATGCCGAAGACGATGACGGCGATGGCGACGAACCAGGTGAGCACCTCGGCGAACACCAACGGATACAGTAGGCAGAGCATGCCGAAGATGATGCTGAGCACGCCGGCGAACAGAACACCCCCGCCCGCGCCGGTGCCACGCATCGTCCTGAACCAGACATAGGTTGCGTTGATGCCCACGACGAGGATGCCGAAACCGACGAGCATGGCGAAGACCGACATGGAGAGCGTGGGAAACACGAAGAGAATGATGCCGATGATGGCAAGAATGATGCCCGAGCCCAGGCCCATACCGCGAAACGAATCCATGGCGAACCCCCTCACCTCGATTATCTCTTGATGACTATATTATTCCCCATGGAGCATATTATTGCAAACGGCGCTCACGATGCGATCGCGCCCCGCGAGGTCCCTCGTTACCGTCACCTCGCCGCAACCGGCATCGCGCAAACGACGCGCCGCTTCGTCCAGGCAGGTCTCGTGCAACTCGCAGGCGAAGATGCCGCCGGGCTTCACGAGGGGCAACGCCTCGGCAATCAGACGGTCGAAGAACACAAGCCCGTCTTCGCCCCCGTCGAGTGCGAGCGCGGGCTCGAAGCCGACGACCTCGCGCGGAAGCTCGGTAAGCTCGGCCGTGGGAATGTAGGGGGGATTGCTCACGAGGCAATCGAAGCTTTCCTCGATTCCATGGGCGCAATCACATTCCACGACCTCGACGAGTTCTTCCAAGCCGAGCATCTCGACGTTTCCCCGAGCGCAATCAACGGCCTCGGGCGAAATGTCGGTCGCGAGCACGTGCGCGCCCGTTTCCTTGGCAAGCGAGCACGCGATGCAACCCGTCCCGCAACCCACCTCGAGCACACGGGGCGTCTCCATGTCCGCCAGCCTCTCGAGCACGACATCGACAAGCACTTCGGTCTCTGGACGCGGAATGAGCACGCCGCGACTCGTCTTCACGACGATATGGCGAAAGGCGGCCTCGCCGGAAATGTACTGGAGCGGTTCGCCCGCGCCCCGACGCTTGAGACTTTCGCGCAGCACATCACGCTCGTCCATGGTGAGCGGCCGGTCGAAGTGCATGTAGAGCTCGATGCGCGTGAGTCCGGTCGCGGCGGCGAGCAGCCATTCGGCCGAAAGCTTGGGGTTCTCGTCATCGCGATGCGCGAGGTATTCGCGACACCACGCGAGCGTGTCGCCGATGGTCCAGACCTGTCGGGACATGGGCTATTCGGATGCGGACGCGGTCGCCTGCTCGAGACGTTCGGCACGATCGGCCGCGGCAAGGTTCTCGATGAGCGCGGACAGGCCGTCGCCCTCGAGTATGCCCGCGTAGCTACCGTTGTACCCGATGCGATGGTCGGTCACGCGGTCCTGTGGACCGTTGTAGGTGCGAATCTTCTCGGCGCGATCACCGTGGCCGATCTGGCCGCGTCGCTCGGCGCCCAAGGCCTCCTGCTGCTCCTGGAGCATCTTGTCGTAGAGACGGGCACGCAGGACCTGCAATGCGGCCTCGCGGTTCTGTATCTGGGACTTCTGGTCCTGCGATTGCACGACCAGGCCCGTGGGAAGGTGCGTGATGCGCACGGCCGAGTCGGTCGTGTTGACGCACTGGCCACCGGGACCACCGGCGCGGTACACGTCGATGCGCAGGTCCTCGGGCTTGATGTCGACCTCAACCTCGTCTGCCTCGGGCAGTACGGCAACCGTCGCCGTCGAGGTATGGATGCGGCCTTGGCTCTCGGTCTTGGGAACGCGCTGCACGCGGTGCACGCCGCTCTCGAACTTCATGGAGCTGTAGACCTTGTCGCCGAGCATCTTGAACGAGATTTCCTTGAAACCGCCCATGTCGGACGGGGACGCGTCGATGACCTCGACCTTCCACTTCTTGCCCTCGGCATAGCGTTCGTACATGCGGAAGAGGTCACCTGCGAAGATGTTGGCCTCGTCGCCACCGGCACCACCGCGAATCTCGACGATGATGTCCTTCTCGTCGTTGGGGTCGGCGGGCAGGAGCATGAACTTGATGCTCTCCTCGAGCTGCGGCAGCTTGCCCTCGATATCGGCGATCTCCTCCTGCGCGAGTTCCTTGAGCTCCGGGTCGCTCTCGCTCTTGAGCTCGTCCTTGGCAGACGCCAGCTGGTCGGAAAGCGAGATGTACTCGCGCGCGGCGGACGCGAGCTCGCCCTGGCGCGCATGCTCCTTGGCAAGGCGCGTGTACTCCTTCTGGTCGGCGAGCACGGCCGGGTCGCCGAGCTTAACCTCGAGCTCCTCGTAGGCCGCGATGATCTTTGTCAGCTTGTCGTACATCTCTTCGTCTTTCGCCTAGTTGAACTTGAATACCTTCTGAGCAATATGATAGGCGCTGAGCAGCACCTTGTCGCCCGCCTTGCCGGGCAGGTGCGTACCCACGCCCATGACCGATCGCCTGATCTTGAGATAGGTCTGGTAATCATGGTCGCGCAGGTACTTCCAGATATCGGCCCTGAGCTGTTCCTTGTCCTCGCGATCGCTCATCATCGAGAAGACCGTGCAAATCACCATCATCATGGTGAGGTAGTTGCGCATGTAGGAACGCAGACGCGGGCTTTTCACGTCACGCTCGAGCAGGAACGAATCGATCATGATGCGCGTCACGCGTAGCTGCTGGTCGATGCGGCCGATCATCACGGACTCGTTGACGCTCTGGTCCTCGCGTCCGATGAAGTAGCGGTACAGGTCGATGTCCATGTAGTAGATGCGCTCGCATTGGGGCAGCGGCACGTACACGAAGATGTTGTCGACGTAGAAGGTGTGACGCGGCAGCGTGAGGCCGCAATCGCGCAGCATCTGCGTGCGATAGACGACCGAATGCATGAGGATGTACTTGGTCAGGCCAAAGTGGCCGCAATCGTCCCACGTGAAGAGCTGGCCTTCCGGCAGCATGCGGCGATAGCTCATGACCTCGCTCGTGTTGTCGGCCGTGTGCTCGTAGACGTAGTTGACGAGCATGAGGTCGAGTGGCTCGTCAAATGACGCGAGCTTGTCGAGCATCGCGACATTTGCCTCGTTGTCGAGCCAGTCATCGCTGTCGACGACCTTGAAATAAGTGCCCCGGGCATGCTCGAGCCCCGTCATGACGGCGGCGCCATGACCGCCGTTCTCCTGGTGGATGGCACGCACGACCCCCGGATTGGTGGACTCCCAGATCCGTGCCTTCTCGAGGGTGTTGTCCTTGGTCGACCCATCGTCGACGACGATGATCTCGATGTCATCCGGACGGTTGCACGCGAGAATCGACTCGATGCACGCATCCGTGTAGTCTGCCGAGTTATAGCAGGGAATCGCGTATGTGATGAGCTTCGTGTCCATAGCCGCCTATTGTACCAGCAAGTGCCCTAGAGCTGTGCTTTGCGTGCCTGGGACTGGACGCAGGTCACCGCGACGGTACCCACGATGTCTTGCGCCGAGCAGCCGCGCGACAGGTCGTTCACGGGCTTGGCGACGCCCTGCAGGATGGGGCCGAAGGCATCGGCCTTGGCCAGGCGCTGCACGAGCTTGTAGGCGATGTTGCCGGCGTCGATGTTGGGGAAGATGAGCACGTTGGCCTTACCCGCCACCGGGGAATCCGGCGCCTTGAGCGCAGCGACGCTCTCGACGATGGCGGCGTCAACCTGCAGCTCACCATCGAGGTCGAGCTGCGGGGCGCGCTCCTTGGCGATGCGGGTGGCCTCGGCCATCTTGTCGACGCTCTCGCCCTTGCCCGAACCGTAGCTCGAATACGACAGCATGGCCACGCGCGGCGTGCCGCCGCAGAGCTGCTCGAAACTCGCGGCCGACGCAATGGCGATCTCGGCAAGCTCTTCGGCCGTGGGATAGATATTGAGCGCGCAATCGGCAAAGACGAGCAGGCCGTCATCGCCATAGGCGCAGTTGGGCACGTCCTCGACGAAGAAGGAGCTCACGAGCTCGGTGCCCGGAGCGGTCTTGAGAATCTGGAGGGCGGGGCGCAGCGTGTCGGCCGTGGAATGGCACGCTCCCGAGACCATGCCGTCCGCGTCGTCCATGTAGACCATCATCACGCCGAAGTAGCTCTCGTCCTTCATCTGCTCGCGGGCCTCGTTGATGGTGACGCCCTTCTTCTTGCGCAGCTCGGCGAACTGCTGGGCATAGGGCTCGAGCAAATCGCTCGTGCGCGGATCGATTACGGTCGCGTCGCTCACGTCGATGCCGTGGGCAGCGACTTCGCTCTCGGAACCGAGGATGATGACGTCGGCGATGCCGGCGTCCAGGATGGCACGCGCGGCCTGCACGGTACGGATATCGCTTCCCTCGGGCAGGACGATCTTCTGCTTGTCGGCCTTGGCTCGTTCGATGACGGTATCCAGAAACTTGCTCATCTCACACATCCTCTCAGGTGACTACGGCAAACACAGTTCCCAATAGCTTATCGGATATGGATCGCATGCACTAGAAAGCACTCGCGGATGGTGCCAATGAGACAAATGCACAGGATATTTGTCTCATTGTCCAACGAGAAAGGGGAGCCGACATGCGACTCCCCTCGGTTTGCGTGTTGCGTTTTGCTATTGCCCGGCGGGCATCGAGCTTTCCTCGATGACGTTGCCATCATCGTCGAGGCGGATGACATGCACAGAATTCTCGAGGCTCCTGTCCTCACCGGTCTCGTTGTTGTGAATGACCGTCTTTTGCATGTCGGGAAGAACCTTGGTGACACCGGGAACGTGCTCGACCAGCACGCGCTCGACGCCTTCGGACAACGTAAGCGCGGAAAGCGGGCAATCGACGCATGCACCGCGCAGGGCAACGTAGACGATGCCGTTCTCGTCGTCGACTTCCGTAATGTCAATATCGCCACCGTCGGCCTGAATTTGCGGCCTGATGCGATTCATAACGTATTCGAGCATGCCTCTATCGATCATCGAAGCGACCTTTCACGTGCGCGTCAAATCATCTGCTTGCGAAAGACTACCACTCACAACCGAGGATGGCGATAACGGCTGAGTTACGTTAGCGAAATGAAACTTAGGAGTGCGGCGCTGACGAGCGCCAAGACTTACAGGTGCAGAAACGCCCCTGCGTGTTTAGACGGATGAGATTGGCGCGAAGCGCGACACGTAGCGTACTAAACGCTACGTGAGTGTCGCGGTGAATGCCAAGATTGCGTGCCCAGAAACGCAGGAAGCCCCTGGAGAGCTCAGCATCGTCCTAATCTCCCACGGCCTTCCGCCGTAGTACCTTCGGCGATGGAGGGCTTAACTGCCGGGTTCGGAATGGGACCGGGTGTACCCCCTCCTCCATAAACACTGAGCTCACCAGGGGCTTCCTGATGGAGCACCCTGAAGGTCGCATAGCGCGTAGATCGATGGTATCTCAATCGATGCAGCGAATGAATAATCAATAAGAAGAGCTCG
The DNA here is from genome assembly GCA_948466335.1 of uncultured Coriobacteriia bacterium. Lineage (GTDB taxonomy): Bacteria > Actinomycetota > Coriobacteriia > Coriobacteriales > QAMH01 > QAMH01. The sequence continues at coordinate 308 of CAOKAE010000011.1, read as the reverse complement.
GCCAATTAGTACTGCTCGCCTGAAATGCTCACACACCTTACAGCTGCAGCCTATCAACCTCGTAGTCTACAAGGGGCCTTACCACAAAGAGAACTCATCTTGGAGCCGACTTCCCGCTTAGATGCTTTCAGCGGTTATCCGATCCGAACGTAGCTAACCAGCGGTGCTGTTGGTCAACAACTGGTACACCAGAGGTTCGTCCACCCCGGTCCTCTCGTACTAGGGGCAGATCTCCTCAATTCTCTTACGCCCACGGAGGATAGGGACCGAACTGTCTCACGACGTTCTGAACCCAGCTCGCGTACCGC
>CAOKAE010000010.1 GCA_948466335.1 uncultured Coriobacteriia bacterium | reverse complement strand
CACCCGACATTTCAATACTGTCACAATGAGGTAATTTCTCGTTCGATGAGTTTTTGCCTCACTCTGTCATTTCGACCGAAAGGCGCGCAGCGCCGGAGTGGAGAAATCTCGTCCTTTCGTTGCGGGTCAAGACCGAGATTTCTCGACTTCGTTCGCTTCGCTCGAAATGACAGCGGGGTGTCGCCTCGTTCGCTTCGTTCGAAATGGCAGCAGGGCGGTAGCGTTTGCTGATGTGCCATTCGCCACGATATGATTGACTTGAAGCTAGCTTTAATATCTATGATGCAGGGCACATCAGTCATCTGACGAAAGGACTCCGCCGTGAACGACGCGATCTTCCCCGCCTCCAAGATGGGCTTTGGCTGCATGAGGCTGCCGCTTCTGGACGAGAACGACCCCAAGAGCATCGACATCCCCCAGTTCGAGCAGATGGTCGACACCTTCATGGAGGCCGGCAACACCTACTTCGACACCGCGTTCGTCTACCACGAGGGCGAATCCGAGGTGGCGCTCGGCAAGGCGCTCGTCTCCCGCTATCCACGCGATTCGTTCACCATCGCCACGAAGTGCCTGGCCTGGGCCATGCCCGACGAGAAGGCCGCCAAGGAGTGCCTGGACGTCTCGCTCAAGCGCCTCGGCACCGATTACGTGGACTACTTCCTCCATCACAATGTGGGCGGACAGCGCACGGCCAAATTCGACGAGTACGGCATGTGGGACTACGCCCAGGAGCAGAAGGCCGCGGGAAAGATTCGCTACGTGGGCCTTTCCATCCACGATGACGCCGATTGCCTGGACGCGATTCTCACGGAGCACCCCGAGATGGACTTCGTGCAGGTTCAGGTGAACTACCTTGACTGGGATGATCCCCATAACGACGCGCGACGCATGATGGAGGTCGCCGAGCGCCATGGCAAGCCGGTCATCATCATGGAGCCGGCTCGTGGCGGACGTCTGTGCAAGCTTCCCGAGGACGTGGCCGCCATCCTGGAACAGGCCAAGCCCGGCTCCACGCAGGCCGAGTGGGCCTATCGCTTCTGCTGGAACCTTCCCAATGTCGTCGCCGTGCTCTCGGGCATGTCCACGATCGACCAGGCCCGCGAGAACGTTGCGTCCTATGCGGCGAACGCGCCCTTCACGCCTGCGGAGCAAGATGCCCTGGACCGCGCGGTGGCAAAGCTACGCTCCCTTGCGGAGATTCCCTGCACGGCATGCAACTACTGCGTCAAGGGCTGTCCCTCCGGCGTGAAGATTCCCACGGTCATGGAGCTTCTGAACCTCGAGTCCATGACTCACGACCATGAGTTCGTGAAGGAGCTCTATAGCTGGCAGGCCGCGGAAGGTCGGGCGAGCGAATGCATCCAGTGCGGTCTGTGCGAGTCCATGTGCCCCCAGCAGATCGACATCATCCACCAGCTCGAGGTGGCCGTCGAGAAATACGAGTAAACGGGCAAAACTTTCTTGCAAGGATTTGGCGTTCCCGTTCGTGTTATAAGTGAAGTCAAAGCACGAACGAACGGAGTGTCCATCATGAAGAAGATCTCGATTGCCATTCTTGGCACCGCCCTTGCCGCGGCCGTTGCGATTCCCGCCGTCGCATTTGGGATGGGGGGAGTCCAGGCGCAGGCCAATCCGCTTCCGGGCAGGGTCTGTGCCGCGATTGAGTGCGCAAACGCGCAGGGTGCCTGCGTCGGAACCGGCGCGTGCTACGTCGATGCCGATGGCGATGGCGTCTGCGACAACTACGCCGGACGCGGCGGTAACGGCGCCGGCTACGTGGATGCCGATGGTGATGGCGTCTGTGACAACTACGGCACGGGCGTTGGCAATGGCGTTGGTAACGGCAACGGCGCCGGCAACGGTGGCGGCTATGTTGATGCCGATGGCGACGGCGTCTGCGACAACTACGGTACGGGTAACGGCTACGGCAATGGCAATGGCGCCGGTAACGGCAGCGGTGCTGGCAATGGCGCCCGTGGCCATCATGGCGGTGGCCATCACGGGGCTCGCTGCTTCTAGGCATTTGGCCAAGGGGCGTCATCTTGCTGCCGCGTGACGATATCGAACGGACCATGAACGCCCATGGGGCGACCGTATGGCGCGTGTGCATGGGGTACTTTCGCACGGAGCACGATGCGCAGGACGCGTTTCAGGACACGTTCGTCAAGTACGCGCTTGCCGACGCGACGGCCTTCAACGACGATTCCCACCGCAAGGCCTGGCTCATCAAGGTCGCATCCAACGTCTGCAAGGACATGCTCAAGGCGCGACGCCGCAGCGAACAGCCCCTCGACGAGGCGCTTTCGTCGGAGGCACTCGTCTCCCACGATAGCTCGACGCAGCCTGACTCGGGGCGCATGGAGTTCGTGGAGGCCTTTCGCAGCCTCGATGACCCGCCGCGGCTCCCGCTTTACCTGGCCCTGTACGAGGGGTACACCGCCCCCGAAATCGCCGACATGCTCGACGCACCCGTGAACACCGTCTACTCCTGGATTTCCCGGGGCAAGAAGCTGCTGAAGGAGGCATTATCGTGAACGATCGCGAACTGGAAGCGCGGATGCGCGACGCCTTCGATGCCGTCGAGCTGCCCGATACCGTGAGGCAACGCACCTTCGAGACCCTCGACGATCTTGCCGCCGGTCAGTCCGCGGGCAAGCCGGAGCTCTCGGTCGTCACCTCCGATACCGGACGCGGTCGTGCAGCGCGCAAGGCGCGACGCTCGCGCCTCATCACCGCGCTGGCCGCCTGCCTCGTGGTCGGCGTGGCGGTGTTCGGCATATTTCGCGTGGGCGGCACAACGAATGCCCCGGTAGAGACAGCGCCGGGTGAACAGGGCGTCGTCGCGCCCATGGACATGGTGGCGACCGCCTTCGTCGATATCGACATCAACCCCTCCATCGAGCTGCAGCTCAACGCTTCCGACCAGGTCGTGGCCGTCGATGCGATGAACGATGACGGACACTCGGTCATCACGAGCCTCGAGCTCGAGGGACTACCCTATGACGAGGCGCTTGCGAAGCTCACCCAAAGCGAGGCCCTTGCGCCCTATCTGGACAGGGACGCGTACGTGCAGGTGAGCGTCGCCTCTGACAACCGGCAACAGGAGCAGACGCTCATGAGCATGAGCGAACGGCAGCTGGCCACGCTGCCATGCCGCGGGTCATGCGATGCGGTGAGCCTCGAGTTGCACGAGGAGGCCCATGCCCACGGGATGGGCTGCGGTCGCTACATCGCGGCGGTCGAACTCTCGACGCTCGACCCCGACATCACGGTCGAGGATTGCCACGACATGTCCATGCGCGAGATACGCGATCGCATCGATGCATGTCACGGTGGAGCATCGTCGGGTGCCTACGGTGCCGGTGCCATGCAGGGTGGTGGCTACGGCGGGCACCATGGCGAATCACGTGGCCGCCATCACGCGTAGCACGTCCCTACATGAACGATGCGATGAGGCAACCGGCCATGGCCATGCTAAAGAGGCACAGGCCGGTCACGCTGGAGATGAGAGCTATCATGGCGAAACCCCTTTCAGGTGGCTTTGATCTTCTGCATTCATGATGACGGGCCCCGCTTACCCCAGCGTTGCGCGCTCCTTACAAGATTGAAAGGGAGAGAAGCAGTGTGGTAAATTGCCCGGATCAACTTGTCTCATCTTGCAGGTCAGGCGCCTGTCAAAGACATTTGGCAGGTGAATTACGGGCGGTTCAGGGCCCATCGCCGGACGCACGTGCTAGGATTGCCAGCCATTCGGCAGGAGCAACGCATTCGAGAGGACGACACGCGTATGGAGCTTGCAGGACAGATTCGCAACCGCCGCACGGAGTTGGGGCTTTCTCAGGACGAGGTGGCCGAGGCCATATACGTCTCCCGGCAGACCATTTCGAACTGGGAGACCGACAAGACCTATCCGGATGTCGAGAGCCTTCTCAGGCTCAGCGTCCTGTTCGATACGTCGGTCGACGAGCTCATCAAGGGAGACGCGGCGACGCTCGAGCGCACGGTCGCCCTGGACTCCCGCAAGATGCATTGGCTTACCTGGGCCATGATTGCCTCGATCGTGCTCGCCGTCGCATTCTTCGTCGGGCTATCGGCTGCCTGGCTCGAACCGTCGGGCATCGGGAGAATGAGCTGCGGCAATATCGCCGGTGCTGCCGTTTTCGTGCCCCTCTACGTCATCGTCATGGGCTGTGCCATAGCCATCGAGCGTTTGAAGAAGCGCCACAACCTCGTGACCTATCGCGAGATCGATGCCTTTCTCAAGGGCGATCCGGTCGAGGAGGTGCGTCGTGGTGGTGACTTCTCGCGACAGCATCCCGCCCTGTCGCTTTTGCTGAAGTTTCTTGCGGGGGCTGCCGCAGGCGCCTTCATCGGCATCGTCGTCTACAAGCTGATCGGCTAATGAGACAAACGTGTCTGACGAATTTGTCTCATTACGCAGGTCAGACGCGATACGCGTATAATGTTCCCAACTGATATTGCGATCGAGGAGGAACCATGGCCACGCCCATTCTGTACTATTGGGGTCCGTGCGCGACCTGCGCGCTCGTCACCGACTTCGCCGACGAGCACGGCATCGAGCTCGACAAGCGCGACGTCGAGCAGGAAGGTCCGTATACCGAGCTGCTCGCACTTGGCGGTAACGCGGATCTCATCCCGTATCTCTACGATGACGAGAAGATTCTTAACGGTGTCGAGGAGATCAATGCCTATCTTGGCGAGAAGTACGCGGCGAAGTAGGGGCGAGGCGCTACGGCGTTTCCCATGGCGTCATGATTGAGGGGTGGCAATTAGCCACTCTTTTCTTTTGCAATCATTTGATACTTATTCGCATAATTTACTTTAGTATGATTATATATTTGTTAAATACCCATCAAATTATGGTAGTATGAACAAAAGAGATATCACGTGAGTGATTCGAGATAAGGAGTTGGATTATGAGTGACGAGCTCACGCCACAGGACATCAAGGACATCCGCGCCAAGTACGGGCTCTCGCAAAAGTCGTTCGCACGTCTGCTTGGCTTGGGCGAGGCAAGCCTCGCACGCTACGAGAAGGGCCAGAAGCCATCACGGGCAAATGCCAATCTCATTCGTGCCGCACGGCTACCGCGCTTTGTCATGGATTGCCTCGATCGCGATGGCGAGGAGCTTTCCGAGAAGGAGCGCGGTAAGGTCCAGGAAATCGTCTATGCAGAGGTTTACTTCGGCGAAGGGGAGCCAGATATGGACATGTCGGAAATCTATCAGATCACGCTTACGCAAGAGGTGCTTATTGAGAAAGCGGCTGAGATACTGGCAAAGCTGTTCACTCTGAAGTCCACGGCGCAAAAACAAGGAGATGCTGTGCGCGAGATGGTCTTCAATGACATCATCAATCAGATTGCCATCCTCAAGCCCTCCATTGCTACTTCCAGGAACTCCAATTTAAACAAGCTGGCAGAGATAAAGGGACAGCTCGACGCATTCGACAAACTTGCCGACCGATGCATCCCGCAGGCGGCTTGACATGGGAAACTATCTCGCAGAGTTTTCGGACGAAGAGTTTTCCGCAAAGTTTGTCGCTCAACTGAAAGCCATGCTGCTCTCTCCTTATCTCGCGCCTCACGATACTCCGCAGGCGGTGCTGCTGGGTGGCCAAAGCGGGGCCGGAAAAACCGCCTTGCACGACGTGTTTAATGAAGTCTTTGCGGATGACGTCATCGTCATCAACGGCGACGAGTACCGAAAGCTCCATCCCCGTTTCGCTGCCCTGCAGAGCGCCTATGGCGATAAAGCCGTCGATCACACGGCGGCTTGGGCCGGTGCCATGACCGAAGCCCTTATCGAGTCGCTTTCCTCCGCTGGCTACAATCTCGTCATCGAGGGCACGTTGCGCACCGCCGAGGTGCCGCTTGCCAGCGCCGCACTCTTGCGCGAGCGCGGCTACGGCGTCTCGCTTGCCCTCATGGCGGTCAAACCGGAGATTTCGCTCGTCTCCTGCCAACTGCGCTACGAGCAGATGCGCCTTGCCGGCACCACGCCCCGGGCAACAGATCCCGCCCATCATCGCAAGATCGTCAGCAACCTTGGCGTGCTCGAGGACTCCGGCATGTTCGACGAAATCTACCTCTACAACCGCAGTCGCGCATGCCTCTACCCGCAAGAGGGCGTCGATGCAAGGGCGAGCCAGGTACTTCAAGACGTGCTCTTCGGAGACTGGTCCCAAGAAGAGCTCAGGCATTACGGCAAGCTCAAGGCAGAGCTCGCACGGCTCCAGGACGCAAGATAGGGCGCGTCCTGTGCTATGGCCCTCATCCTGTCATTTCGACCGGAGCAGCTGCAGCGTCCCCCAATGTCATTTCGACCGAAGGCGCGCAGCGCCGCAGTGGAGAAATCTCTCCATCTAGCGTAGCGGATGTATCTCCCCGTTCCAGGTGATGAAGAAGGCCTGGAGAATCTCCGGGTGCTCGGCTGCTAGCTTGCGACCCTCTTCGAGCCCAAGTGCGAGCAGCGTCGTGGAGTATCCCTCCGCGTCAATCGACTTTTCGCAGACAACCGACACCGCCGGGTACTCGACCTCGATGGGCATGCCTGTCTTCGGGTCGAGGACGTGATGGTAGCGCACGCCGTCACGTATGCACGAGCGCTCATAGATGCCGCTCGTAACGACGCTTCCGCTTGCGAGCTTGACGGTGCCCACGGGCCGTGCCGCCTCGCGCGCCCCCGCGCCGCACGAGGGGTCTGGAAGGCCCACCGTCCACAAGCTGCCATCGGGCTTGCTGCCGCGTACGAGGATGTTGCCGCCCAGGTCGATGACGTAGGCGCCGATGCCAGCTTGCGCGAGCTCGCTATCGAGCGCATCGGCAATCCAGCCCTTCGCGATGCCACCGAGGTCGATCATGGCCAGCGGATCATCGAGGCGTACGCGGACACGTTCGCCTTCACGGTCCACCTGCACGCCATGGCAATCGACGTGCCGTGCCGCCTCGGCAAGCGTGTCCGCATCGGGAATGATGCCGCGCTTGAGGTTCCAGAGCCTGCTCAGCGAGCCGACCGTGATGTCGAAGACGCCGTAGCTTGCCGCGCAGTAGGCGAGCGCCGCCTCGACGAGCTCGGCCGTGCGCTCATCGACCTCGACCCATGCACCGTGCGCATCGTTGATGCGCGAGACATCGGAGCTTGCGATGGTGCGCGAGAAGAGTCGTTCGTAGGTCATGCAGTTCGCATGTGCCTGTGCGAGGGCGCGCGAACATGCATCCTCATCGCCGTAGGCGCAGATGCGCACACCCGTATCGAAGGCGGCGAAGCGAATCTGCGTACGGCCGTCCTCTCGTGCCAGTTCGTATGATTGCGTCGTGTCCATGATTGTGATGATATCCGAATGGGGCAAGCATCCCCGGGACGTTACCTCATGCATGAGGATGCCATTCGTCTATATCCTCAAACCGGCCCGAATGGTCGAAATGAATTTCGCCCGTGTCTTCGTTCGGCCTTTCGCCCGTCAGCGCGAAGACGAGGTCATCCGCCATTGCCCTTCCCGCACCGCAGAGAGGGCTTGAGAGCGGGCAGTTTCTGGCGCAGGCGCCGCAATGTTCGGCTTCGAGTGCCTCCTCGATATCCATGGGCCTCCCTTCTCCATATGGTTCTAGCATAAATGCAGGTCACAGTGCTATCTCATACCAGCTGGATGAGCGATGCTCTTGTCGCATTTGCAGTTAGTCCGAAATCGTACTATATTATAGTCCGAAATCGTACCATCTATTATGAGACGGGGCATCTGATGGGCACATCACCTTCGCATGAGGAGCTTGTGAGCAAGGCAGCCGCTGCCTTCAACGCGTTCTACGAGCGCACGAGCGAGCTCTATCACGACACCGCACGCTCCCTCGGCCTTTCCGACAGTGCCTTCGACATTCTCTACGCGCTGCATGCCGAAGATGGCCAGCGCCAGGCCGAGCTGTGCAAGGCGAGCATGATGCCCAAGCAGACGCTCGCCTCGTCTCTGCGCAGACTCCAGGAGCAAGGACTCGTGCGCATCGAGAGCGAGAGCCGCAAGATGTCGCGGGCCTTTCTGACGCCTGCGGGAAGGGCACGCGCCGAAGCGACAATCGGGCTCGTCATCCAGGCAGAAGTCGATGCCGTCGATGCGCTTCCCTCGGAAGTGCTCGCACTGCTGCCCGAGACCCTTGAGCGCTACCTCGACGCGCTTTCCGAGGGCTTTCTCGAAATACAGACACATCAGGGGCGGCAGGATGCTCCTTCTCAGGCTATCGAATAGAACGGAACGCGAACATGACGCAGGACATGAACCGGCACTTCTCCATGAGTGCCCTTTTGAAGTACACCTTTCCCGTCATATGCATGATGATCTTCACCTCGCTCTACGAGGTGGTCGACGGCTTCTTCGTGTCGAACTTCGTGGGCAAGACGGCGTTGGCCGCCGTCAACCTCGCCTGGCCCGTCGTCATGATTCTCGCGACCATCGGTCTCATGACGGGTACGGGTGGCAGCGCGTTGGTTGCCAAGACGCGTGGCGAGGGCGATGACGCGCGCGCCAACCGCTACTTCTCCATGCTCGTCATCTTCACGGTCATCCTCGCGGTCATCCTCGCCGTCGTGGGACAGTTGGCACTCGTGCCCCTCATCGGGGCCTTTGGAGCCGAAGGGGCCCTGCTCGACGAGAGCATCGTCTACGGCCGCGTGCTGCTCCTCGCGTTGCCCTTCTACGCGCTGCAGTTCGCCTTCCAGATCTTCTACTCCACGGCGGGCAAGCCCAACTACGGCTTCTACGTCATCGTGGCCGCCGGCGTCACCAACGTGGTGCTCGACTGGCTCTTCATCTGCGTCTTCGGCTGGGGCATTGCCGGTGCTGCCATCGCCACGGCGCTCGGCCAGGTGGTGGGCGGCCTCGTGCCGCTCGTCTACTTTATACGCGCGCACAACTCGAGCTTCCTGCGTCTGAGCTGGGCGCGTCTGGAATGGAGGCCCATCGGCAAGTCGTGTCTCAACGGATGCTCCGAGCTCGTCTCGAACATCGCCATGAGCCTCACGACCATGCTCTACAACTTCCAGCTCATGCGCTACATCGGCGAGGACGGCGTGGCAGCCTTCAGCGTCATCGGGTACACGGCGATGATCTTCGCCGCCATCTTCATGGGCTACGCGCTCGGCAGCTCGCCGCTCATGAGCTATCAGTACGGTGCGCAGAACCATCGCGAGATGCGCAGCATATTGCTCAAGAGCCTTGGTTTCATCGCCATCGGCAGCGTCTTCATGTTCCTGGCCGCCGAATGGCTCGCCGAGCCGCTCTCCGCCATCTTCGTGGGCTACGACCCGGCGCTGCTCGAGTTCACCGCGGGCGCCTACCGCATCTACGCTGTGGCCTTCCTCATCATGGGCGTGCCCATCTACGCCTCGGCGCTGTTCACCTCGCTCAACAACGGCGTCGTCTCGGCGATCATCGCGTTTCTGCGCACGATCGTCTTCGAGTGCGGTGCGGTCATCATCCTGCCGCTCATCTGGGGCATCGACGGCATCTGGGTTTCGGTGTCGGTGGGCGAGTTTGCCGCTGCCGTCCTCTCCATCGTGTTTTTGGTCGCTCTGCGCAATAAATACGGTTATACGAAGAAAGCTGTCATTGCCGACGCTCTGAACGGTGGTAATGATTAGACATTATGTCTAGTACGTCCGCTAAAACGTATGCGTCGCCGTCATTTCGACCGAAAGGCGCGTAGCGTTTCCCCTCCTGTCATTTCGACCGAAGCGAGCGCAGGCGAGTGAGACAAATGTGTCTGACACATTTGTCTCATTTCGCAGGTCACGGCATTGCAAGACCGAGATTTCTCGACTCCGCGGCCTTACGGCCGCTTCGCTCGAAATGACGGGGAGTAGAGCATGCGGTCAAGGTGACGTCGGCGTTCATTTGTTACATGGGCATATATAGTTCGCACATGCGTAGGCGGCGGTGATAAAATCGGTGCGTTACGCAGCTGAACCACATGCTTTAAAGCAGTTCAACCCGCTTGAGCGGTGCGGGGAGAGGGGCTTTCAAATGAAGACGACGATACCTCGAAACGAAAACCGGAAACGTAGGGGAGGTGTCGCGCACTCGCTTGGCACACGCATCATAGCCGCGACGATGTCATTCGTCCTGGCAATGTCAACCGTTGGCGGAGGAACACTGACGGCCTTCGCGACGACCATCAACGATAACGCCACGCAGCCCATCGAGAATCCCATTCCCGGTCACGTCTTCGCCGCCGCTGCGGTCGGCGCGCAGATGTACCAGCAGATGGAAGCCGAGAAGGCCGCCGCCGAGGAGCGCGCACGCCAGGAGGCCGCCGCCCGCGCCGCCGAGCAGCAGGCCGCCCGCGAGCGTGCCGCCCGTGCCGAGGCCGCACGTCAGGCAGCTGCCGCGCAAGCCGCCGCAGAGCAGGCCGCGGCCGAGCAGGCTGCCCAGCTAGCTACCGCCGAGCAGCAGGCTTCTGCCCCGACACAGCCCGCCGACGGCGCGCAGACCTCGCCTGCCGGTTCCGACGAGGCTGCCGATGGCGAGCCGAAGGCAAGCCCCGACGAGCTTGCGGGCCACGTGGTGCCGGGTCTCAATCCCGAGAACACGACCGTCAACCTCTTCGATTACGACACGGACGTGCGCGTCACCAATTCCTCCCTCGGTACGTATGGTTCCGATACCTATGGCAGCACTGGCGGTGCCGATGCCGCGACGAACTACGATACCTGGCTCAATAATCCGGACAGCATCAACTACGGACACCTGCTCACCTTCGGTGACGGCATGCGCCATCTGGGCTACTGGAACCAGGGCATCGTCTCGGGCTATGGCGACATCGCCTTGGAGCGTCCCGGCATGCAGGGCATCGTGTCCCCCTGGCTCGATGATGCCTATCCGTCCATCAACGCCGGTGATTACTACATGGACGCGGATGGCAACATCTCGCTCAATCCCTCGGAGGGCGCCACGCACATCGACACCACGCTGGGGCCGAATGCCGAGAATCCGACCGTAGTTGGCGGCTACGACTCCAACCCCGACCTGTACAGCGAGGCCGAGCGCCTCGTCAAGAGCGACTGGGGCGATTACTGGGAGATGATCTATTTCAACGCAGGATGGCGCTATAAGGCAAATGGTCGTGACACGGTGGGTAGCCTCGAGTTCGATCCCGTCCAGGCCGAGAACATCACCAAGGCGGTCCTTGCCCGCGTGCAGAACCCCGGTCTACCCGGCACGGACAACGGCGAGGGCGGCACCTACAAGCTCACCCCCGAGCAGCTTTCCCTGCGCTATCTCTTCGATCCCAACGTCTCGAATGCCGGCAAGGAGTCGTACAAGGACGTGACCGGCCTGTTCCAGATTGATGCCGACGGCTATTTCTACTACAACATGCGCCAGAACTTCGCCCAGTTCGTGGCCGACAAGCAGGGCGAGAGCGATGGTCATTTCGTGCTCTACGACGCCCCGGCGGGCGTGCGCACCGACAACGCGAACAGCATCGGCGGCTTCTTCCCCTTCAACACCGCCGATCAGGCCTTCAAGATCGTCGACGGCAAGCTCGTCAACCAGCTGCGTGCCGACAACAACTACGGTGCGCCCGGCGCCGGTCCGCTCGTGAACCATCACCTGGGCATGACCATCGAGACGGACTTCCGCCAGCCCATCGACGGCAAGGTCGCCGGCAAGGACATGACCTTCGAGTTCGCCGGTGACGATGACGTGTGGGTCTTCATCGACGACGTGCTCGTGCTCGACCTGGGCGGCATCCATTCCGAGATCTACGGCACCATCAACTTCGCCACGGGCGAGGTGAACCTCGGCACCGCCTTCAACAGCAACGGCGAGATCTTCGACGCGGACGGCAACTACATCACCCAGCCGGTCATCAAGACGACCATCAAGAAGCTCTTCGAGCGCGCGGGCCGCGCCGACAGCGTGCAGTGGAACGGCGACACCTTCGCCTCGAGCACCTCGCACAGCATGAAGATGTTCTACCTGGAGCGCGGCAACTACGACTCCTCGATCTCGCTGCGCTTCAACCTCCAGCCCGCCCTGTACCAGCAGATCAAGAAGGTCGACCAGAACGGCAAGCCGCTGGCCAACGCCGAGTTCGAGCTCTACGAGGTCGAGACCCCCGCAGGCGTCGACACGACCAACGTCGCCGACGTGAAGCTTTCCGAAGTCCACATGGTGGGCGCACCCCTTGCCAAGCTCGTGACCGACGCCAACGGCGAGGCGCGCTTCCTGAGCGACACCGCCTCGCGTGACGGCCAGGACCAGGCCTTCAACTTCGCCGACCGCTGCGACGCGACCACCAACGCGGGCCTGCTCTACATCCTGCGCGAGACCAAGGCCCCCAACGGCTACAAGCCCCTGCCGAACGACCTGCTTTTGCGCTTCAACCCCGCCACCACCATGCTTGCGGTGAACAACCGCTACGAGACCGGCGCCTATGCGAGCTTCAACAGCTACGTCAACGGCATCACGGGCTCCGTCTACTACGGCCAGATCGGTGACGACGGAGGCGTGGTGACCCGCATACCCGGTACGGATGCGGTGCCCGCCGACGTGCAGAAGAACGGCCTGGTCGTCGCCGTTCCCATGTTGAAGAAGACGGGGGATAGCTCGGGCCTCACCTGGATGCCCCTCATCGGCGACAACCTGACGGGCTTCACCACCCTGGAGAACATCCACAACCTGGACCTCTCCAATCCTGCGCTGTTCCGCCAGCTCATGCGCGGCCTCACCCTGGGCGCGGCCCTGCAGCAGGCGTCGATTTTCGCGGATGGAAAGGGAGAGGGCTGGTATCTGGGCTGGGATGACGAGTACCAGCGCCTGGAGGGCGTCCTCCGCGCCCTGCCGGGCCGTGCCGACCGCTACCTCAACGTCAATCCCAATGGCGACATGCGCATGTTCTACGGCATCATCACGCCGGAGGCCCTGGCCCGCACGTTCGGCGTCTCGCTTGCTGAGGTCAGTGCCATGACCGGCGATCAGAAATACGCCAGGCTCGCCGACGTGGCCTTGGCGGCCATGAACAACGGTGGTTTCAACGGCGCCGAATTCAAGAACATAGTCAACAACCTCATCGGCATAGGGTCGTCCGCGTCCACCTATGACGAGCGTGGCTACACGCCGCTTGACTCCCGCGAGTTCGTGCGCAACTTCCGCTCCGTGCTCTACATCCCCAACGAGCAACGACAGCTGCGCGTTCTCAAGATCGACCAGAACGGTGCGCCGATCAACGGCGTCCAGTTCGCCCTGTACGATAACGAGGTCAGGGCCGCTGCCGGTGGCGACGATTACGTTTCCAGCGGATACACCGCCACGGTTGACGGCCGTGCCGGCACGCTCATCTTCGAACCGCGTCAGAGCCATGACGGCGGCTCGGGTGGGTCCGTTCCCGGTTACGCGGACATGGCCTGGCCCTTCGGCGCCACCTCGCAGCATTCCGGTGGGACGTACTTCCTGCGCGAGATCGCAGCACCCGCCGGCTACGAGCTCAACGCTACGGTCGTCCCCGTCAAGGTCGGCATCTACTCCATCTACGCCGATGCGGGTAGTGCCGATGACGGCATCAGCGTCATGGCCGGCGTCGGCAAGCTGACCCAGACCATGGTCCAATACGCCTCGGACGGCGAGGTGAACGTCACGTTGCGTGACATCACGGCTTTCGCGCAAAAGCAGGCCTCGGGAAGCTTCACGATGAACGGATGGACCGATGACCTGCTCGCGAACACGGGCGGCGAGCATGTGGTGCGTCAGATGAACCTGCACTACGGCGTGAACGCGATCATCGACTACGGTCTTTCCGATGCCGATGGCGGCCAGATCTACGAGCCCTTCTTCGTCACCGACACGGGCTTCCTGCGCACGCGCGTGCAGCAGAACCTCCACGCGCACGACGACCCGGATGACCCCGACCATTCCGATGCCAATGCCGACGACCTGCTCGACACGGACATCACGGGCCTGTTCAGTCTCATCAACACCGTCGTCGTGACCGATCGCAACAGTCGCGTCGCCGATGACGGCGAGCTCGTGGTGCGCAAGACCATCGAGGGCGAGGACCTGCTCTCCACGGACTATCTGAAGCCCTATCACTTCAAGGTCGAGCTCTACGACGCGTCGGGCAACCCGCTCGCCGGCTCCTTCCCGTTTTACGGCACCGATCGCAGCGGTGCGATCGCCCATGGCGAGGAGCTTCTGCTCCACCATGACGAGGCCGTGGTCATCCAGGGGCTGCCCATCGGCAGCCGCTACGTGGTGACCGAGGTCGACGCGAACCAGGACGGCTTCTTCTGCACGATCGTCGACGAGAACGGCGTGGTGCTGGAATCGGCGACGGCCCAGGGCGTGATCAGGGACGCGCGGCAGCAGCTCCTCGCCTCGTTCGTGAACTCGCGCACCGCCCCCGAGCTCGGCAACCTCCTCATCCGCAAGACGGTCGTGGGCGACACGCTCACCGAGGAGGCGCTGCAGCGCAGCTTCCGCTTCAAGGTCGAGTTCTTCGACGGAGCGGGCAACGTGCTCTCCGGTCGCTACGCGGTGAGCGGCATCGAGGGCATCGCGTACGTGACGAGTGGCGATACGCTGCCCCTGCGCCATGGTCAGGCCGTCACCATCTGGTACCTGCCCGCCGGCAGCTTCTACCTCGTCACCGAGCTCGATGCCAACCAGGACGGCTTCAGGGTCGGCCCGAGCGCCGTGCAGGGAGGTCCCACGAGCGTCATCGTGGATGGCCGGACCGCCGAGGTCTCCTTCGTCAACACGATGGTCGGGCCCGACGAGCCGGACAACCCCGATAACCCCGACGAACCCGGCAAACCCGACGAGCCGGGCAATCCGGACGAGCCCGATGACCCGGACAACCCGGGCACGCCGGGCGATCCCGGCAACCCCGAAGGTCCCGGTGTTCCCGAGGAGCCCGTCGTACCCGGTGAGCTCGTGCCGGTTTCCTACGTGCCCCGCACTGCCGACGGCGGCATGGCTCTCATGCTGTTCGCGTCCTTCGTCGCCGCTTGCGCCGCAGCTGCTGCTCTCGACATCCTGCGTCGCCGCTCGTCTCGTTCATTCCGCTCGAAATGACGGGAGCCCAGGCACGAAGCTGTCGAGGAGGCGCGCAAAGACCGACGAGCCGAGGTTAAGGGAGCGCGCCGAAAAGACCGCGAAGCGGGCTGTCGGGAAGCGACCGTCGAGGTGAGGTAGTCTTTGCGCGCATAACGACGCATCCTGCACTGGATGCGTCTGCCTCATTGTGCCGGTCACGGCATTCTCGTTTTGTAGTATCATTTCCATACGCTATCGGCACAAATGCAGACGAAACGAGGTGAGTGCTGAGCGCGTAGGCCATGAAGAACGTCTTCCGTGTACTCAAGCGCGATATCCTGCGTCTCTTGAAGGTGCCTCCCGCGATGGTGGTCATCATCGCCCTGCTCGTGCTGCCCTCGCTCTACACCTGGTACAACGTCCTCGGCTTCTGGGATCCCTACGAGAGTACGGGCCATCTGCATGTCTGCGTCGTGAACGAGGACGAGGGGGCCGATAACGAGCTCACGGGACACATCGACGTGGGTGCCATGATCGTCGACGAGCTCCATGGCAACGACCAGCTCGATTGGCAGTTCGTCAGCTATGACGAGGCCATGGACCAGGTCAAGTCGGGCCAGAGCTACGCCGCCTTCGTCATTCCGAAGGATTTCTCGGCAAAGCTGCTCACGCTCACGACGGGGCACTTCGAGAAGCCCGATATCGATTACTACGTGAACGAGAAGATAGGCCCCATCGCCCCGAAAATCACCGATACCGGGGCAAACACCCTTGACGCCACGGTGAACGCGACCTTCGTCGAGACGGTGAGCCTCAAGGCCACCGAGGCCCTCAACGCGGCGCTGGCCCAATCCGACGAACGCATGGACAACGCCAAGTCGCTCGCCTCCGCGAAGGTCGAGGGGGCCAAGGACCGGCTCGAGGGCGCCGCATCCTCCATCGCGGCCCTTGCGGACCAGGCGCGCCAGGCCAAGGACCGTGCCGAGGCCGCCAAGTCCTCGCTTGCCACCGCACGGGATGCCATAGACAACGCGTCGGGCGCAATGGACTCCCTGTCCGACGTCGCCTCCACGCTGCAAGGCGATTACATGGGCTTCGTGGCCAATACCGTCCCGCTCGTGACCGACGCGATGAAGGACGCCGCGGACGCCTATGCCGAGGCGGCACGCGTCATCGGCGATCTGCCGGTCCAAAGCGACGAGGCAAGGGAACTGCTCGACCGCCTGCGCGCGTCTGCCGACGATGCGAACGCCCAGGCCGACCTCTACGCCCGCATACTGGCCGATGACATCGCCCCGGTGCTCGGCGAGCGGCTGGGGGCGCTTGCAGGCGCGACCTCGAAGGCCGCGGGTTCGATCGCGGGTCAGAAGCTCATCATCGCCCAGGCGCAGACGGTCATCGACGAGATGGTCGCCACGCTCGATTCGGTGGCCGCTTCGCTCGACCAGACGCGCGCCCTGCTCGAGGGGCTCGTCGGCGAGATCGACCGCGTGCATACCGACGCCATGATGCTGGCGGGATCCGAGGCGCTCTCGAACTTCATCGGCGAGGATGGCCTGGACGCGCAGAAGGTCTCGGAGTTCATCAGCGCGCCGACGCGCCTGGAGACCGTGCAGCTCTACCCGGTCGACACCTACGGCACGGCCATGGCGCCGTTGTTCATGAACCTCACCTTCTGGATCGGCGCCTTCATGCTCATGGTGGTCCTGCGCCAGGAGGTCGACGCGAGCGGCATACGCAAGCTCACGCTCACGCAGCGCTACCTGGGGCGCTTTCTGCTCTACGCCATCCTGGTGGTCCTGCAGGCGGTCATCTGCTGCGCGGGTCTGCCCTTCATCGGCATGCACGTCGTCAACTTGCCGGCGCTCTTCTTTGCGTCCATCGTCGCGTCGCTGTCCTATCTCAGCATCATCTACGCGCTTTCGGTGACCCTGCAGCATCTGGGCAAGGGCATCTGCATCATCCTCGTCTTCATGCAGATCCCGGCGGCGACGGGCCTGTATCCCATCGAGATGACCTCGCCGTTCTTCCAGGCCATCTATCCGCTGTTCCCGTTCACCTATGGCATCAGCGCGATGCGCGAGGCCATCTGCGGCTTCTACGGACTGCACTACCTTCGCGACATCTGCATCCTGCTCGCCTTCCTCGTCGTCTTCATGGCCATCGGCATACTTGCGCGCCCGTGGCTCTCCAACGTCAACCGCATGGTCGCGCGCGAGATCAAGCAAAGCGGCATCTTCAACGGCGAGAGCGTCGAGGTCCCCGTACGACGCTTCCGCTTCTCGCAGGTGCTGCGCGCGCTCGCCGACCGTGACGAGTACCGCAAGGCCCTCATGCGTCGCTACGCGCGCTTCCAGCAGGTGTATCCGCGGCTCATACGCGGTGCCATCATCGCCGGCATCGCCGTCCCCGTCATCGTGCTCGTCGTGTTCTCCCTTGGCATGACGGGCAAGGTCGTGCTGCTCACGCTGTTTTTGGGGTGGATCGCGCTCGTCTTCTGCTTCCTCATCGTGGTCGAGAGCCTGCGTTCGAGCTTCACGCGCCAGCTGCGTCTCGACAAGATGAGCGACGAACAGCTGCGCGACCTCTACCTGTCGCGAAACGGCACCGAGCAGGCCGACAACGTGCATGGCCTGACGACATTACCGGATGACGACGATGGCGACGGGGAAGAAGGCGAAGACGAGGGTGCAGACGATGACGCGGCCACCCCGCCTGCGCAGGGCGGCAGGTACTCGGCAAAAGGTGGTGATCGCGATGCATAACGTCTGGACGCTGTTCAAGAGCGACTTGCGACACCTCTTCGCCAACGTGGTGAGCTGCATCATCACCATAGGACTCGTCGTGATGCCGTCCATTTTCGCCTGGTACAACCTCATCGCGTGCTGGGACGTGTTCGAGAACACGGGGCACCTCACCGTGGCGGTGGCCAACGAGGACGAGGGCTACGAAAGCGACCTCATGCCCATACGCGTGAACGTGGGCGATATGCTCGTCTCGGCGCTGCGCGGCAACGACCAGATCGGCTGGCGCATCGTGAGCGAGGACGAGGCGATCGACGGTGCGAAGAGCGGCAAGTACTACGCCGCCGTCGTCATCCCCGAGGAGTTCAGCCGCGACATGCTGCGCTTTTACATGGACGATTCCCAGCGTGCCCAGATCACCTACTACTCCAACGAGAAGAAGAACGCCATCTCGCCCAAGATAACGATGACCGGTGCGGACACGGTATCGGAGAAGGTGAACACGGTGTTTGCCCAGTCGATTTCCGAGGTCATGCTCTCGGTGGCCGAGTCCGTCTCGCGCTATGCCGACGACATGGACCTGCACGGGCAGGTCGCCGCCCTGGCAGAGCACGTGGACGCGATGTCGGAGGACATCGACCGCGTGGCCGACGTGGTGGGCATGTACGCGGGCACGCTGCAATCCGCGCAGGGCCTGCTCGACTCGGGAACCGAGCTTATGCGCCAGGCAAGCGATGAGGTGGGCTCCATGATGGACACGGCGAGCGCCAACGTCGCCGAGCTCGCGTCGGTCGCCGACAAGGTCGAGGAAGCCAAAGGCAAGCTGGAAAGCGCCTTGAACGATGCCCAGGCGAGCTTCGACGAGCTGCGCGGGCAGGTCGCGAGCTCCGAACTCGGCCAGCTCATCGGGCCCGATGCCCAGCAGCGCATTGACCAGATGGTCGCCGATGCGCAGGCCAAGATACAGGCCGTGCGCGATGACTACGACGCGAACCTCAAGCCCGACCTCGACCGCCTCGTCTCCGATGGCCAGGGCCTGGGCGCCGATGCCTCCAGCGCGCTCGACGGCATGAGAAACGCCCAAAGCGGCATCTCGGCAGCCGCCGATTCGGCCCGCGGCATCCTGGGCGACGCCGTCTCGCAGATCGGATCGGTGCAAGATGACCTGCGCTCGTCCGCGGCTTCGCTGCACGAGCTCGCCACGAGCATCTCCGAGGCCCTCGTGATGGGTGATTCCGCAGCACTGCAGGCCATACTCGGCGCAAACGCGCAGAGCATGGCCCAGGCGCTTTCCGCTCCGGTGGGCATCGAGCGCATCGCCGTGTTCCCCTCGGAGAACTTCGGTTCCGCCATGGCCCCGTTCTACACGACGCTCGCGGTCTTCATCGGCTCGCTGCTCATCCTGGTGGTGGTCAAGCCCAGCGTCTCGAACCGCGCCCAGGCCAAGCTGCGCAACCCCAAGCCGCGCGAGATGCTGATCGGGCGCTTCGGCTCCCTTGCGTGCATATCGCTTGCGCAGACGACGCTCATCGGAATCGGGAACATCTTCTTCCTGCACGTGCAGGTCGTGCATCCCTGGCTGCTGATGCTCGACCTGTGGTTCTCGGGGCTCGTGTTCACGTTCATCATCTACGCGCTCGTGCTCGCATTTGCCAACCTGGGCAAGGCGCTCACGATATGCCTGCTCATCATGCAGATAACCGGCTGCGGCGGTTCGTATCCGCTGCAGATACTGCCCGACTTCGTGCAGAACGTGAGCCCGTTTCTGCCGGCGACGCATACGGTCGACGCCATGCGCGCGGCGATGTTCGGCATCTACAACGGCGACTTCTGGATACAGCTGGGCGAGCTTGCCCTCTTCCTCATCCCGGCGGCGCTCATCGGCTTTGCCCTGCGCAAGCCCTTCGAACGGTTCATGAAGTGGTACGTGCGCACCGTCGAATCCACCAAGATCATAGGCTAGGGTTTGGCATGGGGGTGGTGCATGCCGAGGCTCAGAAACTCATTCGCCTCGGTCATGTACCACCCCCATGCCTAGTATCCGATTTGGTGGATGCGGCGGTGCTTGGTTGGTTGTAGGGGAGGAGGGGGAGTCGCTGCCCCTCCTGCCCTATATCGAGTAGGCCCAGAAGTTGCGGGCCTGGGAGATGATCGTGTCGAGGCTCCACGCCTTGTTCGTGTTGGCCTCGCTGTTGGGGTCGCGGATGATGGCCTTGCCCTGCTCGTCGATGCCGCAGATCACGATGAAATGTCCCGTGGTCGTGAAATCGCCCGGTCCCATGATGGCTATGACGGGATGGCCGGCCGCGACCTCGTTCTTGATGATGCCCTTGTCCGCGGAAAGCTCCTTCGAGCGCAGCCCCAGCCCCTTCGCGCCGTCGTCCATGAACCTCCAGCTCGTCGCCCCGGCGTCCACGTAGCCGCCGTTCTCGCTGTAGGCGCACATCTTGGCAGGATCCATCTCCTTGCGGCCGGTGAGGTTCACGTAGACCATGGCCATGCAGGTGGGGCCGCATCCGCTTTCGCGCAGCGTGTCGTTGGCGTAGCGGGTGTCGGCCCACTGGGCGTCGGTCTGGTAGAGGGCGGGCGTCTTGCCACGCTTCCATTCGTCCTTCGGGGCGCTCACGGGCGCTGCAGATGTCGATGTGCCCGCATTTCCTCTGGCACCAAGTGTCGGGGTCATCGATTCGAGCGACCCGCTGGCGAAATACGAGGCGAGTAGGAAGCCCGCCACGAGCATGCCGACGACGATGAACTTTCCCTTGGCCGCGCTCATGCCGCGGCGCCTGGGGCGGCGGGCGGGCGTGCGGCGTACCTGGATGCCCGAGCGGCTCCTGCGACGGCTCGTGCGTCCCACGCGCACCGAGCTCATGACGGGGTTTTTGCTGCGGCTGGAATACGAGCTGGAATAGCGGCTGTATCGCATCGCGTCTTCGTTCATGGCCATCTCCTCGCACCGGACCTGCGTTTCGATGCTGCCATGATGCGGAAAGCCCCCATGTCGATGCCCATAGCAAAGGCTTAACAATTCCTTACGATGAGACAAATGTGTCTGACCAAACTGTCTCATTACCTGACGGCACCAGTTGGTTCGGCTCCTTAACAATTCCTTACGATGCTGCAAGGTTGGGGATTGTTCGTGTCCGGACATCGCGATTGCAAGTAGAATTGTCGCCATGAATGCAAACGCCAAGATACTGATCGTGGATGACGACGAGGCCATTGCCGGCCTCCTGCGCGAGGTCCTGCAAGGGGAGGGCTTCGCCACGCACGAATGCCTCTCGGGACAAGACGCCATCGTCGAGCTTGCCTGCGACAGCTACCAACTCGTGCTCCTCGACATCATGATGCCGGGCATGAGCGGCTTCGAGACCTGCCAGCGCATGCGCGAGTTCTCGGACGTCCCCATCGTCTTCCTCACGGCGCGCAACGAGGAATCCGACACGGTGCTCGGTTTCTCGCTCGGCGCCGACGACTACATCGTCAAGCCCTTCAAGCCCCGCGAGCTCGTCGCTCGCGTGCGCGCCCGCATACGGCGCGGCCAGGCGGGCAAGGGCGCGTCCGTCGCATCGGACGTCTTCGATCGCGGCGGCCTGCTCATCGATGCGACGCGGCATGTCGTCAGCTTGCATGACGTGGAGCTCAAGCTCACGCCCAAGGAGTTCGACGTGCTCTCCTTCCTGGCGCAGCAGGCGGGCAAACCCGTCGCCATAAAGGAGATATTCGAGCGCATTTGGGATGAGCCGTACAATTCCTTCGACAGCAACACCGTCATGGTGCACATCCGGCGCCTGCGCAAGAAGATGGTCGAGGTCGATTCGTCACGCGAGTTCATCAAGACCATCTTCGGCGTGGGCTACAAGCTCGAGCTGAACGACGGGCCCGAGGGCGGTGACGGCGAGAAGGAGGAACTCCTTGGCTAGGCTCAAGACCGAACAGGCAAAGTCGATGTGGACGCGTCTCGTCATCCGCTACGTGCTCGCCCTCGTCATCTTCACGCTCGTCTACGCCGTCATGCTCGTCACCTTTGGCAACGCGCTTGCGCGCTCTATCGGCAATTACGTGGCCGATTCCACCTCCACATGGCACTACGTCACGGCCACCGAGTTCAACGACCTGGTCGTGAGCGATGCTCTCGACGCTTCGAACTTGCAGGTCATC
The DNA here is from genome assembly GCA_948466335.1 of uncultured Coriobacteriia bacterium. Classification (GTDB taxonomy): domain Bacteria; phylum Actinomycetota; class Coriobacteriia; order Coriobacteriales; family QAMH01; genus QAMH01. Next base: position 35,240 of record CAOKAE010000010.1, on the reverse strand, counting down.
GACCTCGGGCCAGTCGAGGCGTACTATGCGGGGCTTGGCGCGAACCTCCCCGAGGGAATCGATGCCGAGGCCGCGGCAAACGGGACGCCATCGGAAGGCCAGAGCATGGATTGGGACAGGTGGGAGACGCTTTCCGAAGAAGAGCAGACGAAGATTCTCGAGAAAGGCTTCTGGGGTGACACCATGATTGCCTACCGTGACCTCAGCGTCTACAAGGGCTTCAAGCCCTTCAAGCCTATCGTGGCCATCGTGCTCTACCTCATCGGCCTGCTCGTCATCACCATCTGGTTCATGCGCCGGCCCATGCGTGCCGTCGATGCCATCTCCGATGCGATTGCCTCGCCGGGGCTCGTGAAAGGAGAGGCCATCACTCTGCCGCGCGGCCTCAAGACCACGCAATCCGAGCTCGAGCTGCTCCAATCGCGCATCCTGCGCAACGAGATGGAGGCCAAGGCGGCCGAGGAGCGCAAGAACGAGCTCGTCACCTACCTGGCCCACGACATCCGCACGCCGCTCACCTCGGTGCGCGGCTACCTCGGGCTGATCAGCGAGGGCGAGGGCATGACTGCCGAGCGCCAACGCGATTTCGCGGGTCGCGCCCTCGTCAAGGCCGACCGCCTCGAGTCGCTTGTCGAGGAGCTGTTCGAGATCACGCGCTACAACATGCAGAACATCCCCATCGAACGCGAGCGCCTCGACGTGAGCCTGCTGTGCGAGCAGGTCGCCGAGGAGTTCTACCCGCAAGCCCAGGCCCACGACCTTGCCATCGAGGCCGACGTGCAGGCAGGGCTTGATGCCTTCCTCGATTCGTCGCGCATGGGGCGCGTGCTCGAGAACATCGTGAAGAACGCCATCGCCCATGCGAGCGCCGGCACGTCGATTGTCATGCGCGCCATAGGTGATGACGAGGCCGACGAGGTCGTGCTCTCGGTGGGCAACGTCGGCAAGGAGATCTCGTCCGAGCACCTCGAGCACGTCTTCGACCGCTTCTATCGCGGGGACGCGGCTCGCGGCCAGGCAACGGGCGGGGCGGGTCTCGGACTTGCCATCGCCAAGGAGATCATCGAGGCCCACGGCGGCACCATTGCGGTCACGAGCAAGGGCGGCCTCACGACCTTCACGATGCGCCTGCCGCGATGAGATAAATACACAGGGCATTTGTCTCATTTGCCCGGTTACAGTCTCGAAAATCGTACTAGAATAACGGCCATGAATCGCAACACCACATGTGCTGTCGTCTGGCAGCGCTTCTTCTCACGGCCCACGGCCAATCTCGCGTTGCGCGTCGTCCTCATGTTCGCCGGACTCATGGGTATCGCCCTCGGCATATCGCTTGCCAAGCTCGCCTGCATGGGCACCTCGCCCATATCCAGCGTGCCGGCGGTCATGACGGAGGTGAGCGAGGTCCACGGCATTCCCCTGACCATGGGCATGTGGACCTTCGTCTTCAATTTGAGCTACTTCCTGCTTGAGCTCGCCTTGCTGCGCCGCGCGTTCAGGCCCGTGCAGTTCCTCCAGATACCGCTCTTTTTCGTGCTTTCCGTCTTCGTGGACCTGTGGCTTGCCGTCTTCGGCCCACTGGCTCCGCAAGGATACGGCTGGCAACTTGTCTGGCTGCTCGCCTCCATCGCCGTGCTGGGCTTCGGCATTCGCGTGCAGTTGGCTGCGGACCTGCTCATGACTCCCGGCGATGCGGCCGTGCAAGTCATCGCCTATGTATCGAAGCTGCGCTTCAGTCGCTGCAAGGTCATCTGGGATGTCTCGCTCATGAGCATCGCCGCGCTCATCTCGCTTCTGGTGCTGGGCGGCCTGTTCCAGGTACGCGAGGGAACGATTCTCTCCGCATTGCTCGTCGGCCCCATGGTGCGTCTCGTCGACCGCGCCTTCGCCCACGTGTCCTGGCTTGTTCCCGCGGCATCGAGGAACCTCGTCGCGCCGCTGTGTCCTGACTCCGACGCAAGCCCCCAACCCGAGGCAGCCCTTGCCGACGCGGCCGAATGAGACAATTTGGTCAGACACATTTGTCTCATTATCGACGGGTTCCGGTAGTAAACCAGACAAAAAGGTGCCAGGCACCATTTGTTTGGTTTTATTAGTCGCATGGCGTTGACCGGCGCTTCGCAACCAGTGGGCGCCTCGAATCCGAGCTTTTTGCATCATCTGGTTGATGGCATGACACTAGTTTGGCCCGTAGGCTTTTCCTATCAGCTGATGGATAATGAACGCAAGGCGAAAGGACCTACGATGAGTTTCAGAGACAATCTCCTGCATCTGCGTGCAGCCAACAACATGACCCAGGAGCAGCTTGCAATGCTGCTCGGCGTGAGCCGGCAATCGGTGACCAAATGGGAGGCCGAGAAGTCGTATCCGGAAATGGACAAGCTCCTCAAGATGTGTCAGGTCTTCGACTGCACGCTCGACGAGCTCGTGCAGGGCGACCTGACGGGCCATGAAGGCGCGGTGTCAGCGCAGTTTAGGCCGACGGGCGTCCCCAAGGACCTTTTCGGTTACGACGAGCACATGCGCAAGTTCGCCAACAAGATATCCTTCGGCATTGCGGCGCCCATCGCCAGCGTCGCCCTCGGCGTCTTCTTCTCGCTGGGCTATTCGGATGGCGAGGGCCTCGGCTTGCTGCCGGATAACATCAGCGCGGCTTTCGGGCTGCTCAGCATCTTCGTCGGCGTTGCCGTGTGCCTTGCCTGCATCATTCCCGCGGGCATGGACCATTCGAACTTCGTGAAGAGCCATCCCTTCCTCGAGGACTTCTACACGGAAGACGAGAAGGCCCGGGCGCGCAAGCAGTTCACCTACGAGCTCATCGGCGGCATATTCTCCATCTTCATCGGCATCTTCGTTCTCATCGTCCTCGGTGGTACCGCTTACGAGGTCGTCGCCGGCGTGCCCGCGCTACTGGCGCTCATCGCCATCGGCGTGCGCTTCATCGTGCATGGGGCCATGACGGTCGCACGTGTTGACATCGACGATTACAACGAGGACTCCTACGAGGAATTGAGCGAAAGCGAGATTCGCGATGCGGACCTGCCCGAAGACCGCAAGGAAGAGCTCAGGAGGCAACGCCGGAGGGCCGAGCGCAGCAACGCGCTGTGCGGTGTCATCATGATCACCGCGACCATCATCGGCCTCGTCATGCTCTTCGTCTACCAGCAGTACATGACCTTCTGGATTGCCTGGCCCGTGGGCGGCATGCTCTGTGGCATCGTGTCCATCCTCTTCAGGGGGCTTGGCCGCGATTAGACCTTCCGGGCGCCTCCCGGTATCATGTCAGCTTCACCGCGCATCGTGACATGAGGGAAGGGGAGTCGGCGTCCGTGGAGTTTCTCATCGTCTGTCCGCTCGCCTTTCTGGCGGGTCTGGTCGACGCCATCGCCGGTGGCGGGGGATTGATCTCGCTGCCGGCCTACTTCTTCGCGGGTCTGCCCGTGCACAGCGCCATCGCGACCAACAAGCTCTCGTCGACGATGGGCACGACCGTCGCCACCATCCGCTACGTGATGTTCGGCTACATGGTGAAATGGCTGGTCGTCGTGGGCGTGCTGTGCGGCCTGACCGGATCGTTTCTGGGCTCGAATCTTGCGCTCGTCGTCGATGGCGTCGCCCTGATGGCCTTCATGCTCGTCTCGCTTCCCCTCGTCGCCTATATTGTGTTTCGCGCGCGGGACCTCGACAAGTTCGCCGACAAGCAGCTCCCGAAGGGCAAGACCTTTGCCTTCACGGGGCTCATCGCGCTCGTCATCGGCGCCTACGATGGCTTCTACGGGCCAGGTACGGGCACCTTCCTCATCTTGCTGCTCACGACCGTGGCGCATCTGCCGCTGCGCGAGGCGCAGGGCACCACGAAGGCAATCAACCTGTCCACCAACGTCGCGGCGCTCGCGGTCTTCTTGGCGAGCGGAAACGTGCTCGTCGTGCTCGGCATTGCGGCGGGACTCTTCAACATCGCGGGCAACTGGATTGGCGCGAGCCTCTTTCACAAGAAGGGCTCGACGATCGTGCGTCCCATCATGCTCGTTGTCATCGTGCTTTTCGCCATCAGGCTCGCGATCGACCTCGCCAGCGCCCTCGCGTGAGATGCGCTACCGATCGAGGAAGCCGGCGTCTCGAATCTCCTCGAGGCGCGCCTCGATTTCCCGCAGGCTCGCCGCCGAGAGGCCGCGGGCACTCGATGCGTCGGGGTGGATTTCCGCAGATTCCCGGTAGCGGCTCATCATCTCCGAGAACAGCTCCTTGCTTGACGGGGGCGTGCAGATGACCGCATTCGCACCTGCCTCGACCGTCGCGCGAATGCTCTCCTCGCTCGCGCCGCCCGTGGCGATGAGGGGCACGTCGGGAAACGACGCCCTGATGCGCGCGACCGCCTGGGCCGTGTCTGCCCCGGCGGCAACGTTGATGATGGACGCGCCGGCGGCGATGCGGTCGGCAATCACGTCCTCGTCGCCATCGACGACGGTCACGATGGTCGGGATGTCTATGACGCGGCTCACCATCTCGAGCGTGATGTAGCTCGCGGGTGCGTTGAGTACGACGCCGTAGGCGCCGTCTCCCTCGGCGTCCTGCGCGAGCATGGCGGAGCGTGGTCCTGCCGTCGTGCCGCCGCCCACGCCGACGAACACGGGAATGGAGGAGGCCTCCATGATGGCCTTCGATATGATCTGCTGCGGCGTGAAGGGATAGACGGCGAAGACGGCATCGGCATCGCAGTTGCGTATGATCGCGAGGTCGGTGGTGTAGACGATGGAGCGGATGGTCCTGCCCAGCACGCGTATGCCGCTGGCTTCCTGGGCCGCCTTGGGAAGGCGCACGCTATGGGCCCTCAGGTTGCCCGTGAGCTCGGGCGTGTGCATGACGCGCGGTGTGATGGATTCGGGCATCTGGTCGTCTTCGGCCATGGATTCGCCTTTCGCGGGAGTTTTCGATGTTGGACCAAGAGTCTACGGGACGGCCATCGCATTGACAATACGCGTATGGGGATTATGGGCGCAACGTCACATACTCCACACAGGGACACGCGTTTTGCGGTCAAGACGTGTCAGGCGACCTGACCCCTGACACGTCTATACTGTCCGTATCAGCGAATATCCGACGAAGGAGCATTCATGGACGAGGTCTACGAGTTTCTGAAGGAGAAGGCGCCGACGTACTTCCTGGCGACCGTCGAGGGCGGCGAACCGCGTGTGCGGCCCTTTGGCACGGTCGACCTGTACGAGGGCAGGCTCTACATCCAGACGGGAAAGAACAAGAAGGTCTACCAGCAGATCATGGCCAACCCCCAGGTCGAGATCTGCGCCTGCGCCGGCCCCGAGTGGCTGCGCCTGCGCGGCGAGCTCGTGCCCGATGACCGCGTCGAGGCGAAGAAGTCCATGCTCGACAACTATCCCGCGCTGCGCGGCATGTACGACGAGAACGACGACAACACCATCGTCTTGTACTTCAAAAGCGCGACGGCGACCTTCGAATCGCTGGCGGCAGGGGGCTCCAAGCGCACCGTCGGCTGGTAGGTGTCGCTACCCCCCCCCTCAGGGGAGGACGAGCCATCGCATGCATGCATTCGAGCCCGCCTTCTTGGCGGGCTCTTCATTTTCATGGGACGCTCGTTTCTTGCCGTTTCTTTGCAAAGGCAATACCTCGATTTGACCTTTCATCTCCATCATGGAGGCATCTTTGATAGCAGATGAAAGGAGAAAATGGAAATGCGTAAGATGTCACGAGAGGGAAGCGTTCTCGGTCGCCTTGCACGGGCCGTGCTCGTCGCCGCCCTCTGCCTCGGGACCTTGGCGGGTATCGCGGCGTGTTCATCGGGCAACGGGACGACGCAGGGCGGATCAGGAGGCACGGGAGAGACTATATCCGTGTACTCCCGCGAGGACGGGTCGGGTACCCGCGGCGCCTTCGTCGAGCTGTTCGGAGTCGAGGAGAAGGATTCGAGCGGCAAGAAGGTGGACAAGACCACGCCTTCGGCCGGCGTCACCAACTCGACCTCCGTCATGATGACGACGGTGGCCGACGACCCCAACGCCATCGGCTATATCTCGCTTGGCTCGCTCAATGACACGGTGAAGGCTCTCGAGATTGATGGAACGGCGCCGAGCGTGGCGGCGGTGAAGGATGGCACTTACAAGATTGCGCGTCCCTTCAACATCGTGGTGAAAGACGGGCTGTCGGCTCAGGCCCAGGACTTCATCGATTTCATCATGTCCGCCCAGGGGCAGGAGATCGTGGAAGACAACGGCTACGTCTCGATTGCCGACCCAGCAAGCGCCCCATCCTATGCTCCGAGCGGCGCAAGCGGCAAGGTCGTCGTCGCGGGCTCATCGTCGGTCACCCCGGTGATGGAGAAGCTCGCCGAGGCCTACGAGGCCCTCAACCCGAACGTGACCATCGAGGTGCAGCAGTCCGATTCGTCGACGGGCATCACCATGGCGGCAGACGGTACCTGCGACATCGGCATGGCCTCGCGGGAGCTCAAGGATTCGGAGATGGGCTCCGTGAGCTCGCAGACCATAGCCCAGGACGGCATCGCGGTCATCGTGAGCCCGACGAGCGCCATCGATGCGCTGACGAGCGACCAGGTCAAGGCCATATACGTCGGTGATGTGACGAACTGGGGCGAGGTGTAGGGCCGATGAGCTTTGGTGGCACCCTGCGCGAAGGGGTTGCCCACGTCGTACTGGCGGCAACGGCAGCGGTTTCTATCGCCGCCGTTGCCCTCATCTGCGTGTTCCTCTTCGCGAACGGCATTCCGGGCATTGCCCAGATCGGCCTTCCCGATTTTCTCTTCGGCATGACCTGGCGTCCCGGCAACGACATCTACGGCATCTTTCCCATGATCGTGGGAAGCGTCTACGTGACTGCCGGAGCGATCGTCGTAGGCGTCCCTGCAGGCATCCTGTGCGCCATCTTTCTGTCGCGTTTCGCCAGCGGACGCATCGCGTCGCTCATGACGCCGTGCATCGAGCTGCTTGCGGGCATATCTTCGGTCGTGTTCGGCTTCTTCGGGCTCGTCGTGATCGTACCCCTCATTCGCGCCATGCATCCGGGAAGCGGCCTTTCGCTTTTGGCGGCGGCGCTCATCCTCGGGTTCATGATCCTGCCGACGATTATCACCGTGGCGCGAAACTCGCTCGATGCGGTGCCGGCCTCCTACTACGAGGGGTCGCTGGCGCTCGGGGCCACCCACGAGCGCAGCGTGTTTCGGGTGCTCGTCCCCGCGGCGGCATCGGGCATCATCGCCGGCATCGTGCTCGGCGTCTGCCGAGCCATCGGCGAGACCATGGCCGTCGTCATGGTCGCCGGCAATCAGGTGCTCATTCCGAGCAGCATCTTCGACGGCGTGCGCACGATGACAGCCAATATCGTGCTCGAGATGGGCTATGCCGCCGGACTGCATCGCGAGGCGCTCATCGCCACCGGTGTCGTCCTCTTCGTGTTCGTCCTGGTGCTCACCTTGGTCGTCAATACCATCAAGAAGCGGGGTGAGGCACGATGACGTGGTATGTCAGCAATCCTGCGACGCTGCGCAAGGTCACCCTCGGCCCTGCATCCGATGATAGCGGACGCTTCGAAGCGCCCGCGCACACGACAAGCGCCCTTGCCTTGCGCGGACTCGTCTATGTCGCCGCCTTCGTCGTCATGATGGCGTTTCTGCTGATCATGGGTTACGTCCTGGCAAACGGACTGCCGGCCCTCACGCCGGATCTCTTCGCCTGGGAGTACACATCGGCCAACGTCTCGCTCATGCCGGCGCTCGTCAACACGCTCCTCATGGCGTTTCTCTCCCTGCTGCTCGCTGTTCCCATCGGTGTGGGTGCGGCAATCTACCTCGTGGAGTATGCCAAACGTGGTAGCCGCTTCGTGGCCCTCGTGCGCATGACCGCCGAGACCCTGCAGGGAATCCCGTCCATCATCTACGGTCTGTTCGGCCTGCTCTTCTTCGTGAGCATGCTGCACTGGGGTCTCTCGCTGCTCTCTGGTGCCTGCACCCTGGCAATCATGGTGCTCCCCATCGTCATGCGCACCTCCGAGGAGGCGCTGCTGGCGGTGCCCGATTCCTACCGGCAGGGAAGCTTCGGCCTCGGCGCGGGTCGCCTGCGCACCGTATTGCGTTGCGTGCTGCCCTCGGCGCTTCCCGGCATCACCGGTGGCGTCATCCTGAGCCTCGGCCGCTGCGTGGGCGAGGTGGCCGCCCTCATCTTCACGGCCGGTTCCATTGCCGCAATCCCTGACTTCGCCGGCCAGGGCATCTTCGCGCTCTTCGATTCGGCGCGCACCTTGGCCGTGCACATGTACGTGCTGGCAAGCGAGGGTTTCCACATCCAGGAGGCCTATGCCACGGCCCTCGTGCTGCTTGTGCTCGTCGCCCTGCTCAATGCCGGTGCAAGTGCCCTTACCAAACGTCTACGAAAGGACAACTAGAACTATGCCCGTCGAGAAAACCCGCCCCGTCTCTTTCGCGTGCGTCGAGGAGCGGGATCCACAGCTTGATCGCGATGCCGTCTTCGAGGCGAACGATTCCCTTGCTGCCGCCAAGATGGCCGTGAGGTCCCTCGACCTTTACTACAAGGACTTCCATGCTCTGCACGATGTGACCCTCGAGTTTCCCGAGAAACAGGTGACCGCCCTCATCGGGCCATCTGGTTGCGGCAAGTCCACGCTCCTGAAGACCCTCAATCGCATGAACGATCTCGTGGAGGGGTGCCGCGTAGAAGGTGACGTCCTGCTCGACGGGGCCGACGCCTACCGCACGCTGGACCCGTGCGTGCTGCGCCGGCGTGTGGGCATGGTGTTCCAGCAGCCCAATCCCTTCCCGATGAGCGTCTATGACAATGTGGCCTATGGCCCGCGCACCCATGGCGTGAAGCGTCGCGCCGAGCTCGACGAGATCGTCGAGGAAAGCCTACGTCGCGCGGCCATCTGGGACGAGCTCAAGGACCGCCTGAAGAAGAGCGCCCTCGGTTTATCGGGTGGCCAGCAGCAGCGTCTGTGCATTGCCCGCGCCTTGGCCGTGAATCCCGAGGTGCTCCTCATGGACGAGGCGACGAGCGCCCTCGACCCCATCTCGACGGCCAAGATCGAGGAGCTCGTGGGCGAAATCAAGCGTGATTACACGGTCATCATGGTCACGCACAACATGCTCCAGGCGCTGCGCGTCTCGGACAAGACGGCGTTCTTCCTGCTCGGCGACATGGTGGAGGCTGGCCCCACCGAGGAGTTGTTCACCACGCCCAAGGACCAGCGAACCGCCGACTACGTGGAAGGACGCTTTGGCTGACGGGCGCTTGACGCGGCACTTTGCAATAACTTTGCAAACATTTGACGAATGCACAACGTTGGAGTCATAGTATCGGCTAGGACAGGCGAACCCGTCGAGGGGATCGAAGCATGGACATAACGCTGGCTACCGTTGCCGGGGCCGTCGCCGATAACCCTATCTTGCTGCTCATCATCGTGCTCTGCCTGGGTGCGACCATGGTGAACGGCGCTACCGATGCTCCCAATGCCATTGCGACGGTGGTGGGCACGCGTGCCATGCGGCCAACGTCGGCCATCATCATGGCGGCGATATGCAATTTCGTCGGCCTCGTCGCCATCACGGCGGTGAGCACGGCCGTTGCGAGCACGATCTTCAAGATGGTGGACTTCGGTGGTGATAACCATGCGGCCCTTGTCGCTCTCTCAGCCGCCATGGTCGCCATCATCGTATGGGGAGTCGCCGCCTGGGCCTTCGGCATTCCCACGAGCCAGAGCCATTCGCTCATCGCCGGCATAACCGGAGCGGCCATCGCGCTACAAGGCGGCTTTGGCGGCATCAACGGCGCCGAGTGGATGAAGGTCATCTACGGTCTCGTCATCAGTTCCGTCCTGGGCTTCGGTACCGGCTGGCTGTTCACGAGGATCATCAAGATCGTCTGCGCGCGCATGAGTCGGCCACGGCTGATGCCGGTCTTCAAGTGGGCCCAGATCGTGGCCGGGGCCGGAGTCGCCGTGCTCCACGGCGCCCAGGATGGCCAGAAGTTCCTGTCGCTCACGATGCTCGCGGTGATGCTCGGCGTCTACGGTTCGTCCGATCTTACGGGCTTTCCGTTGTGGATGATCGTGATCGTGAGTCTCGCCATGGGACTCGGGACGGCCGTGGGCGGACGCAAGATCATCAAGTCCGTCGGCATGAGCATGGTGAAGATGGAGCAATACCAGGGGTTTGCCGCATGCCTTTCCGCTTGCTTTTGCATTGGCCTCGCGACGTTCACGGGCATCCCCATATCGACGACGCATACCAAGACGACGGCCATCATGGGCGTGGGGGCCGAGAAGAGCCTGCGCTGCGTGAAGTGGAACCTGGCCGGCACCATGGTTCTCACCTGGCTGCTCACCTTTCCGGGTTGCGGCATACTCGCCTTCGGCTTCACTCACGTCTTCCTGCTCATCTTGTGATGACCGGATTTTGCGAGAACTTTACAGGGACGGGCGAAACCCGATGTCCATGCCCTCTATAATGCTCCCATGATTTACTACGTGGAAGATGACACCAACATTCGCGATATGGCAATCTACGCGCTGTCGTCCCAGGGCTTCGAAGCCCGCGGGTTCATCGACGGCACCTCGTTTCGCAGGGCCTGCCTCGAGGAGGTCCCCGACCTCGTTCTCCTCGACATCATGCTTCCCGGTGAGGATGGGATTTCCATACTCTCGTGGATCCGGGGGTCCTCTCCCATGCGCAACGTCCCCGTCATGATGCTCACCGCCAAGGGGACCGAGCATGACAAGGTGACCGGCCTCGACCTGGGTGCAGACGATTACCTCGCCAAGCCCTTCGGCATCATGGAGCTCGTGAGCCGCTGCAGGGCGTTGCTCAGGCGGGCATCCATTGCCCCCGGTTCCGTTGACGAGCACGACGAGGCCATCGTCGTCGGTCCCTTGAGGATTTCGGCCAAGGACCATCGCGCCTTTGCGGGAGGCGTCGAGCTTGCGTTGACGCGCAAGGAATTCGACCTGCTCAGAAAGCTCATGGAGGATCCCGGTCGTGCGTTCAGCCGCTCCCAGCTCCTCGAGGACGTGTGGGACATCGCGTTTGCCGGGGAAACGCGCACCGTCGACACGCACGTGCAGACCCTGCGTCGCAAGATCAACGATGCCTGCGCGGGTTCGGGCAGCGTCATCGAGACCGTGCGCGGCTTTGGGTACCGGCTTGCCGGTTAGGGCCGCCATGACGAAACCCCTGCCCGGAAAGAAGCTCTCGACCCGGCTCTTCGTCGCCCTCTTCCTCACGGCCATCCTCGTGTTGCTCGCCGTCACGGGGGCCGTCGTCGCCGTGAGCTGGACCATCTACGAGCATGGCGCCGAGGAGACGCTCGTTGACCAGACGCGGGCCAGTGCCGCGGACCTCGCGGGGCTTGACGAGGGGCAAATGGTGGCACACCTGTCCTCGACGGCTCTCGCCAACACGCGCATCACGCTCGTCGCCGCCGACGGGAGGGTCATCTTCGATTCGGACTACGAGGCGTCGACGATGCCGAGCCATGCCGCGCGCGCGGAGATCGCCGCCGCGCGCTCCGAGGGCACCGCCGTCATGCTGCGCGCCTCCGAGACCGCGGGCAGCGACACCCTCTACGCCGCCACGCTCGTGGACGGAAGCGATGACATCCTGCGCCTGTCCACGACCCGGTCATCGTTCGCCTACTACCTGGGAAACCTGCTTCCCGCGCTTTTCGCCATCATGGCGCTTGCCGTGATCGCGTCGCTTGTGGTGGCGCGCGTCATCACGGGAAAGATCACCACGCCCATCGTCTCCATCGACCCGGAGCAGCCCCTGGAAAGCGAGACGTACGTGGAGGTCGAGCCGCTTCTGGCACGCATCGAGGAGCAGAAGCTCAAGCTCGTCGAGCAGAACCGGCAGTTGGAACGGGCCGTCACCTTGCGCCGGGAATTCACCGGCAACGTGAGCCATGAGATGAAGTCGCCGCTCCAGGTCATCGGGGGCTATGCCGAACTCATCGAAAGCGGCATCGCCGACGGGGAGGACGCGCGCAAGTTCGCCGGGCTCATCTGCGCGGAATCCCAGGCGATGCGTCGCCTCATCGATGACGTGCTCACGCTCTCGCGTCTTGACGAGAGCGCCTCGGGGCGAACGTCCCTGTTCGACCTCGTGGCGACGGCGAAGGTCGTCCTCGTCCGCCTGGCCCCGATGGCCGCCGAGCGAGACGTGCGGCTGTTCCTCGCCGGCCCCGATGTCGCCTGGGTGCTCGGAATCGAGACCCTAGCCGAACAGGTCGTCTACAACCTCGTCGACAACGCCATTCGCCACGGGCGTGCGGCCGGTCGCGTCGAGCTGGACATCCGGTGTTCGGCGCAAGACGTGGTCCTCGATATCTGCGACGATGGCGATGGCATCTCGCCCGAGGCCCAGCAACGCGTCTTCGAGCGCTTCTATCGTGTCGACCCCTCGCGCTCGCGCGAGACGGGCGGCACCGGCCTGGGCCTTGCCATCGTAAAGCACGGCGTGGAGTCCATGGGCGGGAGCGTGACCGTGGGGCAGTCCGCGCTTGGCGGTGCGCGGTTCACCGTCAGGCTTCCCGCCGCCAATGGCGTCTAGACGCCTCCTCGCGCCAGGGCCCCCGTCATGGGTCACTTTCCTTCGCGTTAGTGGTGGCTTGCGGCGCTTATGCCACCTATCATGGGCGACGAGCAGCCCGTTTCGCTGCGGATGGAGGGATGCCTTGAAGACGTTGATTCTGAATGCCAGCCCGCGTAAGGACTGGAACACGGCCCGGCTCCTGAGGCAAGCCGAGCAAGGTGCGCGCGAGGCCGGGGCGGACGTCGAGTACGTCGACCTGTACGACCTGAGCTTCACCGGCTGCCATAGCTGCCTTCTCTGCAAGCTCAAGGACGCACGGCGCTGCCATTGCTTCTGGAAGGACGACCTGTCGCTCCTCATCGACAAGGCGTTTGCGGCAGATGCGCTCATTATCGGAACGCCCATTTACTTTGGCGACGTCACGAGCCAGTTTCACGCGCTTTCGGAGCGGCTGCGCTTCGTCGCGCTTTCCTATGATGATTTCGGGAGCTACTTCGAGGGCACGGTGAACCTTGGCGTCATACTCACCATGAACGTTGCGTCGGAGAGGTACGAAGGCGAATACGAAGACAAGCTCGCCGGGCAGTTCGACGGCATCGCCCGCTTTCTCAACGGCGACGTGCGCGTGCTCCCCGTGTGCGACACGCTGCAGGTGGATGATTACTCGAAGTATGCCATGAACGGGTTTGACGGGACGAGGAAGCACGAGGGGCGAAAGGTCCGCTTCCCGCAGGAGCTCGAGGCCGCTCGCCTCATGGGCGCCGAGCTTTCCGCGTAGCGGTAAAGGCGTCACGTTCCCATCGTGATGATGGCGAGCAATGCCGGGACGATGGCGAGGGAGAAAACCGTGCTGAGCACCGTCGCCTTTGCGACGAGTGTCGCATCATGGCTAAATTGCGCCGTGAGCATGGGGGCCATGGAGCCGACGGGCATCGCCGCCATGATGACGAACACGCGTAGGGCGGTCGGATCGGGGCCAAGCGGGCGCAGGACGAGAATCGCGATGACGGGGACGACGATCTGGCGAAACGCGATGAACGCGTAGACGCGCCAGTCCCTGACCGCCTCGGCGGGGCGAATGCCCGCTATGATTACGCCCACGAGCATCATCGCCAAAGGTGCCGTTATCCCGCCCACGGTGGTCAGGACGCTCTGGACGAAGGGCGGAAAGCCCAGCCCACAGGCAAAGACGAGCACGGTCAGCATGCACGAGACGGTTGCCGGGTTGAGGAGCGACCTGAGCACCTTGAGCACGTCGGCGAGGGATTTGGGGCGCAGGGACGTGCCATCGGCCCTGCCGATGTCCAGGAACATGAACCCGACGCTGAAGATGGAGACGTTGCTGACGAGCACGAAGATGCTCGCCGAGAAGACGGCCGCCTCGCCGTAGATGGCGGATGCGACGGAGATGCCTATGAACCCCATGTTCGTGCAGACCGACATGAACAGGTAGAGGAACCGCTCACCCTTTGGCACGCGAAAGAGGATGTTGAAGACGAAGGTCCCGAGTATGGACAGGGCCATGAGGAGGACCGCCAGGCCGCATGTCCATGCAAGTTGGATTTCGCCCGATGCGCCGGTCAGCGTGTTTGCGGAACCAAGGATCATGCACGGTAGTGTCATGGAGACGAGCAGGCGCGTGAGCCTCGCGAGCAAGCTGTCGTCGAGCAACCCGAATTTCGTCGCCGCAAAGCCCATGGCGATGATGACCATCATGACGAGCATCTGCTGCAGGGCCATTGCCAACTCGCCCATGGGACGCTCCTCTCGTCAAGACGCGTGCGGTTGCGGAAAAAGGAGGTGGCACGTGAGGAGGAGGGGTCCTCACGTGCCTAGGAGTGACATGCCGTCTGGAACTTCGCTCTGGGTTGCGTCGTCAGAAGGCAAGAGGGGCTACATTTTCACGGCCGCGAGTCGTCCGTCGAGCATCGCGTGCTTCAGGAAGGCGTTTTCCCCGCCCAGGGTCGAGCCAATCTCGTAGACCTCGGGCACGATTTTCCTCAGCTGCTCGTAGAACGTGGGGTCATGTTCCTCGGGAAGCATGATCATCACGCTGTCGCAGGAAATCTCGCGGGACTCCTCGTTCACCTGCACGGTGACGGATTTCCTGCCGATTTCGAGTAGTCGTGCGTTGCGGAGAATCTGCACGCCGTGTTCCTCGAACCAGGGAACCAAGCGCACCTTGTACTTCTGCGGTACGAGGCCGCCGATGTCCTCCCCCTCGGCGAGCAGCACGACCTCCTTGCCGCGGTGAGCCAAAAACGTCGCGCATTGCGCGCCTTCGGCACCGGCGCCGAGGATGACGACCTTCTTTCCCACGGGGAAGAACTTCTCGCTCATGGACGCGAGCTTGGCCGGGCCGAACATCTTCATGGGCACGGTGGCGAGCTTGGTCATGCCGGGTACCGTGAAGACGTTCTTGCGGTCGATGCCCTCGATGGCGGGGATGAAGTAGGGGGAGCTGTTGGCCAATGCGACGATGTCGGGATTTTCGCGCTTCACGAGGTCGAGCGTGACCTCGGTCTTAAGTTTCACCTTGACGTTCGACTTCTCCACCATGGTGGTGAGGTAGTCGTAGAGGGGCATGACCTCCTCGTCCTTGTCACCCTTGATCATGGCGGCGAGCTTGATCCTGCCGCCCAGCTCCGACTTGCTGTCGTAAATCGTCACGTCATGGCCGCGTTCTGCGGCATCGAGCGCGCATTGCATGCCGGCGGGACCACCGCCGATGACCATGACCCTCTTCTTCGTCTCGACGGGCTTGAGCTCGAGTTCCCTTTCGCGACCGAGCGCCGGGTTCACACGGCATATGCGCGGTGAGGTCACTGGGTCCTCGCAGCTCGCGCACCGGTTGCAGCGGCGTATCTCGTCAGTTCGGCCGTCGCGCACCTTGTTGGCGAACTCGGGATCGGCCCATAGATAGCGGCCGTAGGCGATGATGTCGGCGTGACCCTCGCGCAAGACGCGTTCGCCCTTGTCCTCGTCCATGCGCCCGGCGCCGATGACCGGTACGCTCACGGCCTCCTTGACGGCCTTGATGCCGGGCATCAGGATACCAAGCCCCCTGAAGTCGTCCATGTAGGGTTCCATGAAGGGCTCGGGGTCGGGATAGGGGAAGTAATCGGGGCAGTAGCGGAAGGGCAACGGCCCGTACCCGTATCCTGATACGCTGATGTACTGGTAGCCGCAGGCCTCGAGCGCCTTGGCGTTTTCCGCGGCAAGCTGCGGCGTGATGGCTCCCGCGGCAAGGGGCGACCATTCCTGCCCGTTGATGCGCGTGCCGATGACGAAATCGGGACCGCAGGCCTCGCGCACCATGTCGAAGATCTCCCGCATGAGGCGCGTGCGGCTCTCGGCGCTCTGGGGGCCGTACTCGTCGTCGCGATGGTTCCAGATGGGGCTGAGGAAGCTGTTGAGGAAGTACCCATGGGCCGCGTGAATCTCCACGGCGTCGAACCCGGCTTTCCACAGGCGTATGGCGGCATCGACGATGAGCTGGCGCTTCTCCAGGAGCTCGTCGTGGGTGAGCCCGTGAGTCGCCTTGCCCTCGGGGGGAGGGGTGGGTAGGTCCTCGATCTCGAGCGTGGACGCGCAGATGGGCCTGCCATCGCCTTGCGCGGGCGCCAGGGGGCCGCCGTGATGAAGCTGGCCGATGACGCGGCAATCGTATTTGTGCAGTCGCTTCGCGAGCTCGGTGAGTCCGGGAATGAACCTGTCGTCATAGGCGCAGAGGTATATGCCTCCTCCGACGGGAGGCTCCCAGTTGATGCCGGCGATGTCGATTGCGCCCACGCCGCCCTTGGCCATGCTCTCGTACAGGTCGATGCCGGCACTGCCATCCGCCGTTCCGTCGAGATTCCACCTCCACGTCGATTGCGGGGCCTTCATGATCCTGTTCTTCATGGTGAAGCCTGGCGCGATTTCGATGGGCGAGATGAGATGTTCGAATCGTTGCATCGTGTCCTCTTTCGACGTCATCCTGGGGCATTTCCGTAATGCGGCTGCAATCGTAAGGTGCGAAAATGGTTCCGACCAGTACGCACTTTCTGGTTAGTCTGTCTGCAAGGCCGGCTTTCGACAGGCGCACTCCATGCCTCCCATTTAGATGCCCACCCTTACTTTTAAGTGCGTAATTGCTCCGTCGAACCCATGTCCATAGACTCAATGAGGAAGGTCGGAGCACACAAGGACACCTAAGGAGAGTGATGCGGCATGATCAGTAGGATTGGACTCCTGAAGCGCAAGGAGGGGACCACCCAAGACGAGTTCCAGGATTACTGGCTGAACGTCCACGGTCCCATCGCGGCGGAAATGAAGAACCTCCGCCACTATTCACAGCACGTCATCTGCGATAACGAGCATCGGCATCCTCTGGGGCAAGGTCCCATCATCATCGATGGCTATTCCGAGCTGCAATTCGACAGCTACGGGGACATGCTCGAGGGCGTCGCGTCGCTCGATGGCAAGGGTGCCGACGACGTGCCGAAGTTTGCCGACCCGCACAATCCGATTCTCGTTTGCGTCAAGAAGTTCGTGAAGCGCACGCCGGACTACCTCCTGAATGGCGACAAGAAGCTCATCAAGCGCGTTTCGTTCATGGGTCGCGCCGAGGGGGTCAGTGCCGAGGAGTGGCAGCGCCAGTGGTGGGAGGTGCACACCGAGATGGTGCACACCATGCCCGGTTATGCCGGTTATGCCCAGAACCTCGTCATCGACCGCATCGTGAATGGCGTCTCCGTGCACTATGACGAGATTCCCGTTGAGGGAATCGTGGAGTTTTGGTTTGAGAACATGGATGCCTTCAACGAATGCTATGATTCGCGCGAGTTTAAGAGGACGTCGCAACACGGCGGCGAATTCATTGGCGAAATCAACACGTACCTCACGGAAGTTCACGACATTCTGTAAGACGGCACGCGCTTTGGCAACCAATCCAGTTTGAAGTAACGGCTTCTGGGCCGGACTCGCGGAGTCCGGTCCGCTGCTATTCCGTTCGAAGAGGGGAGTCACAAGTGGAACAACGATTTGCCGGCAAGGTCGCCGTCGTCACCGGGGCCGCGTCTGGCATCGGGGCCGGCATAGCGAGACGCCTGCTCGACGAGGGCGCGAAGATCGCCGTCGTCGATATCGACGGGGATGCCCTGCGCGCAATCTACGGCGACGATCCGGATACGTATGCCGTGACGTGCGACGTCTCGTCATGTGACCAGGTCACCGATGCAATTCTCGACATCGTCGGGCACTTCGGCCGCATCGACGTGCTCATGAACAACGCTGGCATCAACACGAAGAGCATCACCGACGAATACTCCATGCTCAAGTGCACGCCCGAGGCGTTTCGAAGGGTGTTCGAGGTTAACACCTTCGGCGCCTTCTACGTCGGTCAGGCGGTGGCCCGTCAGATGGTCGAGCAGGGCGCGGGCGTCATCGTCAACACTTGCTCGAACGCCGCCATCAAGACCTTCCCCAACGGTGGTGGCTACGGACCTTCCAAGGCCGCGTTGACGAAGATGACGATGATCTGGGCGAAGGAGCTGGCACCCTTTGGCGTGCGGGTGAACGGGTACGCGCCGGGCACTACCAAGACGCGGTTCACCGAGATGATATGGAGTGACGAGGAGGCTCACGCGAGCTATGTCGAGAGCATTCCCGCCAAGAGGCTGGGAGAGCCCGAGGACATGGCCGCCATCGCGTGCTTTCTCGCATCTGACGACGCGTCGTTCATCGTCGGCGAGGTGTTCGGGATTGACGGGGGACAGCACCTGTGACGCCGCGGCGCATCTAGGAGGCGATCATGACGGCTAGCAGCATTGACAGGCTCACCTCTTGCATGTTGACTCAGGTTCTCTCGAAGATACTGGGCGGCAAGTGGAAGCCCTTCATCATCTGGTATCTGAGCTTGCAACCTGACAGGCGCGCCCGTTACGGCGAGCTCAAGAAGATCATTCCCTACAAGATTTCGGACAAGATGTTCAGCCAGCATCTCAACGAGCTTGAGGAGGAGGGGATAGTCGAGCGCCTCGTCGTGGAGGAAAAACCCCTGTGGGTCGATTACTTCCTCACGACCAAGGGCATCAGCCTCGCGAATCTCCTGTACCTCATCCGCGATTGGGGAGTCGTGCACTGCGATTTCTCCGTCGATGCGCTCAAGCGCACGAAGGGCGTCATCAACGAGGGCAAACTCGAGTACGGCATCAACGATGACGAACATCAGCGCTCTCCCCACGAGAAGTACATCTGGCACTTCGATTCCACCTACGACGAGGACGACACGGCGCAATAGCCCGACATACATCACGCATCTATGCATGGACAAGGCAACGCGTTTTGCGCGTGCCGCAATGAAAGCAACCTTCGATTCAAATGCGGGCCGACCCGCGATAGAGAGAGGTACCGATTCATGGGCAGTTTCGAAAAACTCATGTCTCCTTTGGAGGTCACCCCGAAAATCACCTTCAAGAACCGCATCATGAAGACGGGGCAATCGACGTTTCGCTGGAACGACGATGGCACCGCCGATGGCAGTGCGGCAATCGGCCTGTACGAGAGCATTGCCGCAGGCGGTGCGGCAGCCGTGGTCATCGGCGGCGTCATGTGGGATGACATGCCGGGACGCTACTGCAACGTCTGGGATGACAAGTTCATCCCGGGTCTGACCGAACTTGCGGAGGCGGTGCATCGCCACGATTGCTACATCATCGGCCAGCTCCATCACGGCGGCCCTTCGGCGGCCGTGCTCGGCGAGGGTCGCCCCTTCAGCTCGTCCACGATCGAAACCGAGGACCTTCCCATTCCCGAACCCGAGGGGCGTGCGACGCGCGGGCTCTCGGTCGAGGAGATTCACGAGAAGGAAAAGCTCATCGTCGAAGGTGCCGTGCGCATGAAGAAGGCGGGCTTTGATGGCGTCGAGGTGCATGCGGCCCATGGATACCTGCTCAACAGCTTCCTCAGCCCCATCTGGAACAAGCGCGATGACGAGTACGCCTTCGAGAACGTCGCCAACCGCACCCGTGTCATGGCGGAGCTCTACCAGATGATTCGCGAGGCGTGCGGCCCGGACTTCCTCATCGGAACGCGCATCAACGGCATCGAGTTCTCGCCTTTGACGGGCGATAACGGCATCACGCCCGATATGGCACGTGACACCGCCATCGCGCTCGAGATGATTGGCTATCAATACATAAGCGTGACCGGTTACGGCTACGGCGAGCTCCCGTTCCGCTTCGTCCCGGACTACTTCCCCTATCCCGACCCGGAGCCCCATATGCGTCCGTACATGAAGGACTTCGAGGGCATGGGCCTTTTGCTGCCGGCGGCCAAGTACATCAGGGATGCCGTCAAGGTGCCCGTCGTGTGCGTCGGGCGCATGGACGAGGTGAAAGGCGAACGTGCCCTCGAGGAAGGCTATGCCGACATCATCGGCTTCGGCCGCTACCTGTGGGCGGACCCCGAGTTTCCCAACAAGGTGCGGGAAGGGCGCATCGACGAGATTCGCCGCTGCAACCGTTGCGGGTCGTGCCAGGACCCGCTCGTCTCCCCGCGTATCTGTCGCGTGAACCCGGCGCTCGGGCGCGAAGGGGAGCTCGCGCTCACGCCTGCCGAAAGGAAGAGAAAGGTCATGGTCGTCGGCGGAGGCCCTGCCGGCATGCAGGCGGCCATTGACGCGGCCGCCCGTGGCCACGAGGTCGACCTGTACGAGAAATCCGGCGAGCTGGGCGGCAGGCTCAAGCTGGCCTCGATGATCAAGGGCAGCAAGGTCGAGGACATCATGCCCATCTACGACTACCTTACGACCATGGTGAGCAAGTCCGACGTGCGGGTGCATCTCAACGAGGAGGTCACGGCCGAGCTCGTCAGGCGCGAGATGCCCGACGTGGTCATGCTCGCCAACAGCTCGCCGTACCTGGTCCCCGACATTCCCGGCATCGATGGCGGCAAGGTGTACACCATTCCGGGCCTCTCGAAGCTCGCGAAACTTCCCCTCAGGTTCTTCAGCCCCGAGTTCATCCACAAGGCGAGCAGGCATTTCATGCCCGTGGGCAAGCGCATAGTCGTCTTGGGCGCCGGTGCCGAGGGAGCCCAGTGCGCGACGTTCATGGCCCATTGCGGCAAGGAGGTCACTCTGCTTGCGGAAGACGATGACATCGGCGGATTGGTTCCCGTTCCCTACAAGGTGCGTCTGGAGCCCTGGTTCGAGGACCACGGCGTCGAGGTCGTGCGCAATGCCACGTGCAAGGAGATTCGCAAGGGCCTCGTCATCGCGGAGGTGGACGGCAAGGAGCGCGCCTTTGCCTGCGATAGCATGCTCGTCATGCTCCCCGAAAGGCGCGATGGCGCGTTCTTCGACGAGCTCAAGGGCACGGGTATCGAGGTCGTGGAGATAGGCTCCACGTTGGGAGGTGACAACTCCTTCGTCAAACATGCCATTGCCGATGGCAGAAAGGCGGCCTGTGAAGTCTGATTGTCCGACGCGCGCTGGAAAGGCGTCTCGCCCGGACGAATCGGGACGCCTTTTCCTCCGACACCTTACTTTTTGGTGAGCGCTAACTTATTTGTGCGTTATTGAGCGTTATTCCCGCCGGTCATACCATTTTCCATAGAGGAGATACATGGGTTATTCCTGCAGCTTGGTCATATTTGCCGCGATATTCCGTGCAGGCATAGGTGCAGGTGGAAGGCGCTTCGCGATATTCGGTTCTCCCATGGGGGACGGACGGTTTCCGGGGCGCATGGAGATCTTCGCGAAAGGGGAGCGGTATGGCACGTGAGGTACAACCCGCCCAGAAGAACGCATCGCTTTTCAAATCGATACTTTCCGGATGCCTGGGCAACGTCCTGGAATGGTATGACTATGGCCTGTACGGCTATTTCGCGGTCGTCATCTCCGCGGAATTCTTCACGTCCGAAGATCCCATCGTCGGCATCCTGATGAGCTTCATGGTGTTTGGCGTCGGCTTCGTGGTGCGTCCCATCGGCGGTCTCATCATGGGAGCCTACGCGGACAAGCACGGACGCGTGAAGTCGCTCACGCTCACCATCATGGCCATAGGCATATGCACCATGCTCATGGGCTGCCTGCCAACATACGAGCAGATAGGAATCCTGGCGCCCATCCTGCTCACGATCCTGCGCTTGCTGCAGGGTCTGGCAACCGGCGGTGAGTTCGGCTCCGCCCTCACGTTCATCTCCGAGTTCAATAACGGAAAGAACACCTCGTTCCTCGTGAGCTGGCAGCCGTTCAGCGTCGGCGTCGGCATGCTCATCGGTTCCATCACCGGTCTGATCTGCACCTCGACCCTGTCCCAGCCCGATCTCTACGCCTGGGGTTGGCGCATTCCGTTCCTCATCGGCATCCTCGTCGCCATCTATGGCGTCTACCTGCGCAAGAGCGTGCCCGAGCCTCCCGAGTTCGAGAAGATGAAGCAGCAGAAGACGGCTGCCGAGGAGGAGCACACTCCCGTGAGGGTCCTCTTCAAGAAGCATTGGGTCGCGATGATCACCAACATAGGCCTTCTCGCCGGTACCAGTGTCTCCTACTACCTGCTGGTGACCTACCTGCCCACCTACATCAAGGAGTTCGTCGGTGGAACCATGCTCGAGGGCTTCATCGTCAACACGGCCGTGGTCGCCGTGTACTTGGTCCTGTGTCCGTTTGCGGGCATGTTCGCGGACAAGTTCGGGCGCAGGAAGTCCGTCATCATCGCATGTTTGGGATTCATCGTGCTCGCCTATCCGGTTTTCTGGGCCGTCATCAACGGCCATGCCGTGATGATCATGATCTGCGCCCTGGCATGTCTGCTGCCCTTCCAGTCGCTCAACGCGGTGGCCGTGGCGACGGCGGCATCCGAGGTGTATCCCACCGAGACGCGCAACAGCGGCGTCGGCCTTGCCTACAACCTCGCCGCCGCGGTCTTCGGTGGCATGGCCCCGGCCATCGCCACGGCGATCATCGCCGGGACGGGAAGCGCGATCTCGCTGGCGTTCTTCATCATCGCCGCCGACGTCGTCTCGATCGTGGTCGCGATCTTCCTCATGAAGCGCTTCTATCGCAAGGATGGCACGCCGGTTAACAGCTAGCTTCGCGACGCGTCGTTTCGTTTCGCATCGTCATGGGCGCAGGGGGTGTTTCCTCCTGCGCCCGCATGTTTCTCGATTGGCTTTTCGGAGGGGAGGTACGTTCGATGAGGGAGTCCACCGCCATGCGTACCGTGCGTAGCGCCGTTACCCTGTGCTTCGCCGTGTGCTATGTCGTCAACGTCTTTCTGCGCTCCGCGCTCCTCGACGACGTGTGCATCGTTCTCATGGTCGTGGTGCTCGCGATGAGCGTCTTTGTCTCGACGGGTTCCTCGCGGCTCATCGGCGTCATCCTCATCGCCGTAAGCGTCGCCCTGCTGCTCTATACCCAGGCGCCGGTGGAGGAATGGGTGCGTGCGCTGCGCAAGAACGCCGACCTCATCGTCATGTTCATTCTGATTCCGCTCATCGGCATACCCGTCCAGCACGGGGGTTACAGGGAATCGCTGAGGGGGTTGTTCGCCCGACGTGCCAACTCCAGGGGAGGGTACTACTCGCTCGTAAGCGCGATGGCGGCCGTGGTCGGTGCGCTCATAAGCATCGCGGCGGTGCCGCTCACGTTCGAGATATCGCGAGAGAGTCGACTGGCCGGTGACAAGAGGCTTCTGGGGACGGCGCTTGCGCGTGGGTTCGTCACGTGCATGATATGGGCGCCCACGTCGGCGACCATCGCCTTGGTCGTTTCCGTGACGGGTGCGGATTGGACGAGCTTTGCCCCCTGCGCGATTGCCTGCGCCATCATCGCGGAAGGCGTCGGCATCCTGATGACGGTTCTTGCGGGCAGGCAAGGCAAGGGTGCTCCCGTGGCACGCGATGACGCGGACGCGGCCGAGGAGATGCCGGGGAGCATCGACAAGGCCAAGATGGCGGAACTGGCCATCTTCTCCGTGCTCCTCATAGCATCCATCGCCGTGGTCTCCCAGATGTTCGCCCTCTCCGCCATCATCGTCGTCGCCATGGCCTCCGTGGTGTGGCCCCTCATTTGGATGTTCGTCATAGGGCGATTGCCCCAATACCGCAGGGAACTCAAGGCAACGTATTTCGAGAAGAAGCTTCCCGGCGCCAAGAACCAGGTCGTCCTCTTCGTGGGGGCGGGCATGCTCGCCCAGAGCATCGGCTATTCGGGCATCGGTAACGTCATCGCGCAAACCCTCATGCTCACCACCGGGCAAAGCACGTTGCTGTTGACCGTCGCCATCGTCGCCATCGTCTTGCTCACCTGCGCGGCGGGAATCCATCCCATCGTGGCCACGGCCGTCATAGGGGGTGCCGTCGATCCGGCGCTCTGCGGGATTTCGGTCGCGTACCTTGCGCTCGTCTTGTCGATGAGCTGGGCGTTGGGCAACACGATATGCCCGGCTTCGGCAAACGTCATTGCCGTCGCGGACATGGTGGAGGTGTCCTTCGTGGAGGCGAGCCTCCGGTGGAATGGGCTTTATGCGATTGTCGCCTCCGTCGCCCTCATCGCCTTCGTCATGACCATGAGGGGGCTTGGGTTCCTATGACCGCATTCCATCGCCGTACCCGTCCACGCGGCGGCTTCTTACTTGTAAGTGCGTTATTGAGGTCATCTTCAAACCCACATAGCATGCAACTCGTGGGAGGAAATGTCCCCAGGGCGGAAGGAATCATCGCTTCCGCCGGTTTCATTCAGTTCCTTGGCAAAACCGCAACATGGCGGTGAAGGTTTCATCCGGTTTTTGGCATCAGCAGGTTCCGGCACATCAACGCTCGCTACAACGTCGGAGTCTTGCATGCACGGAACGGTTCGCACGTCGGGTCGAAAGGAGGAGGGTTTTCGCTTGGGGAAAGGTGAGGAGCCTTTCGCATGTACATTGTGTTCAGGCACAGTTTTGGAGGAAGAACATGGCAATGAAACCCAAATCGCGCTGGGTCGTTCTCGTCGGCGCGGCAATGTGCGGCGCGATTACCGCATCATTGAATTGCTACAGCATTTTTCAGAAGCCCATGATGGCGGAGTTCGGCTGGTCGCCGCAGATTGTGGCGTTCGCCTACACGCTCGCCATCGTCGTCATTGGCTTTGCGGGTGGTCCCATCGGCGGCTGGTTCCAGCGTAAGTTCGCCGCCCACAAGATCATACTCGTCAGCGGCATCGTCTTCGGCATCGGCTGGATTCTCACGGGCTTTTCCACGGACCCGATCATGCTGCTCATCACCTTCGGCATCATCGTCGGCTTTGCCGACGGCATCATCTACAATACGTCGCTTGCCCTGACGACTCGTTGGTTCCCGGACAAGAAGGGCCTTGTCAACGGCATATCCCTTGCCACGATGGCCCTGTGGCCACTATGGACGGCTCCGGCCGGCAACATGATTGTGCAGGCCATTGGCCCCATGCCCTCGTTCATGGTCGTGGGCGCGTTCAGCATCGTCATGTTCCTCATCTTCTCGTGGCTCTGCTACATCCTGCCGCCTGCGGATTATCAGCCCGAAGGGTGGAATCCTCCCGTGGACGAGGAGGCCAAGAACCGCAGGAGCTACACCACTCCCGAGATGATGAAGACCCCGCTGTTCTGGATCATGGTCATCACCTTCGCGCTTACCGCGTGCACGGGCGTGTTCATGTTGGGCACCGCATCCCTCGTTGGCCAGACGCAAGCGGGCATGGACGCCGCGACGGGTGCCTTGATGGTCAGCATCTTCGCCGTGGCCAATGCGGCGGGACGTTTTGGCTTCGGCACCTTATCCGATAAGATCGGCCGTTTCCAGACGCTGTTCATCGTCATCGGCATCACCGCCGTGATCCACCTGTTCCTCTACGGCAACACCGACACCATGATGCCCTTCATCATCGAGTCCATCGTCCTGGGCATGTGCTTCGGCGGCATCATGGCCATCATGCCCTCGCTCACCGGCGACGCCTTCGGTCCGGCCAACATGGGCCAGAACTACGGCTTCATGTACTGGGGCTATGCGCTTGCCGCCGTCATCGGTCCCATGCTTTCCGCCAACACCCTTGCCACGACCGGTAGTTACAGCACGGCATTTCCCATCCTGGGTGTGCTCTGCATCATCGCCATCATCCTGCTTGCCATCGGCATGCCCATCTACAACAAGATGAAGGCGCGCGACGCGGTCATGATGGAGGCGAAGAACGCCGAGGAGTAGGACGCCCAATCGAAGGCGATCGCGCTCCATGGCTCGTGGGACCAAGGCGTGCGCAGCGTACGCGGCCCACAAGTTTGCCCGAAAGGGGCGTGACCGGAATTCCCGTCTACTCGGCGAGGGAACGTGGTCACGCCCCTGTTGCAAGGACGACACATCCTAGAGAAAGGACGCAGCTATGATTTCGAGGATCAACTTGCTCAAATGCAAGGAGGGAATTACCGAGGAACAGTTCCGTGCGGTGATGATGGGGGAGGTCAGCAATGTCATTTCCGCCATGCCCCTGCTGCGCAAATGCGAGATCAACTTCGTGACCGACAAGCAGCAGCGCTCCCATGCCGCGCGCGGTAGCATCGACATCGATGGTTTCATCGAACTGATCTTCGATAGCTATGGCGACATGCTCGAGGGCTACGCCCATTCGGGCGATGTCCTGACCGCGGCGCTCGAACCCATCGTCGACGAACCCATACCCGCGCTCATCACGGTGAGGAAGTTCGACAAGCTCGTTCCCGCGTATCTCAAGGACCGCGACATCATCAAGCGCGTCTCCTTCTGCGATCGCGCCGAAGGGGTCGATGCCATGACCTTCCATTTCGAGTGGTGGTACATCCACTCCATCTTGGTCGAGCTCATGGGTGGCTGCTGCGGTTACAACCAGAACCTCGTCATCGACAGGTGCGTTGGCGACGAGGAGGTCCACTACGACAAGCTCCCGGTCGAGGGCATGGTCGAGTTCTGGTTCGAGGACATGGATGCCTTTGACGAGTGCTACACCAGCGTGGGCTACAAGAAGCGCGCGAGCGTGCATGCGGCCGAGTTCATCGGCACGGTTACGACCTATTTCGTCGAGCCCGTCGAAGTCGAGCTGAAAAACTAGCAGATCTACGTCGGCTGCATCACGCGATTCGCCCGGTGCAGCCGCTTCCCGAACGGAGGCAATCATGAAATCGAAGCGTGCGGAGTTCTTCGAGGACGCCATCGTCACTGGCCCCGGCCAGCGCGAGTTCGAGGAGAAGGTATACGCCGAGCAGAAGGCCAAGCGCTGGTCGCGTGTCGCCAAGGGGACCGGAAAGTTCGAGGACCAGGTGGTCATCGTCACCGGTGCCGCCGGTGGTCAGGGCGAGATGGAGGCGAAGATGTTCGCCCAGCAAGGCGCCAAGGTGTACATGACCGACATCAAGGAAGACGGCCTCGCGCGCGTGGAGGCGGCCATCAAGGATGACGGGGGAGAGGCCGTGGCGTTTCCCATGGACGTCGTCGACGAGGTCGCATGGCAAAAGCTCGTCAAGAAGGTTGACGACGAATGCGGGCGCCTGGACGTGCTCGTCAACAACGCCGGAATCTGCGTGAACGGATCCATCCTGACGTGTTCGCGCGAGGACCTGAACCGCATGATGGATGTCGATTGCTGGGGCGTCTATAACGGCATGCACTACTGCGCGCAGGCGATCATAGACAGCGGTGGCGGCGCCATCGTCAACATATGCTCGTACCAGGGCAACCACTTCGGACCGGGCAACCTCATTGGCTATGCCATGGCGAAGGCCGCCGCCTTGGGCGCGACTCGCGCCGCCGCCACCGACCTGGGGCCCTTGGGCGTGCGCGTCAATGCCGTGAATCCGGGCCTCGTGCTTTCGGACATGACGCTGGCGCGCGGGCAGAACAGGAAGGGGCTTTCCGAGGCATCGTCGTTGAAGCGTTATGCGCTTCCCGAGGAAATCGCGACCGTCGCGCTCTTCCTCGCCTCCGACGATGCGAGCTTCATCAACGGCGAGTACATCGCCGTGGATGGAGGAGCCACGACGTATCTACATCTGGCCACGGCCGACAAGCAATAGCGAACGAGAAGGGAAACCCATGGAAAAGCAGAGATTCATAGACAAGATCGCGCTCGTGACCGGTGGTGCCAACGGCCTGGGGCGCGGCATGGTCGAGCAGCTCGTGAAGGAAGGTGCCCAGGTTGCCGTTTTCGACATCGAGGATGACACCATGGAGGAGGCGTTCGGCGATAACGAGAGCGTGTACTGCCTCCATTGCGACGTGCGCGATTACGGTCAGGTCCAGAAAAGCGTCGCGGAGGTCATCGATAGGTTCGGACGCATCGACGTCCTCATGAACAACGCGGGCATCACCCATCGCGAGGCGTTTCTGGATTGCAGCCAGGAAGGTTGGCTCGACGTCATGGACACGAACCTGAACGGCGTGTTCTACGTCGGCCAGGCCGTGGCCCGCACCATGGTCGACCTTGGCGTGAAAGGGCATATCGTCAACACGAGTTCCAATAGCGCCCGCAAGACCATCGGCGGCATCACCCCCTACGGCCCCTCCAAGGCGGCGGTGAGCATGCTCACCCAGGTCATGGCCCTGGAGCTTGCCAAGTACGATATCCACGTCAACGCCGTGGCGCCGGGCACCTCCAAGACCCGCATCACGGAGGGCACGAGGTTCGATCCCGAGCGCAACGCGGCCTTCCTGGCCAAGATGCCCTTCGGTCGTTACGGCGAAATCGAGGAGATGGTCAGCGTCGCATTGTTCCTCGCCTCGGATGACGCCTCGTTCATCACCGGAGAGACCATCTACGAAGAGGGCGGCTTCAGCCTTCTGTAAGGAGTGTCGTGCCATGACAACCATGGAGGAACTCGAGCGACGCATCGAGAAGCTCGAGGACATGCGCGCCATCGAGCGCCTGCAAGCGCAGTATTGGGATTTCCTCGACGCCAAGGACTGGGATGGCCTTGCCGGCATCCTCGTCGACGACTTCGCGTTCATCAACAACACGACCGGTGGACGCTACGAGGGACGTGACGGCATGCTCGCCACGATGCAGGGCAAATTCACCGAAAACGTCACCTCGAGTCATCAAGGCCACCATCACTGGATCGAGGTCAACGATGACGGCACGGCCATTTCGCATTGGTCCTTGGAAGACGACCTTTACGACGCCGAGAACGGCGGGGAGTTCTTCGGCCGCGCCCACTATGACAACAGGTACGTGAAGATCGACGGGCGTTGGTACTTCACCGAAATGTCGCTCACCTACCTGCGCGGCGAGGCGGAGATCAAGAAACGCTACGAAGACACCGCCAACGCCTACAAGGTGTTCATGATGTAGGGGGAAAGGACAGGCGCAATGATTTCCTGCATTAATCTCTTTCGCAAAGACCCGGCTGTTTCAGACGGCGACTTCGAGCGTTTCCTCCATGACGATTATGCGCCCCTTTGCCTTCGAATCCCGGGGCTCGAGTCCTTCGAGGTCGATCGAGTCACCCTCAAGGAGCAAGGAGACGCCTCGTCCGAGGCCATTCTCGCCGATGCCTTCACCATTGAACGCTATGTCGATCTGGATGCCTACGAGCTGGCCGCGCAATCGGATGCGTACAAGGCCATGCTACGCGAGCGCGTGAATGCGGTGGTCTACAACGAGACCTACGTATGCCTGGAAAACGTCTCCATTCCCCTGCGCGTCGAGGATGGGTGCCATAAGAAGATGACGTTGCTGGGCCGTACGGTACCGGACGTGTCATTCGAGGACTTCACGCGCGAGTGGTTCGTCGTCCATTCCGGGTGCATGGCGAAGATGCCCACCGACATATTCTTCGGCTACAACCAGCACCTCATCATCGACCGCATGGTCAACGGCCAGCACGTCAACCACGACCGCCTTCCCTTTGACGGCATCCTCGAGCTGTTCTTCAGCGAGGCATCCGAGGTCTCCAATGCCTTCAAGACCATTCCCGAAGGTCAGGCCACCGTAGCTCATCGCAAGGAGTTCATGAGCAGTGTCGATCCGTTTCTAGTGGACTTTTCCGTGTTGAAATAAGGGGTTGTGCGTGCTGTTTCGCTTACACGAAGCTGCCCACGAGTTGGATGGCGAGAAACCACAACGGGGGAACCAGCAGGGCGGGTAGGAGGTTCATCACCGGAATTTCCTTGACCTTGAGGATGCCGAGGCCCGAAGCCAGGATGAGGAAACCGCCCACGATGGTGATCTCGGCCATGAGGTCTGCGGTGAGGAAGGGCTGGAGCTGCGCTGCCAAAAGGAATATCGCCCCCTGCCAGCAGAACAGCACGATGGCCGCGAGCGCGATGCCGATGCCGAAGGACGAGGCCAGCACCATGGACGTCACGAGGTCGAGGGTGGCGTTGGTGAGCAGGAAGGTCTCGTCTCCGTAGAGCGCGCTGTTGATGGGGCCGATGATGGAGAGGGCGCCGAAGCAGAAGAGCATGATGGCCGTGGAGAGCCCCTGCGAGAGGTTGGTGCCGGATTTCGAGCGCTTGGAGACGAATCGGTCAAAACGGCCGTTGAGGTCGAGTGCCGTGCCGATGACGCCGCCCAGGGCCAGGCTCGCGATGAAGAGCACGGGGTAGACGCTTGCGCCCATGCCCTTGACGATGGAGTTGACGCCAAGCCCCACGGCTGCAAGGCCCATGGCCAAAAACAGCACGTCCTGGTACTTCTCGCCCAGGCCGCGCTTGGCGATGGCCCCCACGGAGCTTCCCAAGACGATAGCTACCGTATTTGCAATGGTTCCGATCATCGCGCGCCCTCTTCTCCGTCACGGGGGAATGCCCGCTTGTAGAGCTCGCGTCCCCTGGCGGGAAGGTTTGCGGGGGCATCCGTGGCGAAGTCCTCGTTACCACGGGAAAGCGCCTCGTCGTAGTACCAGCACTTGTATTCGAGCACGGCGAGCGTCTGCTGCATCTCGTCGATTTGCTCGAGGGTCTTCGCGCGCTGCTTCTCCATGAGCGTCTTGCGCTGCGCGTAGCTCGCGCTACCTTTGGTCGTGAGCTCCATGAACTTCCTGATGTCGCGTATCTCCAGGCCGGAGCTCTTCAGGCACTCGATGACGCGCAGCGAGCGCACGTGGTCATCGTCGAAGACGCGCTTGCCGCCCTGACGCCCGAGGCCGGGGAGTAGACCTTCCTTGTCATAGAAGCGCAGGGTCGAGGGCGAAAGCCCCGTCATCTTCGATACCTCGCCGATGGAATAGTCCATGAGTCCTCCTCGATAGTCTGGACGAAAGAATATCTTGACTTAAAGCCAAGTTCAAGTTTGAGATTTGTTGCGAGCATCTGCGCCTTTCCGATTTGCATTGCTTGTTATCTAGTATTTTCCGTGAACGGCAGCAATTTAACGACAAACGGTGTATACTGTTCTCGCATAAAGATAAAGCCTGAGGACAGGAGCTCGTCATGGAAAGCGTAACGATGGTGACATTCCCGGTTGAGAGCCAGGCCTACGAGACCTTCTCGCATCTCAAGGGCGATCCGGTCAATGCGTCCTACACGATCTTGCAGATGGTCATCGTCAAGAACGAGGATGGTGTCATCGTACCCAAGGACGGGTTCGACTCAGGTACGGACACGACGGATGACACCTGGATGGGCGGACTGCTCGGTGCGGCCGTGGGCATCCTGGGTGGGCCGGTTGGCATCTTGCTCGGCGGCGGCGTGGGCCTGCTGGCGGGCAGCCTTGTCGATGACAGCAACGCCGAGGATGACACCTCGCTCATCGCCTACTGCAGCCGCTCGCTCCTTCCGGGGCAAACGGCCGTCATCGCCCTCGTGCAAGAAGACGATACCGCAGACTTCGATACCCAGTTCGAGGGCATGGACTGCGCGATCATGCATTGGGATGCCGCCGAGATTGCCGACGAGGTCGAGCAGGCCGAAGAGGTCCAGGCGCAGCTCGCCAAGGAGGCCCATGACAAGCTGCGTGCCCAGCGCAGGGCTGACCGGCACGAGGCCATCGAGAAGAAGCGCGAAGAGATCAAGCAGAAGTTCGAGGATTTCAAGAAGAAGTTCTAGACACGGTGCCTAGTGACAATTCCAGGGCGGTTTCCTTGCGGGAGCCGCCCTGTTTCTCTATATGCGCGTGCGCGTCCAGGGGGATGCCTCGATGTAGGCTGATGGGGTGCAGCAGGGGATACCGATGCTCTCGTAGGCACCCTTGTCGCGTGAGATGATGACGTCGACGTTTTCGATGCGTGCACATGCGGCGATGATGCCATCTTCGAAGTCGGGCTTTTCCAAGTCCAGTGCCATGTGACAGGTGAGTTGGTCGACGCTCACGATGCTTGAGATTGCCATGATCTTCTCGACCCATTCGTATGCTTGCTGCGCATCTGAGTGACGCTCGACGATATAGAAGGCATCTTTGAGAGACGTTGCGACCGTAAGAAGCTCGTTCTCGTCTTCGATACACGTTGCGACGGCCCCGAAGGAGTCTTCGTAGAAGCCCTCGCGCCCGAAGGCGATGTCGAGCCAGACGTTCGTGTCAACGAGTATCTTCACTGCAACTCCAGGTAGTCACGATATTTGTCGTCGTACATGGTGCTGCGAAGCTCCTTGCTGCTTGCCGGGGGAGGTGTATGAGCCTTGACGCAACCCGCCATGCTCTTGAGGACATCGAGTTTGCGATGCACCTCGGCAGCGCGTGCGCTCTTGTCTGCACCGGAGATGAAGTCAGGTATGGCATGAGATTGCGCCATTTCTTCCCACAAACGCGTGATGGCCTGTGTCGTCGAGATGCCGTACGACTCGAGAACGGCACCGGCGCGCTCCTTGAGGGCGGAGTCCATGCGTACGTTGATTGTCGCTTGCTGAGTAGCCATGACAGCCTCCTTCCGCATGCATCGTATCATCTGCATTACCGTAATGCAATTATGTTAAGTAACAAATAGATTGCATGGATGCCGTATATGGTTAGCTCACGTCTTATACTGGACACCTCCGCTTAGATAAGAGGTGACTCCTATGCAAAGCACGATACGCCTGGCCATCGACGGCATGCACTGCGCCAACTGCGCGGCCAACATCGAGAAGCACTACCGCAAGACGCCCGGTGTCATCGACGTCGCGGTCAACCTCGCCAACAACACCGGCCAGGTCACCTTCGACACCGACGAGGCCTCCGTGGACGACATGCTGCGCGTCTTCGACGACCTCTCGTTCACCGCCGAGGTCATTCCCGATGATGCCCCGCTCGTGGACGAGGAGCGCCGTGCCAAGGAGGCGGCGCGTGCCAGGCACGATCGCAACGTCTTCATCACCTCGCTCGTGCTCACCGCCGTCATCTTCTGCGTCGGCATGCTACCCGGTGCCCACATGGGCGTCGGGGGAGCGCTCGCGTCGCTGTTCGTGAGCGATCCTTCGCACGTGCAAGCCATGTTCGCCACCAACATCCTCATGCTCGCCCTCGTCATCCCCGTGCAGTTCGGCTGCGGCGCGCGTTTCTACAAGGGCGCCTTCGCATCGCTCAAGAGCGGGTCTGCCAACATGGACGTGCTCGTGGCGCTCGGTACCACCATTGCGTTTCTCTTCTCGCTGTGGATCACGTTTTTGCCTGTCATGCGCGGCGATTGGACGAGCCACGAGTCCATCGCCATCAATAACGGCATGCCGTACTTCGAGACTTGCGCCATGCTTATCACCTTCGTGCTGCTCGGCAAGATCCTCGAGACGCGTGCGAAGGGCGCGACCAACCAGGCCATCGAATCGCTCATGAACCTCGCACCGCCCACCGCGCGGGTCGATCGCGGCGGCACGGTGATGGAGCTTCCGCTTTCGGCCGTCGTGGTCGGTGACGTGGTGCTCGTGCGTCCCGGCGAGAAGATGCCCGTCGATGGCATCGTGACCTCGGGCGCCTCCGAGGTCGACGAGTCCATGCTCACCGGTGAGGCGCTGCCGGTCATGAAGCGCGAGGGCGACGAGGTGACGGGCGGCACGCTCAACACCACGGGCTCGCTGCAGCTCAAGGCGCTGCGCGTGGGCGCGGACTCGACGTTGGCACGCATCGTGCGCGCGGTGGAGGACGCCCAGGGCTCCAAGGCTCCGGTGCAGCGCATGGCCGACAAGATCGCCGCCGTGTTCGTGCCGGTCATCCTCGCCCTCGCGGCAATCACCTTCTGCGTGTGGTTCTTCTTCGTGCCCAGTGACGGCACGAGTCTCTGGCAACAGGCGCTGCTGCCCGCCATCGCGGTCATCGTCGTGGCCTGCCCGTGCGCACTCGGGCTTGCCACGCCCACGGCGCTCATGGTCGGCATGGGCAAGGGCGCGCAGCTCGGCATCCTCATCAAGGATGGCGAAGTGCTCGAGCGCGTTTGCAAGCTCAAGAGCGCCGTCATGGATAAGACCGGCACCATCACGCGCGGCACGCCCGTGGTGACGAGCTGCACCGTGCCGCCCAATGCTTTGCGTTTGGCCGCCGCGCTCGAGGCGAGAAGCGAGCATCCCCTGGCCCGTGCCGTCGTGGCCTATGCGGCGAGCAGCGGTGCACTTGGCGAGGCCGTGCAGGCTGCCGAAGAGGGGAGCGAGGAGTACGCGCGGGCCCTTGCGTCAGCCCTGCCCGAGCCCGAGGGCTTCGAGGCCGTCGTCGGCTCCGGTGTGGAGGGCGTCGTCGAGGGCCATGAGGTCTTCGTCGGCTCGCATGTGCGCGTCGATGGCGTAGACGCTGGTAGCTTCACCTTTGCCGACGAGCCCAAGCCCGATGCCCGCGAGACGATTCGCGTCCTGAAAGACGAGTATGGCGTCACGTCTTACATGGTGACGGGTGACGCGCAGGCATCCGCGCTCGCGGTGGCCGAGGAAGTCGGCATTCCCGCCGCGCACGTGTTCTCCGGCGTGCTGCCCCTCGAGAAGGCCGAGCGCGTGGCCGAGGTGAAGGCCCATACGACCGAGGGTGGCGTCACGGCGTTCGTGGGCGATGGCATCAACGATGCCCCGGCGCTGGCCGCCGCTGACGTGGGCGTGGCCATGGCCTCGGGCACGGATGTGGCCCTGGATGCCGGCAGCGTCGTGCTCATGCGCAACCGCCTGAGCGACCTGGTGGTGGCCCTGCGCTTGTCCAAGGCCACCATGCGCAAGATTCGCCAGAACCTCTTCTGGGCGCTCATCTACAACTGCATCATGATTCCGCTTGCCGCTGTGGGTATCCTGGCCCCGGCGCTCGCGGGCGCCGCGATGGCGTTGTCGAGCGTGACGGTGGTATGCAACTCGCTGCTGCTCAAGCGCTTTCGGTAGATGTCCCAGGAGGCCAGACCCCGCTGGCACGCCTACCCTTGCGTCCTGATTTCCCCGATGGCATCGGCGATGGCGTGCATGACGTTGCGGCGACTCAAGGTGCCCACGAGTCTGCCCTCGTCGTCCACGACCGGCACCTTCTTGATGCGCTTCTCGGACAGCGTATGCACCGCCTTGTCAATCGGCGTATCTGCGTGTATGGAAATCACGCGTTTGGTGGCGATGCTCATGACGTCGAGGTCGAGCAGGTCGGCGAGACGCGATCGGAGCGCGGAATCGTCCTCGTAACGGTAGATGTTGAGCGTCGAATCGAGGAGCGAGATGTCGTTGCTGCCGAGATAGGATGCCACGTCGCCATCGGAGATGAAGCCGACGAGCTTTCCGCCATCGTCTACGACGGGCACGCCGCTCGTGTCATGGGCCGCCATGA
>CAOKAE010000009.1 GCA_948466335.1 uncultured Coriobacteriia bacterium | reverse complement strand
ACCAGCCGATGCCCTCGTCGTTCCATCCCACGCTGATGAGGTGGTCGCGCTCGACCGTGCTCGTCGTGTAGTTGTGCGAGCCCGCGACCGCATTGGGGTTGTACTGGCGATACAGGGGCACGCCCTGGTCGATGTTCGAGTACCAGCCGATGCCCTCGTCGTTCCATCCCACGCTGATGAGGTGGTCGCGCTCGACGGCGCTCGTGGTGTAGTGGTGATCGCCGGCGTTGGCGTTGTAGAGTCGGAACACCGGCGCACTCGAACTCTCGGGTGCGGTCCAGCCCTCTCCCTCGTAGTTCCATCCCACGCTGACAAGGTGATCGCGCTCGACGACGCTGGCCGTGTAGAAGTGCTCGCCGCTATTGGGATTGTAGAGGCGGAACATGATCTTGGTCCCCGGTGCGCCCGGGTTGTCGTCGCCACCGTTGTTGATGACCGGACCTTGCTGGACGGTGATGGGAAGCTCGACGCTGATGTTCGGGTTCGAGTTGAGCTTGGCCACGATGGTGACCTGGCCAACCTGGTTGGCGGTGAGCTTGCCGTCCTTGGTGATGGTCGCGTTGGCCGTGTTGGCGCCGAGCTCGAAGTTCCACGCACCGTCGATGCTGCATTCGACCTTGTACTGGGCGGCGTAACCCGATTGGATCGTGCCCGGTCCCGTTATCCTGCCATCGTAGACGGCAATCGACTTCTTGAGGGTCCTACCGTTCGACTTGACGCTAATCGTCGTGTAGCCCGCCTTGACTCCCCTCACGAGGCCGGTGTCGGTGACCGTCGCCACGGAGGTGTTGCTCGACGACCAATCGCTTGCGGCGGGGCAGTTCAGGCTGATCGAACGGCCGATGTAGACCGAGTCGGGTCCCGTGACGTCTGCGACGCCCTTGGCCATCTGCACGGTGGTGAGGGCGTTGACCTTGCCGTAGCCGGTGAAGCTGTCGAAGCCGGGCGTGTTGATGTCATCTGCGGCCGAACACAGGATGTTCTTGACGCTAGCGGCGCTGAGCTGCGGGTTGGCGACGAAGGCCAGCGCTGCCACGCCCGAAACGCAGGGCGCGGCCATGGACGTGCCCGTCTTGGTGACGTAGCTTCCGTTGTTGGCCGTGGTGTAGA
Source organism: uncultured Coriobacteriia bacterium (assembly GCA_948466335.1). Taxonomy (GTDB): domain Bacteria; phylum Actinomycetota; class Coriobacteriia; order Coriobacteriales; family QAMH01; genus QAMH01. The sequence goes on along the minus strand of CAOKAE010000009.1, from coordinate 61,595 downwards.
TGCGCGTGCCCGGTGCCGAGAGCTGCTTTGCCTGGGTTCCCGGCATGTTGTAGTTCGAGTCCTCGTTGCGGACGATCGACCCGTTGTCCTTCTTCTCGAGGTTGATGACGCCGATCACGTTATCGGAGAAGTCGCAGGGATAGCAGCGATAGGGAACCGTACCGTCCTTGTTGCCCGCCGCGCTCACCGTCAGGATGTCGTGGGTGGCGTAGGCCTCGTCAATCTTGCGTATGACCGCGGTGTCCTTCTCGCCCAGCGTGCCGGTGCGCTTGCTGCCCAGGCTCATGTTGATGACGCGGATCTTGGTGTCCCCGATCTTCTTGTTGGAGACGACGTTGTCATAGGCCTTGAGGATGTCGGTGGATTCGGCGACGAATTCGTTGCCCTGCTTGTGCAGCGCGCGCACGATGTAGAGGCCCGCGTTGTACGAGACGCCGGCGACGCCGACGCCGTTGTTTGCCTCGGCGGAGATGATGCCGGCGACGGGCGTGCCGTGATTCTGGTCATCGGTGACGTCCGTGCCGCCGGTGCGCGTGTCGTACCTACCGACGATGTTGTTCTTGAGGTCGGGATGGTCGACCATGCAGCCGGAATCGATGATCGCGACGCTGACGGGGCGCGGCGAGGCCGGGCTTGCCTTGCCCCTCGCGATATCCCATGCGTCATAGGCTCGGATGACGCTGAGGCCCCATTGCTCGCCCCTCTTGGGGTCGTTGACTTGCGTGGCTTGGGACGTGAGCGGGGAGTCCGCGTCGTCGGCCGCGGTGCCGTTCTCCTCGGCATCATCGAGGGCGAGCGCGTAGTACCTGAAGTTGGGCTGCGCCTCGATGCCCTGGGCGTGCAGCAGGTCCGCAACCTCGCCGGCGCTGGTGTCTCCCTCGTAGGTAACCTTGACGAAGCCGGACGAGGCGTCGCTCGTGTCGACCGATACGTTGCCCATAGACTCGAGGGCGTCGAGCTGCGCCGTTGCAGCTTCGATGTCCTGCTCGCCGTCGACCGAGATGACAACGGTGTTCGCCGTGTAATCCTCCTCGGGCAGGCTCGCGTACGAGCTTGCCGGAGACTGCGCGGCTTCGGCGGCAGCTTCCGTTCCGTCGTTCGCTGGGATGGTGCCGGGTTCGTGACTGATGCTCTCGGTGCCGGTGGTCGCAGGCGTCATGTCTGCCATGGTGCTACCGGGAAGTGCTCCCATGGTGATCGTGCCGAGGCCAAGCGCGAAGACGAGCGCTGCGGCGACGCACGTGGAGGAGATCACCCCCAGACGCGTCCAGATGCGGCGCTTCGATCCCGTCTTTGCGTGCTGTGCTTTCCTCATGAAATCATCACCTCAACCAGGCAAACCGTCGTTTTGTCTGCCGTATCTACAATCCGTACCATCCAATGCCCTCATCATGCCAGCCGATGCCGATGAGCATGCTTGTCTCTTCCCAGCTTGTCGTGTAGTTGTGCGAGCCCGCGATCGCGTTGGGGTTGTACTGGCGATACAGGGGCACGCGTTGAAGGTCGTCAGAATACCATCCAATGCCCTCGTCGTTCCACCCCACGCTCACTAAGTGGTCGCGCTCGACCACGCTCGTGGTGTAGTGGTGGTCGCCGGCGTTGGCGTTGTAGAGGCGGTACACCGGCGTATTCGAGCTTTCCGGGGCAATCCAGCCGGTGCCCTCGTCGTTCCAGCCCACGCTTACCAGATGGTCGCGCTCAAAGGCGCTGGCCGTGTAGAAGTGCTCGCCTGAATTGGGGTTGTACAGGCGAAACATCGTCGTGGTCGCGACTTCGGGCGTGCCCGGATCCGGCGTCGGCGTCGGAGTGGGATCCGGCGTCGGAGTTGGCGTCGGGTCGGGTTTCGGATCCGGTGTTGGCGTTGGGGTGGGATCCGGCTTCGGGTCCGGTGTGGGATCCGGCGTGGGATCGGGTTTCGGGTCCGGAGTCTGGGGTTTCACGATGGTGAACGTGGCGGTCCTGATTCCCGTGTAGGCACCAATGCCGGTGATCGTGATGTGGGCCGTCCCTGCGTTGACATTGTTGGCATAGGTGAGGCGATAGTCGCTGCCTGCGACAAGCTTGCGACCATCCAGCGTCACCGTGGGACTTGGCGTGATGGCCTTTCCCGTGTAGGTCTGGGTGGGAATGGCCGAGACCGTGGCTTTGGCTATGTCGGGCTTGACGGGCTCGGGATCGGGCGTCGACGACGTTTCGATGGCGTGGGAGCGAACGGCAATCGAGTCCGATACGGGGTCGGAGATGGCGACGAACAGTTTGTTGCCGATAACGCAACTATGGACGTCGAAACTGCTCGAGTACGCCGTTCCGTCCACTTGGGAGAGGGTAGCCGTCGATCCGTTTGCAATCTTGTATGCGATGACGCCGCGGCTTGCCGTTCCGACGGTCAAATAGAGGTGCGTATTATCCGTTGCCAGACTGCCACCCGAGGCGGCATCACCCGCCTGCGAGATGATGGAGTCCTTCGTGAGATTTCCGCTCGCGTCTAATTCGAAGAGATGCGCCTTGCCATCCGCGTACGCGTATGCATAGCCTCTGCCATTCATTGCCGTTGCGCTCACGACGGACGCCGCCGTTCTTTCCAGGAGAGGCGTTTCCCTCCATGTGCCATTCACGAGACGATAGAGGCTCGTCTTCCAGACGCTTTGTCCCGTGTCACCGGATATGACGGCTGGCGAGCCGCCTATGTCGAAGATGCCCGCATTGGCGGCTGACTTCACGGGTAGGGTAGGACCAAATGCCCTGAGTGCGGAGCCGGTGAACTCATATGTCGTGAGGATGCCGCCGTTGCTCACGAGTGCGTAAAGCTTGTTTCCGACGACGCCCAGTTTCGGCGCGTCGTAACGCGTTCCGACGGAAAGCGCTGATACGGTGACCCAGCTGCTTCCGTTGAAACGTTTAAGTTCGGTTCCCGTGCCATTGACACGTGAGCCAATGGCGTAGAGCGATCCGTTCAGCCACGCTATGTCAACTCCGGCAAGGTCGGTTGCATTGCTTCCGAGCTGTGTCCAACGTGTGCCGTCGTGCTTGTGCACGCTCCAACGAGCCGTCCCCGTGCCTTGGCTTTCGGCGAGCACGTAAAGGTTCGTTCCGTCGCTCACGGTTTTGGTCAGAGGGCTTGTGAGGCCGGACAGTGGAGAGCTTCCATCCGCATTTGTCACAGGTGTCCAGGTGGCCTTTGCCGCCTCCGATGACATTTCGACCTTGAAGGTGATGGAGTTGTCGGTTTGACTCGTTGCCGTGACGCGCAGTCCGCTGTTCATGCCGTTCGAGTAGCTAATCGCACCTTTCGTTATGTCCGTGTTGGGATCGAGCGACCCGATGGATGAGTTGAGGGTGATGGACGATCCGCTTAGGCTGCTTTGCGTCGTGTAGGAGCCGGCGCAGATGGCCGCGCGGTTGATGTCGCCGCCCGATGCCGTGAGACTCGCCTCGCCCGGACGGTATACGTAGACGAAATCCTTGCCATAGAGATTTCCCTGATTGGCATATTGTTCGTTGACGCGATAAACGATGAGCCCAGAGGAGCCAATGTACTTGTCGTAATCGGTGTTGGTATTGCCCCGCCTCCGGTATTCGATGACAAAGTACTCGGAACTCGAGAGCGGGGTCTTGATTTTGATGGCCTGGGGTTTCGATCCGAGCGTGTCATCCGAAACCGCGGGAGCATAGAGCGTGAAGGACGAGCCTGAGCTACTGATGCTTACTTCGGGTATTTTCGTCCAGCCGACGAGCTCGCGCGTGAAGGCAAGCGGCCAGGAGAAGACGCCGCCCGAAGCCATGACATCCCAATTCTTGACGGGGTCTCCGCTGGCGCCATACTGCGAATTGCGGTAGAGATCGGCAGCGCCGATGGTGTGCAGGCGTTCGTGTGCCGCGACGCTAGGACCAGTGAGGCCAAAGCGGTCGCCCCCGCCTGAGGTGCCTCCTCCGTTGACGGCTGTGAGTGCTCGCGCCCTGCGCGCCGTGCTGCCCGATCCAACTGTCGTCGAGTTGGCATCAGTATTTGCGTGGGCTGTGATTTCGACATCTGAGGGAAGGTCGGCGATGATGAGCACGTTATCGACGTAGCCGTCTCCGTCTACGTCGAAGATGGATGCGTCCAGGTCGGGGCGGGCGTTCATAAGCTGAGCTATTGCCTGCTTGATGAGTGTCGAATCGTCATTGAGCCTAATGTAGTCCCGAGAGCTCATGCTCACGCGTATGCGCAAATGGGTTCCATCATCATAGGCTTGCGGGAAATAGGTCATGACATCGAACTTCCCCTTCGATATCTCACGAAGGTAGCTACGATAGGTGCGAGAGATGGAGCTGCTTGGCTCGGCGTTGATATTTGCGACGAGATGTTCGAAATTCGTCGCGTAAAAGGTGGGATACGAATATGCCTTGTCGTAGAAGCTCTCCGCGGGGCTATCGGAGAACTCGACGACGAGCGCGAGGTTGGCGGCGGTTGCCTTGTTGTCCTTGACAATGGGCGCAAACGATGGCGTGGCTCGCTCGTCCGCGTGTGCCCAGCTAGGCGAAAGCGCTAGCGTCAAGAGGGATAAGGCGCAGAATATTGTGGCGAGAAGCCATGGCCAGAGAAGCTTCACTGGAAGACGAGTGGGCATATGTGCGTCGCGGTTCCTCGATGACATCGCATCCTCCGAAGAAGAGAAACGTAATAAGCTCGCCGCAAGTATACGTGGCGCATGCGCGCGAACGCGTTACAGCTTCAGAACAACAGGCGAAATGCATGATTGCAAAAGGTGGGACTCACGGCGCTCTAATGTGTCGATTTTCTGGTGAGATATCGTATGCAATGAACTTTCCGTGATTTGTCATGTTCGGTCCATCTCGCGAAATGCGCGGCAAGGCCTTCGCGTAACTGGGAGGTTACCGCTTGATGACCGGTTGTCACGGATATGTGGAGGGGCTGGAGTCACAATTCTCATGTGCTATATTGGGCGGACGTCAAGTTCAGGAAGAAGGAGATGAATTCATGAACGAAATCGTAAAGGGTCATACTTCGCACAAGAGCATTCTTGCCACGCTGGCAAGCCTGCTTGCGTGCATCGCGCTTGTCATGGCGCTCGTCCCGATGCAGGCAATTGCCGCGGGCGAGGAGGACACCACCAATCCTCCTACGACCGAGCAGCCCGGTGGCGACGAGAATCAGGACGGCACCACTGGTGGCGACACCGAGGGCGACGATACCGATGAGCCCACCGATGTTGTCGAGATTGCCGTTCCCACGGCTGCCAAGAACCTGACCTATACCGGTCAGGCCCAGAAGCTGCTCCCGCAGAACAAGGGCTACACGGTCGAGCTCGTGCTCGATGACGAGCAGGAGCCTGGCACCGGTGACGAGGGCACTGGTGACGAGAACAAGCCCAGCACCGGCGACGAGAACACCGGCGACGAGCAAGATCCGACCACCCCGGACACTCCTGCCACCCAGACCGAGGGTGACGACGCCACCGAGGGCGACGACACCACTGGTGATGAGAACACCGGCGACGACGCCACCGAGGGCGACAAGCCCGAGGCTCCCAAGCAGGAGATCGACATCGAGACCGACAAGGACAACGTCCTGGCCACCAATGCCGGTACCTATAACCTCAAGGTCACGCTGAACAAGGGCTATGCCTGGCAGGGCGGCGGCACCACCGACCAGAACTTCGAGGTCGTCATTGCCGCGGCTGACATCAACAAGGCCACGACCGCCACTGTCGCGAACGTGACCTTCATGGGCGAGCCCGTCGAGCCCGAGGTTACCGTTGCCATGGCTAACGGCACCAAGCTCGTGAAGGATGTCGACTATACGCTCGAGTACGTTGACAACGACCAGATCGGTACCGCCACTGTCATCATCAAGGGCATCGGCAACTTCACCGGCACTAAGGTCGCCCAGTTCCAGATTGGCGAGCATCAGGCCATGTATCGCGTCTACAACCCGAACAGCGGCGAGCACTTCTACACCGCCAGCGAGTTCGAGCGCGATCACCTCATCGAGCTCGGCTGGAAGAACGAGCAGATTGGCTGGTACGCTCCCGTCAAGTCCGACGCACCGGTTTTCCGTCTGTACAACCCCAACGCCGGTGAGCATCACTTCACCATGAGCGCCGTCGAGCGTGACGCGCTCGTCAAGGAGGGCTGGAATGACGAGGGCATCGGTTGGTACTCCGACGAGAACCAGACCGTGAAGGTTCTGCGCCAGTACAACCCCAACGCCTATGCCAACAACCACAACTACACCACCAGCCAGTACGAGTTCGACCACAACATCTCGCTTGGCTGGCAGGATGAGGGTATCGCCTGGTACGCTGCCGCAGAGGGTGGCGACACCGAGGCTGATGCGAAGTAGCATCCATTGATACCCCTCGTGCGGTAGACATTCGATCAGGAAGGCACGAACAATGACCAAACGTACCCTCGTCTCCCTGCCGATTCGTCTACTGCTCGTAACAGCACTTCTGATTGCGGCCCTTCCGGCCCTGTTCGTGCAAAGCGCATTTGCCGAGCGGGTGGAGGGGCCGCTTCGCGCTGACCCGCGGGCATACGAGCATGTCGATGATGACGTGCTCTATGCCCAGGGTGAGGGCGGGTTTGCCGATGGGGATATGATTGCCCAGGCCCAGGGCGGTTCCAATATCGTCAACGTCAAGCTCACCTTGGCGCAGATGGTGCAAAAGCAGATCGACCAAGACGTGCACCACGGATACTCCTACGACGAGTTCCAAAACGCGCTCGACCCCAACAAGTGCAATCTCACCACCTTTGCCGACCTCACCACTGCATCGGGCCTACGTGCCGCCCAGATTGATGCCTTCATCGTCTCGCAGGCCAAGGGTCGCAACGGCAAGCTCGTGGGAACGGGTGCGGCCTTCATCCAGGCCGAGCAGACCTACCACGTCAACGCCGCCTACCTCGTCGCTCATGCGATTCTCGAGACGGGATGGGGAACCTCCACGCTGGCGAGCGGCTTTGAATACGACGGCACCACGCCCATCGGGTCCGATAACAAGACCTATCCCGCGGGGACGTACTACAACTTCTACGGTATCGGCGCCTATGACAGCAGCCCCATCTCCGGTGGCCGCTCCATGGCCGTGCAGCAGGGATGGAACTCCCCCGAGGCCGCCGTGCTGGGTGGCGCCCAGTGGATCGCCAAGAACTACACCTACGCCAAGAACTATCCCCAGACCACGCTCTATGCCATGAAGTGGGACTACGGCCGCGCCAACGCGACGGGCGACTGCTGGCACCAGTACGCGACGGGCATCTCCTGGCCCGAGTCCATCGCCAAGCTCATGGACCAGGCCTATGCCCATGCCGGCTTTGATCCCACCTACAACTACGTCCTTCCCCTGTACCAGGGTTGGACCGTTCCCGACACCAACACGCGCGGCATGTTCCGCATGTACAATCCCAACTCGGGCGAGCACTTCTACACCTCGAGCATCGTCGAGCGCGAGAGCCTCGATTCCGCGGGCTGGACCTACGAGGGCATCGGCTGGAACTCTCCCAAGAAGAGCAAGACGCCCGTGTACCGCCTCTACAACGAGATTGGCGGCGAGCATCACTACACGCTTTCCGCCGTCGAGCGTGACGCGCTCGTCGAGGCCGGTTGGAACGACGAGGGCATCGGCTGGTATTCCGACGACGCCAAAGGCGTTCCGCTGTATCGCCAGTACAACCCCAACGCCTACGCCAACAACCACAACTACACGGCAAGCAAGTACGAGTTCGACCACAACATCTCCCTTGGCTGGCAGGATGAGGGGATTGCCTGGTACGGCATCTAGTCCTAGTCTGTACGCTTGATGAATACGGGTACTGACAAGGCGCTGTCGATTCGCGCGAACATGATCTGGAACGCCACGGGCTCGCTGGTCTACATGGCGGCGCAGTGGTTGATTACAGTCCTCGTCGTGCGCCTGTCGACGGGATATGACGCCGCGGGACTGCTCGCGTTGGGCATGGCCGTCTCGAACATCTTCTCGCCCATCGGCTACTACAAGATCCGCACCTACCAGGTATCGGACCTGGACGAGGAATTCAGTTTCGCGCAGTATCTTGGTTTCAGGATCGTCACGGTCGCCCTGGCCATCGGCGTCATGTTCGTCTACTGCTTTTTGACCTGCCCCACAAGCGCCTGGCTGACGGTCATCCTCTACGGCTTCTTCTCGCTGGGCCCCGTGTTCGTGGACGTCTTGCATGGCGAGGAACAGCGCGAGTCGCGTATGGACGTCATCGGTATCTCGTTCATTCTGCGCGGCGTGCTGCTGCTTGTCTCCTTCGTCGCCGGCATGGCGCTCTTCAACTCCCTGGACATCGCGCTCATTCTCATGACGGTGAGCACCTATCTTGTCATCGCGATCTTCGACGGCACGGCTTTCATGCGAGTCACGCGCAAGCCCCTCAAGCCGCAGTTCGACGCCGTGGCGATACGCTCGCTCTTCGTGAAGTGCCTGCCCCTCGTCGTCGCGTCATTCTTCTGCTGGGCCGTTCCTGCCATTCCGCGCCAGGCCCTCAACGACGTGATGGGGGAGTGGTTCTTGGGCATCTACTCGTCGGTGGCCGCCCCGGTGCTCATTGTGCAGATGTGCGCGCAGTACATCTACGCGCCGCTTTTGACACGCTTTGCCGAATACCTGAAGGCGGGCGACATGCGCGGTTTCCTGGGTCTCGTGCTCAAGGTCTCCATCGCCATATTCGCTCTCGCCCTCGTCTTCGGTCTGCTCTTCGCGCTCGTCGGCGAACCCGTACTCGTGCTCATCTTCGGATCGAGCATCGCGCCCTACGCGTATCTCATCGTGCCGCTCGTGTTGTGCACGGTGATGACCGCCTATGTCTGGTTTCTGGGCGACGTGCTCATCACGATGCGACGCAATCGCGAGAACCTTGTGGGCTATGCCATCTCGTTCGCGGTCATTCTGGTGGGCATGTATCCCATGATTCACGCGTTCGAGATGAACGGCGTGAGCTTCGCCATCATGCTCGCCTACGGCGCTTCCATCGCGTTCTTCCTCGTGTGCATGATCCGAGACGCGAAGAAGCGCACTATCTAATAACCCATCACCCATGAGACAATCTCGTCACAATCTCGTCTGACCAAATTGTCTCATTTCGCAGGTCAGGCCCAGCAGACGAGGCCCTTCTTGAAGCCATCCGTGCAGTAGTGCCTGTAGTAGGCAGCCAGGTCGTCGCCAAACTTCTTCTTGAGCTCGGGATTCTTTTCCATGTAGGCCCGCACGTCAAAGTTGCGTGCCGTGGTCCCGCTGTACTTCGCGTCCTTCATGCCGATTGTGACGAAGTGCTCGAGCGCCTTGGCCGAGGTGGTGATGCCGAGCTTTTTGAGCTCGGGGTTCTGGTCAAGGTAGTACTGGTAGTCGAAGACGTAGCCGTAGTCGAAGCCGTCATGCCATCGCGTGGTGCGCGTGTCCTTACCGAGCACCGCGCTTCCGAGCATGTTGAGGTTCTCGTCGAACCAATCGAGGCGCCACCCGAGCCACTTCTGGAAGAACTCGACGTTGAGCGCCCAGGTCGCGAAGGGCTCTGCCTGGAAGTTGAAGGAGGTGACGCCGAAGGGAATCTCGTTCATGCGCTGCGAGGCGGCAATCACCTTGGCGTAGCCGGCGATGGAGTGGAGCTTGCCCGCCGGACCGACGGCATCGGCGTCACCGAGCACGACATTGGCGATGAGGTCCTTGAACGTGTCCTCGTAGATTTCCTGGACGCGCTTCTTGACCTGTTTGCTCAGGATGGTGTTGTGCAAGCCGAGGTAGTAACCCCAGTAGGTACTCTGGATGGAGTCGTGGGCGTCGATGCGCGTGCCCATGCCGGCATCGAAGTCCCAGACCGGGCCCGACCGGAAGATCTTGCTGCCCTTTTGCAGGTAGAAGTAGGTCGAGCTCGTGTAGGTGTCGTTGTTCTTGAGAAATTCCTCGAGCAGGTACATCTTGGCAAAGGAATCCAGATCGAAGGCGAACGTACCGTCGGAAAGCGCCGATCCGTCGGCGAGCTTGTCGGCACCCAGGTTGTTGAGGGCCTCCTGCATGGCCTCGCTGATGAAGGCGATCATGTTCTTCGAGGCGAATTCCGGGCTCTTGATCACGAAGTAGGCGCGAGCCTTGTCGCCGGGCCAGGTGACGGTGAACCAGCTCTTCTCCGCGGCATAGTATCCGTTGTCGAGCTCGAGCAGGTAGCCTCCCTCGATGTTGCTCGGGTCCTTGACGCCCACGACGTACTGGAAGGTATTCCCGTACTTGTTCGTGGAGGTCTTGGTGGGCAGCACGTCAAGGTCGGTGCCGGGATTGGCGTCTTCGACCGCATCCTCCAGGTTGAAGATGTCGATGCGGTTCTCGTTGATCTGTATCTTCTCGGTAAGCAGGTAGCTGCCGCGATACTCGCCATCGTAGTACAGGTCGACGGGGCGCACGCTGACGGTCGCCAGGCCGAGTTCCGCGGCAAGGTCGAAGGCGACGCTGCTGTGCAGCAGGCTCGCATCGGCGCTGTTGGCAAGCAGAATCCACTTCTTCGCGGGACCGTTGTCGCCGATGAGGTCGGCTTTGGAGCCGAGCGAGATCTGGTACGGCTTCTTGATGCCGTTACCCCAGGTCGAGTTGCCGCGCCCCTTGATGGAGGAGAGCTTCTTCTTGTTGTCGAAGACGTCCTTGTCGTAGATGACGCTGCCGTCGGCATCGACCATGTACACGACGACGTTGGCCTTTGCGGAGTGATCGGGGCTGGCCTCGATGAAGTCACGACCCTGGGAGGAGACGTTGCTGCTGTTGATGTAGATTGCCGGGACGTTCGCCGAGCGCATGACGGTCAGCGCGAAGGGCGTCGCGGCATTGGAGGTCTTGAACTTGAACGAGAGGGATCCATCGGCGTTCTTGACCGGCCCAAGGTTGAGCAGGTTGATTCCATGCTCGGGATTGATGATGGAGAACTCGTCGTTGCCGAGGTAGAGGTTAACCTGCTGCGTCTTGCTGACATGCGCGCTCAGGTAGAGGTTGTCGAGAGGCGCGTAGGAGGGGAGGAAGAGATAGGTCTGGTCATCCTTGGCATAGGAGACGATCGTCTCGGGAACGGAGCCCTTGGCGGTCGTGAAGGTCGCGGTGATGTACGGCGCCTTCTCGATTATGTTGTGCTTCGTCGTCTCGATGGTCTTGGTGTCCGAGGCCAGGGCGTACCAGGCGATACCCTCGCCGCTCCATCCCGCATTGATGAGCGAGGCATTCTCGTAATCGCTTGTCGTGAAGTTGTGGGCTCCGGCGATGGCGTTGGGGTTGTACTGGCGATGGACGGGGACGCCCTCGGACGCAAGCGCCGAATACCAGCCGATGCCCTCGTCGTTCCAGCCCACGCTGATGAGGTGGTCGCGCTCGTAGGCAGAAAGCGTGTAGTGATGGTCTCCCGCGTAGGGGTTGTACAGTCGATAGACGGGCTCGTCGCTCGTGACAGGCGCCATCCAGCCGATGCCCTCGTAGTTCCAGCCAACGCTGATGAGGTGGTCGCGCTCGACCGTGCTCGCAGTGTAGAAGTGCTCGCCGGAATTGGGATTGTAGAGACGGTGCATGTCCTGCTTGTCGATTGCGACGGTCTCGGTCACGGTCTCGGTCGTGCTCGTCGCGGCCTGGTTACCCTCGACGGTCTCCGGCGCGCCCTTCACGGAATCGACGGGATTCGTGCTGGTGCCGTCATCGGGTTGCGTGCCATCGGGCTTCGTGTCCGCGCCCTCGTCCTTGTTGTCCGTGTCATCTGTCACCGTATCGTCACCTGCCGGCTCGCCTGTCGATTCGTCGTATGCCACGAGTGTCGGTTCGGCGCCCGGCACGAGCGCATCCTGCCCAACGCCGAGGGTATCGGCATAGGCGGGGGCGGTGACGAGAACAAAAGCGGCGGCAAACGCCGCCGAGAACAGCTTCAAGCGCATGAAGAACCTCACGTTTCAATAGGATGGGGTTGCCATTCTAACGCGCTGTTCGCATCGTGCCGAAAGACGTTAGGTAACCATCGAGCGAGTAGCACGCAGCCGTTCGGGAGCGGCGCTAGCCCCTCTGGGTCTCGAGGTCACGTGAGACGGCGGGGGCGTCTTCCTCGGCGCCGATGGCCTCGGCGCGGTTGTCGAGCTCCTGGCCCGTCGAGGCGTCGGTGTAGGTGATGTATCCGATGCCCTCGTCGAAGTGGAACACGATGTCCTTGGTATCCACGAGGTCGATGTCGCGCACGGCGATCTTGCTGTCCTCGGCGGTGAGGAGCAGCACGTCGTAGCTTTGCGTTTCGGGTTGCCGCGTGAACGAGAGGTCGACGCTGGTGCCGTTTTCGAAAACGAAGCCATCGAAGGTGTTCTCCGCCGTGTAGCTTGCATCGCCTGCCGGCTTGATGCGCACGCCGATGATGTCGCTTCCCGTCTCGTTTCTCACCTGCACGGTCGTGTCACCCGCACCGATGACGGGGACGGTGGGGACGGGAGCGGCTGAGTTCGAGGGAGCGGCCGAGGATGTCGCGGCGCTGCTCGTCACGGCGCTCTTCTCGGGAGTGCCGCCCTGCATGCAACCACATACCGTGAGCGCGAGCGCGAAGAGGCCCACGCAACAGACCGTGATAACGAGCGTCGTGCGAAAGCGTTTCATGTCAGATCACTCCCAATGTCGTAAGGGCTGGGTGGGGCCTAGAAGCCATCCTTTGCCGCCTCGTACAGACCCGCGGCAAGCTCGCGTGCGATGGTGTCCTTGCGCTCCTTGTACTTCTTCATGTCGTAGGAGTTGTCGATGAAGCACACCTCGAGCAGGGTGCCGGGAAGGTCGGTGTCCACGCCGCTGCACACGGCGAGTGCCGCGCTCTTCTTGCCGCGGTCGCGCAGCCCCGTGCCGTTCAGGAGATACTCGTGCATGATGGACTGCAGCTTGGTCGCGCCCGGTGCCGCGTTCCTGCTGTGGATGTAGCTCTCGCAGCCCGTGCCGCCGCTGTCGCTTGCGTTGAAGTGAATGGAGACGAGCGAGGTGCAGCCGCGCTCGAGCGCGTCTTCCTGGCGGTTCCAGTACTCGACGTTCGTGTTCACGTTGGAATAGACCTTGAGGCCGTAGAGCTCGCGCGCATACTTGGCCGTGAGGGTGACGAGCTCGGCGGTGAGCTTGGCCTCCTCGTAGCCGTTGCCGACGGCGCCGGAGTCATAGACGCCCTTCGTCGAGCTTCCCTTGCCATGGCCGGCGTCAAGGTAGATGTAGCTGGTGGCCACCGCGGTGTTGCCCAGGGACACGGCATACCAGCCCACGCCCTCGCTCTGCCAGCCCGCATCGGCCAGAGCCTCGTCTTCCTCCTCCGACGTGGTGAAGTTGTGCGAACCCGTCTTGGCGTTGGGGTTGTACTGACGCAGCACAGCGACACGTTGGGTGTCATCCGAATACCAGCCAATGCCCTCGTCGTTCCATCCGGCATCGACGAGCTCGTCGCGCTCGAAGGACGAAAGCGTGTAGTGATGGTCACCTGCGTTGGGGTTGTAGAGACGGTAGACGGGCGAGCGAGAGAAGTCGGGGGCGACCCAACCGATGCCCTCATATTGCCAGCCTATCTCGACGAGGCTCGCGCGTTCCTCCCAGTTGCCCGTATAGAAGTGCTCGCCTGAGTTGGGGTTGTACAGGCGGTACATGTCGACGGTCTCGAGCGTGCCCATGGCCTCGAGTGGTTCTTCGACGGGCTCGCCCTGCGTGAGGGTGGGATCGGACACGTCCCCGTCCATGGCGCCGACATCGGATGCCATATCCGCATCCTGGCTCTTTGCGTAGCGCTCGACGGTGATGACGGGCGCGTCTTCCTCAGATGCGGTCGCGTCGTCTGCGTCTTGGGTGACGTGCTCGCCTGCCACCGCTGTGGGAACACTCGCTTCGAGTGACTCGGACTGCTCGTCGGCGAATGCGGTTCCTGCTCCCATGAGTAACGTGCAGAAAAACGCGACGATGGCGATGCGCGCAAAAGGTTTCGTGGAATGCCTCTTCATAACTTCACCCCTGAAATGTGCCGTTCGTAGATAGTTTTCAGAGTGGAGGCAAGTGTAACGCCGCGTTTTTGGACGCATGGAAAATCCAACTAGAAATTCACAAGTCCTGCAGATGAGTGGTATACACGCCCCGCTTCGTCTCATTGCATCTCTTAACTGGTATCATTCACATGTTTGGCGCAGGGCAATTAAGGGGGCTTTCATTGGCGAACAAAGTGCTCGCGATGTGCCGAGGAATTTTGTACTGCTATGTCGCACTAGAGCTAGACGAGCTCGAGCCCCATACCGCACCCGGCGCGACTTTCGCATGCGACGGTCTTGAGATTCCCGTCCCCATCTATCCCCTCGAGCAGACTTTGGGCATCGCACCCAGGCAGTGGGTGGCCGTCTTTCCCCACATGCGAAGAGACGGGCAGGAACTCACCGTAGCCGACAAGGTCACGGGGCAACCCCTTCTCGTCCATGGGTTCGATTACGCGGACATGAAATGGCAATCCCGTCTGGCCTATCGTCTCAAGAAGTCGCTTGCGACACGCATGCGCGATATCGAGCGGGTCTATTGGAGCACGGGCATCCTCATCGAGCTCACGGACATCATAAGTGCGTCAGATGACGAGGACGTCATGCGATTCGACATCATGTTCCCCCAAGGCTTCGGTGAGGCGACGGTTGACCCCGCACGTGTGCTCGCCTTGGGCTCATGCTCGCAGGCCATCGTCATGGAGGACTGTTTGGGTGATGATGGCAAGCGGCACGTCTATCTGTCCATGCGCGTCCCGCACGATGACGCGCAGACCCTCGTTCTTGCACAGGATTCGGATGATGCCGGTTGCCAACCGGGTCTTCTGGTCATTGACGCGCCCATGCGTGCGGACAAGGCACGCGAGACATGGGAGAAGATGGCGAGCGCGTGCGACGATCCCACGTATCCGCATTGGCTCATCAGGCATCGCGCCCAGGGGTTCGAGCTGTGTGCACAACGCGAGGAGGGGCGCGAGTGGTCCGTCGGCGCGCTCGTCATCGTCGATCGAATCGACGTGACCGCGCTGAGGCAATGCATGGCCGCCCTACGGGACCAGAGCGTGCCGCTACGTGGTGTCTGCCTCATGGGATCAGGGGCAAGGCGAGCACATGCGCAGGCACGAGCCGAGATGGGCTCTCGCGGCGTCTTCGAGGTCGCCAACGACGTCACCCACGCCCGCGAGGCGCTTGGTGCGGACTACCTGCTCGTCATGGACCAGCATGACATCCTCGAGCCAAATGCGCTCTATGAGCTTACCCGTCGCCTTCGTGACGATGATGCGGCGCTGCTGGCATACCCGGATGATGATCAGGTGGATAAGGCGCTCGCGGCCTACCGGTCTCCCCGCCTCAAGTCCGACCTCGATATCGATGCGCTCTATGCGGGCAACTACATCGGATCATGTGCATTGGTGCGTGCGAGCGCCCTGGACGATCTTGCTGTACTAGATGCAGAGACCGCGGAGCAATGGGTCTACGGTGCTGCGCTCAGATCGAGCATGGAGCAGGGCGCGGTTGCCCACGTGCCACGCGTGCTGTGCCACAGGCGTGACCGCAAACATGGCGCGCATGTGCCCGCGAGCGACCCGCAGGTGCTGGCCGATCATCTGCATGCGCGGGACGTGAGCGCGCATATCGTGCGTGACGACGTGTGCAACAAGGTCATCTACGAAGTCTCTGACCCCCAAAGGCTCCTGAGCATCGTCATTCCCACCAAGGACCATGCTCCCATGCTCGCCGATTGCATCGAGTCGATTCTTGACAAGGCGGGCTACGATGCCTTCGAGATCGTGCTCGTCGAGAACAACAGCGTCGAACCGGAGACCTTTGCATTCTACGAGGACATTGTCAATCGGGAGGAGCGCGTGAAGGTCGTCACCTACGAAGGCGACTTCAACTTCTCGAAGATCGTCAACTACGGCGTTGCCCAGTCCAAGGGCGAGCTCGTGCTCGTGCTCAACAACGACACCAAGGCGATTACCGATGGCTTTGTGCGCATCATGGCGGGCTATCTCGAGCGTCCGGAGGTTGGCGTCGTGGGGCCGTTGCTGCGCTATCCGGATGGCCTCGTGCAGAACGCGGGCATCGCGCTCATGACGAGCGGGTGCCTGGGTTTCATGAACCAGAACCGCGCGCCCGAATGCGACCGGGGCTATCTGGACAGCCTCGCACATCCCCGGGAGTATTCGGCCGTTCTCGGCGCCTGCTTCATGATGCGTCGCGCGGACTTTGACGCGGTGGGTGGGCTTACCGAGGAACTGGCCGTGACGTACAACGACGTCGACTTCTGCTGGAAGTTGCGCGAACGTGGTTTGGCCTGCGTCTTCACACCCTATGCCGAACTCTACCATCTTGAGTTTGCCTCGCGCGGACGCGACCGCGTGAACGAACGGCGCGCCATCCAGACGGAACTCGAGGCGGGCATCATGCGACAGCGCTGGCCGCATCACTTCGCCTGTGGTGACCCGCTCTACAATCCGGCTTGCGACCAGGCCAATCCGTACTTCAAGTTGGGACGCTAGGAGAGACATCGCATGTGGCTCGTCTTCTGCATGGCCGTCATCGTCTGCGTGCTGTCGTTCTACCTGCCCGGGTTCTTGCTCTTCGCGGGCCTGGGCATGAGCCGCCTGCGCTCGTTGCTCATTGCGCCGCTCGCGAGTGTGGCGGGTTATTGCGTGCTCGGCATCGTCTTGCCCAAGCTCGGGGTCTTCTGCTCGTGGACGAGCGTCGTGATTCCCGTTTTCGTGCTCTATGCCATTCCGTTCGTCCTTCGCCTGGCCCGTGGTGACAAGGACGGATGGTTCGTCGGTCGCTCAAAGGCGCTTGATTGGAAGACGCTCGGCATCTATGTCCTCTTCGGTCTTGTCGTGGGTGCGTATCTCTACATCACACCCCTCGGTTCGCCCGATGCGTTCTCGCAGGAATACGACAATGCCTTCCACATGGAGACAATCCGCGCCTTCGCCGATTCCGGCATATGGTCGGTCCTCGAAGTCTCCAAGTACATGACGCCCACCGATCAGGCCATTGCCCCGTTGCCGGGCGCCGCGTTCTATCCGGCGCTGTGGCATCTCATGGGCGCGCTCGTCGTGAACGTGCTCGCCTGCCCGGTTGCGGTCGCCCTCAATGCTGTGAACTACGTGGTCGCGAGCGTGTTGTTCCCGGTGGGGGTCATGCTCCTGCTCGCGACCGTCTTCGAGAATCGCTTGACCGTGCGTCTGGGGGCGATCTGCGCCCTTGCCTTCCTCGGGTTTCCCTGGCTCATCCTTTACTGGGGTCCCCTGTATGCGAATGCGTTCGGCTTTGCCCTCGTGCCCATGGTTGCCACCCTGTTCGTGCGTCTGGTCGACTCGCTCGTCACTCATACCACCAAGGCGGTTGACGTATTCGCCTTTCTCCTGGGTACGCTCGTGCTCGTCGTCGCCCAGACGAGTTCCGTCTTCTTCTGCGTCATCTTCCTCGCTCCCTATTGCGTCTACCGTCTCTGGACCCATGAGGGCCCCGTCCATCTGGGGCGTCGCCCCCTTCCCAACAGGCCTTGTGCCGTGCTCTTCGCGCTCTTCGTGGTGCTCGTGTGGACGGGGCTCGTGTTCGCGCCCTTCATGCACTCGCTGGTCTTCAACGGAGAATGGAGCGCGACGCTCTCGGTGGGGCAGGGCATCTGGGGTGTCGTCACGCTGGCGTTCGGGTGGTTCGCGCCACAGTATCCCCTCGCCGTTCTCGTGCTTGTCGGCATCTTCTACACGCTGCGCCATCGGGAATATCTCTGGATTACCGTTGCCTACCTCGTGTTCTGCGTAATCTACGTCGTGTGTGTCTCCTGCGATGGCTTTGCGCGGCATTTCCTGGCGGGTTTTTGGTACGCGGATTCCTACCGCATCGTCTCCTGCCTTGCTCTGGTGGGCATTCCGCTGGCCACCCTCGGCCTTGGGGTCATCGCGCGGTTCCTGCGTGCCCACGTCCGTGGCGGCGATGGGCCAAGGCGCGTGTGCGTCGGCGTTTTCCTGGCGCTATGCTGCGTCTTGCTCTACCTGCCGACCGTGCACCTTGGGGACATGAAGATTGATACCGCCTTGGGAAAAATCCAGGAAGAGTACTACGGGGCAAACCATAACGAGATTCCAAGCCATCACATCAAGCTTGATGCGGAGGAGCAGGCGTTCCTCGACGAGGTCGCGCGCGTCGTCCCCGAAGGCGAGCTCGTGCTCAACATGCCCGATGACGGGTCGGTCTTTGCCTACGCAACAGATGGCATACGCACGTACTACCGTGACTATCGTTTCTACGATGGGAGCTGGACATCAAGAAACGGTCCTCGTCCAATCGAAACACCCGAGAGCAAGCTCATTCGCAAGTACGGGGCGTGGGTCTCGACGAACAAGCGGGTGCGCGATGCCTTCGAGGAAGTTGGCGCACGCTACGTCCTTCAGCTCGACCGGGGAAAGGCCTTTCGCAAGCAGCCCAAGCCTCCCTCCTATGACGGGACGCTCTGGACGGGATTGACGGCTATAATGGACGACACGCCCGGCTTCAGGCCGGTCTTGAGCGAAGGCGACATGCGGCTCTACGAGATAACCGCATTGGACGAGACGGAATAGGAATTCGCGGCCAACATGCGGGGTGCACACGAAATCAAGCGGTTCGTGCAGGAGAGGGGCTTCGGTAAGTTCGATGCGCTCGCCCTCTTCCTACTCATCGCATTCATCCTCCAGGGATGCACGTTCTACCTCTTCGTGCATTCCATGCGAATCATCGCCTGTACGCTTCTCGCCGTTCTCGTTGTCATTGGCCTGTGGGCATGGCGACGGGTCCTTCCCCAAACCGTCGATGCCGTATGCCGCAAGGTCTTTCCCGTCGTGCTCGTCGTTTGCGGGGTGGCGTTCTCGCTCTTCTTTCCGCCCGGATCGGTTCCCGATGGCATCTACCATTTCCGCACGACCTATGCGTATTCGAACATCCTGAGCTTTCAGGATCCAGATCTCATGCGTGCAAGCGATGCGGAGCTGATTCGCGACGAGAAGGTCGTGAACAAGCTCATCACGGGCGAACACTGGAAAGTCACGAACGACGAGTTCGAGGTCTTCAGTTCCAACACCGCGCCCGTTCACGAATACTGGCTCACCCATAGCAAGATGTATGACGAGGATCCCGTTGGCGTTCCGACGAACTTGCCGCTTCCCCAGCTCAAGGTTCCCGCCGCGCTTGGCATCATGCTCGCCAAGCTCATGGGGCTTGGTGCTGTTCCCATGTTCTTTCTGGGCCGCTTGTTCAACATGCTCTACGCGGCCATTCTCATCATATTCGCCGTCAGGTTAACGCCCATCGGCAAGAACATCTTCATGGCCGCATCGCTCATGCCCATGACCTTGCACATTCTCGGGTCGTATTCCTATGACGCGCCCATCATCGGCATGGCGTTTCTCCTCACTGCCCTGCTTCTCAGGGCCATGCGAGGTGAGGGCAGGATATCGAAGGGGCTATGCGTGGGAACCGTGGTCGTGGCATCGGTCCTGGCTCCCTGCAAGGTCGTGTACATGACCATCAACTTCATCGTGCTCTTCGTGCCTGCACGACGTTTTGGTTCGCGCGTCTCCTGCGTCATGTTCAAGCTCTGCGTGATTGGCCTTCCGATACTCCTTATGGTCGCCTCTCGATTCGCGGCCCTGCTCCCGTATCTATCTGGTGGGAGCACGGGGGGCAAATCCCCCGAATACGAAGGGGCTCAATGCTATACGCTCGGCGATCTTCTGGGTGATCCCAAGGCGACGTACCTGCTCTTTGCCAACACCCTTCTCGTCAACACGAGCAACTACCTGCCCGAACTCGTGGGCGGTGTGCCGGGATGGCTCGAGGGGCGTGTTGCGCTGCCGACGTGGGCATCGTATTTCCTCGTCTTCGTGCTGCTCGTCTCGAGCGTTCGCGCTGCCGACGATGACGAGTGCCTGCCGGTATCGCAGCGCATCGTCTGTGCGGTCCTGTTCATCGCCACGCTTCTGGCGACCATGCTCGCGCTGGCCATCGATTGGACCTTGAACACCGACACGATGATACAGGGTGTGCAGGGCCGTTACTTTATTCCCGTCATCATCTTGCTGTTGCTCGCGTTGCGCTCGAGGTGCGTTCAGGTCAAGGCCCGCATGGCCATGCCGCTCGTGATGACACTTGGGTCGGCCAGCTTCATGTATCTGGCATATATTGCTTTTAAGGCGCTGACAGGGTAATTTGCTAGCAGGCGCTTTGCGATGTCGTGCCTTTGCGACTGACGGGCACAACAAGACGGAGAACGGGTTTCGCGTGCATTCGAAAGTTCTGCTCATAATCCCCGCGTACAACGAGGAGGAAAACATCGAGCGTGTCGTCGGCATGCTCGAGTCCGACTATCCCCAGTACGATTACGTCGTCGTCAACGACGGTTCCAAAGACGACACGGCGAGCATCTGCCGTAGACGGGGCTTCCGCTTTCTCGACCTGCCCGTGAACCTTGGCCTTGCCGGAGCTTTCCAGGCCGGTCTCAAGTACGCTGACAAGCATGGCTATGACTGCGCCATTCAGTTTGATGCTGATGGCCAGCACCGGCCGGAATACATTGCTCCCATGGTTGCGGCCCTTGCGGACAATGACATCGTCATAGGCTCGCGCTTCGTGGACGAACCCAAGCCCAAGTCCATGCGCATGTTCGGCAACAACCTCATCGAGGCGATGATCAAGGTTACGACCGGCAAGAAGATCAACGACCCGACCTCGGGCATGCGCGCCTATAACCGTCGCATGATCAAGGAGCTCGCCTACGGCCCCAATCTGGGTCCCGAGCCGGATACGCTCGCATATCTCATTAGGAAGAAGGATGCGCGCGTTGCCGAGGTCCAGGTCTCGATGGACGAGCGCATCGCGGGGGAGAGCTACCTGAATTTCAGGACCTCGACCTCGTACATGACGCGCATGGCATTGTCCGTCCTGCTCATCCAGTTCTTCAGATAGGGTGATGTGATGTTGTCCCTCGCGCTGCGAATCATACTGATCGTCGCCGCCATAGGCCTCATGGCCTTTTTGCTGCACAGCATCAAGAAGTCCAAGATGCGCATCGAGGACGCGATGTTTTGGGTGGCGTTCTCCCTGCTCATCCTCCTGATGAGCATCTTTCCCGAGATTCCCTCGCTGCTTTCGGATGCCATCGGGTTCCAATCGCCGGTCAACTTCGTCTTCCTGTTCTTCATCTTCATATTGATCGTGCGTGACTTCTTCTCGAACAGGCGCATCTCGCAGCTCGAGAACCGCGTCAAGGAACTGACGCAGCAGATTGCCATCGACCGGCTCGACCACTACGAGCGTAGGCATCTTGGCGAGCATGACGAGGACGAGCGTTCCTAGCATGTCCCAAAACCATGTATATGCAATCTTCTCGGCTCGGTACGCGCCGCATACGGGTGGCGTCGAGTCGTTTACGCAGCGCCTGGCGCACCAGCTCGTCGAACAGGGCAATCGGGTCATCGTCGTCACGTCGCAGCTGGACGACACTGCGCCTTCGCACGAAGTGCAGGATGATGGCGTCGAGGTGTACCGTCTTGCGTGCAGGCCACTTCTGGGCGGACGCCTTCCCATTTCGCGCAAGACCGCCGATTACAATCGCATGTTTGAGGAGCTGGCTGGCCGCGGTGTCGACCGGGTACTCGTCAACACGCGCTTCTACCGCCACTCTCTCGAGGGCGTGCGCTTCGCGAAGCGCGTCGGGGCACCCGTTATCGTGCTCGATCATGGATCCGCCCACCTTACCTTTGGCAATGCGATGGCCGATTGGTTCGTCGAGCATTACGAACATGCCATCACGCGTCGCATGATGAAGCTTGGCCCTGCGTTTGCGGGTATCTCTCGGGCAAGCGTCGACTGGCTTGCTCACTTCGGTATTAACGCCTCGGTGGTCATTCCCAATGCCGTCGACGTCGAGCAGTTCAGGCAAGCGGCCTCCACGCGTGACTTTCGCTCGGAATTGAATGCGCACGGCAAGACGCTCGTCGCCTTTGTCGGCCGCCTCGAACCAGAGAAGGGAGCGCTTGCCTTCGCGCAGGCGGCCCCTTTGCTGGGCGACGGCTTTGTGCTTGCCCTGGCAGGCGATGGTAGCCAGCGAGTCCAGATTGCGAACCTCGATGCGGGCAACGTCGCCTTGCTCGGACGCCTCGACCAGCCCGATCTTTCCGCCCTTCTGCGTGATGCGGACATCTTCTGCCTGCCCACGCGTTCGGAGGGCTTTTGCACCTCGCTTCTGGAGGCTGCCGCCCAGGATGTCCTTCCCGTCATGCCCCATGTGGGGGGCACGGACGAGGTCATGGGCTGGGACCCTGTCCGCTTTGGCGTTGCGCTTGAGGGCAATGACCCCGAGACCGTGACTCGCGCTATACGCGAGGCGACGACGCTGCCTCTCCAGATACGCGAGCAACTCGTCAGCCATGTTGAGTCCGAATGCTCCTGGGACAAGACGGTCGAAGCACTTGAAGCGACGTTCAAGGGGCTTCAACAAGAATACTAATGCGCATAACCGCCCGAGCGTCCAATCACGGGCATCTCGAGCAGATTCGCAGAGAGGTCAACGCGGGTAGCGAAAGGTGTCTGAGCGCGCGCTTTGTGCGCGCGAGTTCTTTCGCTGCGCTGGGCGCGAAGCGAATCGGGTGCGAGAGCCAGCCCGTGATTGGACGCTCGGGCAGCTCTTTCGCGGCGCTGCGCGAAAGACGGATCGGGTGTGAGAGCCAGTCCCCAATCCGGCGGTCAATGCCCTGCCTTCATGACGTCGATGCCGTCGCCCAGGTCGAGGATGACAGGCGCATGGGTATAGCGCTCGTTTTCCGGTGGAAGTTGCATGTAGTCGCCATAGAGCGTCGTGAGGTAGCTTTCGCAATCACGCGGTGCGCGGAGTTTCAAGCCGTCAAAGTCGATGTCGACCGTGGGGAAGAGCACGTCGGTCTCGAATGATCCCCAATGGGGATAGGCGGCGTCAGTCCAGAGTTGCGCGGGATTGTCCGTATCGAAGGCATGGTCGAACGCCTTCTGCAGGTCCTCCTGCTTCCAGGTGCGCGCAATGGTCGCATGCACGAACTTGCAGCCGAGCTCGACGAGCGGCTTGAGAGGGGTCGAGGCAGGGAGCTTGGGGCGCGAGAAGTGCTTGAGGTATGACTTGAGCTGCGTCATGCGGGCCTTGCTGCATTGGGCTTGCGCGACCTTGGGATCCGCATCAAGCTGACAATAGGGGAATACGTCGACGAAGGCGCCTTGCTCGCATCCCGCCTCGAACGAGTTGTCGTCGATAAAACGCGTTCCGCCCTTGAATACCTTGGCCCATAAGCCGGAAAACCCCTTGGTGTTCGCCGATGTGTGGAGCGAGTAGCCTTCGGGTAGCTGCTCGGGCGCCAGGGCACAGAAGCGGTCGTAATCGGCCTTGGGCATGCCGAGGTCGACATCGTCGTCCCAGGGAATGAAGCCGCCATGACGCACTGCCCCCAGGCAGGTGCCACCGTCGATGAAGTAGTCGATGCCGTTTTTCCGGCAGAGCTCGTCGATGACGGCGACGATGTCGCGTTCGATGGCCTGCAGGCGTTGCAGCGAGTCGTGCGGATAGGGTGAAGTGCTCACGGTTGCTCCCGTCTCGGCGTACAAAGGGCGTGTGTATTATACTTCTCGTCATTGAACCGACGGGGGAGTTACATACATGAAACTGGGAACGATAACGCGCGGCGATAGGAAGATCTACATGCTCCTGACGGCGGATTGCCCGCAGGGAGGGTCCATCGTCGCCGAGTCACGCTGCCAGGGAGAAAACGTCGTTCCCGCACTCGTTGCCACCAAGGATGCCGACTGTGGCGAGTACGTGCTCATCTTGCCGTTGCTTTACGTCGAGCAGACCGTCACGGTGAAGGTGCTTGCCACCGATGGCGCCCTGGTCGACGAGGCCACGCGCAAGATCGGCCATCTTTCCAGCGCGTTCACGGCAAAGTACAACACCCTGAGCAAGACACCCGGAATCAACGACATCCGCAACTTCGACCGTTACGCGCGCGGCGATGTCTCGCATATCGAGCCCGACAGGATCTGCTACTTTGGCTACGAGCCCCAGAACTCCGAGCTCGTGCATATTGTCATCACGACGCACTGCGATGACGCGAGTACCTACGAGACGCCGTTCGACGTCGTGCTCTTTGACCGCCAGGGCAGGCAGATGCCCATTAGGAACCGCGCTGTCCTGAGCGACAAGCTCGACCATCCCGTCTCCCATTCGGATTTCACGCGCCGCACCATCCACACCTCGTTTCTCAAGGAACATGGCAATGATTGGTTCTTCATCTGGGTGCGCTTCGAAGACGATGCGTTGCCACCGGCGTTCATCTGCATGGACAAGTGGCGTACGGAGTACATTCGCGATCGTTTCCAGAAGAAGTTTAACGATTCGGGGCAGGGTCCCTTCTACGAGGACTGGTTCTACCTCACGCAGAAGAAGTCCCCGATGGAGCTCGACGGCCAACGCAAGGCCCGCTTCGAAATCGAGCCGCTGTTCTCGATTATCGTGCCCCTGTACAAGACGCCTCTCGATTTCTTCGCGGAGATGGCCGACTCGGTACTCGGGCAGACCTATGGCAAGTTCGAGCTCATCCTCGTGAACTCGACGCCGGAGGACAAGGAACTCGGCGCCGCCGTGGCGACCCGTGCGGCAGCCGACGAGCGCGTGCGCGTGGTCACGCTCGACAAGAACCATGGCATTGCCGGCAACACGAACGAGGGCATCGCCATCGCGCAAGGCGACTTCCTCTGCTTCTTCGACCATGACGACATCCTCGAGCCGGGCATACTCTTCGAGTACGTCGACGCGATCAACCGTTATCCGGAGACGGACTTGCTCTACTGCGATGAGGACAAGATCAGGGATGGCCGTCTCTTCGACGGTTTCCTCAAGACCGACTTTAGCTGGGAGCTGCTGACCACCTGCAATTACGTCTGCCATCTGCTCACCGTGCGCAAGTCCATCGTCGATTCCATCGAGCTTTCCGGCGACGAGGTCACGGGAGCCCAGGACTGGGACATGACCATGAAGGTCGCGGAGAAGGCGCGCAACATCTTCCATGTGCGCAAGGTGCTGTATCACTGGCGCTCGCACGAGCATTCGGCTGCCAGCAACGCCAATGCGAAGCCCTACACGCACAAGGCCGGCGAGATTGCGGTCAAGAACCACTTCGAGCGCATCGGGCTTCCCGTCGACGTGCTCGATGGCTTCTGCGGTAACATGCATCGCATCGTGTATCACTTGCCGCAAGACGAGACGCTCGTCTCCATCATCATTCCCAACAAGGACCATGCCTCCATGCTCGAGCGCTGCCTCGATTCCATCTGGGAAAAGACGACGTACCAAAACTTCGAGGTCGTCATCGTCGAGAACAACAGCGTGGAGGACGAGACCTTCGCGCTCTACGAGCGCCTGCAAGCCGACCATGCCAACGTGAGGGTCGTGACCTACACGGGCCCCTTCAACTATTCCGCCATCTGCAATCTGGGCGTGACCCACGCCGTGGGAGACCATTACCTCTTCCTCAACAACGACATGGAGGTCATCACGCCCAACTGGATCGAGTTGCTGTTGGGTCCCCTGCAACGTGACGAGGTCGCCGTCGTGGGCGCGCGCCTTCTCTATCCAGACGATACGATCCAACACGATGGCGTCGTGATTCCGCGTTCCGACCCCAAGCACGTGGCATGCATGGCACCGAGGAGCCTCGTGTACTACTTCGGCATGATTCACAATGCCCGCGACGTGCTTTCCGTCACCGGTGCATGCCTCATGGTGAGCCGCGAGGATTTCGAGTCGGTCGAGGGCTTCGACGAGCGCTATGCCGTCGCCTATAACGACGTCGACTTCTGCCTGCGACTGGTCGAGAGGGGACGCCACGTCATCATCGACCCCAACGTCGAGCTCTATCACTACGAGTCGGTGTCACGGGGTTTTGACGAGACGGTCGAGAGCAAGATGCGCAACGCCGAGGAGCTTGCGATGTTCCAGAAGCGCTGGCCGCGCTACGTCGCGGAGGGCGATCCGTACTACGGTACCAACATCGCCCATGCGAACGCGTACTATGCTCTCAACTGGGACGCGCGCGCCTAGTCGATTCCCAGGTAATGCTTCCAGAACGGTAGCGACGTCATCGTCGCGCGAGCCGCCTCGTATTCGCCGCGCAGGCGGTCCTTGTTCGCGCGGAACTCGACCATGTCGCGATGGTAGCGGTCCCAGACCTGCTTGAAGCGCGCCTTGTCCATGGTGCGGATGATGCCCTTTTTGTTGGGGGCGTCGATGGCGATGATGTACTCCTTCTTGCGGAGCTTGTCGACGGGGTAGAGCCAGCCGGCGGCGCCGATGATGGCGACCGACCCCTCTTCGTAGTACGGGCCCTTGGTCATGCGGTGGCCGTTGACGGTCATGTTGTCCTGCAAGCGATCGGCAAAGGACCGGTGGTCGTCGCCCTCGTGGTCCTCGTGGTCGAAGTCCATGGCGGGAATCTCGTCGAGGTTGACGCCAATGGCACGGGCCTGTTCCTTCACCTCGTCAAGGGGCAGGAGCTTCTCGGCCTTGCCCAGGGCGGCAAGATAGCTCCTTTCCGCCGCGCCGGGTTCCATGATGAACGCGGGACCCTTGAGGAAGTCCTCGAAGGCATCGAGGATGAGCTCGGCGTTGGTATAGTTGTACTTCTTGAGCTCGAGCTCGAAGGAGATCTTCAGATCGCCGATGAAGTCGGAAAGTGGCGCCATGCCCGTGGTGAACTGCCCGATGAGGACGTTACGGGGCATTTGGTAGCGCTCGACGGCGGCGCTGTAGCGCTGACGGAAGGGTGCATGCCACACGCAGATGCCGTTCATGGTCATGAACTTGGGACGGACGCGCAGGCTGTATTCGACGTCATCGGTACGCACGAAGATGGGCAACGGGAGCCCCTCGCGTTCGATGACCGTCATGGGAATGACGCAATACCACCAGGCCGCGTAGGACTGCCCCATGCGGTCGATATCGAAGCCCGCTTCCTGCGGGTCGCGCCACAGGTATGCCTCGTTTTCGACGCAGTCGTGGAGCACGTCGACGCGGGCCTTGTCCTTGACCGGGAAGTACTTGCCACGGCAAGCGACGAACCCGACGTCCTCGTAGCGCAGGTTGGGCTGGTCCATGTCCATCATGGCCCCGCTCAGAAACGCCTCGGCGTATTCGTCGTTGACGATGGAGAGCAGGTTGAAGGTGCGCAGGATGCTTTCGGGCGAGATGCTCACGTCATCGTCCATGAGCAGCACGTGGGTTGCCTTCGGTGTCTGCTCCATGGCCTCGATCATGCCGCGGGCAAAGCCACCCGCACCACCGGCGTTGGGGTTGGGGTGCAGGAAGATGCGCTCGGATTCGACGTCTGCGGCGTCCAAGGTGCGGCCGTTGTCGACGACATGCATGGAGAAGTGGGCGGAGGCGGGCTCGCCGGCTTCGATGATGCGCTCTTTGACGAGCTCGACGTTGGGGAGTATGTAGTCCTCGTTCTTGAAGGTGGTGGTGCACAGGGCAAGCTCGACGGGACGTATGTCCGCTTCGTCGACTTGCGTGTAGTAGTAGCTGCCGCGAATCTGCACGTCCCCTTCGGTTTCGAGCATGAATCCCACGAGGACGTCGTCGTTGAGCTGGAGGGGAATGTCGAGGATGTGCCAATCATCGCCTGCCGCGATTTCGCGGGACGTGTCCTCGAGCCTTTCGCTTTGCCAGGTGTAGCTGTCCGCGCGTGTCTGGACGTAGGTGCAGGCATCGCCGCGAAGCTCGAGATGTAGGAAGAAGGTGCGCGCGATGCTGTAGCGCTGCCATTTGTTTACGGACAAGGCGTTGAAGAAGGTCGTGAAGTCGAAGGTTCCCGGCCCCTTGAGGGTCCAGGCATCATCCGTCTTGTCTTCGCGCATTACGGGGGCGTTGGACGAGCAGTACATGGCCGGAGCCCTGAAGAACTGCCAGCTCGATTCCAGGAGAATGTTAGAAAGCTTGTGTCGCTGCATGCCGATCCTCTTCGTTCGACCACTCGATATGTTGTAGCCATTCTATCCGATTGCCACGGCTCTCGCCGCAAAACTCCACCATGGAAATATCTTACCCACTGACGTGAATATTTTACTGGGCAAGATACTCGGAAAGCTGTCGGACATACAGGTTCAAAACAGGCAAATGACGAGGTGGAAGGGGTCTTTAACATGATTTTTCATTCGCAAAATATAACGACCGCTGGCAGAAGCGTTGCCGAGGTGGACCCGCATGCATGTTAGTGTCGCGACGTGGTTTTACGAGGTGTAGGGAAGTGATCTAAGCATGAGTAAAGTTCGTTCTCTCGGACGGCTATGGATTGTCGTTGTCGCGACCGTGTTCGCGTGCATGCTCGCGCTGTCCGCGGCTCCGGCACATGCAGCCGAGGATACGGGGGCCGGTTCGACAGATCCCGGTATCAACGTGACCAATCCGGACAATCCGGATGGCTCTGAGACGCAACCTGACGATTCCACGGCGACGGATCCCGACGATGGCGATGATCAGGACACGCAGGAGCCGGGACAGACGGTACCGGGGGATGATGACGATTCGGGCGATGCGACCGACCCCGATGATGCGAGCAAGCCGGACGGGGATGACGATGCCTCGACGGACAAGCCCGCTGGTGACAAGCCTGATGACCAAGATAAAACTGACCAGGATACTTCCGATGACCCCGCGGACAAGCCGGATGATCCCGAGCCGAGCTACGAGGACACCCATACCAACATGTACCGCCTCTACAACCCCAACAGTGGCGAGCACTTCTACACCATGAGCTTACATGAGGCGACGAGCGTCGCCGAAGCCGGTTGGCAGTGGGAGGGCATCGGCTGGGTCGCTCCGCTCACGGGCACGCCGGTCTACCGTCTCTACAATCCCAACGCTGGCGACCATCACTACACCACGAGCGATGTCGAGCGCGCTCATCTCATCAGCGTGGGATGGAACGACGAGGGCATCGGCTGGTATTCGGACAGCGAGGATCACACGGCGGTCCTGCGCCAGTACAACCCCAACGCCACTGCCGGCGCGCACAACTTCACGACTTCCTGGGTCGAAAACGACCATCTCGTGGGTGTCGGTTGGAACC
This sequence comes from uncultured Coriobacteriia bacterium, assembly GCA_948466335.1. Lineage (GTDB taxonomy): Bacteria > Actinomycetota > Coriobacteriia > Coriobacteriales > QAMH01 > QAMH01. The sequence continues at coordinate 32,429 of CAOKAE010000009.1, read as the reverse complement.
ACGAGGGTCTCGCGTGGTATGCCACTAACGGTCCCAACCTGGCGGTTCAGGCACGCTGGCTCATCACGAACGCCTGGGGTAGCCTCGAGCGCTATTGGATTGGCACGGATGGCAACATCGTCAAGGAGCGTCTCATTAATCCCGACGAGGGCACGGGCTACTACGCCTACGCCAAGGGCGACGGCGCCATCGTGCGCGGCAAGCACTACACGTCCAACGACTACGTCTATGTAGCCGACCAGGAAGGCCGCCTCTTCTCGAAGCCCGATGGCCAGGACGGCTGGTTCGTTACCGATTCCATTGACGGTGGCATGCAGCGCTACTACTACGTGGCAGACCACCACGCCATGCGCGCTGGCTTCTTCACGATTGATGGCACAAACTACTACGGTCTTGCCTCCGAGGGTTACGTGCTACGCGGCAAGTTCAATTGGAACGGCATTGTCCTGCTCGGTAGCTTCGAGGACGGCGCACTTGCCACGGGTACGGGTTGGCTCGTCACCGACATCTACGATGGTGGTACCCAGCGCTACTGGCTTGTGGCGACGTGGGAGAACTCGCCGTACTCCGGTGCGCAGACCGGCATGATCTACGTCGACGGCGGCATGTACCACGGCGACTCCCATCAGGGCTACATCGAGCGCAACAAGTACGTGTACGACAACCGTTGGTACAAGGCGAACAACGATGGATGGCTCACCGAGAGCGAGTCTCCCGAGGAGGGCGACATGATGTTGCGTGCCCAGGGCATGCGCAGCCCCACCGACTTCCTCATCCTCGTTGACACCGGCAAGTGCCGCGTGGGCATCTTCAGGGGCGGCAACGACAACTGGAACCTTGACAGGTTCGAGCCCTGCGTCTGCGGTGCTCCCTGGTCCCCGACCATCACGGGTACCTACTCCACGGGCTATCACCTTCCCGTGCTGCCCGACTGGTCCAACGCGCTGTACTGCACCAACATCACCGGCGGCTACTTCTTCCACAGCGTCCTTGGTTCCACCGACGAGCTGGGTCAGCACCTCTCCCATGGCTGCATCCGTCTTGACTGGCCCTTTGCCCAGTACATGCAGACGGTTCCCTACGGATCCACGGTGCACCTGTACTAGAGCTTCGGCTTTCACAGACGCAAGTACCGGGCGTCCCTCATTTGAGGGGCGTCCGCTTGCATTATCTGCGTGAGCCTTATAATGGTTCGACACGTCCCGACTCCAAGACAGAGGAGTACACCACATGAAAGGCATCATCCTGGCGGGCGGCAGTGGCACGCGTCTGTATCCGCTCACGCTCGTCACGAGCAAGCAGCTTCTGCCGGTCTATGACAAGCCGATGATTTACTACCCGCTCGCTACGCTCATGATGGCGGGCATTCGCGACATCCTCATCATTTCCACGCCAGCAGACCTCCCCAACTTCGAGCGTCTTCTAGGCGACGGAAGCCAGCTTGGCATCAAACTGTCCTACAAGGTGCAGCCTTCGCCCGACGGACTTGTCCAGGCCTTCATCATTGGCGAGGAATTCTGCGCGGGAGAACCCTGCGCCCTCGTATTGGGTGACAACATCTTCTATGGCAATGGTTTTCGTGACCAGCTCAGGCGTGCCGTCAGGCGTGCCGAAAGCGGGGAGGGGTCCACGGTCTTTGGTTATTACGTCGACGATCCCGAGCGCTTTGGCGTGGTCGAGTTCGACGAGAACTACAACGCCGTCTCCATCGAGGAGAAGCCCGAGCATCCCAAGAGCAACTATGCGGTCACGGGCCTCTACTTCTATGACGAGCGCGTGTGCGAGCTTGCCAAGCAGGTCGAGCCTTCGGCCCGTGGAGAGCTCGAAATCACCGACCTCAACGAGATGTACCTCAACGATGGCTCGCTCAACGTCGAGGTGCTTGGCCGGGGCTATGCCTGGCTCGATACGGGCACCATGGAATCGCTTTTCGAGGCGACGAACTTCGTGCGCACGGTCGAGCAGGCCCAGGGCATCCCGGTGAGTGTCATCGAGGAGATTGCCTACGGCAACGGCTGGATTGACCGCGACCAGCTCATCGAGGCTGCCAACAAGTACGGCAAGAGCAGTTATGGTAAGTATCTCAAGAGCGTGAGCGAGAACAAGTTCTATGCAAAGGGCGGTAAGTAGTCGATGAAGATTCTGATTACGGGTGAACATGGCCAGCTTGGAAACGAGCTTCGTCGTTGTCTCGAGACCATGGAAGCCGAAATTGGCCCCATTCCCGCTATCTACGAAGGCGCCGAGGTCGACTATATCGATTACCAGGTGCTCGATATCAGCGATGCGGATGCCGTGGCGGCCTGGTATGCCGCCCATGGCCCCTATGACCTTACGATTAACTGCGCAGCTATCACCAATGTGGACGGTTGCGAGCAAGACGAGGCGACCGCTCTGCGCGTCAATGCCCTAGGTGCCGAGAACATGGGCCGTGCGGCGCAAAGCTGTGGTGGCAAGGTCGTCCATGTGTCCACCGACTACGTCTTTCCCGGCATCAATCCCGTGCCACGCAAAGAAAGCGATCCCATTGCCCCCATCTCTGCCTATGGACGCACCAAGTGGGAAGGCGAGGTGCTCACGAGCGCTACCTGCGAGAGAAGCTTCATCGTGCGCACGGCCTGGCTCTATGGCTACGTAGGCAAGAATTTCGTGAAGACGATGCTGCGCCTGGCCCGTGAAAACGGCAAGATTTCCGTGGTCAATGACCAGCTGGGAAACCCGACGAGTGCCAATGACCTTGCCTATGAGATTCTCAAGATCGCCGCAACTGACAATTACGGCACCTATCACTGCACGAACAATGGCACGTGCAGCTGGTTCGACTTTGCCTGCGCCATCGTGGACGCAGCGGGCATCGACTGTGAGAAGGAGGGCCTGAGCTCTGCGGAATACAAGGAGCGCTTCCCCCAAAGTGCCGATCGTCCGGCCTATTCGAGCTTGGAGAACGCGCATCTGGCCGCTACCATCGGTGACGAGATGCGTCCCTGGCAAGAGGCGCTTGCAACGTATATGCAACGCTTACCCGAGCTTGGCGATTAGGAGAGAAACGCACATGGCGGCAGGAGATACCATAACGAGCGGCAATTTCACATTCACGCAGACCTCCATCGAGGGTGTCATCATTGTGGACGTGAAGGCGTATGGCGACGACCGTGGCTACTTCATGGAGACCTACAAGCGCCCCGATTTCGTGGCGGGCGGCATCGACGTCGAATTCGTGCAGGACAACCAGAGCTCGTCGACCAAGGGCGTGCTGCGTGGCCTGCACTTCCAGATCGAGCACCCGCAGAGCAAGCTCGTGCGCGTCGTGAGCGGCGAGGTCTTCGATGTGTGCGTCGATCTGCGCGAGGGAAGCCCCACCTACGGTCAGTGGGAGGGCGTCATCCTTTCCGCCGAAAACAAGCGCCAGTTCTTCGTGCCGCGCGGCTTTGCCCATGGCTTTCTCGTGCTCTCGGACACGGCGGAGTTCTGCTACAAATGCGACGACGTGTACCATCCCAATGACGAGGGTGGCTACTGCTACGACGATCCGGCCTTTGGCATTCAGTGGCCGCAGGTCGATTGCGAGATTACCCTGAGCGACAAAGACCAGAAGCATCCCGCGTTCAAGCGCGATTAGGCAAGGAGCAAGATAGATGGCAGAGACGTTTAGCCCCAAGAATATAATCGTCACTGGTGGTGCGGGCTTCATCGGCAGCAATTTCGTGCATTGGGTCATCGATAATCAGCCCGATGTGCATGTGACCGTGCTTGACGCGCTCACCTACGCGGGCAACCTCGACAACATTGCTGGCATTCCCGAAGAACGCATGACCTTCGTCCATGGCGATATCTGCGACGCTGGGCTCGTTGACAAGCTTGCCGCCGAGGCCGACGCCATCGTGCACTTTGCCGCCGAGAGCCATAACGACAACTCCATCACCGATCCCACGCCGTTTCTGAAGACCAACGTCGAGGGTACCTTCATGCTCTTGCAAGCGGCGCGCAAGCACGACGTGCGCTTCCATCACATCTCGACCGACGAGGTCTACGGCGACCTTGCCCTCGATGATCCCGCGCGCTTCACCGAGGAGACGCCCTATCATCCGAGCAGCCCCTACAGCTCCACCAAGGCTTCGAGTGACATGCTCGTGCGCGCCTGGGTGCGCACCTACGGCGTGCGCGCCACCATCAGCAACTGCTCGAACAACTACGGTCCGCGCCAGCACATCGAGAAGTTCATTCCGCGCCAGATTACGAACATCCTGTGTGGCATCCGTCCCAAGCTCTACGGCGACGGCCTCAACGTGCGCGACTGGATTCACACCGAGGACCACTCGAGCGCCGTCTGGAAGATTCTCACTGAAGGCGAGCTGGGCGAGACCTATCTCATTGGCGCCGATGGCGAGAAGAACAACATCAATGTGCTGCGTGCCATCTTGAGAGAGATGGGCAAGGACGAGGACGATTTCGATTGGGTCAAGGATCGTCCCGGCCACGATCGCCGCTATGCCATCGATTCGGGCAAGCTACGTCGCGAGCTTGGCTGGCAGCCCAAGCACACCGACTTCGACGAGGGCCTTGCCGCCACCATCGCCTGGTACGAGCATAACCGCGACTGGTGGGAAGGCGCCAAGCAGGAAACCGAAGCCAAGTACGCAAAGCAAGGTCAGTAGGTACGCCATGGGCATCGATGACCTCACCTTCGACGAGCGAGGCCTCATTCCGTGCGTCGTGCAGCAGTATGACACCGGCGAAGTCCTCATGGTTGCCTGGATGAACGCCGAATCCCTCGAGCTCACCCGCACGACGGGCACCACATGGTTCTGGTCGCGTTCTCGTCAGGAACTCTGGAACAAAGGTTTAACAAGTGGAAACATTCAGGCCGTCAGGGAACTGTATTATGACTGCGACGGAGATACGCTTCTCGTGAAGGTCGACGCAGCCGGGCCGGCCTGCCATACGGGCGCCACGAGCTGCTTTTATCGAGAGATTCCGTTGTCCGGGTCATCAGATGGCCTCTAGGACGACGCGTGGAATGCGGACGATTGCCGGGGCCCTCGGGCGCGAATCCCGGCGATTTTGCGAGGGAAGGGGCAAACGACGATGTCGGATGCACGGACTGATGGATTTGACGTGATTGGCTCTGCCGCGGCCGAGGCAAATCGAGACTACGTCCTCAAGACGGTGCAGGAACGGCACATCCATTTCATCCGCATGTGGTTTACCGACGTTCTGGGGCAGATGAAGTCGTTTGCCATCACGCCCAGCGAGCTCGAGACCGCGTTTGACGAGGGCATGGGGTTTGACGGCAGTTCCATCGAGGGATTCGCGCGTTCGACCGAATCCGACATGATTGCCTTTCCCGATGCGAGCACCTTTCAGGTGCTGCCCTGGCGTCCCAAGGACGATGGCGTGGCCCGCATGTTCTGCAATATTCTCACGCCCGAGCGCAAGCCCTTCGACGGTGACCCGCGTTACGTGTTGCGTCGCATGCTCACCAAGGCCGCGCGCATGGGCTACACGATGAACGTCGGGCCGGAGCTCGAGTACTTCTACTTCAAGAACGCGACGACTCCCGAGCCCATCGACTATGCCGGATTCTTCGACCTGACCGCCGATGACACCGCCTCGGACTTGCGGCGTGACACGATACTGACGCTCGAGCAAATGGGCATTCCCGTCGAGTACTCCCACCATGAGGCGGCGCCGTCGCAGCAGGAGATCGACTTGCGATACAGCGATGCGCTCTCCATGGCCGATGCGGTCATGACCTATCGTCTGGTCGTGAAGGAAGTCGCGCTCAAGCATGGCGTGCACGCGAGCTTCATGCCCAAGCCGATTCGCGGCATAGACGGCAGTGGCATGCACGTACACATCTCGCTGTTCCGCGATGACGAGAACGTCTTCTTTGACGGGGACGATCCGCTGGGCTTTGGCCTGTCGCAGACCGCCAAGCACTATATCGCGGGCCTTCTCAAGTACGCGCCCGAGATGACGCTCATTACCAACCAGTACGTGAACTCGTACAAGCGCCTGATCCCCGGTTTCGAGGCTCCGATATACGTGACTTGGGCCAATCGCAACCGCAATGCGCTCGTGCGCGTTCCGCTCTACAAGCCCGGCAAGGCAAACGCCGCGCGCTTCGAGTATCGCAGCCCCGATCCGGCATGTAATCCGTATCTCGTGTTTGCGGTGCTCCTGGGTGCGGGACTGCGTGGCATCGAGGACGAACTCGAACTCGAGGCACCCTTGACCGAGGATTTGTCGACCATGAGCGAAGCGGAGGCGCTTGCAGCCGGCTACCATATGCTTCCGGGCGATCTGCACGAGGCCATCGAGCTCTTCGAGCATTCCGATTTGATGTGCGAGATACTCGGCGAGGAGATGCACCGTTACATCGTCGAGAACAAGAAGGAGGAGTGGCGTTCGTACCGCTCCCAGGTCACGCAATGGGAGCTCGACCGTTACTTCCCGATTCTCTAGAGGGCGGCAAGGACTGGACCATGCATCGCAAGCGCGTGCTGTACATACAGGAGGGCATGCAGACCTACGGGCGTCTGGCTCGCCTGACGGCCGAGCTTGATGCTGACTTCGAACTATGCTCCGCGGCTTCTGCCGCATCCATGCTGCCCATGGCCGACCTTGTCATCTGCTCGTTGGCAGACATGCACCATGAGGGCGTCGCCGAGCTCGAGCAGAAGTTGCGCCTTGCCGAGAACGCGTCCTTGCTCTTCGTGGTCGAACCCGACGCCCTCAAGACGCTGCGCCTGCCCGCGCACGTTCGTGCGGACTTTGCCTTGTCGACGTCTCCCGATGCCGAGCTGCTCATCCGCATGCGCCATCTTCTGTGGCCGGGCGAGGAAACGGCGAATTCCGATTTCATCGCGGTTGACTCCATGGTCATCAACCTCTCGACCTATCAGGTCATCGTCGATGGCAGCCCCGTCGACTTCACTTATCTCGAGTACGCGCTGCTCGCGTTTCTCGTGACCCATTCGGGCCATGTGTATTCCCGCGATGCCCTGCTGTCACGCGTCTGGGGCTTCGACTACTTCGGAGGCTCGCGCACGGTCGACGTGCACGTGCGACGCGTGCGTTCCAAGCTTGGCAACGACCTCGCCGCGCATCTAAGGACTGTCCGTGGCGTCGGCTACATGTGGGAGTAGGCGCGACGGAGCGAGCACTCTGGGCGTTCACGGAAATGCTCGCGTAGCTTAGTACGCGTCGCATTTCCCTTCACGCCCATAGCACTCGCTCCGACGCGCCTACGGCGCTTTCCCAAAGCAAGCAATCTTGACGCTCAGCGATAGGCTCGCGTAACTAAGTACGCCACGCCCATCGCTTCACACCAATCTCACCCGTTCTGATGCGCCTACTCTAATTTCGGAGCGGGTATCCTGGGCGTTCACGGAAATGCTCGCGTAGCTTAGACAAATACTCTGTGCATTTGTCTCATATTTCCACGAAGGCGTATTCGATTTCGTCGTGGAGGCGCTGACGGGTCTCTTCGATGCGGTCCTTCTTGAGTTCGCATTCCCAGATGACGACGACATGCCAGCCTTCGCTTTCGAGCTGTTCGGTGACGCGCTTGTCGCGGGCCTTGTTGCGTGCGAACTTCTGCTCCCAGAACTCCACGTTGCTCTTGGGCTTGCTTGCGTACTTGCAGCCTTCGTGCTGGTGCCAATAGCAGCCATGGACGAACAGGGCAATGCGCCTGCCGGGGTAGGCGATATCCGGATGCCCCGCGCACTTCTTCCAGTCGCAGCGATATCCCGGCCAACCCATGTCGCGCAGCATCTTGCGCACGACGAGCTCGGGCTTGGTGTTGGCGCGCTTGTTCGCGACCATGACGTTATGTACGGCTTCGCTTACCATCCGCCCCATGATACTGCATGAACCTGCGCCGCAAAGTTCCAAGTTCGCGGTACTATGTGGGGCACCATCTGCCCCTGTCGCCCGAAAGGCTGGCCATGTCTAATCGACTGATTGCCGTCATCGACGGAAACTCGCTTCTGCATCGCGCATTTCACGCCGTCCAATCGACCATGAACGCGCCCGACGGTACGCCGACCAACGCCGTCTTCGGGTTCATGCAGATGCTCCTGAAGATGATCGAGGAGTATCATCCCGATGCCATCGTCTGCGCATGGGACGTGCATCGTCCCGATTGGCGCATGAAGCTTCTCGAAGGTTACAAGGCGCAGCGTCCTCCCATGGACGAGTCCCTCGCCGTACAGTTTCCCATCATCCGCGGTCTGCTCGAGGCAATGAACATTCCCTGCATCGCGATGGACGGGTATGAGGGAGACGATATCCTGGGCACCATGGCGGCGCGGGGCGAGGAAAACGGCGACCGCATCTTTCTCATCACCGGTGACAAGGACGCCTATCAGCTCGCGAGTGACACCACGAGCATCGTGACCACGCGCAAGGGCATGTCCGACGTGGTCATCTACACGCCCGAGAAGGTCGTCGAGCGCTATGGCATCACGCCCGCGCTCGTGCCGGACTTCCTCGGTCTCAAGGGCGATTCAAGCGACAACATTCCCGGCGTGCCCGGCGTGGGCGAGAAGACCGCCGCCAAGCTGCTCGTCGAATGGGGCTCGCTCGATGACGTACTCGAACACGCAGACGAGATCAAGGGAAAGATGGGGGAGCGCATCCGCGAGCATGCCGAAGACGCGCGCATAAGCCGTGCCGTCGCCACGATACGTCGCGACGCGCCCGTCGAGCTTTCCCTCGACGATGTGCACTTCCCGAGCTTCTCGGCCCAGGAGGTGAGCGAGGCATTCGGCGCCCTGCACCTCAACCGCCATCTGCGCGCGGTGCTCGCCTTGCTGGGAGATGACGCGTCGACTGCTGCGGCCATGCCACAACCCAAGGTTAAGCTCAGCTATCACATGGCCCAAGACGCCGAGTCCTTCGTCAAGGCGGCGGTACGGGCGGGTCGCAGGGTGGCCGTCGCGCTCGACGAACCCGCCGAGCAGTCGCTGTTCGCCCAGGAATCCACCATCGTGTTTTCGGATGGGGCCGGTCTTGCCGAGACGACGCTTGACGTGGCCGCGCCGCTCATCGGGCACATCCTGGCCGAGGGCACCCTTGTGGGCATCGACGTCAAGCGCCTTTTGCGCAAGGTGTTCACACCCGGTCATCCCGCCCATGAGCTTGACGCGATCTTTTCCGCGCAGCTCTTCGATTGCAGCCTTGCGGCCTACCTGCTCGATTCGAACGGCAGTTATCTGACGAGCGAACTCGCGGAGAAGTATCTCGATCTCATCAAGCCAGTGGGTCAGGACGCACCGAGCGACGGGCAGTTCGAGGCTGCCGTCGCCGAGAGCCTCGTGGACGTGCTTGCCACCAAGCTCAAGGAAGATGATTCCTGGAATCTCTACTGCGATATCGAGATGCGTCTCATGCCCGTGCTGCTTTCCATGGAGCGCTTTGGCGTGGCCATCGACGCGGACGTCCTGAAGGACATCTCCAAGGAGATTTCAGGACAGATCGAGACGCTGCGCTCCGAAATCATCGGCCTGGCGGGCGAGGAGTTCAACATCGATTCGCCCAAGCAGCTCGGGCACATCCTGTTCGAGGTGCTTGGACTGGACACGAAGAAGTCGAAGAAGAATCGCAACGGCTGGTCGACGAACGCCGCCGTGCTCGAGAAGCTGCGCGAGGACCATCCCCTGCCAGACAAGATTATCGAGTATCGCGAGCTTACCAAGTTGCGCTCGACCTATCTCGACACGCTTCCCACGCTCGTCGACCGCGAGGACGGACGCATCCACACGAGCTTCAACCAGACGGTCACGACCACGGGCCGGCTCTCGTCCTCCGATCCCAACCTGCAGAACATCCCCGTACGCACCGAGCTCGGCCGCCGCATCCGGGAGGCTTTCGTCGCGCCGGAAGGCGGCGTGTTCCTCTCCGCGGACTATTCGCAGATCGAGCTCAGGTTGCTTGCCCATCTCTCGGGAGACGAGGGCCTCATCGACGCGTTCCTCAGCGGCGAGGACTTCCACGCCCATACGGCATCCGACGTCTTCGGCGTGTCGGTTGACGAGGTCACGCCCGATATGCGCTCGCGCGCCAAGGCGGTCAACTTCGGCATCGTTTACGGACAACAGGCGTTTGGCCTGGGCCAGAACCTGCACATACCCATGGCCGAGGCGCAGGAGATGATCGATCGCTACTATGCGGCATACCCCAAGGTACGCCAATACCTCGACGATGTCGTCGCGCAAGCGTACGAGGATGGCTATGCGACGACTATGTTCGGCCGCAAGCGCCATATCCCCGAGTTGCGAAGCCCCAATGTGAACCTGCGCCATTTTGGCGAGCGCACGGCGATGAACCATCCCATGCAGGGGTCGGCGGCCGACATCATCAAACTCGCGATGATCCAGGTGAACCAGCGCCGACGCGAGGAGGGGCTGCACGCACACATGGTCTTGCAAGTGCATGACGAACTCGACTTCGAATGCCCGGCAGACGAGGCGGACGCGATGGCCGCACTCGTCGCCGAGGTGATGGACAACGTGGTCGAGCTCAAGGTGCCGCTCATCGCCGATGTGCAGACGGGTCCCAACTGGGCCATCGCCCATTAAATCGAATACGCCTTCGTGAAGATATGAGACAAATACACAGGGTATTTGTCTCATATGATGGCGTCCAGTGACAAGAACTGCCTGGTTGAGACCCGTTTTGAAATGTCAGGTGACAAGAACCACATCGTTCAGACCCACAAAAGGGTCTGAAACACCACATCTTTGCCGGTATTTGGCAAAAACATATCGAATCAGACCCGCCGGCGGGTCACAACTGCAAAAAACTTGCCACCGCGAGATTTCTCGACTTCGCTCACTTCGTTCGCTGCGCTCGAAATGACACGCGCGTAGGCGAGCCGACGACGACTCGTTATCCCACGCGTAGGCGCAGCCAGGCGGCAGCGCCCGGCGTCTCCTGGGCAAGTGTCAACAGGTTGTGCGCGGTGATGTAACCAGCGCTATCCGCCGGAAGCTCGCCACGCCAACCGTTGTTGTGATACCAGCTGCGGGAGTTGAAGTAGGCCTGCAAGCCGGGGTTCCTGAAGCTGTAGCCCTGGCGCGCATAGGGTTCGTTGCGGGCGATGCAGAGCTCGGCGTCGTTGAGGCCGAGCGCGCGTAGCTCGTCGACGGTGTAGGCCTTCTCGCTCGAGTTGGGGATGACGTAGCCGTCGTGCAGGTTGACCGTGCCCGTGAGCGTGCGTCCGTTGGCCGAGACCATGGAGACGTTGACGGCTCCATTGCTTACGCCCGGGCCATTGAGGTTGCTGCCGCTGCCGTTGCCCCCGGCATTCGTATTGCTACCCGTGGAGCCACCGGCGTTGGCCGAGCCGCCACCCGAGGTGCCGCCACTCGAACCGCCCGGGCGCACTGCGCTCGACGAACCCGAGCCGTTGCCGGAGTTGTTACCGCTCGTCGCAGAACCGGTCGAGCTTGACCCGGAGCTCGTGGAACCACCCGTCGAGGCCCCGTTGCTTGTCGTGCTGTCGGTGCCGGGCGTCGTCGTGCCCGGCGTGACTGCCGTGCCCGCCCCCGGAAGCGTGCTCGAGTTGCTCGTCTGCTTCCATTTGGCGTAGAGCGTCATGTCCTGCGTGACATCGAGGGGGAAAATGGCCTCTTCGTTGTAGTTGGCATCGAGGTACCATCCGTCAAAGGTGTAGCCGGGGCGCGTGGGATTGGCGGGACGTTCCAGTTTTCCGCCTTCGAGGATGTACTGGTTGCCGATGACCGTGCCTCCGTCGGTATCGAAGCTCACCGTCTTGCTGTTGCTGCCCGAATTCGCGAGAAAGACGCCGAGCGCCACGAGACAGCAGACGATGAGAAGCGCGATGAGGATGATGACGAATTTTCTCTTGTCACCCGAACCATCGCTCGGCGTGTTCCTCGTCTCGTAGCGTACGCTACGACGGGGCCGGGTCGGATGCGTCGCATCCGAGCTGCCGCCAGCTGTGGCAGCCGAAGAGCCCGTCACGTAATCGTCGATGAGAATCGGCGTGGTATCGCCGGCTGCAGGTCTTGCCGTCACGCCCGCGGCGGCAATCCTGCCCGTATTCGAGGATGCGCGCTCTTCGACCGGAATCTTTCCCGATTCGTTTGCGGGACGCTTGATGGCGGGAATCTTGCCCGTCGTTCCCGCGGCGCTTGTTTTGCGACGTGGCGTAGGGCCCTTGCCTGACGAAGCGGAGGAGCCTGCCGCGCCAGTGGCGCCATCTGATGTTGTGCTACTGGACTCCCGCTTGGGGACGCGCACTTCCCAGGGACGCTCGATGGGCGTCGTCGGCTCGTTGCTCATGTCTGATGGAAGCTTGATGACCTTGCGGTTTGAACTGCGCCTTGCTTGGGTGCCGGCAGAGGGCATTTCCATTGGAGATCCGCATTCGGAGCAGAACTTTGCTCCGTGGATGTTACTGAAGCCGCATTTGGCGCAACGCATGTGTGCTCCCCGTGTGTTCGTCTAAGCTGTGTGCAGAGTAGCGTGTTCGTACATATACTTGAACTCAAGTATTTTCCCTCAAACGCATGGGGTATTTCAACTGCTATTTTGCGTTCTTCCAAGAATGGCGCAAGACGCGTTTGCGCGTGTCCGTTACAAACTTATTGATGGATACGAAGGGGTTATGAGGTACAATATGTCTTTGCGTGCGGAATAGGCCGCACCGTGATGTTTCTGTTGGCCCCGAGTAATAACGTTACCTACGACTTATTCGCGGGCCCCGAAGAAAGGGGTCCTCTTGAGCGTAATCAAGAATCCTACCGTCATCGATGCAACCGAGATCTCCGACGAGGAGATGAACGCCCTCATCGACGGCACGATCAATCCCTTCGAGGAAGGCGACCTGGTCACCGGTACCATCGTCAAGCTCGACCGCGACGAGGTCCTGCTCGACATCGGCTTCAAGTCCGAGGGTGTCATCCCCGTGCGCGAGCTCTCCATTCGCCGCGATGTCGATCCGTCCGAGGTCGTCAATCTGGGCGACCAGATTGAGGCCCTCGTGCTCCAGAAGGAGGACAAGGACGGCCGTCTCATCCTCTCCAAGAAGCGTGCCGAGTACGAGCGCGCCTGGATTTCCGTCGAGGAGAAGTTCAACAACGGCGAGAACGTCGAGGGCGAGGTTATCGAGGTCGTCAAGGGCGGTCTCATTCTCGACATCGGCCTGCGCGGCTTCCTGCCGGCGTCCCTCGTCGACCTGCGCCGCGTGAAGGATCTCTCCACGTACATCCACTCCACGCTCGAGGCCCGCGTCATCGAGATGGACCGCAACCGCAACAACGTCGTGCTCTCCCGTCGCGTCGTCCTCGAAGAGGGCCGCAAGGCCGAGCGCGCCGAGGTTCTGGCCAAGCTCGCCAAGGGCATGCACCTCAAGGGCGTCGTTTCCAGCATCGTCGACTTCGGTGCCTTCGTTGACCTGGGTGGCATCGACGGCCTGGTCCACATCTCCGAGCTCTCCTGGAGCCATGTCAATCATCCCTCCGAGGTCGTCAAGGTCGGCCAGGAGGTCGAGGTCGAGGTTCTCGATGTCGACATGAGCCGCGAACGCATCTCGCTCGGTCTCAAGCAGACCACCGAGGATCCGTGGCGCACGCTCGTCAAGAACTATCCCGTCGGCTCCATCGTCGAGGGTACGGTCACCAAGCTCGTTCCGTTCGGCGCGTTCGTCGAGCTGGGCGACGGCATCGAGGGTCTGGTGCACATCTCCGAGATGGCATCCCGTCACGTCGACGTCCCGAGTCAGGTCTCCAACGTTGGCGATCCCGTCCAGGTCAAGGTCATGGACATCGACATGGACCGTCGCCGCATCTCGCTGTCGATGAAGGCTGCCGCCGAGACGCTGGGCGTCGAGATCGAGGTCGCCGAGCTCGAGAAGCCCGAGACCGACGATGAGCCCGCTGGTGAGGTCGAAGAGGTCGTGGCCGAGGAAGTCGTGACCGAAGAGCCCACGGAAGAGTAGAAAAGGCAAAGCTTGTCTAAGATTCTTCTTGGTATGAGTGGTGGCATAGATTCGTCTGTTGCCGCCTGGATTTTGAAGCGTGACGCTCACGAGGTGGTGGGCGTCACGCTTCGCTTTCACGACAGTCCGCAGAGGACTGCCGCAATCGAGCGCGCGCAAAACTGCGCTCAGGCACTCGGTATCGAGCATCTGGTGATCGACATGCGCGAGCAATTCGCGCAAACGGTCAAGGAAGAGACGGCCCGCCAGTTCGCGCAGGGACTCTTTCCCAATCCCTGTACCATCTGCACGCGCGACATCAAGATGGCCGCGCTCTTCGAACAAGCAGATGCCCTTGGCTGCGAGCAAGTCGCGACGGGGCATTACGCCCGCGTCACGAGTGACACGACGGGCTTCCAGCTGCTGCCCTATCAGCTGCGCAAGCCTCTCGACAAGTCCAAGGACCAGACCTTCCTGCTCTACACGCTTTCCCAAGAGCAGCTCGCCCGTCTCGTCTTTCCGCTTGAGGACCTGCACAAGGGTGTCGTGCGTCGCATGGCGATGCGTGCCGGCCTCATGCGCATCGCACCGGTCAACGACGGGCAGGGCGAACCGTGCTTCTACGATGACGAGGGCTTCGTTGCGTGGCTCGAAGGCGAGGGCGGTCTGGAGCGCGACGCAGGTGACATCGTCTATCTTGGCGATAACTCCGTCATTGACGGCTACGAGGGTCAATACCGTTTTGCTCCGGATGCCCCCTTGGGCAGCTATGCCATCCGGTCTGACCTGCAAAATGAGACAGATGTGTCTGACCAATCTGTCTCATTTTCCGAAGAGGAGCTTTTCGCCGTGTACAAGGATGTGGCGGCCCATCGCGTGTACGCCGCGACGCGCGCTGTCGCGGGCGCCGAGATGTGCCTGTTGCGCGACGTACGCTGGACCTCCATCGAGCCTCCCGAGGGCAAGCGCTCGTGTCGCGCGCGCATCGCCTATGACCGCAAGCCCGTGCCCGCCCAGGTCGTTTGCAAGGAGGAAGGCGTCGTCGTTGCCTTCAGCGAACGCGTAGGGGGCATTCGGTCCGGGCAGCCCATCGTTTTGTATTCGGATGACCTCGTCTTAGGTGGCGGTATCGTCGCCGGCTAGACGCGTGCGAGAATCGAGTCGCCCATGGTAGACCTGGAGCATATGTCGGCGGCGGGACGTGCGGCGGCCGAGCGCGCCGCGCGGCGCCGGGCGCAGGCAGAAGATGCCGCCGTGCGCGCTGGTCTGCGTGCGGAAAACGAGGACGACGACGGATACGACCCGTATTCGGATTACATGGACATGCTCGCCCGCAGCTCCTGCGAGGAGCCCGAAGCCGATCCGTGGAGGTAGCGACATGTATACGGTCATGGTGACGGGGGGCATTGGATCGGGCAAGTCCAAACTCGTCGAGTTGCTATGCGAGCGGGGAGCCGTCTCCATCGACCTCGACGAGATAAACCGCATGCTCATCTCCAGCAATGCCATGCTCATCTCCGAGCTCGTCGACCGGTTCGGCTCCGGCATACTCGACGAGGATGGCGCCATCGTCACGTCGCGTCTGGCCCGTCTGGCCTTCGCGAGCGAGCAGGCCACGCACGACCTCAACGCCATCTCGTTTCCCTACATCACCGAAGTGGTCACCAATTACATCCTCAACGTCGAGTGCGTGCCCCGGACGGACGCGAAGATCCTCGTCGTCGAGGTGCCGCTGCTTACCGAAGCCCCCGAATTCGCCCGCCTTGCCGACGAGGTGATTGCCGTGGTGGCGCCAAGCGATCTGCGCTTGGCCCGTGCCGTCGCGCGGGGTATGGACGCGTCGGACGTGCTGGCGCGCATGCGCGTGCAGGCCACCGATGCCGAACGCACCTTGATTGCCGATACCGTATGTGAGAACATATGTTCGATTGAGGAGCTTGGATGCTGGGCAGACGCCTGGTACGGCGAACGTATGGATATGCTCGAGAAACAGGGGAGCTAGACATGGATAGCGCGCAAAGTGCACGTATCAATGGACGGCGCGAGCAGGGAAACCCCTTCAAATGCGTGGCGCCCTACGAGCTTTCGGGTGACCAACCGCAGGCAGTCGAGCGCCTGGTGAGTGGCGTGAAAGACGACATGCGCTACCAGACGCTCCTGGGCGTCACGGGATCGGGCAAGACCTTCACGATGGCCAAGGTCATCGAGCGCCTGCAGATGCCCACGCTCGTCCTTGCGCCCAACAAGACGCTCGCCGCCCAGCTCGCAAGCGAGCTGCGGGAGTTCTTTCCCGACAACGCGGTCAATTACTTCGTGAGTTACTACGACTACTACCAACCCGAGGCCTACGTCCCGCAAACCGACACCTACATCGAGAAGGACTCGTCCATCAACGAGGAAGTCGAGAAAATGCGCCATGCGGCGACCTCGGCCTTGCTCACGCGCAAGGACGTCATCGTCGTCGCATCCGTGAGCTGCATCTACGGTATCGGCTCGCCCGAGAACTACGCCGAGATGGCGGTCTTCGTCGATCGTGACGTACCGCTTGACCGGGACGATTTCATCCATCGCCTCATCGACATGCAGTACGATCGCAACGATTACGAACTCGAGCGCGGATCGTTCAGGGTACGCGGCGATAGCGTCGACGTGTTCCCGCCCTATATGGACAACATGCTGCATTTCGAGTTCTTCGGTGACGAGGTCGAGGAAATCATCGAGGTCGATCGCATCACCGGCGAGGAGGTCATGAGCTATTCCTCGACGCCCATCTGGCCCGCTTCGCATTACGTGACCAACCGCCCCAGTGTCGAGAAGGCGCTGGTCTCCGTTTCCGACGAGCTGCGCGAGCGCCTGGCCGATCTCAAGAAGAACGGCAAGCTGCTGGAAGCGCAGCGCCTCGAGCAGCGCACCTCCTATGATCTCGAGATGCTCGAGACCATGGGCTTTTGCACCGGTATCGAGAACTACTCTCGCCATCTGGACGGGCGCGAGGCCGGCGAGCCTCCCTATACGTTGCTCGACTATTTCGGCGGCAGCGACTTCCTGACCTTCATCGACGAGAGTCACGTGACCGTGCCGCAGGTGCGCGGCATGCACGAAGGCGACCGTAGCCGCAAGATCACCCTCGTCGAGCATGGCTTTCGCCTGCCGAGCGCGCTCGACAACCGCCCCCTGCGCTTTGACGAATTCGAGCAGCGCATTCCGCAGTTCATCTTCATCTCGGCCACGCCGGGCGACTACGAGGAACGCGTGAGCGAGCAGACAGTCGAGCAGATCATCCGTCCCACGGGTCTGCTCGACCCGGAAATTGTCCTGCGTCCCACCAAGGGCCAGGTCGACGACTTGCTTGCCGAAATTCAAGAGGTCGTCGCGCGCGACGAGCGCGTGCTCGTGACCACACTCACCAAGAAGATGGCCGAAGAGCTCACGGACTTCCTGCTCGACCAGGGCGTGAAGGCAAACTACCTGCACAGTGACATCGGCACGGTCGAGCGCGTCGAGATCTTGCGCGAGCTGCGCATGGGCAGCTTCGACGTGCTCGTGGGCATCAACCTCTTGCGCGAGGGTCTCGACCTGCCCGAGGTGAGCCTCATCGCGATTCTCGATGCGGACAAGGAGGGCTTTCTGCGCAACAAGCGAAGCCTCATCCAGACCATCGGCCGCGCCGCCCGTAACGTGAGCGGTCGCGTCATCATGTATGCCGATAACGTGACGGATTCCATGCGCATCGCCATCGACGAGACGGCGCGCAGACGCCACATCCAGATGGCCTACAATGAAGAGCACGGCATCGAGCCCAAGACCATCCGCAAGGCCATCTCCTCGATCATGGACGAGCTTTCCGAGGGCAAGAGCGCCCAGGAGATTTCGACGAGCAAGGCGCTTGCCGATGACATCGCGCTGCTCGGCCGTGATGAGGTGCTGCGCATGATTGACTCGCTCGAAGAGCAGATGGCAGAGGCTTCCGAGGCGCTTGACTTCGAGACGGCCGCCCACTTGCGCGATCAGGCGGTGAGTCTGCGTGCCAAGGTCGAGAGCACCGACGAAGACGATGCCCTGGCCCGTCTCAAGGCGACCTCGCGCCGCGGGTCGACTATGGGCACCCGCAAAAACTCCGGCAAACGCCGCAGGCACTGATGCGGGCAATCTTGGCGCTCAGCGCTGCGCTCGCGTAGCTTCAGGAGTGCGTCGACAGGTTGCCTCGCCTCGACGGTCGCTTCCCGACGGACCGCCTCGCGGTCCTTACGGCGCGCTCTCTTAACCTCGGCTCGACAGCCTCCCGACGCTTTGCCTATTCGGGCGATAGTGCCTATTCGTATACCGTTTCGTCATAGTCGGCATCGTGTACACCGCCGCATGCGGCGCACGGCACGCCAGTGACGTGGTCAAGCACGCGCTCGTTGTAGGGACTTGCATGGCGTTGCCCGCAAACGGGGCAGCTCGTCCACTCGACGCGCGTCTTGCCCGCTACGGTGACCTCACGCGCTGTCGATGCCTGATGGTGCACGGTGCGATAGACCGGCTGCTCGCGGTATGCCGTATGGTGCACGACGTAGCCTTGACGGGTGTCTTCGCTAGGCGTTGGCCTGGGCGATTGTGGTGTTGCCGCTGCGGGAGGGGAGCTTTCCCGGGGCACGTCCGGGCCCTCTTCTTCGGCAGCGGTGGGAAGGGCGGGCTCACCCGGGACGTCTGCTGTGGTGGACGACAGCTCCTGCACATCATCCGTTTCAGATGCTGCGTCCAAGACTCCAGTGCTCGTACCCGGCATGATGATGCCGGTGTAGGGGCTGGATTCGTCGATATGCCGTTGCGAAGGTGATCGTGCGGGCTCGTCTGCCTGCCCGGGCTGGCTGTGGAGCGCCCCTGCAAGACTCGTGGAGCCTCCGATGAAGATGACGAGCGAGATGGCGAGAATCGCCAGGTCTCGTGTGTGTCGTGCCTGTGTTGATGCTGTGCGTCTGTTCCTCCTCGAGACGCGCTGCTTCAAGCTACCTCCTAATGCCAGAAGATGAAGGCGAGGATGACGATGAGTATGAGGATGAAGCCGAGTATCTGGAAGCGTCCCACCCAGACGTAGCGGTTCTCCTTGCGAATCATCTTCGCGATTTGCTCGTCACTCTTATCAGGGTGGGTGAGCTTAAGATATTCCGCATAGCTCATATTCTCGGGAGCGTCCACCTTTTCGGGCTCGTGGTGCTCGGGTGTGGGATTGGCCGCTGCCTGCTCGTCTTGGGGTGGTTGCGGTCGCTCGTCGGTCATCGTGCCTCCTGTGGTCGTACATGGCACCCACAGTGTAGCGCATGCCGTGGCCCATGGGCGCGAAAGCATCGGATTGCAACGAATGCCAAGGCATGCGTTTTATGGTACCTTTCTCATCGGATGATTTCTCGATCAGGAGGACCACATGACCTTGCTGAAGCGCGTTCGTCTGGCACTCGTCACCGTGGGCGTGACCCTCATCGCCTGCGCGTGTCTGGCTGGATGCGGCGGGCCCGTAGCGGCAACCTATGACGGTGGTACGGTCACCGAGGACACCGTCACCAGCACCATCGAAAACATGAGGACGTATTACGAGCTGGAAGACGACGCGGCCTGGGCCGAGTTCGTCAAGGGTCGCGAATACGATACGGGCGAGAACGGCACCATGCAGACGGCGGTCGAGAAGGCGGCGGCGCAGACGGCTGCCGCGGCGGGCGAGGGCAACGAGGACCAGACCGAGGGAACGGTCGAGGAGATGCGCGAGTACGTCATCGAGCAGATCATCCGCAGCCAGCTCATCGAAAAGGAAATCAAGGATCGCAAGATCACGATTGAGGAAGAGGAAATCGACGCCTACGTCGAGCAGCAGCGGGCCTACGTTGAGTCAAGGCTCATGGAAGGCGTGTTCGAGAGCGTTCTGCAAAGGCAGGGCTACAGGAACCTCGACGAGTATCGCGAGGAGATTCGCGAACAGCTCAAGCAGCTCAAGCTGCAAAACGAGGTCTCGACCATCACGACGGAGGACGGCCAGGAGATTTCCGGCAAGACCGCGTGGAGCACGTGGTTTGACGAGCTCTACGAGAGCGTGCACCCAAAGATCAATCCGGCCCCGCAGCCGCTGCCCTATGCCATCGTCGAGGTGGCTCAGGAGTCGGACACCGGGGATACGTCGCAGGACGAGTAGCGAATTCAAATTTGCGGATACATCTCGAGGAATAGGGGAGAAGCATGCACTCCAAGAAGACCATCAAGGACGTCGACGTAGCTCACAAGCGCGTGCTCGTGCGCGTGGACTTCAACTGTCCGCTGTACGAGGGCACGGTCGTGGACGACACGCGCATTCGCGAGGCGCTGCCGACCATCCGCTATCTCCTCGATCATGATGCCCGCGTCATCATCGCAAGCCATCTGGGCCGCCCCAAGGGCGGCAGCCAGTTCGAGAGCCAGTTCTCGATGATGCCCGTCGCCATGAGGCTCATCCAGCTGCTCGGCCGTCCCGTCTCCGTGATCGGCGGCGAGAAGATCGCCGGCGAGGACGCGCTCTCGGCATCGCTCGCGCTCAAGGACGGGCAGATCATGATGCTCGAGAACCTGCGCTTCGACGATGGCGAAAAGTCATGCGACTTGCAGTTCGTGCATCGACTCGCGTCGCTGTGCGATATCTACGTCAACGATGCGTTTGGCACGGCCCATCGCGCCCATGCCTCCATCAGTGGCGTTCCCGAGTTCGTTCCCGCCGTGAGCGGGCTGCTGCTCGCCAAGGAAGTCGAGACGCTCACCACGATGCTCGAGAACCCGAGCCGTCCCTTCGTCGCCATTCTGGGCGGATCGAAGGTCTCGGACAAGATCGGCATCATCAGCAATCTCATGGACATCGCCGACACCATTCTCATCGGTGGTGCCATGATGTTCACCTTCCTCGCGGCCCAAGGCCACTCGGTGGGCAAGTCCAAGATGGAAGCCGACATGGTCGACACGGCCCGCGACATGCTCGAGACCGCCAAGGAAAAGGGCGTCAACCTCGTCATTCCCGTCGACGTCAAGATGGCCGACCAGTTCTCCGACCTCGCCTATACCGAGGCCGTCGACGTCGACGCCATTCCCGATGACATGATGGGTCTCGACATCGGCCCCAAGACCGGCGGGATGTACCGTGAGGTCATCCGCGAGGCAGGTACCGTCTTCTGGAACGGCCCCATGGGCGTTTTCGAGTTCCCCTCCTTCGAGCTGGGAACCCGCTGCGTTGCCGAGGCCGTGGCGGCATCCGACGCGACGAGCATCATCGGCGGCGGCGATTCGGTCGCAGCCATCAAGAAGTTTGACCTGGCGGATCAGGTCACGTTCATCTCGACCGGCGGAGGTGCATCTATGCGCCTGCTCGAGGGCAAGGAGCTTCCGGGAGTCGCGGCGCTGATGGACAAAGAGGCGTAGGCGAAGAAGGGGAGGTACGGCTCATGTTTGGTTCGACGCAACAAGATGGCACTCGCACGCCCATGATCGCGGGTAATTGGAAGATGAACAAGACCACGGTCGAGGCCGTGACGCTTTCGCAGCAGATTTCGTTCGAGTCCGACAAGGCGTGGGAGGCGGTCGAGGTCGTCATCTGCCCGCCGTTCACCGACCTCAAATCGGTCTTCAACGTCCTGGCGTTCGACCACTCGAGCATCAAGCTCGGTGCGCAGGACGTGTACTGGGAGCCGGACGGTGCCTACACGGGTGCCATCTCGGTCTCGATGCTCAAGGAGCTCACCTGCGAATACTGCATCGTGGGGCATTCCGAGCGCCGCGAGTACTTTGGCGAGACTGACGAGATGGTCAACAAGAAGGTCAAGGCACTGCTTGCCCAGGGCATTCGTCCTATCATGTGCTGTGGCGAGAGCATGGAGGTGCGTGATGCGGGCGAGACGCTCGACTTTATCGCCGAGCAGGTCCGCCTGGGCTGGGCGGGCGTAAACGAAGAGGACGTCGCCCGTTCCGTCATCGCCTACGAGCCCATTTGGGCCATTGGCACCGGGCGCGCCGCCACGCCGGAACAGGCGCAGGAAGCATGTGCGCACATTCGCTCCGTCGTCGCCGACCTTGTGGGTTCGGACGCGGCCGGGAAGATGCGCGTTCTCTACGGCGGTTCGATGAACACGGGCAACGCCGAGCTCTTCTTGCCGCAGTCCGATGTCGACGGCGGTCTCATCGGCGGAGCCTCGCTTGATGCCAAAGCGTTTTCCGCTCTCGTCGAAATGGCGCTCAAGGCCAAGTAGACTACGCAACACAAGATGATTGTTTGTCGGGGCAATCTGCGATTGCCCCGACTCGCATAGAGGAGCGTATGGGATATGAAACCGGTTCTGTTGGTAATCATGGATGGCTTCGGGTTGGCCGAGGACGGCCCGGGAAATGCCATCTCTCTTGCGCACAAGCCCTATTTCGACGAGCTGTGGGCCCATCGTCCCCGCACGACGCTCGGCGCGTCAGGGCGTGACGTCGGCCTTCCCGATGGGCAGATGGGCAATTCCGAGGTCGGGCATCTCAACATGGGGGCCGGCCGCGTCATCCACCAGGAGCTCACGCGCATCAACGACGCCTGCGAGAACGGCAGCATCGAGGAGAACGAGGTCCTCATCGAGGCCATGGACGCGGCCATCGGCACGGGGCATCCCGTTCACCTCATGGGATTGCTCTCCGATGGGGGCGTGCATAGCAACATCGAGCATCTCGAGGCGCTTATCGAGATGGCAGCGAAGCGCGGCAGCCGTGACATCCGCATCCACGCGTTTCTGGATGGTCGCGACGTCGATCCCAAGAGCGGCGCGGGCTTCGTCCAGCGCATCGTCGATTACTGCGATCACATCTTCAACGACTACGAGGGCGCGAGCGCGGAAATCGCGACCATTTCGGGTCGCTACTACGCGATGGACCGCGACAAGCGCTGGGACCGCGTCCAGCAGGCCTGGAACGCCATCGCCATCGGCGCGGGCAAGGGCTTTGCGCGCAATCGTCCCGTGGGTGCCGTCGAGGCATCGTACAAGGCGGACATCACCGACGAGTTCGTCATCCCGACGGTGCTCAACCATCGTGGCGTGAACGATGGTGACACCATCATCTTCTTCAACTTCCGTCCCGATCGCGCCCGCGAGCTCACGCGCGCCTTCGTGGACAAGGACTTTGATGGCTTCGTGCGACCCAACGTGCCGGACGTCAACTTCGTCTGCCTGACCGAGTACGATCCGACCATCGATGCGCCCATCGCCTTTCCCAAGGTCTTTCCGGAAAACACCCTGGCCGACTTGCTCGCCGCGCAGGGCTTGCGCCAGTTCCACATCGCCGAGACCGAGAAGTACGCGCACGTCACATTCTTCTTCAACGGCGGCGTCGAGCAGCCCAAGGAGGGCGAGGAGCGCAAGCTCATCGCCAGTCCCAAGGTCGCGACCTACGACCTGCAGCCCGAGATGTCAGAACCGCTCGTCACCGAGGCGCTCGAAGCCGCCATCAACGATGATGCGGCCGACGTCTACATCGTCAACTACGCCAATTGCGACATGGTGGGGCATACGGGCGTGATCGAAGCCGCCACGGCTGCAGTCGAGGCCGTTGACCACGGTCTGTCCCATGTGGTCGAGGCGATTCTCGCCAAGGGTGGCGCAGCGCTCATCACGGCCGACCATGGCAATGCCGACAAGATGCTTGCCGATGACGGAGAAAGTCCGTTCACGGCCCACACGACGGCGCGCGTGCCCCTTGTTCTCGTCTCCGGTGACAAGACGCTCGGCCTTTCCGATAGGGCCGACGCCCGTCTAGCCGACGTCGCTCCCACGCTCATCGACCTGCTGGGGCTGGAAAAGCCCGGGCAATGGACGGGAAATTCACTGTTGACCCGCGAGTAGGAACTGTTAGAATGACTAACCTGTGATGTGCAATGCGCGTCACGGACGTTTAGAAGGAAAGGCATTTCGTGGACGCGATACTCAATGTGATGCACTCGGCGCCGTTTATGTACATCGTCCTGGTTCTCTGGGCGATTTCGGCAATCGGGCTCGTCATTTTCGTGCTCATGCACTCTGGCAAGGGTACGGGCGTCTCCGAGGTCATCGCCGGCAGCATTTACGGCACCGACACCGGATCGAGTATCGTCGAGCGCAACCTTGACCGAATGACGGTCATCTTTGCGGTCGTGTTCATGGTATCCTTGCTTCTCCTGATGATTTCCTTCCCCACGGGGTCGGTTCGATAATCATCGGGGCTATTTGAAAAGTCGGAGTGGCGGAATGGCAGACGCGCTAGCTTGAGGTGCTAGTGTCCACTTTACGGACGTGGGGGTTCAAGTCCCCCCTCCGACACCAGACAAAAACGAGACCCGCTTAAGCGGGTCTTTTTATTTCCATGAACTGTTTTTGGACAAAAAGAAGAGGACCCGCCTGAATGGATGAGAGGAGAAGGCGGGTCCTCACAAGGAGGGATGCGACTAAGCGTCGCGACTGATTCGTGTGCCGAGTCAAATTACTTGATTTGACGAATCAGGCGGGTAAGTTGGGGAGACCTTCCCGCTGACAAGCAATATACGCGCTTCCTGTTCAAAATGGGGCAAATTCGCATTCTCGCCACATCTTTTTAACTCTCTTGTTGCTTTTTATGCCGTTTTGTGTAGACCCTGTGATGAAAGGTCTTGTTCCCACATCTTGTAGAGTCGCTCAGGACTATATCCCAGATATTGATAATGGCTCAAAACACCTCCTGTTCGCCTATCGGTCATTGATGCTTCTTCACAAGCTTCCCACAAGTGCTATACTTCGCGTCACTGCGTTGATGGAGACAGTCGCATGGCTTCATGAGGCGGAACGCCAGAGACGCGCCCGATGTGCTGGAAGGGCGCGATGCGTCAGGTGCATGCGAATTCACTCCGGAGCTGCCCGTTGAACGGCTACCATGCCCATTAGACGAGCCGGGTGCTCCCGATACAGGGCGAAACGAGCGGGTTGCTTTTTGCAGCCAACCGAGGTGGTACCGCGGGTTATCTTGATCCGTCCTCGCATGTCATGCGGGGGCGTTTTTTATTGCCCTCACGTCGTGTGGACGATTGGTCGAAAGGACAGGGAAATGGCGTTGAAAGAAGAGCTGGAAGCCTTGCGCGACGAGACGCTTGCCGCGATTGCGCAGGCAGCGACGAGTGATGCGCTCGAAGAGGTGCGCATCGGCGTGCTCGGCAAGAAGGGAACGCTCACCGCGGTGCTGCGTGGCATGCGTGACGTGCCGGCAGAAGAGCGCCCCGTCGTCGGCAAGCTTTCCAACGAGGTGCGTGACGTCATCGAAGGTGCGCTCGAGGAGAAGAAGGCCGAGCTCAAGGGTGCGGAGCTTGCCGCACAGCTCGAGGCAAGTGCCGTCGACATCACGCTGCCCGGCCGCGCCATGCCCATTGGCAGCGAGCATCTTATCAATCGAATCATTCGCGAATGCACCGATATCTTCGCCGGCATCGGCTACGAGGTCGAGGGCGGTCGCGAGATCGAGACCGACTGGTACAACTTCACGGCGCTCAACGCCCCCAAGGACCATCCGAGTCGCTCCATGCAGGACACCTTCTACATCGTCGACCGCTCTGGCGAGGTGAGCAATGTCCGCGGTGAGAGTGACGTGCTGCTGCGCACGCAGACCTCCGGCACGCAGGTGCATGTCATGGAGGAGAAGAAACCTCCCATCTACATGATCAGCCCGGGCAAGGTATATCGCCACGATGTTGCCGACCCCTCGCACCTGCCGCAATTCCACCAGATCGAGGGCCTCGTCGTTGACAAGGGCATCACTTTCGGCGACCTCAAGGGCACGCTCGACTACTTCATCAAGGCGTTCTTCGGCGAGGAGCGCAAGACGCGCTTCCGCGCGCACTTCTTCCCCTTTACCGAGCCCTCTGCCGAAGCTGACGTTTCCTGCGGTATCTGCGGTGGCGAGGGCTGTCGCTTCTGCAAGCACACGGGCTGGGTCGAGATTCTGGGCTGCGGCATGGTCGACCCCAACGTTTTCGAGAATGTTGGCATCGACCCCGAGGTCTACACGGGCTTTGCCTTCGGCGTGGGCGTCGAGCGCCTTGCCTGCCTCAAGTACGACGTGCCCGACTTGCGCATGCTCCTCGAAGGCGACATGCGCTTCCTGCGCCAGTTCTAACCAACACCCGTTACGCGATTCGTTGAGATAGGAAATTACCATGCTCGTTTCATTGAAATGGCTTGACACGATGGTCAAGGTGCCCGATACCCTGCAGGACTTCTGCGATCGCCTCGACCTCACCGGAACCGGCGTCGAGGGCGTCGAGAAGCTCGGTGCCAATCTCGAGGGCGTGAGGATCGGCCTCGTCAAGACCTGTGACCCGCATCCCGATAGCGATCACATGCATGTCACGACCGTCGACTTCGGCGATGGGGAAGAGCCCACGCAAATCGTGTGCGGCGCTCCCAACGTGCGCGCCGGCCTCAAGGTCGCCGTTGCCACCATCGGCACGGTCCTGCCCGGGGACTTCAAGATCAAGAAGTCGAAGCTGCGCGGTGTCGAGAGCTGCGGCATGATCTGTTCGGAGCGCGAGCTCAACTTGGGCAGCAGTCACGACGGCATCATGGAGCTTCCCGAGGATGCGCCCCTGGGCGAGTCCTTCGCCGCCTGGCGTGGGCTCACCGATACGGTGCTCGACCTCGAGATTACCCCGAACCGTCCCGATTGCCTCTCGATGAAGGGCTTTGCCCGCGAGGTTGGCGCGATGTATCACGTGCCGTGGCACTACGACCCGCCCTGCGACGTGCCCGGTCCCACGAATGCCGAGGACGTGCGCGACCTCGTCTCGGTCGAGATTGACGACCCGGAGCTCTGCCCGCGCTACACCGCCCGCATCATCCGCGACGTGAAGATTGGCCCCTCGCCGCAGTGGCTCGTCGAGCGCATTACGGCCCTGGGTGCCCGTCCCATCAACAACGTCGTCGACATCAGCAACTACATCCTCTTCGAGCTGGGCCAGCCCCTGCACACCTTCGACCTGCGGGCCTTCCCCAAGGGCACGGACGGCAAGCATCACGTGGGCGTGCGCGCCGCACGCGATGGCGAGAAGTTCACGACGCTTGACGGCGAGGAGCGTACGCTCACGAGCGATATGGCGCTCATCACCGATGGCGAGAATCCCGTTGCCCTTGCCGGTGTCATGGGTGGTCTCGACAGCGAGGTCACGGATACGACGACCGACGTGCTCCTCGAGAGCGCGACCTTCTCGACGGCCCATACGAGCCGCACCTCGCGTAACCTCTCGCTCGTGAGCGAAGCGTCCATCCGTTACGAGCGTGGCGTGGATGCGAGCACCTGCGACGAGTACTCGGCCATTGCCGCCGCGCTCATTGCCGAGGTTGCCGGTGGCACCGTATGCCTCGAGGTGGTCGACGAGTATCCCATTCGCACCGAGCGTGCCAAGCTCACGCTGCGCCCTGACCGCCTGCGTGCCCACATCGGCGCCGACATCACCGACGAGGAGCAGTTCCGCATCCTCACCGACCTGGGTTGCGATGTCGAGGGAAAGCCCGGCGATACGCAGGTCGAGGTCATCGCCCCGACCTTCCGTCCCGATCTCACGCGCGAGATTGACCTGTACGAGGAGGTCCTGCGCATCTACGGCATGGACCGCATCCCCTCGACGCTTCCCGGTGGCGCCCATGCCGGTGGCCGCACGATTGACCAGCAGCGCATCGAGCTCATGGCCCAGACGTTGCGCGCCTGCGGCATGAACGAGACGATGACCTACTCGCTCGTTCCCGCGGGCGATATGGATGCCGCGCGCATGCCCGCGGAGGGCCGTGGCGAGGCCGTCGAGCTCATCAACCCGATGAGCGGCGAACAATCCGTCCTGCGCCGCAGCATCATCCCCGGTCTGCTGCGCAGCGTCGCCTACAACCAGAGCCGTGGCGTTTTCGACGTGCAGCTCTTCGAGCGTGGCGTCGTCTTCGGTGCAGCCGAGGGTCGCAAGTCCCCCAAGGAACGCACGATGCTCGCCGGCGTGCTCGCCGGCTCGTTTACACTGCCGGGCTGGAACCAGAAGGCGCAGGCCATCGACTTCTTCGACGCCAAGGGCATCGTCGATAACCTCATGCGCGAGCTCTGCGTCCAGAAGCTCCAGTTCAAGGCGCTCGATGCGGATGAGGCGCCGTGGTTGACGCCGGGTCGCGCCGCAAGCGTGATTGCCGGAGGTCGCGTGCTTGGCTGGGTCGGCGAGATTCATCCGCTTGTCTGCCAGGCATTTGACGTGGAAGGAAGCGTCGCCGCATTCGAGTTCGACGTCCATCAGCTGCTCGGCGTGACCGGTGACATGCGCCCCTACGTTGACGTGCCCGTGTACCCTGGCATCGAGGTCGACCTCGCCATCGTCGTCGCCGAGGACGTGACGGCCGAGCGCATCGAGCAGTGCATCACGAGCGCGGGCAAGAAGGGCCCCTTCGAGTCCGTGCGTCTCTTCGACGTGTATCGCGATGACGAGCGCGTGGGTGTGGGGAAGAAGTCCATGGCGTTCCGCATCACCTATCGCGCGAGTGACCGCACCTTGACGAGCGAGGAAGTCGACAAGGCCCACGAGCGCATCGTCGCCAAGGTCATGAAGGCGACCGGCGGCGAAGTTCGTAGCTAGCGCAGATACTTGTAGAAGGCAGCGCAGGAGCCCTCACTCGAGACCATGCACGGTCCGATGGGGTGCTCCGGGCTGCATACGCGCGCAAAGAGCGGGCACTCGCTCGGATCCATGACGCCGCGCAGCACGTCGCCGCAACGGCAGCCCTTGGGCTCGATGGTCGGCTCGATGACGGGCGAGAACTTTGCGAGCGCATCGAAAGCCGCGTATTCGTCGCGCAGCTTGTATCCGGAATCGGGTATGAGTCCGAGCCCGCGCCAGGTGGCGTCGCACGGCTCGAAGGCTTCGGCTATCGTGTTTTGCGCGTCGACGTTTCCCTCGTCCATGACGCCGCGTCGATAATCGTTCACGATTTGGGCATCGTCGTGTGCGAGCATGCGCAGCAAGATCGCGATGCCGCTCAGCAGGTCGATGGGTTCGAAGCCCATGATGCAACCGGGGATGCCGTAGCGCTGCGCCAAAAATTCGTAGGGCGTGCGTCCGATGATGGTCGAGACATGGCCCGG
Source organism: uncultured Coriobacteriia bacterium (assembly GCA_948466335.1). GTDB lineage: Bacteria > Actinomycetota > Coriobacteriia > Coriobacteriales > QAMH01 > QAMH01. The sequence continues at coordinate 3,352 of CAOKAE010000009.1, read as the reverse complement.
CAGGATGAGCGCATCGATGGCGACCTCGGGATCGTTCACCAGTGCCTCGAGGGTGTGCGGGACGGTCTTGTGCGCGGCAAACACGCTGAAGTTGTCGACACCCGCTGCCTTGGCACGTTTGATGGTCGAGGCAATGAGCGGAGTGGTCGTCTCGAAGCCCACACCCACGAAGATGACCTCGCGGTCGGGGTTTTCCTGGGCGCAGCGCAAGCCGTCGAGCGGCGAGTATACGATGCGTATGTCGCGCCCTGCGGCCTTCTCCTCGTTGAGTGACGAGGTCGAGCCGGGTACGCGCGTCATGTCGCCGAAGGTCGTGATGATGACGTTGTCGAGACGCGAGAGCGCGATGACGGTGTCAATATCCTCGTTTGCCGTCACGCACACGGGGCAACCCGGCCCGCTCACGAGCTTGATGCCGTCTGGCAGGATGCTTCTGATGCCGGCGCGTGCCAAGGCGACGGTATGGGTGCCGCACACCTCCATGAGCCTGATGTGGCCGCCGCGACGTTCGAGGGCCGCTGGGGCGATTTCCTCGATGACGCCTATGAGCTCCTGACCGAGCTTGGGGTCGCGAAATCCGGAAAGGTCGAGCATCAGGCGACACCTTCGCCCATGCCGGGATGTTCTTCGTCGATAAGATCGGGGAACTGCCTGATGAGCTCGAGGGTCTCGTTGGCGAACTGCTCGTCGATAATCTCAATGCCGTAGCCAGCATGCACGAGCACCCAATCATTGACCTTGACCTTGGGGACGAGGTCAAGCGCCACCTCGCGCGTGACGCCCATGATGTCGACCGTGCCCATCATGAGCTTCTCGTCGAGCTCCGTGACCTGGGCGGGAATTGCCAAGCACATATCTATTCCTCCAAACGCGCACGGGCGACGATGGCCTGTCCGTACGAGATACATCCGTCATTGGGCGGAAGCTCGCGATTGACGTGGACCGCAAAGCCCCGGTCGACCAATCGCTCTCGCAAGCGGGAGAAAAGGATGCGGTTTACCATGCATCCGCCGCCCAAGGCGACGCCCTTAATTCCCGTCTCGCTTCGCGCCCGTACTGCTTGCTCGATAATAGCGTCTGTGAGGCCCTCATGAAACGCCCGTGCCGTGAGTGGGCGAGTGCCCGAGTCCTCGCGACAGGCGGCGGCTTCGAGCAGGCAGGCTGCCTCGCCGTCGTATCCGGGCTGCGTGCATATGCCGAGAAGCGCGCTCACGCCATCGAAGAGGCGCCCGGCGGACGAGCACGCCGGCGTGTTGATGCCCTTGTCAATCATCTGGTCGAGCAGTTCGCGATTCTCGAGGCGTTCGAGGAAGCCGGTGAATTGCGGGTTATCGAGCGAGAGCTGGCCGAAGAACGGGTCGTCAAGCTCGCCGTATGCCTTGAGCACGGCATATGCGGTGCGCTCGGGGTTGAGAATGGCGGCAGCGCCTCCGGGAAGCACGAAGCTCGGCAAGTGCCAGAAGCGCTCGAACTCCGTGCGTGATGCGATGAGGATCTCGCCGCCCCAGATCGTTGCGTCCGTGCCGTAGCCCGTGCCGTCGAGTGCGATGCCGATGACAGGGCCTTGCAGATCGTTTTCGCCGATCACCGAGGCGATGTGCGCATGGTGATGCTGTACCTCGATGAGCGGCAAATCGTGCTCGGCTGCATAGGCACGTGCCCATTTGCTCGCGAGGTATTCCGGGTGCATGTCGCAGGCGATGATTTGCGTGCGTGCATCGAAGAGCCGTTCGTAGCGTGCTCGCGCCTCCTCCCAGGCACGCATGGCACCCAGGTGCTCGAGATCGCCAAGGTGCTGCGAGACGTAGGCGTGTTCGTCCTTGAGGAACGTGAAGGTGGCTTTCTGCTCGGGGCCGGCGGCGAAGATGACAGGGCCTTCGCTGCGTTCGACGAGCAATGGCGCGGGTGCGTAGCCGCGCGCACGGCGTACCATCTGTACTGCGCCGGTATCATCGATGCGTGCGACGGAGTCATCGTATCGTGCGACGATGGCGCGATTGTTGCCGAGGAAGCCATCGGCGATATGCCCGAGCGCGTCGAGCGCCTCGGCATCAGTTGCGACGATGGGCTCGCCGCTACGGTTGCCGCTCGTCATCACGAGGGGACAGTTGAGCTCGTGCATGAGCAGGTGCTGCAGCGGAGTCGCCGGGAGCATGAGGCCGATTTCAGGTAGCTCACCTGCGACGTTTGTAGCGATGGGGGAGGTGTTCGTGCGCTCGAGCAGCACGATGGGGCGCGCTGAACTCTCGAGCAAGGCGGCTTCGTCATCGGACACGTGGGCGTACGTGCGTGCCATGTCGACATCGCGCACCATGACGGCAAGCGGCTTGCTCGGACGACGTTTGCGCGTGCGCAGGTGTTCGACGGCCTCTTCGTTGCATGCATCGCAGGCCAGGTGCCAACCGCCCAATCCCTTGATTGCGAGCACATCGCCCGCTTTCAGGCGTTCACAGGCATGAGCGATGAGTGCATCCGACTCATCACATGTCAGGTGCTGTTGACTGAGGAGCAAGGCCCCGTTGGCGTCGAAAGAACATTTCTTTAAAATCTCTCCTGAGATGAGTGGGGCATCCCCGCGAGGAGTCAAAGCGGTCTCGATGAGAGGGGATGCCCCCCTCATCTCGGTATCCTCTGCCCACCAGAGCCGTGGTCCGCATTCGAAGCAGGCGTCGGGTTGGGCGTGGTAGCGCCGGTCAACCTCATCCGCATATTCGGCGGCGCACTGTGGACACATGGCGAACATGCCCATCGAGGTCGTGGGCCGGTCATAGGGAAGCTCCTCGATGATGGTGAAGCGCGGACCGCAGTTCGTGCAGTTGATGAACGGGTAATGGTAGCGGCGGTTGCTCGGGTCGAAGAGCTCGTCTACGCAGGCGTCACAGGTGGCAAGATCGGGGCTCACGAGCGTGCTCGCATGCTCGTCACGGGCCGATGCCCGGATGGTGAAGTCTTCCAGCTCCTCGTATGTGCTCGCCTGCGACAGACAACTCAAGATGCGAGCAGCTGCGGGCGCATCCTCGACAAGCACATCCTCGAACGCATCCAGCACGGTTGCGTCCTCGTGCTGCACCTGAATCTCGACGCCGTGCGTATCGTTGAGCACCCATCCCGTGCAGCCAAGCATACGCGCGCAACGCGCGACGTGAGGCCTGAAGCCCACGCCCTGCACGATACCGTTGAGATGTATTCTGCGCGCCTGCATATACCGCCTTTCCGCATAGCGAGTGTAGCAAATGTGTCAGGGGGTCAGGCACCGTGGCACACGCCCCCTGTGCCACGGGGCCTGACCCCCGGACACACGGCCCGCCGGCGTGCGGCCAGCCGCGTGAAACAGGGTGAAGCGCCCGGCCCA
>CAOKAE010000008.1 GCA_948466335.1 uncultured Coriobacteriia bacterium | reverse complement strand
CCCCCCCCCCCCCCCCCCCCCCCCCCCCCCCCCCCCCCCCCCCCCCCCCCACGCCAAGCAATCTGAAGTAGTCTTCACATTCGCGTTGTCGTTTAGGCAAACAGATGAGAACGACAGCGATGTGCCTGATCGCGGAGGTGGAGAGATGCGAGTTGCAAGAAAGATGCTGCCGGTCCTCATGTCGGTGGTTCTGGTAGTGGGATTGTGTCCCGGATTGGCGTTCGCCGTTCCGGATGAAGCCGCTGGAGATGTTGGCGATTCGCAACCCATATCCGAAGCATTTGATGTGACGAGTGATGAGGAAGCTGTGGCTCCATTAGCGGATGACGCAGACGCGCCGCTGGTGGCTCAATCAGACGATGCGGATGCTCCGGTAGTTGCGCAGGCAGACGATGCGGATGCGCCTCTTGCAGCGCAAGCAAGCGGCTATCAATCAGAATTCCTTTCGGTTGTGAATTCTCAGCCTAATGGCACAGGAGGAAGTAAGTATGGCCTAAGCTCAAATTGGTGTGCACGCTTTGTTTGGAAGTGTGCTGAATGGGCTGGCGTCTCATCTAATGTGATACCTCATTATGATGGCTGCGCCAATATGGTTAACTGGTTTAAAAATCAAGGACGCTGGCATTCGTATACTTATACGCCGAAAGCTGGCGATTTGGTTTTTTACAACTGGAGTAGCTCAAGCGGAGGTGCGCAGCATGTCGGAGTCGTAACTGGCGTGTCGGGAAAGCGGGTCTACACAAAAGAAGGCAATACATACAACGGTATTGTGAGCAGCTTCAGTAATAGGACCGCGGGCGTGAGTAAGCAGGGCAATGGGTGGGCCTACATTATTGGCTATGCATCCCCAAATTATGTCACGCCTCCTCCCCCCATCTCCAAGCCTCCCACGCCCGTCTACACCGGTACGGTGACAACCATTCCCGATGGTGTCTATACCATTCGCAGTGCAGCAAATACGGCATTTACTATTGATCTCCAGGATGGATCCTCCAGCAATGGGACCCAAATACAGATCTGGCGCTATTACAAGCCCGCAGCCGCCAACCAGAAATTTCGTTTCACGAAGTACGATGACGGAACCTACAAGATAACGAATGAAAAAACAGGCAAGGCTGTTGACGTCTACAACGGCGGCAAATTCAACCATACCAATGTGCAGCAGTGGGAAGTCAATAACTCAGCGGCCCAGCGCTGGTACGTCGAGATTAATACTGACGGCTCATACTCATTTCGCAGCAAAACCAACAACCTATACATGGACATATATGGCGGAACTATAGCTAATGGCTCGAAGATTACCACCTACGTAGGCAACTATTCCGCGGCGCAGAAATTCCAGCTATGGAACGGCGATGTAGATAATCAGGTAGAGGGGGATATCCTTTCTCTTTCGGGACTAAATTCAAGCTACGTTCAAACTGGCTCTGCAATCACGCCGGTTCCTACAGTGCAGCGCATCATCTACCAGAAAAGCACGCTCCGCGCGCCGGCAAACGGTGCCGCGAGCTCCCAGTATGACTGGATTGAGACTTGCTGGATTACGAAAGGTAAAACCTACACCGTCGAAGTGGGGGGCTTGCAGCGTTTGGCCGGGGGTCATGTCCAGGCATCTATGCTAGTTTACGACTTCGGAGCGGCAAAAGCTTCCGATGAGAAGCGCCTCAATATCAGCCCGAATAAGCAAGCCATTACATTTACCGCTTCGCAAAGTGGAGAGCTTCTCTTTTACGCGGGCATTTTCGGCTCATGTAAGGGATGCGCCACCCAGTGGAACAACATCATGGTGCGCGAGACGCTCATCCCCAATACCGACTACACTCTTTCATATGCCAATAACGTGAATCCCGGTACAGCGACCGTGACAGCATCGCTTACCGGCAGTTCCAAGAAGAGCAAGTCGACAAGCTTCAAGATTGCAGCAGCGGCCAATTCTACGCCCACGCCGACCCCAACACCGAGCAAGCCTGCCCCCACTCCAACACCGACGCCGAAACCAACGCCCGACTCGGTGAAAAGCCAGGCCATGTATCGTCTTTATAACCCCAATTCGGGCGAGCACTTCTATACGGCGAGCACCGAGGAGCGCGACCATCTGATTTCTTTGACCTGGGGTGATGAGGGTCAGGGTTGGACCGCGCCCACGTCGGGCGATGCGGTCTTTCGTCTCTATAATCCCTACGCAGGCGAACATCATTACACCACCAGCGAGGAAGAGCGTGACATGCTCATCTCGGTGGGATGGAACTACGAAGGCATTGGCTGGTACACCAGCGGCGACACGCCCGTCTACCGCGTCTACAACCCCAACGCCTACGCCAACAACCACCACTACACCACCGATGCGGGCGAGCGCGACATCCTGCTCTCCTATGGGTGGCAAGACGAGGGCGTCGGCTGGTACGGCGTGGGGTAGGAGCAAGCGTCGCCGCCCGGATTATCGAGAAGACAAGAGGAGCTGCTAATGGAAGCACAAATTACAAAGAAACTCCCCCTGAACTCTATACTGGTCGCCGCCGTTTTGACGGCCGCTCTCGGAGTGCTGCTTGTACTCGCTCCGATGCCATCGGCTCATGCCGCGGATTATCAGTTCATGCACCGCCTTTACAATCCCAACTCAGGTGAGCACTTCTATACCGCGAGTATCGAGGAAAGGGCAAATGCTCAGTGCGAAGGGTGGAAATATGAGGGACGAGGATGGTGTGCGCCAACGTCTTCATCTACTCCGGTTTACCGATTGTATTCGGGAACTGATCACCATTACACGACCTCGGCCTACGAGCGAGACGAACTTGTCAGGGCGGGTTGGAACGATGAGGGCGTCGGCTGGTATTCCGACGATGCAAAGGGCGTCACTCTGTATCGTCAGTTCAATCCTAACGTGAATCCAAATGCCGCAACTAACAACTCCGGGTCGCATAATTACACGACGAGTCGCGGCGAGCATGACTCCCTTGTCTCGATTGGTTGGCATGACGAGGGTATCGGCTGGTATGGAGCTGATGTCGCCTCCGCTGGCATGGGGGCGGTCATTCCAACTACCTATGATACAAACAGGGCGAGCCTTGGCTCGACCAAGGCATTCGAAACAGCACTCGCATATGACTACAAAAAGCAAAGGCATCAATGGCCCGAACGGTGGCTCGTCGATAGAAGCTTAAATAATAACCACTGGATTTACGGAGGCGACGGAACGGGAAGTGGAGGCTTGGTCAAACTGCCCTTGAGCGGTAGACAGACAGTACGTGGCCTTGTGGTGTGGAATGGGGCGAGCACATATGGCGGGAGCACTGTTGACCGAGATTGGACTCGCATAAAGACTTTGGAGGTATATGCCGACTCTGAATATGTCGGGACATATAGCTTTACAGAAAATGAGTTTGACGCGAGAGTCCTAACTTTCCCAAAACCCGTTAATGCGAGTTCGATAGTGATTGGGGTTATGGAAGTGTATCCAGATGCGCGTGGCTTCGGATGTGCTGCTCGTGAAATCGCTTATTTCTAGCGCTGAGGGTGAGCTGATTTGAAGCCCAAGAACCATATGCGCATGCTTGCAGCTTTCTGCGCAATAGCTTGTTTGTTATCGGCCATCTTGTTATGCGGGTGCGCTCAAAACGTGAACAACGAATTGGGGGCACCTCAGTCACACGATGCCCAGCGGTCTTTGGCGGGCACGCAGGATTCAGGCGAGGACTCATCCCAAAAAAGTGAAGACGTGCACGAGGAAGAAGCAGCGCAGAGTCCACAAATCGATGAAGAGGAGGAGCAGACTCCTATATGCGGTGGTGGCGAACAATATTCGGTGAACATGCCGGGCAGTTATTCCAATTGGGTGCTGGATTATAACCCGGACTGGTATGGGTACGGAAGCGGCCAGCGTGAACAAGGCTGTGACATGAGTGTTTTCGACCAAGCTGGACGTTGTATTTTCCACGTTACATGCTTTAGCGATGATTTTGGCCCCAGTGGGGACTTAGTCGCAGAAAGGATAGGCCCCTGTGCTGCTCGGGAAGGGTTCAGCGTGTGGATTTCCGCTGCTAGTGACGACATGACTTTACAAGAGCTCGAGGAATACAAGTCATGGGTAACGATTCCGTAGTGAGGGCAAAAGCAGAACGCCCAAAGCGGCGCACTGATTTGCGCCTGATGGGAAAGAAAGGATCACGATGTACTGTTCATATTGCGGCGAGCGGGTTTCTGATGGGGCCATTTTCTGCGGCTCTTGCGGAAAGCAACTAATCGGCAAGCAGCCTACAAGTCCTGCGCAGACACCGCCCGTCATTTCGGATGTGGCGGAAAAAGCGGCAGATTTCGTTAAGAAGGCGGGTGCGAACCCAAGCGATGAGATAACGAACTCGCGTATCTATGCAGGAATCCTGGGTGTGTTGGTCCTTATCTCCTTCATGCCTATGTTCGGATTAAGTATCGCCTCGTTCCAGGGGCAATACAGCTTTCTCGATGTCTTCGGCTTTATGATGAACGCGAACAGCGCGGCGAATTCGTTAGGCATAAGCGGAAGCAGCATTCTTGGTTCTTCAAGCTACATCTCGGGTGCTTTTGTCATGTTCGTCATATGCGCTTTCTTCTGGATAGCAACCCTGTGCATCAGCGCGTATATGATTTACAAGGCGATAGCGCATCAAGATATTCAGCCTGGCGGCCCCAGCTCCTTCATCTTTCTGAGCGTCACAGTCATCGTCGTATCCTTCATTGCCCAGGCCGTCGTCTCTAGTGCAGCGGGAAGTTTTTCGTCCTATGTGGGCAATCTTGTTTCACCGGGCTTCGGTGCATGGCTCTTGCTCATTTGCTCCATAGCGGGGGCGGTAGTAACGAGCAAAAAGCTCGTATCGAAGAAATGGTAGATGAAGGAGCTTGGACTATGTTTTGCACGAATTGCGGCACGCGCGTGAAAGATGGCCTACGCTTTTGCGAGAAGTGCGGCGCGCCCATTGAAGACGAGGTCGTTCTTGAGCAAGAAATTCCTGGGGAAGGCGCAGGTGTCGTGGAGGATAGAGCCGACCCTGTCGGCGATGCCTTTGTGCCGAAGACGGGGGAGACGGCAGTGTTGCCGGTCGTGTCCGATGCGAATGGTACCAAAGCCTCGCCTGAGGATGGCAAGAAGGCATCTGCGAATCATGTTGTCATTGCCATTGTCTCCGTTATCGCAATACTGTTGGCGCTAGTGGTTGTCTTCGTTTGGAGTGGCAATCGATTACAGCCACTGACGACAGCTTCCGTTCCGCCGGTTTCATCGAACGTAGCATCCAGGTCTTCTTCCTCTGCGGGCTCTGCCTCGAGTGCGAAACAAAGCAACGCTGTCACGTTGACGGCATACACTACTACGGGCACCCGCCTCAGCGGTATCGTACGTCGCGACGCCAATGATTACGTGCTTCCCTACTCCAGCAGTCGTGAATACAGCATGGAGGAGCTTAAGTCCATGGACCTTACTCCTCCGGAGTTATGTATTGCCTGGAATGAGCCCTTCGCGCGTGAGGGATACCATTTCGGGAACAAGGCGATTCAGGAGTACTTTGAGAGTACAAGTTGGTATGTAGATAAGGGCATTAAACCGAACGTTACGGGTGTTGGTGCGAAAAACAATGAGCGCCTTCGTGAATTGGCCGACCAAAAGGGCGAGGGTGCTTCCAAATGGAAAGACCTCGTTCTTGATAACAATTAAGAGCGACTTGTGGGCTGCTTAATGGCTCAACATTCTGTAAAGAGGAAATCGCATAGCGTCGTGGGACGGGTCGCATTTATAGCTGTGCTCGTCGCCCTGCTGATGACCGCGTGCTATATGGCAATTCGTCACTGTTTGCCAGCCGAGAGCGCAAGCGTTTATGGGGAATCCGCCCAGAATGCCCATTCGGGTAGCGTGGGCATGACGACAAGCGGCGCAAGTGAAGCTCCGTTTGCGAGCGAGCAAATGAAGGCGACGGAAGCTGTCGTAAGCAGAATGATTGCACCTTACGAAGAGAACGTTGCTGTGGCCGTAATGCCATTGGATGGCGCTGCTGGTTTTTCAATCAACGGCGAAAGGGCCTTCACGGCGGCTTCAATGATCAAGCTGCTCATTCTCGCGGAGTACATGCAAGAGGTGGATGCAGGCTTGTTAGACGCAGAGGGAATTTACGTACTGCAGGCGAGTGACATCGTGGGAGGCTCTGGCATTGTGCAGGAGAGCTCGCTAGGCACACCTTATACCTACGCTGACTTGGTCAGGCATATGGTCGTCCATAGTGACAACACGGCGACAAACATACTCATCGACACCATGGGCAGAGATTCGATTAATTCTCGTGCTGTCGATATTGGGCTTTCGGGCACCGAGCTGCGCCGCAGAATGATGCGCGTGAACGAAGGAGAGGAAAATTACATTAGCGCAAATGATGCAGCGACGCTGCTCTGCGGAATTGCGCAGCACACTCTGGCAAGTGGGGAAATGTGCGAGGTGGCGGAATCTTATCTTTTGGACCAGGTCGATTCCGAAGGACTGGCGCAGGGGCTACCGGCGGATATTCGTTTTGGACATAAGACAGGGTCACTTGCATCGGTTCGCCATGATGGAGGGATTGTCTATGGCGAGAATCCATATGTCGTTGTCATGCTGACAAGCCTCGACGAGACGACAGCCAATGAGCTCATGAAAGAGATTTCGAGTGCTGTGTACGAAGAATTAGATCGTGATGCGTGTCCAATACCGCATTCAGAATAATCTGCCCTGCTGTTCTTTAGTATAGGAAGGAATTGGTGATATGCAGTACGTTAATCATTCCTATCGGTTCATAACGGCTCTTTTCTCTTTTGCTGTACTTGGCACATTGCTGGTATGCCTGTGCTCTTGCGGCACTTCTCCCATTGCAGGGCAATGGACGCAAGCGGCTGACGATGGCGAAAAGACACTCACAATTTCTGACACCCTTGATTCGTGGGAGCTAGTTTTTCCGGATGGGCATAAAGCATCAGGCTCTTTAGAGTTCTTCGATGAAGGCGACAACTTGGCCTATATGGTCATGCATAATGATTCGTCTACTAACTACCCTAGTGCTCCTGGCCTTGAAGATCAGCTATGGTATGACGGCACAGTTCTATATTACCGGCGTCTAGACCTACAGAATAATGATAAGCCATCTGAATGGAACACGATGATTGATATGGCTAGAGCCCGAGAATCGCGAATGGGACTCGGCGATTCAGTTGGATCAAACAGTCCTTTTGCTGGCCTTTGGAATAAACGATCTTCTCTTTAATAGTGCTAGCCGGTTCGTATTCGTGTACTTCAAAGGACGAGAAAAGAACTGCTCCATCTCCATTGGTTGAAGTTACGATCGCTTCGGTTCGCCTCACCTGTCGTCCCATCCGTGGCCAGCTCGCACCTTCGTGAACACTTCCTCAGCAGGGGTCACTTCACCATTGAGATACTGTTCGTAACCTCGCACGATACCGTGATAGGTTTCCATTTCGGCTTTCAACAGCTCTTCATCTATTTCTTGATGTGTCTCGCAGCACGCGTCATCACTTGCGAGGGCTTCTGTTTGCTCGCGTGCCTCTTCCATCTGCTTTTCGGTAATCCCGCGTTTTTTCAGATACGACTCAAGGTTGGTCATGATTGCCCCATTGCGCATAGACGGCAGTTTCCATAGGGATATCGTAATTATACTGCGTTATAACGCGTTATAATACTCTCGACGATTGGAGTGATTATGACCGTGTCCACGCTCACAAAGGTCGGGAACAGCATGGCCGTGCTGCTGCCCAAGACGCTGCGCCAGGAAGCCTGCATCGAGCCGGACGCCCCCCTGCGTCTCGATTCGCCCAGGAAGGGCGTCGTCGTCATTACCGCCGTTTACGATGATTCGGCGGATCGTCTGACGCGTCTGCGCGAGGCCGAGGAGCGAATCGTCTCTCGCAAGACGCGGGCTCCGTGGCCGCAGGGCAAAACGGCGGACGACTTGCTGCGCGAGGGGAAGGAGCGCGGGGCTCGTGAAATCGCTTCTCTTTGACGCCAACGCCCTTCTGCACTGGGTGTATCCCTCATCCCCATTTCATGATGACGTGTCGAACTTGCTTCACGCTGCATTTGAGCAGGAGGCCTCGTGCTATGCGCTCTCATCTTCGTTAAATGAGATTTACTACGCCCTTCACTCCCATTACATGAGCGAGGGAGAGGCGCGCGCGTCGATTCGCGACATTGCCGAGACGTTCGACTTGGTCGACCTGACGGGTTTGCAAGTGTTTGCCGCGCTCGATTCCGACGAGCCCGACTACGAAGACGGTCTTATCCGCAGCGTAGCCGAGGCGTTGCAGGTCGACGCCATCATCAGCTATGACAAAAAGGCGTTTCGCAAGTCGTTCGTTCCCAAGATGACGGCACGGGAAGCCGTTCCTCACCTCTCATAGTCCTGCCCTTGCATGGTATTTTGGTACCAGCAACTTTTCATCGGGGAGGAATCATCATGTACTGCACGCGTTGCGGCAAGCATATTCCAGATGACGCTGCCTTTTGCCAGCACTGCGGAACTAAGGTCGACAGGCCGGCTGATGATCCCGCCTTCATGCCACGGCGCCCCGATGCCACCAAGCCGTTCGAACCGGTCGCCACAGCCCAGCAGTCTCCCCGGTCGGGAGGCAATGGAATTGGCATAGCCGGTTTTGTGTGCGCTCTGCTCGGGCTGTTCCTTTCGTGGGTGCCGGTGGTGGGCTGGCTGCTCTGGATTCTGGGCGCCGTTTTGTCCCTCATTGGCCTGACCAAGACCCCGAAAGGCCTTGCCATTGCGGGCACGGTCATCTCCTTCATCGACGTGATTCTCCTGCTCGTGCTGGTGGTCGGAGGATGCACGACCCTCGGCGTCGGCGGCTGCGCGGCAGGGGGCGTGAATGCGTTCTCCCAGCTCGTCCCGCAAAACAGCGCACCGTCCTCCTCATCGTCATATCCCTCGGCCTCCATTATGGATGCGCCCTCAAGCTCCGACACCGTTACGCTGGCGGTCTACACGGCTTCGGGCGAAAAGCTCACGGGCACTGTCCGGCGCGACTCCGATGGCTACGTGCTGCCGGATTCGAGCACGCGTGAATACGGAGTGGACGAGCTCAAGGCCATGGGCCTGACCCCGGCCGAGATTTGCATCGCCTGGAACGAGCCCTTTGCACGCGAGGGGCACCATTTCAGCAACCCCGACCTTCAGGATTACTTCGAGGGCACGGATTGGTACAGGGATCGGGGAGCCAAGGTCGACCTGCGCGGCATTGCCGCTGCGAACAACGAGCATCTGCGCGAACTTGCCGACAGCGTCGGGGATGGCGCCAAATGGAAGGACCTCGCGGGTAACTAGCGAGCCCATCAGCTGGAGCCACGAGAACTTCGGCTCATGCGGCGTAGAGCAGGAGGTTCGAGGCGCATAGACCCTCCCTCATGCGACATCCTTCGCACCCTCGGCGCGAAAGGGCTCTCGCGTGCCCGTCCTTCTCTCCTGCTCTCTGCCAAAATATGCTCCTACGCGTCCATGCCCCCGGCACGACTTGCAGGAGGAACCCATGCACAGCGCTTCTGGCACCAAACGCCCCGGTTTGTCACGACTTGCGATGAGCGTCCTGCTCGCCTTTGCGCTGGTATTCGCGTTCTCGCCGGCATCTGCCTTCGCCGTCCTGCCAGATCAACCTGCGCAGGTGAACACGGCTGCAACGCCCATTGCGACCACGGTCGGTCCCCGCGGACTCGGGCATATCGACGACGGGCTTCCCGCGCTCAGCATTCACGATGCCGACGATGACTCCCTCACGGCCCAGGCGGCGCTGCCGCGCTCCTACAGCTCTCGGGCGCGAGGTTACGTGACTCCCGTCAAGGACCAGGGCGCCTCCGGATTCTGCTGGGCCTATGCCACCATCGCCTGCATGGAATCGTCGCTCATCAAGAGGGATGGCGTCGACGCCGCCAAGCTCGACCTCTCCGAGCGTCATCTCGGGTACTTCTCGTATCACGAGGCGGTCGATCCCCTGGGCGGCACGGCGGGCGACTACAACACACCCAAGGGCTCCGCGTTTTCGGGGGCATGGTTTGACGGCACCGGTGATCCGTACCTTGGGGTCGGCGGTAATGCGATGTTGGCTACCGGCACGCTCGCGAAGTGGGCGGGCGCCGTCGACGAGGCCGTGGCGCCCATGAAGGAGCTGCTCGACGCCTACGATGAGTTCGAATACGAGTACTATCCCTCGACCGGCCAGGACTTCACCCCGGAGTTCTTCGAAGCCCGTGACGCCTTCACCGATGCCACCGCGCTGGAGGCTGGCATGGCGTACACGGAGAACTCCTATCTCCTCGAGGGCATGCGCATGATTTCCCACGAGGATCAAAACGACGTCAAGCAGGCGATCTACGACTACGGAGCCGTTCTGCACAGCATGTATATGGATGACCTCAATTACTTCAACGAGACCACGAACGCCTATTACAACTATGAAAAGCCCGGCGTCAATCATGACGTTGTCATCGTCGGGTGGGATGATGACTATCCCGCAAGCAACTTCGTCACCTATGGTGAGCCCCTGCCCAAGAACGGCGCGTGGCTCGTGCGCAACAGCTGGGGCGAGGAATGGGGCGATGGCGGGTACTTCTGGCTGTCCTACGAGGACCTGTCCATGACGGGCTCGTCCGTCACCGCGTTTTTCGCCAGTCCTGTCGATGCATACGACCATAACTACCAGTACGACGGCACTTCCGGGAACTGCGCCAACAGGGTCGCCTCCGGCGGGAGCATCGCCAACGTCTTCACCGCCAACGCCAACGAAGACGGTGCGGAGGAGGTCACCGCCGTGTCCCTGTCGCAGCTGGTCGATGTCAACGTCGACTACAGCGTCCAGATCTACACGGACGTGAAGGACGCCGCCAATCCCACGAGCGGCACTCCCGCCCTTGCCGCGCCCGTGACGGGCAAGATGACGTACCAGGGCTATTACATGGTCAAGCTACCCGAGCCCGTGCGCGTGGCGCAAGGCTCGAAGTACTCCGTCGTCTTCACCCTCTCCCACGCCAATGGCGACGACGTGTACTACACTGTCGATTCGACCTACGGTGCCGGTGACAAGTACGGCGACACGACGACGTTCGTGCATTTCACGAGCGCGTCGTCGCCCAACCAGAGCTTCGTTCGTTCCAACGACGCCGCGACGTGGTTCGACCTCGCGGGAAACACCGAGCACATGGAAGATGACGAAGCTCCCTCCGTCGCTCGCATCAAGGCGTTCACGAACGATGTCGACTTCATCGACCTCGGCACGTGCAGGCTCTCCGTTGCGTCTGACCAGGCTTACCGAGTCAACGGCTGCAGGCCCTACGTCACTCTCACGTATCCGATGACGGGGGAGACCTGGACGTTCGGCATCGATTCCGCCGAGGACCTGGGCCTCTCGCTTTCCTATGCCGATAACACGTCCGTCGGCACGGCGCACGCGACCGTTGCGGCTGCAAGCGACGGAATCTTCAAGGCGCAGACGAGCATTAGCTGCGCGTTCGACATCACGAGGGCCGACATCGGCGATGCGATTATCGAGCCTGTTGCAACGCAGGTGTGGACGGGCCAGCCCATCATGCCTGCATTGACGGTCATGTTGGACGGGGGCATGCTTGCGCAAGACGCCGATTACGAGGTTACTTACGCGAACAACGTGGATGTGGGAACCGCCACTACGACCGTGACGGGAATCGGAAACTACCAGGGCATGCGCACGGTGTCCTTCGCTATCGACAAGCCGGGCGCCCCCGACGATTCCGGTGCCAATACGCCCGAGCCCGTGGCCACCCAGGTGATGTACCGCGCCTACAACCCCAACTCCGGCGAGCACTTCTACACGGCCCACTATTCGGAAATCGAGAACATCGTGGCCGCCGGCTGGCTCTACGAGGGCGAGGCCTGGACCGCCCCGGTGGCCTCTGCCACCCCGGTGTACCGCCTGTACTCGGGCACCGACCACCACTACACGACCTCGACCGTGGAGCGCGACCACCTCATCTCCGTGGGCTGGTCCGACGAGGGCATCGGCTGGTGCTCCGACGACGCCCAGGGCGTGGGGCTTCACCGCCTGTTCAACCCCAACGTCGACCCCACCGCATGGAGGAACAACTCCGGCAGCCACCACTACACCACGAGCGACGTCGAGCGCGACCATCTGGTGGGCATCGGCTGGCGCTACGAGGACTTCGGCTGGTACGGGGTGAGGTAGGGGAGAGTTGATACAAAAATCCCTCGCACCGCACGCATAATCTGCTAGAATCTATCACCGCGCATTCGGGATGTGGCTCAGCTTGGTAGAGCGCTCGCTTCGGGAGTGAGAGGTCGCTGGTTCAAATCCAGTCATCCCGACCAGATTGCCAGAAGGGGGTTTCTGCATTCGACGGAAGCCCCTTTGTTTTATTATGGTGCGATACGTGATAAGTCGTGTACGCGCTCTTCGCGCAGTGCACATACGCAAAGCTTGGAGGATATGATGAGGATTCCCTTCCTGGGAGGCATTGGCGTTCCTGAGCTAATCATCATTCTGATCGTGGTCCTGCTCATCTTTGGCCCCAAGAACCTGCCCAAGCTGGGCAACGCCATCGGCAGGACGTTCAAGAGCCTGCGTGACGGCATGGACGGCAAGAAGAAGGACGATGCCGAGAAGCCGGCCGAAGTCGAGGCGGACGCATCGGCAGAGCCCGCGCCCCAGGCCAAGCCCGTCGAGGAGGCGGCGGCCGAAGAGGTCGTTGTCGAGACGGAGAAGGCTCCCGCAAGCAAGGCCGAGTAACACGGCACCTGACCGGCAAATCAGCCCGCTTCTGCATGCGGGCAGACGATACGTATGAACGGAGACGACACCCCATGGCGAACAACGCAAACGACGTGGTCCTGACCGCAGACGGCAAGGCAAAGCTCGAGGAGGAGCTGCACTATCTCGAGACCGAGAAGCGCGACGAGGTCGGCGAGCGCATCCGCATCGCCCGCGAATTCGGTGACATCTCCGAGAACTCCGAGTACGACGACGCCAAGAACGAGCAGGCCATTCTCGAGCAGCGCATTGCCGAGATCAACGACGTTCTCGCGAACGCCCAGGTCGTGGACGCGCCCAAGAAGGGCAACCGCGTCGTCATCGGCTCGACCGTCACGCTGACCGACGACGATGGCCGCGAGCGCGTCTTCACCATCGTCGGCGGTGCCGAGGCCGATAGCGCCCAGGGCAAGATCTCGAACGAGTCCCCCGTGGGTGCCGCCGTGCTCGGCCACAAGAAGGGCGACGTTATCGAATATGAGGGCCCCACGGGCCGCAAGATGAAGTTCACGCTCACGAAGGTCGGCCACTAGTCATGACCGACATGCAAGAGGAGATCGTCGACGACCCCGTAGAGGTTCGTCACAACAAGCGTCAGGCACTCATCGACGCCGGTCGCGATCCGTACGGCCACGCCTTCACCAGCTCGCATACGGTCGAGCAGCTTGACGAGCAGTACGCCCATCTCGAAGACGGGCAGGATACCGAAGACGAGGTCGCCATCGCCGGCCGCGTCATGGCCAAGCGCGCGCAGGGCAAGGTCGCCTTCCTCGAGCTTATGGACCACACGGGCACCATCCAGCTCTTCTGCCGCATCAACGCCCTGGGCGAGGAGGCCTTCGAGGAGCTGAAGGACCTGGACGTGGGCGACTGGATTGCCGTGCATGGCACTATGATGCGCACGCGTCGCGGCCAGCTCTCCGTGGCGGTCAGGTCGTTCGAGCTCATGTCCAAGAGCCTGCGCCCGCTTCCCGAGAAGTTCCACGGCCTGCAGGACAAGGAGACGCGCTATCGCCAGCGCTACGTCGACTTGGTCGTGAATCCCGAGGTTCGCGAGACGTTCAAGAAGCGCTCGCGCATCATCTCCGCCATCCGTCGTTTCATGGAGGACGAAGGCTACTACGAGGTCGAGACGCCGTTCCTGAACCCGATTATCGGCGGCGCCAACGCCAAGCCCTTCATCACGCACTTCAACGCGCTCGACCGCGACTATTATCTGCGCATCGCCACGGAGCTTCCCCTGAAGCGCCTGCTCGTGGGCGGATTTCCCAAGGTGTTCGAGCTGGGCCGCATCTTCCGCAACGAGGGCATGGACCCCTATCACAATCCCGAGTTCACCACGATGGAAGCCTACGAGGCCTTTGGCGACCTCGAATCCATGATGGACTTGGCGCAAGGTTGCTTCCAGGCCGCGGCCATGGCCGCCTGCGGTAGCCTGCAGGTCGAATACCAGGGCACCGCCCTCGACCTTTCGGGTGACTGGCGCCGTGCTTCCATGATGGAGCTTGCCAGCGAGCATGCGGGCGAGGACGTCTCCTTCGATCGCACGCGCGAAGAGCTGGTGGCCATCCTCGAGAAAAACGGTGGCCACGCCGAGGCTGCTTGGGGCAAGGGCAAGCTCATCGCCGAGATCTTCGAGGCCGTCGCCGAGGAGAAGATCGTCCAGCCTACCTTCGTCATCGACCATCCGCTCGAGGTCTCGCCGCTTGCGAAGAAGCATCCGGACAACCCCGAGCTCACCCAGCGCTTCGAGCTGTTCATCCTGGGTCACGAGTACGCCAACGCCTTCACCGAGCTCAACGATCCTGTCGACCAAGCCGAGCGTTTCATGGCACAGGTCAAGGCCAAGGATATGGGTGACGACGAGGCCATGGGCTTTGACGCGGACTACATCCGCGCGCTCGAGTACGGCATGCCGCCGGCTGGTGGCATCGGCATCGGCATCGACAGGCTCACCATGCTGCTCACCGACGCGCCCACCATCCGCGACGTGCTGCTCTTCCCGCACATGAGGGACGAGGCGCTTTAAGGAGGCTTCCATGAAGCTCGACAACATGGTTCTGTATTGCAAGCCCGGCTGTCCGTTTTGCCATAGGGTCCTCGACTTCATGACGGCCAACGATATCCAGATCGAAACCGTCAACTCGACCGACCCGCAGCATCGCCAGGAGCTTCTCGACATGAACGGCACGACGCAATCGCCGTGCCTGGTCATTGACGGCAAGCCCATGCTCGAGTCCGCCGACATCATCGCGTACCTGAAGGGGCTGCTGTAGCGTCGCTCGGGCGTTGGATACTCGTCATCGTCTTGTCATCGCTATTCTTGACTCCATGTCTATACTGGGAAGACCATCGCTCTCTTTTCGAGGAGGCTTCCGCGTATGTTTGAAAAATTCACCGACAAGGCCCGCCGCGTCCTTGTTCTCGCACAGGAGGAGGCGCGTGAGCTCGAGCAGCCCTACGTGGGCACCGAGCACTTGCTGCTGGGCCTGATTCGCGAGGGCGAGGGCATCGCCGCGCGCGCCCTGCACCAACTCAACGTCACCTACGACGAGGTCATCAGCCAGATCAAGGACATCACCGACCAGGACGCTCCCGCCGCCGCGGGTCACATCCCGTTCACTCCCCGTGCCAAGCGCGTGCTCGAGGGCGCGTTGCGCGAGACCCTGCAGCTCGGCCAGAACTACATCTCGACCGAGCACCTGCTGCTCGGCATCATCCGCGAGGGCAACGGCGTCGCCATGCAGGTCCTCGCGAACATCGGCATTGAGGGCAACCAGGTGCGCGAGGCGGTCTCCGAACTCATCAACACCGCTCCCACGCCCGTACCCTATGCGCCCATGGGCGCCCAACAGCCGGGCGGTCGCCCCAATCAGGGCTCCGCGCTCGAGGAGTTCGGCACCGACCTCACCAAGCTCGCCGCGCAAGACGGCCTCGACCCGGTCATCGGTCGCGAGCGCGAGATCGACCGCGTCGAGCAGATCCTCTCGCGTCGTACCAAGAACAATCCGCTGCTCATCGGCGAGCCCGGCGTGGGCAAGACCGCCGTCGCCGAGGGCCTGGCCCAGCTCATCGCAGACGGGCAGGTGCCCGATGTGCTTCGCAACAAGCGCCTCGTGACTCTCGACGTCTCCGCGCTCGTCGCCGGCTCCAAGTACCGCGGCGAGTTCGAGGACCGTCTCAAGAGCGTCGTCAAGGAGGTCAAGGACGACGGCAACATCATCCTGTTCATCGACGAGATGCACACGCTCATCGGTGCCGGCAGCGCCGAAGGCTCCATCGATGCCGCCGCCATCCTCAAGCCGCCGCTGTCGCGTGGCGAAATCCAGGTAATCGGCGCGACCACCACCGACGAGTACCGCAAGCACGTCGAGAAGGACTCCGCGCTCTCTCGCCGTTTCCAGACGGTCGTGGTCGAGGAGCCCACCATCGAGCAGTCCATCGACATCCTCAACGGCCTCAAGGACCATTACGAGGCGCACCACCGCGTCCACTTCACCGACGCCGCCATCGAGGCGGCCGTCACGCTCTCCAATCGCTACGTGCAAGACCGCTTCCTGCCCGACAAGGCCATCGACCTTATCGACGAGGCGGGCGCGCGCATGCGCATCTCCAACATGTCGGTTCCCGCAGATGTCGCCAAGGTCTCCGACAAGCTCAAGAAGCTTCGCGCGCAGAAGGAGGAGGAGGTCAGGCACCAGAACTTCGAGGCTGCTGCTCACCTGCGCGACAAGGAGAAGGAGCTCATCCGCGAGCGTGCCGAGCTCGAGGAGAAGTGGCGCGAGGAGGCGGCGCTCAACGTTGCGACCGTCGACACCGATCAGATCGCCGATGTCGTCTCGCTTGCCACGGGCGTTCCCGTCTCGAGCCTGACCGAGGCCGAGACCGCACGCCTGCTGCGCATGGAAGAGGCACTGCACGAACGCGTGATCGGGCAGAACGAGGCGGTTACGGCGCTTTCCAAGTCGATTCGTCGCAGTCGCGCCGGCCTCAAGGACCCGCGTCGCCCCATGGGCTCCTTCATCTTCCTCGGCCCCTCGGGCGTGGGCAAGACCGAGCTTTCCAAGGCGCTTGCCGAGTTCCTCTTCGGTACCGAGGACGCGCTGCTCAGCTTCGACATGTCCGAGTACATGGAGAAGCATACGGTCAGCCGTCTCATCGGCTCGCCTCCGGGCTACGTGGGTTATGACGAGGGTGGCCAGCTCACCAAAGCCGTGCGTCAGAAGCCGTATTCCGTCGTGCTCTTCGACGAAATCGAGAAGGCGCATCCGGACGTTTTCAACGTCCTGCTGCAGATTCTCGAGGAAGGCCACCTCACCGACGGTCAGGGACGCAAGGTCGACTTCCGCAACACGATCATCATCATGACGAGCAATGTGGGCGCGCGCGAGATTACGCGCGAGAACCCGCTCGGCTTCTCGACGACGAACTCAACCGGTCTGTCCGACAAGGAGATTCACGATTCGGTCATGGCCGAGCTCAAGAAGCTCTTCCGCCCCGAATTCCTCAACCGCATCGACGAGACGATCGTGTTCCAGTCGCTCACGAGCGAGGACATTGCCCAGATTATCGATCTCATGATTGACGACCTGCGC
This sequence comes from uncultured Coriobacteriia bacterium, assembly GCA_948466335.1. Taxonomy (GTDB): domain Bacteria; phylum Actinomycetota; class Coriobacteriia; order Coriobacteriales; family QAMH01; genus QAMH01. The sequence goes on along the minus strand of CAOKAE010000008.1, from coordinate 61,458 downwards.
CAGCGCCTGATCGTCCAGGGCATGAGCATCGAGCTTACCGAGGCGGCGAAGAAGCATGTTGCCGAAAAGGGCACGGATACCGCTTTCGGTGCCCGCCCGTTGCGCCGCGCCATCCAGCGTCTCATCGAGGACCCGCTTTCCGAGGAAGTGCTCGAGGGCAAGTGGAGCGAAGGGTCGATCATCCTCGTCGACCATGTGGGAGACGAGCTCGTCTTCGCGCCGGGCGTGGGCGAGGTGCCCAAGCTCAAGGAACGCAAGACGCTCGCACTCGAAAGCGCCGGGCCGGGAAGCTCCCTTCCGCCTGCCAGCGGCGAGGCAGGAGCCGGAGCCGCCGAGTAAGCGCGACAATGAATGGGAGGGGCGGCATTCGGTCGCCCTTCCTGTCATTTCGAGCGAAGCGAACGTAGCTGGCCTCTCTCCTGTCATTTCGAGCGGAGGGGCCGAAGGCCCCGGAGTCGAGAAATCTCGATCTTAATTCGCCGCCTATCGGCGGCTTCGGTCGAAATGACAGTGAAGCTTTTTATAGCGTGTTATGATTGACCCAGGATTTGCGACGAGGGGAGAGGGCTTCATGGGTGTCATTCAGAGCATGGACGACGTCATGGAGATGGTCGCTCCCGGCACTGACCTGCGCATCGCCCTCGATATGATTCTTTCGGCCGATAACGGCGCCCTCATCTGCATTGGCGACCTCGACGCCGTCCTCGCACTCGGTGACGGTGGCTTCGAGATCGACGTCGCCTTCACTCCCAATCGCCTCTTCGAGCTCTCGAAGATGGACGGCGCGATTCTGCTCGACTCCCATGCGCGCCGCATCGTCCGCGCCAACGTTCACCTGTCTCCCACGATGGAATACGAGACCAAGGAGACAGGCATGCGCCATCGCACCGCCATGCGCATGTGCGCGCAGACCGATACCGTCGCCATCACCGTCTCGCAGCGTCGCAACGTCATCGATCTCTACTTTGGCGGCGAGAGCAAGACGCTCGGCCGGCCCCTCAAGTCGTTCTCGCAGCTCGAGTCCATGATCTTGGCGCTGCAGAACGCACGCGAGTCCATCGATCACGAAATCAACCGGCTCATCGCGCTGCAGAACGCCGAGTCACCGGACGCATAGCATCGGGCAAGGCAAGGAGGACCCATGGCTGACGATACGAAGGACCTGGTCGAGGTGGGTATCGACCCGATTTCCGTTTCGGCGGCCCTCACGCCCGCAGAGGTCGACCTGTACGTGCACCAGATCAACACGCTTGAAAACGCGAGCAGCCTGCTTGCCGGCCACGTCTCCAAGAACCCCTCGACTGCCGCGATCATCGTCGCTGGTGGCGAAGGCGAGCGCTTCCGCAATCCGGGCGGCAAGCAGCTCTTCGAGGTGCTTGGCAAGCCGGTCCTCACCTGGTCGGCCGAGGCCTTCGATGCCGTGCCCGACGTGGGCGTCATAGTTATCGTGTGCCCCGAGGAGCGCCAGGCGGAATACTGCCGCAAGGCCATCGACCCGTACCCGTTCGTGACCCCCATCGAGTTCGCACCCTCCGGCGACGAGCGCCAGGAATCCGCCATGAACGGCTTTGAGGCGCTTACGAAGGACTACGAGATCGTCGCCGTGCACGACGGCGCCCGTCCGCTCATCACGCCCGAGATCATCGCGCATGCCATCAACCACCTCAAGGGCAATCTCGACATCGACGGCATCGTGGTGGGTCATCCGTCCGTTGACACGCTCAAGATCGTGAACGATCGCCTGATTAGCGCCACGCCCGACCGCAGCATGTTCTGGGTGGCCCAGACGCCGCAGCTCTTCCGTGCCGATATATTCAGACGTGCCTACAAGGCGGCCATGTTCGATGGTTTTCTGGGCACGGACGATTCGTCGCTCGTCGAGCGCATCGGTGGCCGCGTCGCCATGTTCAACGGGCCCCGAGACAACATCAAGCTCACGGTTCCGGAAGACGTGGGCCCAGTCGTAGCGGCTCTATCGGCCCGCGTCGCACAGCGCGAAGAATGAGGCACGCAATCTTGTCATTCACCGGCAGGCTCGCGTATGTCTAATACGCGTCGCCTCCCGCTTCATGCCAATCTTGCGCACCTCATCCTCCGCGTATTTGTATGATGAACGTGTTTTTTGAATTGAGGTATTCATGTATCGAATCGGTTTGGGATATGACGTGCATGCGTTTGCCGAGGGCCGCAAGCTCATCCTCGGCGGCGTCGAGATTCCCTACGAGAAGGGCCTCGACGGTCATTCGGATGCCGACGTGCTCGTGCACGCCATTATGGACGCGATTGTCGGGGCAATGCGCGCCGGTGACATCGGTAAACTCTTTCCGGACACCGATCCCGCGTACAAGGACGCCGATTCCCTCAAGCTGCTCGAGCACGTGGGACAGCTCGCGCGCGAGCAGGGCTATGCCATCGACGACATCGATTCGGTCGTCATGCTCCAGGAGCCCAAGATGTCCCCGTACCGCGAGCAGATGCGCGCGAATATCGCTGCCGCCCTGTCCATCGACGCCGAGAACGTGGGCGTCAAGGCCACGACGACCGAGCACCTGGGCTACGAGGGCCGTGGCGAGGGCGCATCGGCCCAGGCCGTCTGCCTGCTTTCGGATGTGTAAAAGGGTCAGGGCCAATTACACATATGCATGATGTGTAATTGGCCCTGACCCTTTTACACATCATGCTAAGATGCTGGGACGTACGCGCACGTTCGTCTGAGGAGCCAACATGCAGATCTACAACACCGCGACCCGCCGCAAAGAGGAGCTCGTCACCCACGAGCCGGGCAAGGTGGCGATGTACGCATGTGGCCCCACGGTCTACAACTACATCCACATCGGCAACGCGCGCACCTTCCTCATCTTCGACGTGGTGCGCAAGTACCTGAAATATCGCGGTTACGAAGTCGCCTTCGTCCAGAACATCACCGACGTCGACGATAAGATCATCAAGCGTGCGGCCGAGGAGGGCAAGACGCCCGAGGAAATCGCCGCGTTCTACACCGAGGCCTTCATCGACAACATGCACACTTTCGGCATCGATGACCCCGACGTGCGTCCGCGCGCCACGCAGGAAATCCCCGAGATGATCGAGCTCGTGCAACGTCTCATCGACCGTGGTCACGCCTACGAGGTCGATGGCGACGTGTACTTTTCGGTGCGTTCGTTTTCCAAGTACGGCGAGCTGTCCGGTCGCAACATCGACGACCTGCAGAGCGGTGCCCGCGTCGATGTGGACGAGCGCAAGCGCGACCCGCTCGACTTCGCGTTGTGGAAGGCTGCCAAGCCGGGAGAGCCGCACTGGACGTCGCCGTGGGGCGAGGGCCGTCCGGGTTGGCACCTGGAGTGCTCGGCCATGTCGCAGAAATACCTCGGCGTGCCGCTCGACATTCACGGCGGTGGCTCCGACCTCGTCTTTCCCCATCACGAAAACGAGAAGGCCCAGACCGAAGCCGCCTATGACGAGAGTTTCGTGCATTACTGGATGCATTCGGGCATGCTGCGCATCAACTCCGAGAAGATGTCGAAGAGCCTCGGCAATTTCCTGCTGCTCAAGGACGTGCTCGACAGCTGCAATCCCAACGCGCTGCGGCTGCTCATGCTTCAGACGCACTACCGTTCGCCGCTCGATTTCTCCGACGCGCGCCTGGCCGAGGCGGACACCTCGTACGGCCATCTGTGCGCAACGGTGCGCAACCTGCGCTGGGCAGCCGAGCATGCCGCCGAAGGCGAGCAGTCGGATAGCACCGGTATCGACAAGGCCCGCGAGGCCATGCGCGCCGATTTCGTCGAGGCGATGGACGATGACTTCAACACGGCCGGCGGTCTGGCCGCGATCTTCTCGTTTGCCAACGAGTGCAATCGTTTCATCGAACAGCACGACCATATGGATGCGGCCGCCCGTGAGGCAGCGCTCCTGAGCGCGGACGCCATAGAGGAGCTCGTCGGCGTGCTGGGCATCGCGATGCCCGACGAAGGTGCCGATGAATGGCCGACGGAAGTCTGTGAACTGGCAGCCGAGACCTGCGGCTATGCGGGAGACGATCCGCACGCCGCCGCCGATGCCCTGCTCGAGGCTCGCGCGCAGGCCCGTGCCGAGAAGAACTGGGCGCTCGCCGATGCCGTGCGCGACGGCCTTGCCGCGCTCGGCTTCACCATCGAGGACACCCCCAACGGAGCGCGGGTCAGCTATGGAGAGTGAGCACCTCGAGGGACGCCATGCCCTTGCGGAGGCCCTTGACGCGGGCGTTCCCATTCAGGCCGTCTACGCAAACGATGCGGCCTTTCGCGACAAGCGCGCTTCCAAGCTGCTTGCCCGCGCGCAGGCAGACGGCATCCGCATCGAGCGCGCGACGGCCAAGGAGCTCGACGCCCATTCGTCCCATGGCGCCCACCAGGGCATCGTCGCGCAGGTCAAACCATACGAATACGTGGGCCTGCGTCAGCTCGTCGATCGTGCGAGCGACGCCGCCAACGCGCTCATTATCGCCTGCGACCACATAACCGATGCCGGCAATTTCGGCGCCATCGTGCGCACCGCCGACGTGGTCGGCGCGGCGGGCGTGCTCATTCCCAACCGCCGCTGCGCACGCGTGACCACGGCGACGTACAAGACCTCGGCCGGTGCGGTCGCGCACGTGCCCATCGCGCAGGAGGCCAACCTCGTCAAGAGCTTCGAGCGCCTCAAGGAGGAGGGCTTTTGGGTCATCGGCGCGAGCGAGCATGCCAAGACGCTGCTCTGGGATGCGCCGCTTTCGGGCCGCATCGTGCTCGTCATGGGTTCGGAGGATGCGGGACTTGCCCGCCTCACGCGCGAGACCTGCGACATGCTCGTCTGCCTACCGCAGGCTGGCCACGTCGAGTCGCTCAACGTCGCGCAAGCCACCACCGCACTGGCCTACGAATGGATGAGGCAATGCAACGCCGCCAAGTCCTGATCGTCGACGGCTATAACGTCATTCGCAACAACGAGCGCTACGCGCATTTGGGCGCCGATTACGAGAGCGGGGAGGGTTGGAACAAGGCCCGCGAGGCGCTCATCAACGATGCGGTGCAGCTTGCGCAGGAGCACTACGAACGGTGCACGGTCGTCTTCGATGCCGCCGGCAATCCCGAATCGACGGGAGCGCCCACGCGCAAGGCGGGTATCGACGTCATCTTCTCGCCCGCAGGCGTGAGCGCCGACAGCGTCATCGAGCGGCTTGCGCACGATGCGCGCGAAAAGGGCTTCGAAGTTGTGGTTGTTTCGTCGGATTTCACCATCCAGGCAACGGTCTTTGGCGGAGGCGTGGCGACCTTGTCAACGCTTGCCTTCACCGCGGATAGCATTGATGTCGAGGACGAGCGCCGCGGCCTTGCTCAGCGTGCCGCCAGCGAGAAGCGCACCATCGCCGATCGCCTCGATGCCGAGACGCGCGCAAAACTCGAGGCCATCGTACGCGGGGATGCATAGAGCGTCCGTCTGGGACGTCTAGCTCGCGAAGCAAACTCACTGGGCAAACCCGTTTCTTTTCTGATACACTGCCGGACGCGGTTTTGCCAGCGTGGCGCAACGGTAGCGCAGCGGTTTTGTAAACCGAGGGTTGCGGGTTCGATTCCTGCCGCTGGCACCAGCCGCATTTGCGCAGCGAGAAGCATAGCTACACCCGGACGCGTGGTATAGCGGCTTTTTCGTTGACAACATCTGATGTGCGCGGTATCATCTCGTGCGCTATGCGGCTAGACCGCATCGCACGCAGCTTGAAAAGCGTATACAGATTAGTGAGTCACAAAGATGGGCGTGTGCCGGAGCGGTTAATCGGGACGGGCTGTAAACCCGTTGGCTTTGCCTACCATGGTTCGAATCCATGCGCGCCCACCACCTTTGCCTGTGTAGCTCAGGGGTAGAGCACTTCCTTGGTAAGGAAGAGGCCATCGGTTCAAATCCGATCACAGGCTCCATTTCACAGATTCAACATCCCTAAATGATGTCTTCGACCTTTCATTAGAAAGGTTTGAACGAGCAGAATGCGTCGATATCGACGCATGATGTTTTGAGCCTTTTAGGTGCGCATGATGCGCTTAAAAGGTTTGAACGAGCAGAGTGCGTTGGATGCAAGGAAGTGCGGAGCGATTCCGAAGGAGCGGCCTTGGTGCCGTGACTGAGGAAGCGACGACAGCACTGACGCCGCAGACGACGTGCTATGCGAAGTTAAAACGGCGGCGTAGCTCAGTTGGTCAGAGCGCACGGTTCATACCCGTGTTGCCATTGGTTCGAATCCAATCGCCGCTACCAGGTTTTTCGCCTCACGACGAGGCTTTGCACGTATAGACTATCCGGTAATGACGCGCACTCCAAGGAACGGGTGCGCGCATGCAAATCAGCAAACAGGAGGATATGATGGCTGAAAAGGAAAAGTTTGACCGTTCCAAGCCGCATGTAAACATCGGCACCATTGGTCACGTTGACCATGGCAAGACCACGCTGACCGCGGCTATTTCCAAGACGCTCTCCGACAATGACGGCTCGCACGGCACCGCCACCGCCGACTTCACCGCATTCGAGGACATCGATAAGGCTCCTGAAGAGCGCGAGCGCGGCATCACGATCTCCATCGCTCACATCGAGTACGAGACCGACAAGCGTCACTACGCTCACGTTGACTGCCCGGGCCATGCTGACTACGTCAAGAACATGATCACCGGCGCTGCTCAGATGGACGGCGCGATCCTCGTTATCGCCGCCACCGACGGCCCCATGGCCCAGACCCGCGAGCACATCCTGCTCGCCCGCCAGGTCGGCGTTCCCTACATCGTCGTCTTCCTCAACAAGTGCGACATGGTTGATGACGAGGAGCTCATCGACCTCGTCGAGATGGAGACCCGCGACCTGCTCACCGAGTACGAGTTCCCCGGCGATGATATCCCCATCATCCGCGGTTCCGCTCTCAAGGCTCTCGAGGGCGACAAGGGCTACCAGGACGCCATCTGGGAGCTCATGGACGCTGTCGACGAGTACATCCCGACTCCCGCCCGTGAGACCGACAAGCCGTTCCTCATGGCTATCGAGGACGTCTTCACCATCACCGGTCGTGGCACCGTCGCCACGGGCCGCGTCGAGCGTGGCGTCTGCCACGTCAACGACGAGGTCGAGATCGTCGGCATCCGCCCGACGCAGAAGACGGTCGTCACCGGCGTCGAGATGTTCCGCAAGCTGCTCGACGAGGCTGAGGCTGGCGACAACGTCGGTCTGCTGCTCCGCGGCATCAAGCGCGAGGAGATCGAGCGTGGCCAGGTCGTTTGCCAGCCCGGCTCCGTTCAGCCGCACACCAAGTTCAAGGGCCAGGTTTACGTCCTGACCAAGGACGAGGGTGGCCGTCACACGCCGTTCTTCACCAACTATCGTCCGCAGTTCTACTTCCGCACTACCGACATCACGGGCACGGTTGTCCTCCCCGATGGCGTCGAGATGGTCATGCCGGGCGACAACGTTGAGATCACGGGCGAGCTCATTCACCCGATCGCCATGGAAGAGGGCCTGAAGTTCGCTATCCGCGAGGGTGGCCGTACGGTCGGCTCCGGTCGCGTTACCGAGATCATCGAGTAACACGCGCCCATTAGGTTATGAGCAGACGGGCCCGACGGTTTTGCGACCGTCGGGCCGTGTTCTGCGATTGAGGAGGATTTAATGCGCACGTTGGTCACCTTGGCCTGCACTGATTGCAAGCGCCGCAATTACACGACCAAGAAGAACAAGCAGAACAACCCTGAGCGCATCGAGCTGAAGAAGTACTGCCGCTGGTGCGGTCATCACACGCTGCACCGCGAGACTCGCTAGTTGTACTCGCTAAGTGTTCAGGAGTGGTCTACAATGGCTAGACCAAGCTAAACAGGCCAGTAGCTCCAATTGGTAGAGCGTCGGTCTCCAAAACCGAATGTTGGGGGTTCGAGTCCCTCCTGGCCTGCCAGATTATTCCGGCCAACTTCACAGTTGGCCTCTTTTAAGGTATGAACCGCCTTATACGAACGGATCAAGATGGCTACGAAGAAACACAAGAAGCGCAGGCGCGACACACGTTCCGAGGAGCAGAAGGCTCAGTCGGCACGTGACCTTGCGCAGCAGGCAAGCGCGCAATCGCAGACGCAGAAGAAGGCTGTACTCTCGCGTTCCAAGGACAAGGCTCCCGAGAAGGCGAAGAGCACCAAGGCCGTTGCCAAGAGCGATCCCAACAAGAAGCCGAGCCTCTGGCGTCGCTTTGTCAACTACTGCAAAGAGGTCAAGGGCGAGATGCAGCGCGTGGTTTGGCCCACGCGTCCCGAGCTCGTCAACGCAAGCCTCATCGTCGTCGGCGCCCTCGTGTTCTTCGGCGTCGGCATCGCCATCATCGATAACATCATCATCATTCCGCTTGATGCCATCGCGACCTTGGGAGTGAGCGCCAATGGCTAGAAGATGGTACGTCGTCCACACCTATTCGGGTTACGAGAACAAGGTCAAGACGAACATCGAGCATCTCATCGAGACCCAGGGCCTCGAGAACAACATCTTCGAGATTCTCATCCCCACCGAGGAAGTCACCGAGCTCAAGGAAGGCGGCCGTCGCGTCACCACCGAGCGCAAGGTGTTTCCCGGTTATGTGCTCATCAAGATGAACCTCGATGCCCGTACCCAAGTTGCCGTGCGCAACACGCCGGGCGTGACCGGGTTCGTCGGCAGCGAGGGCCAGCCCGTTCCGCTGACGCGCGACGAGTTCAACAAGATCACCAAGCGCGTGAGCCCCGAGGCTCCCAAGAAGACCTCCACGGACCTGGAAGAGGGCCAGTCGATCAAGGTCGTGAGCGGTCCGCTCGCAGACTTCGACGGCACGGTCTCCGAGGTCAACGCCGAGGCCGGCAAGGTCAAGGTGCTCGTCTCGATTTTTGGCCGCGAGACGCCGGTCGAGCTCAGCTTCGATCAGGTGGCAAAGATTTAGGTTTGGCAGAAACGCGCGCGTCGTGCCTCGATGTGGAAGAGGGCTTCTCACGATTCTGCGCTTTCGATAGATAGAAAACAAAGGCCCGCAAGGGCAGGTACGTAGTAAGGATTCGCATCATGGCAAAGGACAAGGAAGTAACGGGCTTTATCAAGCTTCAGATTCCTGCTGGTCAGGCTAACCCGGCGCCCCCGGTCGGCCCGGCTCTCGGCGCCCAGGGCGTCAACATCATGCAGTTCTGCACAGCATTCAACGCTGAGACGCAGGACAAGGGCAACACGATCATTCCGGTCGAGATCACGGTCTACGAGGACAAGTCCTTCGACTTCATCTGCAAGACCCCGCCGGCGGCCGTTCTCATCCGCCAGGCTCTTGGCATCCAGAAGGGCAGCGGCGTTCCGCAGCGCGACAAGGTCGGTACGCTCACGCAGGCTCAGCTCACCGAGATTGCCGAGACCAAGCTCCCCGATCTCAACGCCAACGATATCGAGGCGGCGAAGAAGATTGTGGCGGGTACTGCTCGCTCCATGGGCGTCCTGGTTGAGGATTAATCTGGCGCACAATCTTGGCGTTCATCGAAGCGCTTGCGTACTTAGTACGCGGCGCGCTTCGTTTCTCGCCAATCTTGTACACCAGCTCAACCCTCAACGGGGCTAAGTTTAAGTAGGTAACATGCGGCATATAAGGTGTCGCTTTATGTGGGAGGGCCGGCCAGGCTCGATGACCACGAGGAGGAAAGAACATGGCAAAGCACGGAAAGAAGTACGAGGCCGCACTGGCCAAGGTCGACGAGGACAAGCTGTACACGCCGCTCGAGGCTTGCACGCTTGCCAAGGAAATCGCGAGCGCTTCCTTTGACGAGAGCATCGAGGTCGCGTTCCGCTTGAACATCGACACCCGCCAGGCCGACCAGCAGGTCCGCGGTTCCATCTCGCTGCCCAACGGCACCGGCAAGGAAGTTCGCGTTGCCGTCTTCGCCGAGGGCGACAAGGCCAAGGAGGCTCTCGAGGCTGGCGCTGACGTCGTCGGTTCCGATGACCTCGTTGCCGACGTGCAGGCTGGCAACATCAACTTCGACGCTGCCGTCGCAACCCCCGACATGATGAGCAAGGTCGGTCGTCTGGGTAAGGTGCTCGGCCCCCGCGGCATGATGCCCAACCCCAAGCTCGGTACCGTCACGCCGGATGTCGCCAAGGCCGTTGGCGAGCTCAAGGGCGGCAAGGTCGAGTATCGCGCCGATCGCTATGGCATCTGCCATGTCAACATCGGCAAGGTTTCCTTTGAGCCCAAGGCTCTCGCCGAGAACTACGGCGCTCTCTACGACGAGATCTTGCGCGTGAAGCCGGCTGCGACCAAGGGCCGTTACGTCAAGTCCATCGCACTGTCTTCGACGATGGGCCCTGGCATCAAGGTTGCCAGCGACATCGTCCGCAATTACACCGAGGCATAACGAGGCGCACAATCTTGACGTTCAATGGGACGCTCGCGTACCTAGTACGCCACGCGTCCCATTTCTCGTCAATCTTGCACATCTCGTTCCGCCTCGCGCGACGCACTCTGCCCCGCCTCAGTACCGTAGTATTCTGTAGACGTGCAATTAATAGGAGCCTGGGCTTTGGTCCGGGCTCCTTTTGTTTATCCGACCATCTTCTTCGCCGTTTGATAGAGCTTCATGGCCTGTGGGCTTGGTTTTTGGGGAAAGATGAGCCCGTAGGGGATGGCGTGAGGTTCGGCCAGGGGAATGCACGCGAGGTTGGGGTGTATGTCCTCCCACATCTCGACCGTGACGATGGCACGCTTGTTGAGCTCGCAGTCTGCGAACAGCTCCATCGTGTAGAATGGCACCTCGGTGATGCGGTTTGCGCCTAAGGCGACAAGATACGAGTGCACGGCATCATAATCGGCTGATACTCCCGTCTTCATCACTACCAAATCGAGGTCCCGGAGCATCTGGGTATCGACGACCTGAGAACCGGCGGCCTCGTGTGTCCGTGGCAGCGCAACGCACAGCGGTGCGCGTTCAAGTTCGAGGAACAGACAACGGTCCTGGTAGAGCTCGGACATGTAGAGCCCTTCCATGACGTCATAGGACACGCCAAGCCCTCGTAGGTAATTGCCCGGTTCGACGCCAACGCTTTCGAGCGAGACGATGTCGATGCGGGTGCCTGGCATGTCTTCGATCATGTGTGACCATATGCCGGGGAGCATGCGACATTTCATGAGAAGCGACGTCGCCACGCGTATGGAGCCTTCGCCCCTTTGGATTCGACGCGCACGGGCGACCGCCTCATCGGAATGACGCACGATTTCGACGGCGTCCCGATAAAGCGACTCGCCCGCCTCGGTGAGCTTGACACCGCGGTGTCCGCGCTCGAACAGCATGATGCCAAGTCTCTGTTCGAGAAGGTCGATTTGCTGAATGAGAGAGGACGGCGAGATGTAGAGCACGCGAGCCGCCTTGCTGAAGCTTCCTGCATGTGCCGTTTCGATGAACGACTCGACATGGCGCGAGTACATCACAACCTCCAAGTATCAGGTCTACACCTAACGATGCTATAGGGAAAACCACGTTTAAAGGGGGATTATAACAACTACCATAAGGTCATTGTCGAAAGTGGAGGGGGACACTATGGACGCGCATGCGGTTAAACGCAAAAGGTACGCTTATCTCTTTACATCAGCAGCATCATTTCTGGTGCTGGGCCTTGTCTACGCGTGGTCGCTTTTCGCGACGCCGCTCGCCGACATCTACGGATGGGACATGGCAGCAGTCAAGGTCACGTTCACCATCTGCATGGCATCGTTTTGCGTGGGCGGCCTCATTGGTGTGCGCGTGCTCAGGCGTCTTGGCGTTCGCGGCGCCATCTTGACGGCGGCCGCGCTTCTGGTTTGCGGCTTTGCGGGAACGGCGCTTCTTGCCCAATATGGCATCTGGGCTCTGTACCTATGCTATGGCGTGTGCATCGGCTGCGGAACGGGCCTTGGCTACAACGTCACCATCGCCACGGTCACTCTCTGGTTCCCCGATCGTACCGGTTTCGCATCTGGTGTCATGTTCATGGGCTTCGGCCTGGGTTCGATCACCTTGGGAACGCTCACGCGCACCATCATCGGCACGGCGGGCATCCCCGTTGCCCTCGGCGTCGTCGCGGCCACGGCCTGCGTCGTCTTCGTGTTCCTGTCCTGCTTCCTGAAGCGCGCTCCCGAGAACATCGGCGAGATTCTGGGCGTGAGCAACAAGAAGGAGGCCTTGGCCGAAGAGGAGCTTGAGGGCGACGCCGAGTTTGTGTCCGACGCCAAGGCTGCTAAAGCTGCCGAGGAGGCTGAGGCAGACCAGCGTCGGATATTCCGCGATCCCGCGTTTTACGGCTATTACCTGTGGGCCATCATCATCCTGGGTGCCGGCCTCGTCGTCATCGGCACTTCCATGCAGGGAGCTTTGGAGCTCAACATAGACGCTACGTTTGCCGCTACGCTGGTGGGCATCATCCCGATTTTAAATGGCGCGTCAGGCCTCACCATGGGTGTCATCTACGACAAGAAGGGGCTGCAGTTCTCCATGATACTGGTGGCTACGATTGCCTTTTGCGCATGCACCGTACTGGCCTGCGCCTTCTTCTTCGGCTTGGGATGGCTCTACGTCATCGGGTGCCTGATGATGGTCATGGGCTACGGTAGTGTGGCGCCCCAGGCCACCGCGTTTGCCCGTGAGCGTTATGGTCAGAAGCGCTTCCCGCACCACCTGGCCATCGTCAATACCGACATTGCCGGCGGTTCGCTTTTCCAGCAGGCCGTGATGAGTGCCTGCGGTGGCGTGAGCCTGTTCGTCTACACGACGATGGCCGTCTTCGGCGCTGTGGCGTTTGTGACGAGCCTCATCTTTGCTCGCATCACGAAGCGGAGATAGAGGTAAACGACTTGCGAGAAATTCCGACCCAGAAGGGTCCGCGCATTACGCACGGACCCTTCTGTGGGCATGTCTCCTGGTTCGTATTCGAGAAGCGCTGATGAGCTAGAAGTCACGTCGTAGCTACTCTGAAAACGTGCCGAGATTTGTCCGATTTCGTTCAGGTTCTCGGGGTGGATGTCTCGGCGCCTCGTGCCCTATGCTGCGCTCTGCTCGCTTGCAATGTGAAAGGGGCGCCAAATGATGAGCTGTGGAAAAGCCGCGCTGACGGGCGAAAAATCTCAGTTCGAGCTTGATTGCGAAGGGCTTGTGTTTGCATCTGGCTATACCTTCGCAAAGGTCATGGCAGATAATCCGGACCTTGCTCGTCGTTTCGCAGAGCGCCTTCTGGGAATTAAGATAGGAGCGCTCGAGTTCTTCGAGGTTGAGACAAGCATCCCGGCCGCCTTGCGCAAATCGGTTCGCATGGATGCTGTGCTTGCCGGTAGCGGGGAAGTCGTCGAAATAGAGATGCAGACCGAGCGTTGCGATGATTTCGAGCGGAGGCTTCGATACTACCAGGCAATGATAGACACGAGAGCCCTAGGTAAGGGGCAGCCGTACAAGGATTTGCCCGAACTCTACATGCTGTCAGTTTGCCAATATGATCATTTTGGGTCCGGTCTTGCGCTCTATAGATTTGAATTGAAGTGTGAGGACGATCCGGCTGCCAATTTCAACAATGGGGTACATGTTGTTATCGCGAACACCTCTGCAAGTATGACGGATGTCCCACCAGAAGTTCGCTCCCTGCTAAAATACGTGAAGACGAATGAACCGGTGGAGGGGGATGATCTGACTATGGAGCTTGCGGATGCAACACGTCAGGCCTACGCCGATGAAGGATGGGTCGGCAGCATTATGACAACCGAGATGATGCTGCGCGTCAAGGAGAGCGAAGCGATTGAGAGGGGCCTGAAGAAAGGCATCGAACAGGGCATCGAACAGGGTATCGAGCAGGGTATCGAGCAGGGTATCGAGCAGGGTATCGAGCAGGGCATTGCACAGGGTATTGAGCAAGGTGAGCAGCGGATTGAAAAGCTTGTCAATGCGCTGCTTGGAGCAAATCGCATCGACGATCTCCAACGGCAGGTAAAAGACGAGGCTTTCCGCGAGTCTCTCTATGAGGAGTTCGGCCTCTAACTTCTTCCTTGCATTCACCTCGTGCTTGCACTATCATTCCGTCTCGCATTTGTAGTTTTACCCGCTACCAAAGACAGCCGGTGTTCCAAGCTGGAACTTAAGGGGAAGCAGAGCTTTCCGCCCGCCGAGGTGGTCGAATTTGAATGATGCCCCGTTAGGCATGCACTCTCGTCGGCCTCCGCTGTCAGCAGCGGGGGTCGATTTGTATGAAGGGAGGTGCGCATGCCTACACAGAAAAAGGTCGAGCAAGTCGAGGAGCTTACCGAGCTCTTCAAGAACAGCGAGGGCTGCTGGTTCGTCGATGCCCGTGGTCTGACCGTCAAGGAGACCCAGGAGCTTCGCCGGAACATTCGCGAGGGCGCCGGACATATGCATGTCTTCAAGAACAACCTCGCCGCCATCGCGCTCAAGAACCTCGAACTCCCCGAAATTCCCGAGATTCTGGCTGGCCCCACGGCTTTCGTCTTCTGCGACGGAGACGTGGCTGCCCCGGCCAAGGCTCTCAAGAACTTCGCCAAGGAGCACGAGGCCCTCGAGATCAAGGGCGGTATCGTCGACGGCAAGGTTTACTCCGTCGAGGAGGCGCTCAAGGTCGCCGATCTGCCCAGCAAGGAGCAGCTCGTCGCCATGCTTCTTTCCACGATGCTCGCTCCGGTCACGGGTCTCGCCCGTGTCTGCGCGGCGCCGGCGGAAGGATTGGCACGCACGGTTCAGGCAATTGCAGACCAGAAGGCTGCATAACGCCACGATTTGTATGTATATGCAAGGTGGCGTGAATGCCGCCGCAACTGAAAGGTTTTAGTTATGACTAAGGAAGAAATTCTCGAAGGTATCAAGGGCCTGACCGCTCTCGAGCTCTCTGAGCTCGTCCATGACCTGGAGGAGGCCTTTGGCGTCTCCGCCGCCGCCCCCGTTGCCGTTGCCGCTGTTGGCGGTGCCGCTGCCGGCGGTGCTGACGCTGGCGCTGGCGAGGAGAAGAGCGACTTCGACGTCGTCCTCGAGTCCTTCGGCGACAACAAGATCGCCGTCATCAAGGTTGTCCGCGAGGTCACCGATCAGGGCCTCAAGGAGGCCAAGGCTCTCGTCGAGAGCGCTCCTGCCACCATCAAGGAGGGCGTGAAGAAGGACGAGGCCGAGGAGATGAAGGAAAAATTCGAAGCAGCCGGAGCTGTTGTTACTCTGAAGTAATCGAATTAATTCTTTGCTTCGAAAACCCGGGTTCCACATGGAGCCCGGGTTTTTCTTGTTATGGCGATGTGACAGGGGTAACCTATATAAAGTTGTGCACCAACACGAGGGGGAGAGCATGCTCGAGCAAGCTGACCTGAAGAAGCGCATCGACAAGGAAGAGTACGAGCAGCGCAAGGACGAGCTGACCGAAAGACTCGTCCGCTTGCAGCAGCAGTGCATTCGCGAAAAGCTCCCCGTCGTCGTCTGCGTCGATGGGTGGAGTGCATCGGGCAAGGGCACGAGCATATCCAAGCTGGTAAAGGACCTCGATGCCCGTGCGTTCACGGTCTACTCGATGAACGATCCCACCGAAGAGGAATGCCGCTACCCGCTCATGAAGCGCTTCTGGGAGCGTGTGGGCCAGTATGGCACCATGACCTTCTTCGACAAGAGCTGGTATTCGGAAATCATCAAGACACTCTCGGGCATGATTCACAGTGGCAAGGGCACGCATCTGCCGCAGCCCAAGATTCGCGACCATGTCGATTACATCGTAAAGTCCCGCAACGGTCAGGCGGGGCTCTTCGCCGAGTCGACTCAGATCTTCGAGGGGCAGCTCGTCGCCGATGGCTATCTCATCATCAAGCTCTTCTTCCACATCAGCAAGAAGGAGCAGGCCAAGCGTCTCGATGCGCTTGCGTCCGATAAGACGACGGCATGGCGCGTCAACTACGAGGACTTGTACCAGAACAAGAACTATGACAAGACGCTGCCCATCATCGACAAGCTGCTCGAGCTCACCGACTCCGCAGATGCGCCCTGGCATATCATCGCCGCCGAGAACCGCCGTGTCCGCCGCATCGAGTTCCTCGAAACGCTCGTCGCCGAGATAGAGGAGGGCCTGGCCCGGCACGTCAAGATCAAGGAGAACCCCGTCATCATTCCCGATGACTTCCCCTTGCCGCGTACGCGCCACGACCTCGTGAAGGTGCAGTCGGTCGAGGAGATTAGGCACGACCTCACGATTGACCCCGAGGAATATCGCAGCGAGCTCAAGAAGGAGCAGGCGCGCCTTGCGACCCTGCAGCTCGAGATGTACCGTCGCCGCATTCCCATGATGCTCGTCTTCGAGGGATGGGATGCCGCCGGCAAGGGTGGTGCCATCAAACGCATTGCCGCGGCTCTCGATGCCCGTGACTACCGCGTGATTCCTTCGGGAGCCCCCACCAAACCCGAGAAGGAGCATCCCTTCCTGTGGCGCTACTGGATTAGCCTGCCCAAGAGCGGGCATACCGCCATCTACGACCGCTCGTGGTACGGCCGTGTCATGGTCGAGCGCGTGGAGGGTTTCTGCACGCCGTCCGACTGGCGCCGTGCCTTCGAGGAAATCAACGACTTCGAATGGGAAATGTTCCGCACGGGAACGCTGCTTATGAAGTTTTGGGTCAACGTGAGCCAAGACGAGCAGCTTGCGCGCTTCGAGGCGCGCAAGAACGACCCGGACAAGGCATGGAAGCTCACCGACGAGGACTGGCGCAACCGCGAGAAGTTCCCGCAATACTGCGTTGCTATCAACGATATGCTGCGCATGACGTCCACGTACTTCGCACCTTGGAACATCATCGAGTCCGACGACAAGAAGTACGCGCGCATCAAGACGATCAAGGCCATCAACGCCGCTATCGAAGAGCGCCTGAAGCAGGACAAGAAAGCGTAATGCCCACGGTTGGCATCATATCGGACACTCACGGGCGCATCAGCGACGATGCGCTCGAAGCGTTGTCGAACGTCGATCACATTATTCATGCGGGCGACATTGGCGCGCAATCGGTGCTCTTGGAGCTCGAGGCTCTGGCCCCCACCACTGCGGTGCTGGGAAACAACGACATCTACACGGACTACGGCCCGGGCGTGAAGGACCACGCCGTGCGGACCATCGGGGGCGTAAGGCTATTCGTATCGCATTACCCCAAAGATGCCGAGCGCGCCGCTGATAGCGGTGAGTATGACCTGGCAATTCACGGCCACACCCATGTGCCGCGTGACGAGATGCGGGGAGATTGCCGCATCATCAACCCAGGCGGTGCCTTTCGTCCCCGTGGCGGGTCCAAGCGAAGCATCGCAATCGTCGAGCTCGAGGACGGCAAGGTGGGGCCGGTTCGCACCGTGTTGGTGTGAGTTGCGTCTCCGCTCTGTCCTCAACCGGAACGATGGGCATTCTTCAGAAATTGTTCAGGAAATGCTCCGCTTTTACTCCGAAAACGTTCCGACTTTGTCCAGGGTCTCGGGGTGGTTGTCTCGGCGAGGGGCGTGCGAGATACACCTTCCGTACGATGTGCGAGGAAAGCACAGGTGTCGGGCTTTGTGATGGAGCCATAAGCTACGTATACAACGCCGCAGGAAACCTCTCCGAAGTGGAGGAGCCCATCGCTGAGCTGCTACAATACGTCTTGACCAACGACGTCGGCGGAAGCGACGACCTCGTGCAAGACCTTGCGCGCGCGGTTGAGGTCGCATGCGAAAGCGAGGAGCTCAAGATGGGTATCCACACCTGGGAGCAGGAGATGCGCGACCGCTACAACTACGGCGTTCGCATTGGCAGGGAAGAGGGACTGCAAGAAGGCTTCGAGAAAGGTGCTGCTCGCACGATGCGCTATTCGCTGCGATGATTGCGGCGGGTGTCCCTGCAGATGATATAGTCACGACAATTGCGGAATCCGACGTTGAATCCCTCTGCGAACAATACGGCGTGTAGCCTCAGTCTCAACCCCGTTTCTGACTGACATGATGCAGGCTCTCTCTGAGCAAATTTCCAGTTGTTTGCGTTTCCTCCGATTGAGCACGAACGAAAGCCAATTGCCATTGGCGGAATTCTAGGCTCTGAGATTCTCAAAATCCCTTGATAGGAGCTCTAAACCTGATGGGTTTAGAGCTCCTATATCTAGGTCAGGGAAAATTTTCGCATGTCTCTTGGCGCAAATCGACCGCTTGGGAGAATTCCCGAATCGAGATGCGCCTTACTACTATTACGCCGGCAATAAAGCCTGCAAAAGCAGGTGTAATCGCCACTCCTCTCCTTCCTCCCCCTTGGCCCTCTTCTCTTTTAGTGACACTGAAGAGGTGTCCGTAGTGACGGTCATTCGGTGCCGGAAGAGGGCCATCAGGAAGGTGAGGGGCGCATGCAAGTCGATTAAGGAGGTTGGGGAAATGGAGCAAATGGCAGTGCAGCCGGTAAATCCGGACAAAAAGGTTGGCTATGGATGGGTGGTATTCATAGTCACGTTTCTTGCGGCGTGGACCGCATCTTCAAATATGGCAAAGGTAACGACCCTTGCTCCTATACTCATGCCGTACTTTGGCATCAGTCCTGATGCTATCGGTTGGATTATTGCGGCGTTTTACATCATGGGCTTTGTCCTTGCCTTTCCTGTTGCTTGGATGATTCCGAAGATTGGCCTACGTTTTACCGTTGCGCTTGCAGCAGCATGCGGCATTGTTGGCGGCCTAGTTGGTGTTCTCTCTAGCAACCTCACTATGTTCATAATCTCTCGTGTTATTGAGGGTGCTGGCATGGGTTTTATGAACGTGGCAGGTGCGTCGGCGCTCTTCCCGTGGTTCCCTGGCAATAAGCGTGGCCTAGCATTCGGTCTTTGGGGCATGTGGGTTGCTTCAGCTATGTTCATTTGCCCGACGCTCTACAGCGCCCTTGTAGACCAGGCTGGATGGAGCTGGCAGGGAATATGGTGGATGATGATCGTATTCGATGTCGTCGCGCTTATATTGTTCATGATTTTCTATCGCAATGCCCCCGAGGGATGGAATGGCGAGCCGGTCGATGTTGACGCGGCTCCGGTCAAGCACGCAACCAAGCTTGTTTTTATGATTCCTGCTTTGTGGGCGCTCGGCTTGTGCTTCTTCTTTGATGAGGCGGCCTATATGGCCATTAACGGCTTCTTCACTACCTATCTGACCAGTGACAATGTTGGGGCCACTCTGACTGTAGCAGGCCTCATTGCGAGCGGCGCAGCAGTACTCGGTGCCATTTTCGCTCCGATTTCGGGCAAACTCTCCGACGTGCTGCATACGCGCAAGTGGGTGCTTTTTGTAGGCCTGGCGGCAGGCTTCGTTTATACCTGCTTGGTATTCACATCACATTCCGTTGAGGCCTATTACGGCATCATCGTGCTGGGTGGTATTGCTGGTGGCTTTGTGCCGGCACTCGTTATGACTATTGCGCCCGAGCTTGCAAGGCGTGAGGAGCTTGTTCCCTCAGCAAATGCACTCGTTTGCTTTTTTCAGAATACCGGCATGTTCGTTGGTGCAATGTTCATGGGCAACGCCATTGTGGCGTTCGGGTGGACTATGGCGACCTGGGTCGTGCTCATCCCCTGCTACATCATTGCCATCGCGTGTCTGCTCATTGGTTTACGCAAAGTTAAATAACTACATATCTAGAGGCGCCTTCTGTATGGGGCGCCTCTTTCAAATCAAAGAAGTGCCTAATGTAAGGAGGAACTCATGGACTATCAGGAGTTTTTGGATAGCATCGATAAAGAGGCCTATCACGAAGGTGAGTGGCGTTGGGAAGAAGATGGCTACACGGTAACCCGCACGTATCACTACTCGCCTCCCGGCTGTCACACCTCATGTGGAATTTTGCTCTACACAAAGGACGGCAAAGTCGAGAAAATCGAAGGCGACCCTCTGGATCCGTGTACGAACGGAAAGCTCTGCATTCGCTGCTTGAATTTGGTGGAGTCTATCAACAGCCCGGATCGACTGAAATATCCCATGCGTAGGGCCGGAGAACGCGGCGAGAACAAATGGGAGCGCATCTCGTGGGATGAGGCTTATGACGAGATCGAGGAAAAAGTGCGCTCGATTTGGGAGACTAACGGCGGAAACGCAATCATCTGCGTCCACGGTACAGGCCGCAACATTAACTGGCAGGTGCCCTTTTTTGGCCAAGCTGCCTTAAAGACGCCTAATATTTCCACTTTTGGCTTCACAGGCTTTGCTTGCTATATGCCACGCGTGTGTGGTGCCGTGGCTCCTTTTGGCGACTTTCCTGTAGTGGACGCCTCCGAAGGACACCCCGCTCGCTATGCCAACCCCGAATGGAATCCTCCCGAGGTTCTGGTTGTTTGGGGTAATGAACCCCTAGCTTCGAATGCTGATGGCTTTGTGGGCCACTGGCTTGTTCCGTGCGTGCAGATGGGCACACGCATCATATCGATTGACCCGCGGCTTACATGGTGGGGTGCCCGTGCAGATTATTGGTTGCAGATTCGTCCTGGCACCGACGCGGCCCTTGCCTGCGCATGGCTCAACGTCATTCTTGAGGAAGACCTCTACGATCACGAGTTCGTTGATTTGTGGTGCATGGGGCTGGACAAGCTCAAGGAGTCTGTGAAGGACATGACTCCGGAGTGGGCTGCACCAATTTGCGATCTTGATGCGGATGATATTCGCAACTCTGCTCGCCTCTACGCTTCGGCAAAGCCCGGCGCAATTCAATGGGGCCTTGCCTTTGACCAGCAGCTTTCAGCCATGTCGCTTTGTCTTGCCGGCTGTGACCTTATGGCAATTTGTGGAAATATTGATGTTCCTGGTGGCAACATACTCCTGCACAATGCATTCGAGATCAACGCGGGCTATGCGACGGGCGAGCACTTCACGCCAGAAGAATGGCGTATTAAGAAGCTCAACAACAATTTTGCGCTTTCTATCGATGGCGGCGATTTTGTCGCGCATGCATCCTCTGACGGCTTGCTCCAGGCTATCGAAGAAGGATTCCCTTATCCCATCAAGATGATGTGGATTCAATCCTCGAATACGCTTTCGTGTCCTGGCATGGATGCTGCACGCTTGTATGAGGCTATGCAAAAAATCCCATTTATCGTAAATGCGGATCCTTACATGACGCCTACATCTGTAGCGCTGGCGGATATCGTACTGCCGGTCGCTATGAGCGCCGAGCGTAATTCGGCTCGCACTTGGTGGACGCCGGCTCGTGCAATGGTGAAGGTTGCTGACTTCTACGAGGCAAAATCTGATGAGCAGATTATCGTTGAGCTTGGAAAGCGCCTGAATCCCGAGGTCTTTAATCAGTGGGACAGCGATATAGATTGGCTCGATTGGTATCTGCGGGAGGGCTCTGGCTCAGCGTTTGCGACTTCTGAAGCAGCCGATAATGCTGGAATTAAGAGTTCGGGAAGCACGCTTTTCAAGCACACCTGGAAAGAGCTGGTCGAAGATCCCGCGATGTGTGGCCATGCTTACGATGAATTTAACGCTTCCTACAACAAAGCTGCTAAGGGTCTCTATCGTCCTGACGGCAGCGTTGGATACGGTACTCCTTCGGGTCGTCTGGAACTTACCCCCATGCTATATACCTACTGGGGCCTTTCCGACACTCCATTCCACGTCGAGCCTCCCGAAGGTCCCATATCTACTCCGGAGCTCATGGAAACCTACCCGCTCATTTTGACTTGCGGTGGCCGTTCCTTCGAGTTCTTCCATTCCGAGCATCGCCAGCTGCCCACCATGCGAGAGCTGCACCCTGAGCCCCTGGTGCTCGTCAATCCCAAGACTGCCGAGAAGTACGGCGTGAAGGATGGCCAGTGGATTTGGATTGAAAACGACCACGGTCGTTTCAAGCAGAAGGTGAAGCTGTCTCCACGCGTGAACGAAAAGACCATCCATGCTGAGCACGGGTGGTGGTTCCCGGAGAGCAAAGCTGAGGCCCCCTATCTTTTCGGCACTTTTGAATCAAATCCGAACAACTGCACCAAGGCTTTTGTGACCGGTCAAGGAGGTGTGGGCTCTGCAATTAAGTCAATGATCTGCAAGATTTATCCCGTCGAGCCAGGTGACAAGATGCCTTACGAGCAGATTGCGGAGACCGGCAATTTCCCCTGGTATAAGAAGGTCAACTCTCCAAGGCAAGACGAGATTGACCGATTCCACAAGGCTATGGATGCCGGCATGGAATATGAAGTCTTCAGTAATGAGCTGTTTGATCCTGCAAATAACGAGCGCTTCGACTTGAAGACCGGCGCACGTTTGGCTGAATAGCACGACAGAGACAGGAGCATAAAAATGACCAAGGGAATACTTATCAACTATGACTACTGCACAGGTTGTCACTCTTGCGAGGTTGCCTGCAAAAAAACTCTTGGGCTTCCGGAAGGCGAATTCGGAATCAAGCTAACTGAAGTGGGTCCTTATGAGTACACCGATAAGCCTGCTCCCGACCATTGGGAGTGGACCTGGCTTCCTGTGATTACCAAGGCTTGTGACCTTTGCATGGGGCGAACCACGAAGGGAAAGATGCCTTCTTGCGTTCAGCATTGCCAAGCCTGGTGCATGTACTACGGCGATGTTGAGGATCTTGCCAAGAAGATGGATGGCAAAACTCGCTGGGCGTTGCTGGCAACGCGCGAGTAGCAGACTGCTTTTCCTGCACTAACTATGAGGCGGAGGTGCTGGCGAGCAACGGTCAGCACCTCGACGAGAGAAAAGGAACGACATGAGCGAAGACGATTTCTTCAAGAAGGCGTCCGTGGTGAAGCTTGACACGCTCTCTGACGTGAACGATATTGGCAAGCCCTGGCGCTATGAAGAGGATGGCATGACGGTTACGCGCACGAGCCCCTGGTCACCACCAGGATGTCATCCCGTTGGCTGCGGCCTTAAGCTTTATGTGGATGCTGAGGGCCGCCTGGAGCGTGTGGAGGGCGACGAGAACAACCCCGTAACTCAGGGACGACTCTGCCCGCGTTGCATTGCACTCAAAGACTACATCTATAATCCCGCGCGTCTCTTGCATCCGATGAAGCGTGATCCCAAGGATAGAGGCAATGCCGATGCTTGGGAAACCATCACTTGGGACGAAGCGTTCGATATCATCAAGGCGGAATATGACCGAATCACTGCGCAATATGGTCGTGAATCAATTGTGGTGTTTGCAGGAACTGGCCGTGAGGGCGGCACGTTCTTTCCGTTTGGCTCCATGTGTTTCGGTACGCCAAACTTCTGTTATACCCAATCAGGTTATGCCTGCTACACGCCACGCCTGGCTGCTATTGCCTATATCGGCGGCACAACTTATCCCGAATGGGATTACGCAGGCGCGCTGCCTGGTCGCTGGGACGATCCTCGCTATGACCTTACCGAGGTGCTTCTCATTTGGGGCAAAGCTCCGCTTGAATCGAGTCCTGACGGCTTCTTTGGTCACGCGGTAATCGATGCGATGCGACGGGGCACGCGACTTATTGTAATCGACCCTCGTGTGACTTGGCTGTCATCGAGAGCTGATATATTCCTTCAATTGCGCGCTGGCACTGATACTGCTCTCGGCATGGCGATGCTTGATATCATCATTTCGGAAGATCTCTACGATCATGATTTTGTGAGCTACTGGTGCTATGGCTTTGATGAGCTGGCCGAGCGCTGCAGCACCATGCCTCCTGAAAAGGCAGCAACAATTTGCGATGTCCCCGTTGAAGATATCTATGCTGCTGCGCGTATGTATGCTGCTGGCAATCCAGCCGCTATCCAATGGGGTCTTTCCGCCGACCAAAAGACCAACGGTATGCAGCATGCACAGGTCATCGTGTCACTTATGGCTATCACGGGCAATCTTGATGCGCCTGGAGGTCAACTTCTCCCGAATTCGTCGGCGGGCCATAATGAAGTGGGCTTTGGCTTTGACAAAGGTGTGGGCGATGACCTGCTCGCCAAGATGGTTGGCCTTGACCAATATCCAGCTTACTGCATGGTCATACTCAATGCACAGGCAGATCTCATGCTCAAAGCCCTGGAAACAGGAGAGCCCTATCCTATTAAGATGGGCTTCTATGCGGGTAACAATCTTATGAGCTGCACCTCGATGGAACCAGAGCGCTGGCATGATGCCATCGTCAAGTCTCTCGAGTTTTGCATTGGCTTTGACACATTCATGAACCCCTCGATTGAAGCGTCATGTGACATCTTCTTGCCGCTCAAAACGGTTGCCGAGCGTGACGGAACTGTGTTTACGCACTATGCGCCTTGCACGGTGACGGCTGGATTCATGCACGAAGCAATCACTGTAGGTGATTGCAAGACGGACTATGAGTTGTGCTACGAACTGGGAAGGCATCTCCGTCCTGAGCTGTGGGACAAGGAATTCAATTTCAGGAGCGCCAAAGAATTTATGGAGGCGCTGAGGCTTGGCAAGCGCGAAGAGGGCAGGTATTTCGACAAGGTTGCTGAAAATGTCGTTTGTCAGATTCCCATTGAATACTATAAATACGAGAAAGGCCTCATGCGTGAAGACGGTACGCCTGGTTTCGCAACGCCTACGGGTCGCATAGAGCTCTGGTCGACCGCTTTTCACGGATTTGGCGAGGACCCGCTTCCATACTACGAGGAGCCGCAGTTTGGTCCTGCCGATCCCGAGCTTATGGAGGAATACCCGCTTATTCTCACCACCGGCGCGCGTACCACCGCCTTCTTCCACTCCGAGCACCGTCAGGTGCCACGCCTTCGAGCTCTCAACCCTGATCCCATTACTGAGATTAATCCGGTGACTGCCCAGAAATATGGAATTGCTGACGGGCAATGGGTGAGGCTCTCGAGTCCGTTTGGCGAGTGCGTGCAGAAGGCCCGTGTGAGTGAAATCGTTGATGAGAAGACAGTGCATGCTCAGCATGCGTGGTGGTTCCCCGAAGAGGAGGGGAGTGAGCCCAACCTCTACGGCAACTTCCGTTCCAATATCAACAACCTTCTTCCGAACTTCCATTTTGGAAAGCTCGGATTTGGCGCTCCCAACAAGTGCTTCGTGTGCAAGATCGAGCCCATTGAGGAGAGTTACGACACGGATATGACTGAAGTCTGGGATAAGTTCGGGAAGCTGGTGTAGATGATGACACAGT
The DNA here is from genome assembly GCA_948466335.1 of uncultured Coriobacteriia bacterium. GTDB lineage: Bacteria > Actinomycetota > Coriobacteriia > Coriobacteriales > QAMH01 > QAMH01. The sequence goes on along the minus strand of CAOKAE010000008.1, from coordinate 36,332 downwards.
ACGGATTGCTTATCGATTACGAATACTGCACAAACTGCGGGTCCTGTCAGGTCACCTGCCAGGAAGAGCATGACTATTCTGCGAGCGAGACGGGGATCAAAGTTTTAGTCGATGGTCCCTGGAAGACGCGGGAGGGCCACTGGAATTTCAATAATTGGCCCGTCGTTACTGATCTGTGCGATCTGTGTGCCGCTCGTACGGCTAAGGGCAAGGAACCCATGTGCGTGCATCACTGTTTGGCAAACATTATCACCTATGGTCCTGTTGAGGATCTAGCGATAAAGCTATCTACAAAGACCAAGCAGTTTCTGGTGGTTCCCCAATATGATCCCATTGCGGCACGTGGACCCTTTGTGTCCAAAAACAAAGGGGCGCACAAGGCGGCGCATATTGAGGTCCAGGGCACCGGTAAGGCCAACTATGCAGTTCATCGTCATGACACCAAGGTCGATGAAATTAGTGTCGAGGATGTTGACGCAACGGAAAACTAGCAAGAGACGCGTTGAGATGAGGGTTCGATGAGCAAGAAAGCTGCTTTCGGGAGCGTTGTGAGCATCCATTATCGTGGTGGTGTGTCTGGCGAGGAACCTATAGATGTGAGGAGCGAATCTGATCCTTTGCAGATTATGCTTGGCGACATGAAACTTCCACGTGGTATCGAGAATGCCATCGTGGGCATGGAAGCCGGTCAAGACAAAACGGTTATAGTGCCGCCTGAGCTTGGGTACGGAATTTATCATGATGAACTTGCCCAATGGTATCCGCGTGCAATGATGGAGCATGGCTACGAGCTGAAGATTAACGATGTGCTCTTCCGCACTAATCCAACGGACGGAAGCAAGCAGCCCGCGTACGTAGCTGATGCTACTGACGAGCACGTTCATATCAACTTTAACCATCCGCTTGCGGGCAAGACTCTGGAATACAGGATCTGGCTTGATGATGTGAAGTAGAGGTTACATCGGCCGGTGATGATAATATCACCGGCCGATGGGCAATTTGTCCCCCTTGCCGACAAAGCTCAGGCTCGTTTATCGGCATTGCTAGACTATAGGAGATGTGCGGCATGGAGATATGCTGGATGATGGGAAGCATCATGGCAGAGGGGCAAGCGGACAACATCGAGAAGGATACTTTTTCATCCTCGACCCTCTGCGCTTTTGTCGGGTTCTCTCTGCTGGCTCTCTGGATTTGCTCATTTCTTTTCTTCCGTGCTGGCCCGCTTTTCCTTTGCTGTGGTTTTTCAAGTGGGATTTACCCTGGGCTTTACCTCCTGGGTTGTGGCGTATTCTTCTATATTATGCGCCTGCTTTACGACCGCCTTAACTTTCGCAAGGTATTGGGGGCTCTCCTGGTTGTGGCCCTGGTCGTTGCTTTCGCTTATGAGCTTCTTTGGTTTACGCCTCTTTCAATTGCCCTTGCTTCTTTTTTATCGGCGCTCATGGGACAGCTTTGGCTGCAGTTTCTCAGTCAATCGAGTCGTGGTTTCCTCGCCTTGGGGGTTGCGGCTGCGTTCAGCGGCGTCTTCATAGCACTCTCTGCTTTTCTTGAGCCGCTTGCATCTTTTGTTCTCTCGCAGCTTCTGCCTATTGCCTCGCTTGTGCTGCTGATAGTGCTCTTTAAATGCAATGAAGATGGATGGACATCGGTGAGCAAGGCGCAATCAGATGCCGAATATGTTATTTCGAAGCATAGCGTTGCCGCCACTGTACTCGATGGAATTTTCATGGGCCTTGCTGCAAACCTCCTTATGGCAGGAAACGACTGCACTCCTATGGTCGTTGCCGCATTTGCGCTGCTTGTTGTAGTCGAGGGGGTTGTTGCGCTCGTCATAAATCGAAGTGGCGCCATGCTCGAAGACATCATGCTGAACAGTTATGTGGTGCGTGTAGCGCCATTTGTGCTCGCCTTGCCCTTCACCGAGGGACTTGCGACTAATTTATGCGCAGGTGGTCTGGGCATCATGATATCCATGAATATCTACATGATTATGAGGGCGCAGATGGAGCAAGTGCGCTTTTGCCACATCTCGTCTATATGCGCTTTTGGTTCTGGCATGTTCTCGCTTTGTTTGGGTGGGTTTGCCGGGTGGGGAACAGCTCTCACGCTAACAAGTATCGATGCAGATATTTATCAACGAGCTGCTGTGATTTTCGTTATATTCATGGGGCTTCTTATGGCGAGCTCGTATGTTTTCAAGCGACAGTATCCTGGCGCTGATGAGATTCTCATTAGCAGACAAGGTGGAGTGTCAGAGGCTGAGTCAATTGATCGATTTCGCGTTGCCGTGCAGGCGCTGATTAGCAGCTACAGCCTTTCGACTCGCCAAGCCGAGGTCTTTGAACTGCTTGCCCGTGGCAGGAACAGTGAGTACATCAGCAAGAAATTCTACATTTCAAGATCAACCACCAAAGCTCATATTAATGCGATATACAAGCGGCTAGGTGTTCACTCACAACAAGAGCTCATTAATCTCGTTGATGAGTCTATGGCCGTATCGACAGAAATAAGCGGTGCGAAGTAGAGAATTTCTTCCAATTCCGCCCTAACCGGCACGACGAAAAATCTTTGGAAAACTCCTAAAATGTGACAGGTGCCTGCACCTGCCACATTTTCCGTTCACCGATAAATCACATCCGTTCACAAATAAATAGCCTCTGGCACTACCGCTCGCCAAAGTTTTTCTTGACCACGCGCGTGTAGGCCCATATCCTCTCGCTCGTATATCACCGGTTCAGTAGTTTCATCGGACAACTATAAGGAGGATATAGTGCCGACTACCGTAACGTCCCAGGCCAACGTGTATCGCGATCGCCTCAGCTTCGCGAAGCTCCCGGAGGTCATGGACATTCCCAATCTTATTTCCATCCAGGTTGACTCGTTCAACAACCTCATGACCGAGGGCCTTGACGAGACCTTCGCGAGCATGTCTCCCATCGAGAACAGCGCGAAGACCCTCTGCGTCGAGTTCGGCGCTCACGAATTCGGCGATCCGAAGCATTCCGTCGAGGAGTGCAAGAAGCGCGACATCTCGTACCAGGCCCCGCTCTTCGTCGACATCCGCTTCATCAACAAGGAGACCGGCGAGATGCAGGAGTCCAACGTCTTCATGGGCGATTTCCCGCTCATGACGAACCGCGGCACCTTCATCATCAACGGCACCGAGCGCGTCGTCGTCTCCCAGCTCGTTCGTTCGCCGGGCGTGTACTTCTCCGCCGAGCGCGACAAGACGAGCGATCGCACCATTTATAACGCAAAGGTCATCCCCACGCGCGGTGCCTGGCTCGAGTTCGAGACCGACAAGCGCGACGTGCTCTCCATTCGCATCGACCGCAAGCGCAAGCAGCCCGCGACGCTGCTGCTCCGCGCCCTCGGCATCGCCGAGACCCGCGACGAGATTATCGAGGTGCTCGGTGACAGCGAGATGGTCGAGCGCACGCTCGAGAAGGACCCGTCCTCTTCGCGCGAGGAGGCGCTCATCGAGCTGTATCGTCGCCTGCGTCCGGGCGAGCCGCCCACGGTCGATTCCGCGCGCAGTCTGCTCGAGGGCCTGTTCTTCAACCCGCAGCGCTATGACCTCGCCAAGGTCGGTCGCTACAAGATCGACAAGAAGCTCGGCATCGAGAGCGACTCCTCCACGCTCACGGTCGAGGACATCGTCACGGCGATGCGCTACATCATCAACCTCGCTCAGGGCAAGCCCGGCTACCAGATCGACGACATCGACCACTTCGGCAACCGTCGCATCCGCACCGTCGGCGAGCTCATCAAGAACCAGTTCCGCATCGGCTTCAGCCGCATGGAGCGCGTCGTGCGCGAGCGTATGTCCACTTTCGACCCCGAGGACATCTCGCCGCAGTCGCTCATCAACATTCGCCCCATCGTCGCCGCGATCAAGGAGTTCTTCGGCTCCTCGCAGCTGTCGCAGTTCTTCGACCAGACCAATCCGGCCGCGGGCATCACGCACAAGCGTCGTCTGTCTGCACTCGGCCCGGGCGGTCTGTCCCGCGAGCGTGCCGGCTTCGAGGTCCGCGACGTTCACACCTCCCACTACGGCCGCATGTGCCCCATCGAGACGCCTGAAGGCCCGAACATCGGCCTCATCGGCTCGCTGGCAACCTATGCCCGCGTCAACGACTTCGGCTTCATCGAGACGCCCTATCGTCGCGTTGTCGATGGCAAGATCACCGATGACGTCGACTACCTGACCGCCGACGAGGAGGAGAACTACTCGATTGCCCAGGCAAACGAGCCCTTCGATCCCAAGACGCGCGTGTTCGGCTCCGTCGATGAGAAGACCGGCAAGTTCGTCGCCGCAAAGCGCGTCGTCTGCCGTACCAAGAACGCCGACGGCGTCTTTGGCGACCCCGAGGAAGTCCCCGTCGAGGACGTCCAGTACATGGACGTTTCCCCGCGCCAGATGAACTCGGTCGCCACCGCGCTCATTCCCTTCCTCGAGCACGACGACGCAAACCGCGCCCTCATGGGTTCGAACATGCAGCGCCAGGCCGTGCCGCTGCTTCGTCCGCAGGCGCCGCTCGTCGGCACCGGCATGGAGCATCGCATCGCATCCGACTCCGGCGAGCTGCCCCTGGCCAAGCATGCCGGTACCGTCACCTACGTCGATGGCGCGCGCGTCGAGGTCACCGATGGGGATGGCAACGTGGACACCTACACGCTGCCCAAGTTCCAGCGCTCCAACCAGAGCGGTTGCATCAACTACAAGCCGCTCGTGAAGTACGGCGACGAGGTTCACGTGGGCGACGCCCTGGCCGATGGTCCCTCCACCGACCATGCCGAGCTTGCCCTGGGCCAGAACCTCATGATCGCCTACATGCCGTGGGAAGGCTACAACTACGAGGACGCCATCATCATCTCCGAGCGCGTTGTCGCCGAGGACTTGCTCACGTCCATCCACATCTCCGAGCACGAGATCGACGCCCGCGACACGAAGCTCGGTCCCGAGGAGATCACCCGCGAAATCCCGAACCTTTCCGAGGACATGCTTGGCAACCTGGACGCTGACGGTGTCATCCGCATCGGTGCCGAGGTGCATCCGGGCGACGTACTCGTCGGCAAGGTCACGCCCAAGGGCGAGACCGAGCTCACCGCCGAGGAGCGCCTGCTGCGCGCCATCTTCGGCGAGAAGGCCCGCGAGGTCCGCGACACGTCCCTGAAGATGCCGCACGGTGCCTCGGGTCGCGTCATCGGCATCTCGCAGTTCTCGCGTGCCGCCGGCGACGAGCTTCCCCCGGGAATCAACGAGCTCGTGCGCGTGTACGTCGCGCAGAAGCGCAAGGTCCAGCAGGGCGACAAGCTCTCCGGCCGCCACGGTAACAAGGGCGTCATCTCGCTCGTGCTGCCGGTCGAGGACATGCCCTACATGGCAGACGGTACGCCCGTCGACGTCATCCTCAATCCGCTGGGCGTTCCCTCCCGTATGAACGTCGGCCAGCTGCTCGAGAACCACCTTGGTTGGGCCGCACTCAACGGCTGGAACGACGACCCGAACAGCGACGAACCCGTCGAGGGCCCCTTCTTCGTCTCCACGCCGATCTTCGACGGTGCGACCGAGGAGGAGATTTCGGACGCCATCATCAAGGGCAACAAGAACCGCGTCGACAAGGCGAAGAAGCGCTATGGCGACATGTTCTACGAGCCCTTCGTCGCGCAGCTTTCCGCCACCGGCAAGGCCGACCTCTACGACGGCCGCACGGGCGAGAAGTTCCGCGAGCAGATCACCGTGGGCCAGACCTACATGCTCAAGCTCTCCCACATGGTCGATGACAAGATCCATGCCCGCTCGACCGGCCCCTACAGTCTCATCACGCAGCAGCCGCTCGGCGGCAAGGCCCAGTTCGGCGGCCAGCGCTTCGGCGAGATGGAGGTCTGGGCACTGTATGCGTACGGTGCTGGTAACGTCCTGCAGGAGATCCTCACGGTCAAGTCCGACGACACCGCCGGCCGCGTCAAGGCCTACGAGTCCATCGTCAAGGGCGAGAACATCCCGGCTCCGGAGCTTCCCGAGTCCTTCAAGGTTCTCGTCAAGGAGATGAAGTCGCTCGCGCTCGACGTCGAGCTCATCGGCCGTGATGGCAAGGACGAGACCGATGCCCTTACCGAGACCATCGAGATTCTCGATGCGTCCAGTGAGATGGCCGAAGCCGGCGATTCCGGTATCGACCTGGATCTCGACGCGCTCGACATGCTCACTGACGGCATCGCCCAGATGAACGCCGGTGCGGACGACCTGCTGGGCGTCCCCGAGGGCGGCGAGGAGCTCATCGGCTCCTCCGTCTCCGACAGCGGCGACGAGGTGATGATCGGCGCCGCGGTTGGCGCCGATGACGACGCACCCGTTGGCGACGACCTGATTGGTGGCATCATCACCGAGGACAACCCGGCTCACGACGAGATCGTGGAAGAGCTCGAGGACCAGGCCGCCGAGACCGCGCTCGAAGATGACCAGGACGCGTATGTCGACGAGGCCGAAGAGCTCATCGGCGACGCATCCGCCGGCCCCGGCATTGCGCTCGACGTGAACGTGGACGAGCAACCTGACATGGACGACGACAATGAGGGAGAGGAGTAGGCCATGACCGTATTTGACGTGAATAACTTTGACGAGTTCCATATTGGCCTGGCAAGCGCCGAGAAGATCCGCTCCTGGTCCCATGGCGAGGTCAAGAAGCCCGAAACCATCAACTATCGCACCCTCAAGCCCGAGAAGGACGGCCTGTTCTGCGAGAAGATCTTTGGCCCGACCAAGGACTGGGAGTGCGCCTGCGGCAAGTACAAGCGCATCCGCTTCAAGGGCATCGTCTGCGAGCGCTGCGGCGTCGAGGTGACGCGCGCCAAGGTGCGCCGCGAGCGCATGGGCCACATTGAGCTGGCCGCTCCCGTGAGCCACATCTGGTACTTCAAGGGCAGCCCGAGCCGCCTTGGCTACCTGCTCGACATCTCGCCCAAGGATCTCGAGAAGGTCCTGTACTTCGCAAGCAACATCATCACCTGGGTTGACAAGGAGGCCCTGGCCGAGGACGCTTCCGAGCTCGAGGAAGAACTGGCCGCAAGCCTCGAGGAGCTCGATTCCGAGCGTGACCGCCTCATCCAGATGACGCGCCACCAGTCGACCGAGTACTTCGACGAGAATGGCGAGCGCGAGTACGACGAGGAAGACCTCATGACCCCCGAGGAGGTCGAGGAGGAAATCGCCGACCTGCGCGAGGAGTTCGAGGAGCGCAAGGACCTGCGCACCGAGGCCTACGAGACCCTCATGCGCATCGAGCCCAAGATGCTCATCTCCGACGAGACGCTCTACCGCGAGCTGCGCCTCAACTACCGTGATTACTTCCGCGGCGGCATGGGCGCCGAGGCCGTGCGTGACCTGCTCGGCGACGTCGATCTCGAGGCCGCGGCCGAGGAGCTGCGCGAGACCATCGCCACGGGCAAGGGCCAGAAGCGCGCCAAGGCCGTCAAGCGCCTCAAGGTCATCGAGGCCTTCATCCGTAGCAACAACGACCCGACGGACATGATCCTCGACGTCATTCCGGTCATCCCGCCCGACCTGCGCCCCATGGTGCAGCTCGATGGTGGCCGCTTTGCCACGAGCGACCTCAACGACCTGTACCGTCGCGTCATCAACCGCAACAACCGCCTCAAGAAGCTGCTCGACCTCTCGGCTCCCGACATCATCGTGAACAACGAGAAGCGCATGCTCCAGGAGGCCGTGGACGCCCTCTTCGACAATGGCCGTCGCGGCCGTCCCGTCGTGGGTCCGGGCAACCGTCCCCTCAAGTCGCTCGCCGACATGCTCAAGGGCAAGCAGGGCCGCTTCCGCCAGAACCTCCTGGGCAAGCGCGTCGACTACTCCGGCCGTTCGGTCATCGTCGTCGGCCCGCAGCTCAAGATTCATCAGTGCGGTCTTCCCAAGCAGATGGCCCTCGAGCTGTTCAAGCCCTTCGTCATGAAGCGTCTGGTCGAGCTCGAGCAGGCCGCCAACATCAAGGCCGCCAAGCGCATGGTTGATCGCGGCGCGTCGCTGGTCTGGGACGTTCTCGAGGAGGTCATCACCGACCACCCCGTGCTGCTCAACCGCGCGCCAACCCTGCACCGCCTCGGCATCCAGGCCTTCGAGCCCGTGCTCGTCGAGGGCAAGGCCATCCGTCTGCATCCGCTCGTCTGCACCGCGTTCAACGCGGACTTCGACGGTGATCAGATGGCCGTGCACGTGCCGCTATCGAGCGAGGCGCAGGCCGAGGCCCGCGTGCTCATGCTGAGCTCCAACAACATCAAGTCGCCGGCCCATGGCAAGCCGCTCACCATTCCCACGCAGGACATGATCATCGGCATCTACTACCTCACCGCCGCCCGCGATGGCTTCGAGGGCGAGGGCCGTTGCTTCATGGACTTCAAGGATGCGCAGAACGCCTATGACGCCCGTGCCGACGTCGACCTACAGGCCAAGATCTTCGTGCGTCTCAAGTACGACACCAAGGTCGAGACCTCCTATGGCGTCTACGAGGAGAAGAAGGCTGGCGAGCGCATCGAGACGACGATCGGCCGCATCATCTTCAACAGCGTGCTTCCCAAGGAGCATGCCTTCATCAACCACGGCATGGACAAGAAGGAGGTTGGCCGACTCATCGAGGATTGCGCCAACGCCTACAAGACGCCCGAGATGATGCAGATCCTCGATGGCCTCAAGGCCCTTGGCTTCCACTACGCCACGCGCGCCGGCGTTACCGTGTCCGTCTATGACGCGACGATTCCGCCGAACAAGGCCGACATCCTCGCCGAAGCCGACAAGAAGGTCGCCGCGGTCGAGGAAGACTACGAGATGGGTTTCATGAGCGCCGACGAGCGCCATCGCCAGATCGTCGAGATCTGGACCGTTGCCAACGAGGACGTCGGCAACGCCATGGCCGACAACTTCGACCACTTCAACCCAATCTACATGATGGCCTTCTCCGGTGCCCGCGGTAACATCAAGCAGATTCGCCAGCTTGCCGGCATGCGTGGCCTCATGGCCGACCCGAAGGGCGAAATCATCGACCGCCCGATCAAGGCGAACTTCCGCGAGGGCCTGACCGTTCTCGAGTACTTCGTCTCGACGCACGGCTCTCGAAAGGGCATGGCCGACACCGCGCTTCGTACCGCCGACTCTGGTTACCTCACCCGTCGTCTGGTCGACGTCGCGCAAGACGTCATCATTCACGAGGAGGATTGCGGCACAAGCGATGGCATCGAGCAAGCCGTCATCAATCGCAAGGACGAGCCCGATACCAACCTGATCGGTCGCTGCCTGGCCGCCGACGCCGTCGACCCCGCCACCGGTGAGGTCCTGATCGGCGCGGGTGACTACATCGAGACCTACGAGGAGCTCGAGAAGATCGCCAACGCCGGCGTTGAGAGCGTCAAGATCCGAAGCCTCATGACCTGCCACGCGCATTCGGGCGTTTGCCAGAAGTGCTACGGCTTCGACCTGGCCGCCGGCCGTCCGGTCAACCTGGGCACTGCCGCCGGCATCATCGCCGCGCAGTCCATCGGCGAGCCGGGCACCCAGCTCACCATGCGTACCTTCCACTCCGGCGGCGTCGCGGGCGAGGACATCACGCAGGGTCTTCCCCGTGTCACCGAGCTCTTCGAGGCACGCAAGCCCAAGGGTCTCGCCATCCTGGCCGAGATTTCCGGCACGCTGCAGATTTCCGCGACCAAGGACAGCCGCACGCTCACCATCCACAACGAGGACGGCGAGGTGCGCGAGTACCAGACGGGCGCCCGCGCTCAGCTCATGCCGGGTGTCTCCGACATGTGCACCGTCGAGGTCGGCCAGCAGCTCACCAAGGGCTCCATCGACCCTCATGAGCTCCTGCGCCTCACTGACGTCAACACGACGCTGCGCTACATCGTCGACCAGGTCCAGGACGTCTACACGTCCCAGGGCGTCGACATCAACGACAAGCACGTCGAGGTCATCGCGCGCCAGATGCTGCGCAAGGTGACGGTCACCGATCCGGGCAGCTCCCGCTTCCTGCCGGGCTCCCAGGTCAATCGCTACGAGTTCGAGGAAGAGGTCGACCGCATCATGCTCGAGGGCGGCGACGTGCCCACCGCGCGTCCGCTCATCCTCGGCATCACCAAGGCCTCGCTGGCCACGGACTCATTCCTGTCGGCCGCCTCGTTCCAGGAGACCACCAAGGTGCTGACCGATGCCGCGATCGAGGGCAAGGTCGACAAGCTCCAGGGCCTCAAGGAGAACGTCATCATCGGCAAGCCCATCCCCGCGGGCACCGGCCTCAAGCGCTACCGCGACCTGCAGCTCACCTACAAGGGCGAGCGCATCGACCGCAGTGGCTCGAGCACCGACCGCCTGCCCGACTGGGCCCCCGAGGAGCTTCGCGAGACCGAGAGCCTGCTGCCGCAGCCGCAGGAATGGGCCATCAACGGCGAGGAGTACCTGGGCGGTGCGCCGGGCGACATGTCCATGTTCCTCAACGGAGGCTACCTCGGCGGCCGCGGTCCTCAGCTTGCCCCCGAACTCGCCAAGCTCTATCTCTTCGACGACCTTGGCGTCAGCCAGCGCTGGGCCAACAAGTTCAGCGAGGCGGGCATCGAGATGGTCGGCGACCTGGTCGGCAAGACCGAAGACGAGCTGTTCCGCATCGAGGGCATTGGCGTCAAGGCCATCGAGGAACTCAGGGCCGGACTCGAGGCTCGAGACCTGCTCTACATCCTCGACGATCCCAAGAAGAGCGATGAGCCCGATGCCTCGCAGCTGCTCGAGATGCTGTTCTCGCCGGAGGACGCGATGTACATGGGCGCCGACGTGCCCCAGTCCTACAGCGCCGACCCCGATGACTTCATCGGCACGACCTCGCAACGTCATTCGTCTTCGGACGAGGACGTGCTCAACGAGCTGCTTGGCGGCCTGAGCGATTCCGGCTTCGGCATCACCGACGAGGAGACCGAGAAGGCCGAGAATGCCCAAGACGACGACGGACTGATTGGCTAGGGTCATCAAGTTTTTATCCGCGTCGTGCAAATGCGAAACCCCCGGTTACTATGACCGGGGGTTTCTTTTGATGAGCAGCTATGAAAAAGTATGGACACACCCGGGCGCGTGGCGTTTGACAGCCTTGGTCTAGACGGGTAGTCTACCGCCTTGCGCTTTTGAAACCTGCAAAAGCACCACTACGGTAAACCGGTAGCAAAACGAAAGGAACTACATTGCCTACCATTAATCAGTTGGTCCGCAAGGGCCGCGCGAAGGCAGTCGACAAGTCGAAGTCGCCCGCCCTCAAGGGCAACCCCCAGAAGCGTGGGGTCTGCACGCGCGTCTACACCGCAACCCCCAAGAAGCCGAACTCGGCTCTCCGCAAGGTTGCCCGTGTCCGTCTCGTCAACGGCATGGAAGTCACCGCCTACATCCCCGGCATTGGCCACAACCTGCAGGAGCACTCCATGGTGCTCATCCGCGGCGGCCGTGTTAAGGACCTCCCCGGCGTCCGCTACAAGATCATCCGCGGTACGCTCGATACCGCTTCCGTGTCCGACCGTGCTCAGGCCCGTAGCCGCTACGGCGCCAAGAAGCCCAAGAACTAAAGAAAGGGGAGATTGAGAAATGCCACGTCGTTCAGCTGCAGTGCGCCGCGAGATTACTCCGGACGCCGTATATAACAACCGTCTTGTCACGCAGCTCATCAACAAGATCCTGCTCGACGGCAAGCGCTCGACCGCCGAGGGCATCGTCTACGGTGCGTTCGACCTCGTCGAGGCCAAGACCGGCGAAGATCCCCTGAGCGTCTTCAAGAAGGCCATGGACAACGTCCGCCCCACGGTCGAGGTCAAGCCTCGCCGCGTCGGTGGCGCCACGTATCAGGTTCCCACCGAGGTCAATTCCCGCCGTGCCACCACGCTCGCCATTCGCTGGATCGTCGGCTACTCGCGCGACCGCAAGGAGCGCAGCATGGCCGAGCGTCTCGCCAACGAGATCATGGACGCCTCCAATGGCCTGGGTGCATCCGTCAAGAAGCGCGAAGACGTCTACAAGATGGCCGAATCCAATCGTGCCTTCTCGCACTATCGCTGGTAGGAGGTATACACAATGGCAACGAAGAAGACTCCGCTCGAGGATACCCGCAACATCGGCATCATGGCCCACATCGATGCCGGTAAGACCACCACGACCGAGCGCATCCTCTACTACACGGGCAAGACCCACAAGATCGGCGAGGTTCACGACGGCGCGGCCACCATGGACTGGATGGTCCAGGAGCAGGAGCGCGGCGTGACCATCACCTCTGCCGCCACCACGTGCTTCTGGGACAAGGATGGCCAGACCTATCGCATCCAGATCATCGACACCCCGGGCCACGTTGACTTCACCTCCGAAGTCGAGCGCTCCCTGCGCGTTCTCGACGGTGCCGTCGCCGTGTTCGACGCCGTCGCCGGCGTTCAGCCGCAGTCCGAGACGGTGTGGCGCCAGGCCTCCCGTTACGAGGTTCCTCGCATCGCCTTCATCAACAAGTATGACCGCATCGGTGCCAACTACTTCCGTGCGATCGAGACCATGAGGGATCGCCTGGGTGCGCACGCTGTTGCCGCGCAGGTTCCGATGGGCGAGGAAGACCACTTCTGGGGCGTTATCGACCTCGTCACCATGACCGCATGGGACTTCAAGGCCGATGACAAGGGCATGACCTACCCCGAGCCCATGGACGCCATCCCCGATGAGTTCGTTGACATCGTCGAGGAGCGCCGCGCCGAGCTGCTCGAGGCCGCCGCCGACTACGATGACGAGCTCATGGAGCTCGTGCTCATGGACGAGGAGATCCCCGTCGAGCTCCTGAAGAAGGCGCTGCGCGCCGGCGTGCTCGCCAACGACCTCAACCTCGTGTTCGTGGGCTCTGCCTACAAGAACAAGGGTGTCCAGGAGCTGCTCGACGCCGTCGTCGACTATCTGCCCAGCCCGCTCGACATCCCCGCCATCACGGGCATCAACCCCGATACGGGTGCCGAGGAGGAGCGCAAGCCGTCCAACAAGGATCCGTTTGCCTCCCTGGCCTTCAAGATCATGACCGATCCCTACGTCGGCAAGCTCACCTACCTGCGCGTGTACTCGGGTCGTCTCGATTCCGGCTCCTACGTCATCAATGCCAACAACGGCAAGAAGGAGCGCATCGGCCGCATCCTCGAGATGCACTCCAACGAGCAGCATGACGTCGATTACTGCTCCACGGGCGACATCGTCGCGGCCGTCGGCCTCAAGAACACCACGACCGGTGAGTCCCTGTGCGACGAGGACCATCCCATCATCCTCGAGTCCATGGAGTTCCCCGATCCCGTTATCGACATCGCCGTCGAGCCCAAGACCAAGGCCGAGCAGGACAAGCTCGCCGTGGGTCTGCAGAAGCTCGCCGAGGAGGACCCGACCTTCCAGGTCCACACCGATGAGGAGACCGGCCAGACCATCATCGCCGGCATGGGCGAGCTGCATCTCGAGATCATCATCGACCGCCTGACCCGCGAGTTCAAGGTCGAGGCAAATGTCGGCAAGCCGCGCGTCGCCTACCGCGAGAAGCCGGGTCACGAGGTCCTCAACGTTCAGGGCAAGTTCGTTCGCCAGTCCGGTGGTCGTGGTCAGTACGGCGACGCCATCATCAACATGCGTCCGGGCGAGCCGGGTTCCGGCTTCACCTTCGAGAACAAGATCGTCGGCGGTGCTATCCCGAAGGAATACATCCCGTCCGTCGAGAAGGGCATCGAAGAGGCCCTGCAGAGCGGCGTCGTCGCCGGTTACCCCGTCCTCGACGTTGCCGTCGAGCTCGTCGATGGTTCCTACCACGATGTCGACTCCTCCGAGGCCGCATTCAAGGTCGCTGGCTCCATGGCCATCAAGGAGGCCTTGCGCAAGTCCGACCCGATCCTGCTCGAGCCCGTCGAGAGCGTTGAGGTCGAGACGCCCAAGGAGTACATGGGCGACGTCATGGGCAACCTGAACTCCCGCCGTGGCCAGATTCAGGGCCAGGAGGAGCGCGGCACGGCTACCGCCATCATCGCGCTCGTTCCGCTGTCCGAGATGTTCGGTTATGCCACCGACCTGCGTTCCGCTACGCAGGGCCGTGCGTCCTACAACATGCAGTTCGACTCCTATCGTCCCGTTCCCAAGAGCGTGTCCGAGGAGATCATCAAGAAGGCTGGCGGCAGCGCTGAGTAGCGCGAATCCGCTTGATATATGGAGGTTTGAGTTAAGTGGCCAACAAGAAGCAAAAGATTCGCATCAGGCTCAAGGGCTACGATCACGAGATCGTCGACAAATCGACCAAGCTCATCGTCGAGACCGCAGCCAAGACCGGTGCGCGCATCAGCGGCCCCATTCCGCTGCCGACCGAGCGCAACCTGTACACCGTCATCCGCTCGCCGCACGTCAACAAGGATTCGCGTGAGCAGTTCGAGATGCGCACCCACAAGCGTCTCATCGACATCCTCGACCCGACGCCCAACACCGTCGACTCGCTCATGCGTCTCGACCTGCCGGCCGGTGTCGACATCGAGATCAAGCTCTAGGCGCGAAGGCGCATAGGCAGCCAGCGCGCATACGCGACGGCTATCGAGGGGAGCGTCCGCAGGGAAACCTGCGGCGCTCCTTTTGCGTTGGGGGAGGATTGCCTTTGCTTTTGACAGCGGCTGAAGCAAAGTGAATGCCTAGAACTTTATTGGTGCTTTATAATAGCCAGGTTATTCTTTTGGATTGGATGGAGGAGCCATGCATTGTGAAAAGTGCGGTGTCGAGATTGAAGATGGCTCGACGACTTGCAGCAAATGTGGCGCCGAAGTGTCGGCAACCGATGTCAAGGCCGCAAATGCTGAAAACCCTGTAGGGGGGGGGGTATGATTCTGCGCTAAGCAGCACTGAAGAAAGTTTTATTGCGCAAAACCAGGATTATACTTCTAGTGCAGAATCGAATGATTCTGTCGAACGGGCGGACACAAGTGGTGCTATATCTGATAAAAGCCAACGCCCTGTCCCGCCTCCTTCTCAGGAACCGATAGAGCTAGACTCACTGGCTACCGATTCCCACCCAAATAATCAAGATAAAGAATCATCCGAAGGAATCACCTTCGTAGAGAAAAATCAGACCGCCGATACGGCGAAAAAAGCAAAAGAGACAATTGGCAAAGTATGGAAGAAGCTTCCTAAAAAATGGCTTGCCATTGGCGCTGGAGCCATAGTGGGGATATGCATTGTATTTGCAGTTGTATCTTCCATTATGTCGCAGCCTCTCAAACTTGATGCATCGGTGACTTTGGATGATGTGACCTTCAATTATCCGAGTGAATGGCAATTAGAAGAAGTCGCTCCAGACTCGAACATTAAGGGAAAATATTTAATAAAGGCACCGAACGCGATGGTGTCGATTACTGAAATCCCGTCAAGCGCATCAGACACAACGGGCTATCAGGACTCTACCGTAGAGGTAGGGCAGAAAGCCCAGCTGTCGGTTTCTGGGAAGGTGGCATACAAAGCCGCGGTTGATTTAGAACATAGTGGAAGAAAAGGGCAGCTTCTCTCCATAGAAATGGGGAGCAGGAAAGTAGTGTGTATTGCCGTGGCATCAGAATCCGCCCCTCCAAGCTTTCCTGCCACGATTGAAGCGATCATCGACAGCGCCCATGTTGAGTCAATAAATGAAGAGATTACAGTCACATATATGGATGGCGATACTGTTGTAAAAGAAGAAACCGTCTATAACAAAGGCGGCGGCGCAACGGTCGTGCCTCCTACTGACCTCACAAAAGATGGTTATGTCCTTACAGGTTGGCAATTGGCGAGTGAATCTGTTGATGTTGATATGTCTGGCTCTGGGAACTCAACAAAAGTTCAGCACATTACCGAGGACATTACTCTCCAGGCACAGTGGGGAAAAACCTGGACAGTTACATTCACTGATGGCAGTGGCAACGTGCTGGAAACCGAAACTGTGACAGAGGGCAAATCAGCTACTGCGCCAAAGAATCCAACTCGCGAAGGATTTGAGTTCGATGGATGGAGCAGTGAACTAGGGCCTATCACCAGTGATACCGTAATCAACGCTAAGTGGAAAAAGGAATATGAATCTATTCCGTATAGCGAGCTGGCGAGAAATCCAGATGCTTACAAAGGTAAGAAAATAGAGATTTCTGGTCGAGTTTTACAGGTAAGTGAAGGTTCAAGTGAGAATCAGCTTCGCGTGGCAACAAGCGGGAATTATGACGATGTCGTTATGGTTGGTTACAACCCCAAACTCGTCTCTAGCAGAGTTCTGGAGGATGATCGCGTAACAGTTTATGGAACCTATGTAGGTATTTATTCTTATACCTCTGTAATGGGCGCGACTATTTCGGTGCCGGGGGTTTCTGCAAAATCAATCAAGGTGAATTAATCGTCACGCTACAAGAGCGGCATGATGGACATGTTTTGAAATGGGGGCACCAAGATGGCAATGAAATGCTCGGTGTGTGATGAGAAGATTGGGTCATTCGCGAAATACAATACATGGATTCCGGGTAGAGACGATTTACCTGTTTGCTTGAGCTGCACAGAAAAAATCAAAGAAGCTAAGCGGACAAACATTAATCCTGAGCACAGGATGTCCCTAAAGATGCAGCGCGATGCGCTGGAGTTTCTCATTAGATGCACCCAAAGAGAGACAATGGAAGAAGAAGTTCGAGAACAGCTCAAGAGTCAGCTTCCAACCTTTGACGAAATGCTTAAAGAGCAAGAAGAGAGCAAGCGCCAGAAAGAGGATCTAGAGAAAAGGGTCGAAGACGCCAAAGACTCTTTTCTTACCACAACCGAATCTTCATTTCAGGGCTATCGCAGCCTTGAATGCAAAGGAGTTGTCAGTGCAGATTCGATTATAGGAACCGGCTTAGTTGCTGACGCGGCATCAACCCTTTCTGACTTGTCTGGATCTAAATCAAATATGTTGGCTGCCAAGATGAGCGGCGTCAAAAGAGAGGCCTTGCAGAACGTTATTGAAAAAGCAGTGGTTGCCGGTGCCAATGCGCTTGTCGGCGTTTCTTTCTTTCCCTATGTCATTAACGGAAACATGCTGGGTGTTTCTGTAACAGGGACAGCCATTCGAATCGAGAAGGAATAGAGCGCAGGCCACAACGCGTATTGCTTTCAGAGGGGAGCGCCGCAGGGAAACCTGCGGCGCTCCTTTTTCATTGGGGTGCAGTGAGAAATTTGCCCGGAACAAATTTCTCACTGCACGCCTTTTTCGCGCAGAGGTAATTCCTAACTCGTTCCGACTTCACTCCGAAATCGTTCAGGCTCTCGGGGTGGCTGGCTCGGTTCGTTATCGCTCACAATTTTGCTGTGTGAACATTTGCTCTCCGTGAGCAAATGACGGGCTCCCGAGTGGTTATAAACACGGATTGCCCGAAAACAAAAATTAACTTATAATTTAACTTACAGAAGGAGAAGCGCATGAGCGAAGGAAGCTGGTTTCTCGAGCCGATAGCGGACTTCGTTTTCCTACTCGCAAGGGAGGGGGAAGCGAGGAACATTCTCCAGAAGCGCTTCAAAAAAGATTGGCCTGCTCTTGCTGAGCTGTATAGGATCATCGAGAAAATTGACGGTTTCGGTTACGAAGAAGGCATGAAATTTGCTTTCGGCTGTAGCTACATAGAGCCCGTAAGTACATCCGATAATCTCTGTCTTGTCGAGATTCGTGTTAAGCGTACGCTTTGGAGAGTCGTTACCTATCATGATAGAAGGAGAAAGAAGCTTGCGATGTTGGATGCGTTCGAAGCTCACAAGCATAAAACGATGGTCGAGATGATAAGGCAAGTTGAAACTAGGAGGACAATAGCTATCAGGCTTCTCGAGGAGGCGGATTGACATGACCATGAAGATGACGCTAGACGATTTTCTCGGCACCGAGGAGTTCGACGAATTCACTTGGGAACTCATGGCGGCGAAGATGACCCTTGATCTTCTTGCCGATGTGCACATCCGCATGAAGGAGCTGGGCATCAAGCAAAAGGACCTTGCGGATGCCATGGGCGTCACTCCCGCCGCTATTTCGAAGTTGTTGTCGAATGGGTCAAACCCCCGTTTCAGTACAGTGGCGAAGCTCGCGGAGGCCCTTGGCTGCGATGTGGTCGCGCCGAGGCTCATACCTCACGAGGGCAGGGCTCCTGTTGTCAATGCCGAATCCGCCTCTCCACAAATACAAGTTGTTACTGCTGCTCGCAAGACACCGGGCGAAAAGAGGACGGATCGAGCCTATGAGCTTCATTAGCATTGGCGTGCTTGAATCCTCATAAGCGTTCTCCATACGCGCAGGCAGGTCGTCGAGCCGAGGTTAAGGGAGCGAGCCGAAAGGACCACGAAGTGGGCCGTCGGGGAGCGACCATCGAGGCGAGGCGGCCTGCCTGCGCGCATCCTCCGGCAAAACACGAGCTTCTTTCATGCCCAGTCGTCCGCCCAACGCCCGCATCCTCCCAAACTTTTTCTAGCCTTCCCTCATCAAGTGGAGTAATATAACGAACGCTGTGCGCTCACGGGCGTACTGTGTCTATCTCCTGGCGCAAATCTCACGTGCAAAGGGAGGAGGCTCGAAGCCGCGATCCGCTGAGAGAAAGCAAGGTGCTTTCCGCCTCAAGATCGCCTGACAGTAAGGTTGATAATGGTCAACACGATTCTCGGCCGCAAGCTGGGCATGACGCAAGTGTGGGGCGAAGACGACACCATCGTCCCCGTGACCGTCATCCAGGCTGGCCCCTGCGTTATCTCGCAGGTCAAGACCACCGAGACCGACGGCTATGAGGCCGTTCAGATCGGTTTCGGTGACATCAAGGAAAAGAAGGTCAACAAGCCCATGCAGGGTCACTTCGCGAAGGCGGGCGTTGCCCCCATGCGTTACCTGCGCGAAGTCCGCGTCGAGGATGCCTCGGAGCATGCAGTCGGTGACACCCTCACCGTCGAGGCGTTCAACGATGTCGACAAGGTCGACGTCATCGGCGTGAGCAAGGGCAAGGGTTTCGCCGGCGTCATCAAGCGTTATGGCTTCGCTGGCGGTCCCGGTGGCCACGGCCACCACTTCCACCGTGCTCCCGGTTCGGTGGGCATGTGCGCTTACCCCGCACGCGTTCTCAAGGGTCTGCGTCTTCCCGGCCACATGGGCTGCGACCGCGTCACGGTTCGCAACCTCAAGCTGGTGCGCGTGGACGAGGAGAACAATCTTCTGTTGGTCAAGGGTGCCGTTCCCGGTGGCAAGGGCGCTCTCGTTCAGATCCGCATGGCTTAGAGGAGGGCAGATCAATGGCACAAATCAAGATCACTGACTCCGCTGGCAAGTCTGCGGGCACGATCGAGGTCTCCGATGGCATCTTCGCCATCGAGCCCAATGGCGCATGCATCCATCAGGTTGTCCGCAGCCAGATGGCGGCTCGTCGCCAGGGTACGCACGACACCAAGACGCGTGGTCAGGTTTCCGGCGGTGGCCGCAAGCCGTTCCGCCAGAAGGGTACCGGCCGTGCTCGCCAGGGCACGACGCGCGCCGCTCAGTTCCGTCATGGTGGCGTCGTCTTCGGTCCGCATCCCCGTTCCTACGCGTTCCGCGTGAACAACAAGGTCGTCAAGCTCGCCATGGCCTCCGTGCTTTCCGGCAAGCTCGCGGCAGACGAGCTCTTCGTCGTCGACGGCTTCAACTTCGACAAGCCCTCGACCAAGGCTGCTGCCAAGGCCCTCGAGGCCCTCGGTTGCAAGGGTCGCGTCACCGTCGTCGTCAATGACGAGGACGTCAACTCGTTCCTTTCCTTCCGCAACCTCGAGAAGGTTCGCGTCATCGGCGCTTCCGAGTCCAACACCTATGACCTGCTCGATAACGGGTCTCTGGTCATGACCAAGGACGCCGTCGAGTATGTCCAGGAGGTGCTGAGCTAATGGAGGCACGTCAGATCATCATTCGCCCGATCATCACCGAGCGTTCGTTCGACATGCAGGACTTCAACCGTTACACGTTCGAGGTCGCCAAGACCGCCAGCAAGATCGAGATTGCCAAGGCGATCGAGGAGATTTTCAACGTGCACGTCACGAAGGTGAACACCGCCAACGTGAAGTCCAAGCCCAAGCGTCAGCGCTACGTTCAGGGTCGCACGCGTACCTGGAAGAAGGCCATCGTCACGCTCGCCGAGGGTGACAAGATCGAGCTGTTCGCAAGCCAGGATTAATCGGTAACCGAGCCTTTCCTTGGTGCGGGGAGGCTTCAAGGGTGTCGAGTGCTTCATGAGGAGTCACCCGGCACCGTGGTAAGTCCGGAGTCGACAACCGTATGGAGGTGCACCGCCTCCCATCCCATAGCGGTTGAGCGGCCATCGGAGCAAAGGAGTTTGTTCATGGGAGTAAGGAAGTACAAGCCGTCTTCCCCGGGACGTCGTTTCCAGACGGTCTCTGATTTCGCAGAGATCACGACGACGACCCCCGAGAAGTCGCTGCTGGAGCCGTTGCCCAAGAAGGCCGGCCGCAATAACTATGGTCGCATCACGACCCGTCACCAGGGTGGTGGCCACAAGCGCAAGTATCGCAAGATCGACTTCAAGCGTCGCAAGGATGGCATCCCGGCCAAGGTCGCGTCCATCGAGTACGACCCGAACCGTTCCGCGCGCATCGCGCTGCTCAACTACGCAGATGGTGCCAAGGCATACATCCTGCAGCCCAAGGGCCTCAAGGTCGGCGACGTCGTCGAGTCGGGCCCCGAAGCCGACATCAAGCCGGGCAACGCCCTGCCGCTGGCCAACATCCCCGTCGGTACGCTCGTGCATGCCGTCGAGTTCCAGCCGGGCAAGGGTGCCGCCATGGCTCGCAGCGCCGGTACGAGCATCCAGCTCATGGGTAAGGAGAGCGGCTACGCCATCCTGCGCATGCCGAGTTCCGAGATGCGTCGCGTCCTGCTCGACTGCCGTGCCACCGTCGGCGAGGTCGGCAATGCCGAGCACTCCAACATTCGTATCGGCAAGGCCGGTCGCAAGCGTTGGATGGGTGTGCGTCCTACCGTCCGCGGTACCGTCATGAACCCCGTCGACCACCCGCATGGTGGTGGCGAGGGCAAGAACAAGTCCGCCGGTCGTCATCCGGTTACCCCGTGGGGCGTTCCCACCAAGGGTCATCGTACGCGTAACCCCAAGAAGGCGTCGGGTAGGCTCATCATCCGTCGTCGCAAGAAGTAATCGAAGGAGATAACCGTGAGTAGAAGTCTCAAGAAGGGCCCCTATGTGGAGCCGCGCCTCCTCGAGCGCATCATTGCGATGAACGAGGCTGGCGAGAAGAACGTCATCAAGACCTGGAGCCGTTCTTCGACGATCTTCCCCGAGATGGTGGGTCACACCATCGCCGTGCACGACGGCCGTCGTCACGTCCCCGTCTATGTCACCGAGTCTATGGTCGGACACAAGCTGGGCGAGTTTTCCCCGTCCCGCACGTTCCGCGCCCATAAGAAGGATTAGGAGGAGCGCAAATGCAAGCTAAAGCCGTTGCAAAGTACGTGCGCGTTTCTCCGCGCAAGGCGCGCATCGTCGTTGACAAGATTCGCGGCAAGGAGGTCGTCGACGCCCTCGACATCCTGCGTTTCAACGAGCGCGCGATTTCCGAGGTCGTCTCCAAGGTCGTTTCTTCGGCCGCTGCCAACGCCGAGAACAAGTATGGCGTGCGCCCGGAGAACCTGGTCATCAAGGCCGCCTATGTCGACGAGGGTCCGACCATGAAGCGTTACCGCCCGCGCGCCAAGGGCTCCGCAAGCCCCATCATGAAGCGCACGAGCCACATCACCATCATCGTAGCTACGCGAGAGGAGGCGTAAGGGTCATGGGTCAGAAAGTTAAGCCGACAGGCTTCCGCCTTGGCATCACCGAGGATTGGCGCAGCCGCTGGTATGCGGGTAACGATTACGCCGCCACGCTCGAGAACGATCTCAAGCTGCGCAAGTACGTCGAGAAGAAGCTCAGCAATGCCGCCCTTTCTCGCGTGGAGATCGAGCGAGCCGGCGACAAGATCAAGGTCATCATCACGACCGCCCGTCCGGGTATCGTCATCGGCAAGAAGGGCGCCGAGGTCGACGTGCTCCGCAAGGAGCTCGAGAAGATCTCCGGCGGTCACGTGAGCGTTGAGGTCATCGAGGTCAAGCGCCCCGAGCTCGACGCCAATCTCATCGCGCAGTCCATCGCCGAGCAGCTCGAGGGACGCGTCGCGTTCCGCCGCGCCATGCGCAAGGCCGTGCAGTCCGCTCGCAAGTCGGGTGCCCAGGGCATCCGTATCCAGTGCTCCGGCCGCCTCGGTGGCGCCGAGATGAGCCGCCGCGAGTGGTATCGCGAGGGCCGCGTGCCCCTGCACACCCTGCGTGCGATGATCGACTATGGTTTTGCCACCGCCCACACCACGATGGGTTCCTGCGGCATCAAGGTCTGGGTCTACTATGGCGAGGTCCTTCCCGGCCAGGACAAGAAGAATCCTGCGCTCGAGGGCACGTCCGCCCAGCGTCGCGGCCGCGGCCGTCGTGGCGAGAGGAGGGATCGCTAATGTTAATGCCCAAGCGCATCAAGCACCGCAAGGTCCAGCGCGGTTCCATGAAGGGTAAGTCCAAGGGAGGCAACAACCTCAACTTCGGCTCCTATGGCATCCAGGCCCTCGAGTCCCATTGGATCACCAATCGCCAGATCGAGGCTGCTCGTATCGCCATGACCCGTTACATGAAGCGTGGTGGTCGCGTGTGGATCACGATCTTCCCGGACAAACCCATCACCAAGAAGCCGGCCGAGACCCGCATGGGTTCCGGCAAGGGCAACCCCGAGGAGTGGGTGGCCGTCGTCAAGCCCGGCCGCATCATGTTCGAGATCGATGGCGTCCAGCCCGACGATGCCCGCGAGGCCATGCGCCTTGCCATCAACAAGCTGCCCATCAAGTGCAAGATGGTGTTCCGCGAGAATGCCGCCGAGCGCGCCGCAGAGTACGCCAAGCTTCATGCCAAGGACTCCGCGCGTGGTCGCTCCAAGGCCGCCAAGGAAAGCGCCGCTGCAGCCACCGCTGCCGCCACCACTGAGGAAGAAGGAGGCGACGAGTAAATGAAGCCTGCAGAGATCCGCGAGCTCACTACCGACGACCTCAACGACAAGCTGACCGAAGCGCGCACCGAGCTCTTTAACCTGCGTTTCCAGATGGCCACGAGCCAGCTGGACAACACCGCGCGCGTGAAGGTCGTCAAGAAGGACATTGCCCGTATTTGCACCGAGCTGCGCGCTCGCGAGATTCGCGCTGCAGCCGAAGCGACCGCTTAAGGAAAGGAGCGAAACCTAAATGAGCGAAGAGCGTAATCGTCGTAAGGTTCGCCAGGGCGTCGTCGTCTCGGCCACAAACGACAAGACCATCGTCGTGCAGATCGAGGAGCGCAAGCCGCACCGCGTCTACGGCAAGATGATCACCACCACCAAGAAGTTCCACGCGCATGACGAGAGCAACGAGGCGGGTGTGGGCGATACCGTCCGCATCATGGAGACTCGTCCCCTCTCCAAGCAGAAGCGCTGGCGCCTGCTCGACATCGTCGAGAAGGCCAAGTAGTCAGCTGAAGTAGCAGGAAGGTATTCTCATGATTCAGATGCAATCAATGCTGACTGTTGCTGACAACAGCGGTGCACAGAAGGTTCAGTGCATCAAGGTCCTCGGCGGCTCCAAGCGCCGCTACGCCGGCCTGGGCGACATCATCGTCTGCAGCGTCAAGGAGGCAGCTCCCAACAGTCAGGTCAAGAAGGGCGACGTCGTGCGTTGCGTCATCGTCCGTCTCAAGAAGGAGGTCCGTCGCAAGGACGGCTCCTACATCAAGTTCGACGAGAACGCCGCCGTCGTGGTTGACGACTCCGGCGCTCCCCGCGGCACGCGCGTTTTCGGGCCCGTCGCCCGTGAGCTGCGCGATCGCAAGTTCATGAAGATCGTCTCCCTCGCACCCGAGACGCTTTAGGGGAAGGTGAGAAGAAGATGACGAAGATGAACATCAAGACAGGCGATACCGTCAAGGTCATCGCCGGCAAGGACAAGGGCGCACAGGGCGAGGTCCTCTTTGCCCATCCCGAGAAGGGTCGCGTCACCGTCCAGGGCGTCAACCTCGTGCACAAGGCGCTGCGCCCGACGCAGGCCAACCCCAACGGTGGCATCGACACCCGCGAGGCCGCCATCGACGTTTCCAACGTCATGCTGGTCTGCCCGTCGTGCGGCCTGCCCACCCGTATCGGCTTCAAGGTCGATGAGGATGGCAAGACTCGCGTCTGCAAGAAATGCGGCAAGGCTATCGACTAACGCAGCGTGCAATCTTGGCGCTTGCCGAGAGGCTCACGTACCATCTCGTACGCTTCGCCCCTCGGCTCGCGCCAATCTCACGCACTGCGTTAGCCGCTAGCGGCCTAAGCATTAGGTAGGAATTAGGCCCTCCGTATGGAGGGGGCGAGGTTGGAAACCCCGCCTTAAATCTCGAAGGAGTTTAGAACCATGGCACCACGTCTCAAGGAGAAGTACTACAACGAGCTCGCCGCCAAACTCAAGGACGAGCTCGGCATTGCCAACGTGAACGACGTTCCCAAGCTCGAGAAGATCGTCGTCAACATGGGCGTCGGCGACGCCGCAACCGACAGCAAGCTCATGGATGCCGCTGTCGAGGACCTGCGCACCATCACCGGCCAGCAGCCGATGATCTGCCGCGCCAAGAAGTCCATCGCAACCTTCAAGCTGCGTGCGGGCATGCCCATTGGCGCCAAGGTCACCCTGCGCGGCGACCGCATGTACGAGTTCTTCGACCGCCTCATCGCGGCTGCGATTCCCCGCATTCGCGACTTCCGCGGTCTGCCTGCCAACAGCTTTGACGGTCATGGCAACTACTCGATGGGCGTCACCGAGCAGATCATCTTCCCGGAGATCGACTACGACAAGGTCGATCGCACCCGCGGCATGGACATCACGTTCGTGACGACCGCCAAGACCGACGACGAGGGCAGGGCGCTTCTCACCGCTTTCGGATTCCCGTTTGCGGCTTAGTGGGACAGTAAGGTAGAATGTTCGATTGCTGCGCGTTTTTTCGTGTAGCAATCGGAGTTTAGCGGGAGATGCACGTTTCCCGCGAACAGGAAAGGATGAGCATTGGCAAAGAAATCGATGATCGCCAAGGCAAAGCGCGAGCCCAAGTTCAGCACGCGCGCCTACACGCGCTGCAACCGCTGCGGCAGGCCGCATTCGGTCTATCGCAAGTTCGGTCTGTGCCGAATCTGCCTGCGTGAACTTGCCCTTAAAGGCGAACTCCCCGGTGTCCGCAAGGCAAGCTGGTAAGGCAAGCACGAGCAGACGCTGGGCTGCCTCGAGATAGGCGCGGCCATCACGGGTGGACGCGAACCGCTTGGGAGCAGTCATCAACGAACCATAGGAGGAATCAATGAGCACGACCGATTCGATCGCAGATATGCTCACGCGTATTCGAAACGCGAACACTGCGAACAAGGAGACGGTTTCCATGCCGTCTTCGCGAAAGCTCGTCGAGATAGCTCGCATCATGAAGCAAGAGGGCTATATCACGGAGTACGAGATCATCTCGAAGGCTCCGCAGGATGAGCTGTTCATCACGCTGAAGTACGGGGACAAGAAGGAGAAGGTCATTCGTGGCCTGCGCCGCATTTCCAAGCCCGGACTTCGCATCTACGCTGGCAAGAACGAGCTGCCCCGCGTTCTGGGTGGTCTCGGCACTGCCATCATCTCCACGTCCAAAGGTGTCATGACCGATCGCGATGCCCGCATTGCCGGCGTCGGCGGCGAGGTCCTGGCATACGTCTGGTAAGAACCGAGAAAGGAGCACACACATGTCGCGTATTGGCAAGTTGCCCATTCCGGTTCCCGCCGGAGTCGAGGTAAAGATTGACGGCAACACCGTTACCGTCAAGGGTCCCAAGGGTGAGCTCACCCAGACCTTCAACGAGAATATGGCTATCAGCCTGGGCGAGGACGGCTCCATCGTCGTCGAGCGTCCCAACGATGCGCGCGAGAATCGCGCGATGCATGGCCTGACCCGTTCTCTGATCAACAACATGGTTATCGGCGTGAGCGAGGGCTACTCCAAGACCCTCGAGCTCGTTGGCGTCGGCTTCCGTGCCGCACTCAAGGGCGGCAAGCTCGAGATGACCCTCGGCTTCTCGCATCCCGTCATCGTCGATGCCATCGACGGCATCACGTTCGAGTGCCCCGAGTCCACGATCATCAACATCAGCGGCATCGACAAGCAGCTGGTCGGACAGGTCGCCGCGGACATCCGCGCCTACCGCAAGCCCGAGCCGTACAAGGGCAAGGGTATCCGCTACCAGGGCGAGCACGTCCGCCGCAAAGAGGGCAAGGCAGCCAAGTAGTAAACGAATGCCGGTCGTGGCACCGGTTGAATTCAAGGAGAACGGTTCAGTATGGATAAGCTCAAGGCAAAGAAGGCGAAACTGCAACGTCGCCAGCGCCGCGTGCGTGGCAAGGTTGCGGGTACGCCCGAGCGTCCGCGCCTGCGCGTGACGCGTTCGAACTCCAACATCTACGCTCAGGTCATCGACGATGTCGCTGCCGTCACGTTGGCAAGCGCATCCTCGCTTGACGAGAAGATCAAGGCCACCGGCAAGAGCGGTGGCAATATCGAAGGTGCTGCCGAGGTGGGCAAGCTCATCGCCCAGCGTGCCCTCAATGCGGGCATTGGCGAGGTCGTGTTCGACCGCGGCGGCAATCTCTACCATGGCCGTGTCAAGGCGCTCGCCGAGGGCGCCCGCGAAGCCGGCCTGAAATTCTAGGGGGAGGGAAACATGGCACAGAGGCCTAACAACAGGAAGTCAAACAGGCAGGCTGCTCAGCAGGCTCCCGAACTCGAAGAGCGCGTCGTCTACATCAATCGCGTTTCCAAGGTCGTCAAGGGTGGCCGTCGCTTTGGCCTGACCGCGCTCGTCGTCGTCGGCGATCGCAACGGCAACGTTGGCGTCGGCATGGGCAAGTCCGCCGAGGTGCCCATCGCCATCAGCAAGGGCGTCGAGGACGCCAAGAAGAACATGTTCAAGATTCCGCTGACCGAGGAGGGCACGATTCCCCACGAGGTCATCGGAGAGTTCTCCGCTGGTCGCGTTCTGCTCAAGCCGGCAACGCCCGGTACCGGTGTTATCGCCGGTGGCCCGGTTCGCGCCCTGCTCGAGCTCGCCGGTGTCAAGGACGTGCTGTCCAAGTCTCTCGGCACCGACAACGCGATGAACATCGTCAAGGCCGCGGCCGAGGGCCTCAAGGAGCTCCAGAGCCCCCAGCAGGTTGCGGCGCGTCGCGACATGACCGTTGCTGAAATCTACGGAAAGAAGGTTCAGTAATGGCTAAGGCAAAGAAGACGCTGCGTCTGACGCAGGTGAAGAGCTCGATCGGCTACAAGGCCGATCAGGGCAAGACGCTCAAGGCCCTGGGCCTGGGCAAGATCGGCTCCACGGTCGAGCAGGTCGACAACGACGCCATCAGGGGCATGATCTTCAAGGTCAAGCACCTGATCGAGGTCGAGAACATCTAGTAGGCAAGCATGTGATGGGCCGCACCGGCGAGGTGCGGTCCACGACGAGGTAGTCAGCCGGCGGCGAGCAGCCGGCTTCGCCCGCATCAAGCGGGCGAACGCGTAAAGGAGACATCATGGATCTTTCTGAACTCAAGCCGGCCGAAGGGTCGACGAAGAAGCGCAAGCGCGTTGGTCGCGGTCACGGTTCGGGTCATGGCGGCACTTCCGGCCGTGGCATGAACGGCCAGGCTTCGCGTGCCGGCGGCACCAAGGGCCCGGGTTTCGAAGGTGGCCAGACGCCGCTGGCGATGCGCCTTCCCAAGCTCCCCGGCTTCCGCAACGTCAACCGCAAGGAGTACGTGCCGGTCAACGTCAGCCGTCTTGACGAGAAGTACGCCGCCGGCGAGACCGTCAACGGCGAGACGCTCGTCGAGAAGGGCATCATCAAGCACGCCGATGCACTCGTCAAGGTTCTCGGCGATGGCGATATCACCAAGGCGCTCACGGTTCAGGTCGAGAAGGTTTCCGCTTCTGCCAAGGCCAAGATTGAAGCGGCCGGAGGAAAGGTCGAGTAGCCGTGCTTAACGCACTCATTAACGCAATGAAGGTGAAGGAGCTCCGTCACAAGATCTTCTTCACCCTTGGAATCATAGCGCTGTATCGTGTCGGCTCGTTTATTCCCGTTCCCGGCATCCCGTTCGCCGACCTCGTGTCGAACTTCCGTGACACGAGCACGAACGCCGGCCTGCTCATGCTCAACCTGTTCTCGGGTGGAGCGCTCGAGTATTTCTCGGTGTTCTCGCTCGGCATCATGCCCTACATCACGGCATCCATCATCATGCAGCTCATGCAGGGCATCGTTCCCGCCTTGCAGCGTTGGCAGAAGGAAGGCGAGGCGGGACAGCGCAAGGTCACGCGCATCACGCGTTACCTCACGCTCGTGCTTGGCCTCATCAATGCCATCGGCTACCTGGTCCTGTTCCAGAACGCCTTTGGCGTCGACTTCTCCACGACGGGCATGCCCACCTGGTTGATCAGCGCAATCATCATCATCACGCTCGTCGCCGGCACGGCCCTCATCATGTGGATGGGCGAGCTCATCACGCAGCGCGGTATCGGCAACGGCATGTCGCTCATCATCTTCGCGAACATCATCGCACGCCTTCCAAGCGCGCTGCTCGATTCCATCCAGAACTCCACCGATCAGATGCAGGGCATTCTCATGACCGTGCTCATCGTCGTCGTGATTCTCGTCACGATCCCGGGCATCGTCTTCATCGAGCGTGGCCAGCGTCGCATCCCGGTGCAGTATTCCAAGCGCGTCGTGGGACGCAAGGTCATGGGTGGCCAGTCCACGTATCTGCCGTTCAAGGTCAACGGCTCGGGCGTCATCCCCATCATCTTCGCTTCCGCGCTGCTCTACCTGCCCGCCCAGATCGCGGCGTTCTTCAGCGATGCGGGCTGGCTGCAGGCCGTAGCCAACTTCTGCTCGGCTGGTTGGGGCAACTGGATTCTGACCTTCGCCCTGATCGTCTTCTTCGCGTACTTCTACACGTCGATGATCTACCATCCGCAGGAGACGGCCGATAACCTGAAGAACAACGGCGGGTTCATCCCGGGCGTGCGTCCCGGTGGCGCCACCGTGCAGTACATCAAGAACGTGATCAATCGCATCACGCTTCCGGGCGCGATGTTCCTCGCGGCCATCGCGATCATCCCGTCCATCCTGTACTCGTTCACGGGCAACACCCTGATCCAGCTGTTCGGCGGCACCTCCGTCCTCATCATGGTCGGCGTCGCGCTCGACACCATGACCAAGCTGGAGAGCCAGTTGAAGATGCACAACTACGACGGCTTCTTCAAATAGACTAGGAGAGTTCTATGAATATCGTACTCCTGGGCGCTCCGGGCGCCGGAAAGGGAACCCAGTCGGCCCGCCTTGTCGACGAGTTCGGTTTCACCCATCTTTCCACGGGAGACTTGCTCCGCGCCGCCGTCAAGGAGGGCACGGAACTCGGCCTCAAGGCCAAGTCCTACATGGACGCCGGCGAGCTCGTGCCCGACGAGGTCGTCATCGGCCTGGTCGAGGAAAGGCTCAAGGCAGACCCGGATACTTCGTTCCTGCTCGACGGCTTTCCGCGCACCCCGGCCCAGGCAGTCGCGCTCGACGGCGCCCTTGCCAACCTGGACAAGAAGCTCGACTACGCCATTGCCCTCGAGGTCGATCCCGAAGTCCTCGTCGCGCGCATGTCGCAGCGTCGCGTCTGCCACGAGTGCGGTTATCCCGGCACGGTCGAGACGGGTCCCGTCTGCCCCAAGTGCGGTGGCGAGATGTACCAGCGTGCCGACGATAACGAGGAGACGGTGCGCAACCGCCTTGCCGTCTACGAGAAGTCGACGAGCCCGCTCATCGATTACTATCGCGGCAACGGAATTCTCATCGAGCTCGATGGTGCCCAGTCTCCCGACGATGTCTTCGCCGCGCTGAGGAAAGCCATCGGCAAATAGGGTTCATGAAGTTCTTTCGCCTGGACGGCGTCAAGATCAAGTCGCCGGCAAAAATCGAGGCGATGAAACGGGCCGGCCGCCTAAGCGCAGATGCGCTCGAGGCGGTCGGCTCGCTCGTTGCCCCGGGCATTTCAACGGCCGAACTCGACGCATGTGCCGAGAGAGTCATCGTCCAAGGAGGAGGCCGCCCCGCCTTCAAGGGTTACGGTGGCTTTCCCGCGACCATTTGCGCGTCGGTCAATGAGACCGTCGTGCACGGAATTCCCTCGCGCGATGTCATCTTGCAGGAAGGCGATGTCGTCTCCATCGACACGGGTGCCATCGTTGACGGTTGGGTGGGGGACAACGCGGCGACCTTTGCCGTGGGTGCCATCGCCACCCAGACACGCGTGCTGCTCGACGCCTGCGAGGCCGCGCTTGCGGCCGGCATCGCCAAAGCGCTTCCCGGAAATCGCATGGGCGACATCGGTCATGCGGTGCAATCGGTCATCGAGCGGGAGGGCTTTGGCGTCGTGCGCAACTACGCCGGCCATGGCATCGGCCGTGACATGCACGAGCCGCCGGTCGTCCCCAATTTCGGTCAGCCCCATACGGGCATGCTCCTCGAACGGGGCATGGTCATAGCCATCGAGCCCATGGCGACGATGGGAACCCATGAGGTTCGCGTCACCGATGACGGTTGGAGCATCGTGACCTGCGACAAGCGTCCTGCGGCCCACTTCGAGCGCACCGTTGCCATCACTGACGACGGACCACTCGTCCTGACCCCATGGAATCTCGTGAAAAACTACTAGAAACAGAAAGCTTGTTGCAGTAGTATGTTTGATTACGTTTGTGAGGATTCAAAATGGGAGAGATACGCTCGTGAGCAAAGAGGATGCTATTGAACTGGAGGGAAAGGTCGTAGAACCTCTTCCCAACGCGATGTTCAAGGTCGAGCTCGAGAACGGCCATCAGGTTCTGGCCCATATCTCGGGCAAGATGCGCATGCATTACATCAAGATCCTTCCCGGTGACAAGGTGACGGTGGAGCTTTCGCCGTATGACCTCGATCGCGGCAGGATCACCTACCGATACAAGTAGGTCACATATCGCGACCGATGGGGTGCCGGGGCATTCCTGTCGGCTCAAGCAAGAAAACTACCGCCTGCGGCTGGGCGTGACGATAAACGAAGTGTCAACACTTTCGGAAAGGTAAGGACATTATGAAGGTGCGTCCTTCGGTAAAAAAGATGTGCGATAAGTGCAAGATCATCAGGCGTCATGGCAAGGTGCTCGTGATTTGCGAGAACCCGCGCCACAAGCAGCGCCAAGGCTAAGAAGGGAAGCGACATTGGCTCGTATACTCGGTGTCGACCTTCCGCGCGAAAAGCGCGTGGAGATTGGTCTGACTTACATCTATGGTATCGGTCTGACCCGCGCAAAGAAGATTTGCGAGGAGACCGGCGTTAATCCCGACACGCGCGTGCGCGACCTCACCGAGGAAGAGGTCGTCAAGCTGCGTGACAACATCGATGCAAACTACACGGTCGAGGGCGACCTTCGCCGCGAGACTTCGCAGAACATCAAGCGACTGATGGAGATTGGCTGCTATCGTGGCCTGCGCCATCGTCGTGGCCTGCCTGTTCGTGGTCAGCGCACTCACACCAACGCTCGCACCCGCAAGGGTCCGCGTCGCCAGATCGGCGCTAAGAAGAGGGGTTAGGTGAGAGGACAGCATGGCTAAGAAGCAGCAGAGCACGACCCGCGTCCGTCGCGCAGACCGCAAGAACATCACGGTCGGTCAGGCTCACATCAAGAGCACGTTCAACAACACGATCGTTTCCATCACCGACACCCGCGGCAACGTCATCTCCTGGCAGTCCGCAGGTACGGTTGGATTCAAGGGTTCCCGCAAGTCCACGCCGTTCGCGGCGCAGATGGCCGCCGAGAAGGCCGCCAAGATGGCCATGGAGCACGGCCTCAAGAAGGTCTCCGTGTTCGTGAAGGGCCCCGGCTCCGGTCGCGAGACCGCCATTCGCTCGCTCCAGGCAGCTGGCCTCGAGGTCGCGAGCATTCAGGACTGCACGCCCATTCCGCACAACGGTTGCCGTCAGGTCAAGCGTCGTCGCGTCTAGCTTAGAAAGGTAATACGTCATGGCAATTAACAGGACCCCGGTTCTGAAGCGCTGCCGCCAGCTTGGCATCGACCCCATCGTGTTGGGTTACACCAAGGAATCCAAGAAGCAGCCCAAGCAGCGCCGCCGTCAGGAGAGCGAGTACGGTCGTCAGCTTCGCGAGAAGCAGAAGGCCAAGTTCATCTATGGTGTGCTCGAGAAGCAATTCCGCGGCTACTTCCACAAGGCACGCCGTATGCAGGGAGTCACGGGCGAGAACCTCATGAGGATTCTCGAGTCCCGTCTCGACAACGTCGTGTTCCGCCTGGGCTTTGCGCGCACGCGCAAGGAGGCCCGTCAGACGGTCACGCACGGACACATCACGGTCAACGGCAAGCGCGTCGACATTCCGTCGTATCGCGTGAGCCCCGGCGATCTCGTGGCAATCGCCCCGGCCGCCAGGGAGCTCCTCGTGATCAAGAGTGCGCTCATTTCCAACGAGCGCGTCCAGGTTCCTGCCTGGCTCGAGGTTGACATCGAGAAGCTGCAGGGCAACGTCATTTCCCTGCCGACACGAGACCAAATCGATCTGGATATCCAGGAGCAGCTCATCGTCGAGCTCTATTCGAAGTAATTTTCACCCTGTCCTATCCGGTTCGAGTCTCGAGGAGGCTATTTAATGACTGAGTTCATGAAGCCCAACATCACCGTCGAGCAAGTCGATGACAATATCGCGCGATTCGTCATGGAGCCGCTCGAGCGTGGCTATGGCCAGACGCTCGGCAACGGCATGCGACGTGTTCTGCTGTCCTCCTTGGACGGCGCTGCAGCCACCGCCATAAAGATCGAGGGCGTGCAGCATGAGTTCACGTCCGCCCCTGGCGTCGTGGAAGATGTCACCGACATTGTTCTGAATATCAAAGGCCTGGTCTTCGCCCCCTTCGCCGGAGGCGAGGAGGCGACCGCAACGCTTTCCGCGCAGGGCCCCTGCGTGGTCACCGGCGCCGACCTGGAAGTCCCCACCGAGTTCCAGCTCATCAATCCCGAGCATGTCATCGCCACGCTTTCCGAGGGCGCGCAGCTCGAGATGTCGGTCCGCATCGGTGTCGGCCGCGGCTACGTGCCCGCCGAGCGCAACAAGCGCCCGGAGGACCCCATTGGCATCATTCACGTCGACTCGCTGTTCTCGCCGATCCGTCGTTGCACCATGGATGTCACGGATACGCGCGTCGCGCAGCGCACCGACTACGACAAGCTCATTCTCGAGGTCGAGACCAATGGCGCGATCAGCCCCGTCGAGGCTGTCTGCCAGTCCGCCAACATCATCAACCAGCACATGATGGCCTTCCTGTCGCTTGACGAGAGCGGCGAGGAGGTCGAGGTGACGAGCATCTTCGCCCCCGAGGGCCCGAGCAAGAACACCGAGCTCGAGAAGCAGATCGAGGATCTCGACCTGTCGGTGCGCTCGTACAACTGCCTGAAGCGCGCCGGTATCCACTCGGTGCGTCAGCTGGTCGAATATTCCGAGAATGACCTGCTCAACATTCGCAACTTCGGCGCCAAGTCCATCGAAGAGGTCAAGGACAAGCTTCAGTCGATGGACCTCAGCTTGAAGCTTTAATACGTAGGAGATTCAATGAGGCATTACAAGAAGGGCCGCAAGCTGGGCACCGACGCCAGCCACACCAAGGCCATGAAGAAGAACCTGGCGGTCGCACTGTTCACCAACGACCGCATCAAGACCACGGTCACGCGTGCCAAGGAAGTTCGCGGCACCATCGACCGCATCATCACCTGGGCCAAGAAGGGCGACCTGCATTCCCGTCGTCTGGCCATCGCCGCCCTGGGCGACAAGGAGCTCGTCCGCGAGGTCTTCGAGAAGGCCGAGCAGGGCATGTGGGCCGACCGCAATGGTGGCTACACGCGCATCCTGAAGCTCGGTCCGCGCAAGGGCGACAATGCCCCCATGGCGATTCTCGAGCTCGTCGAGGAGGCCGTCGTTCCCAAGGGCAAGGCTGACGGCAAGCCTGCCAAGGCATCCAAGAAGTCCGCCGCCAAGAAGGCGACCAAGGCCGAGGCCAAGGACGACATCGAGGAGTTTGCCGAGGGCGAGGCCGATCGTGTCGACGCCGTCGCCGAGACCGACGTTCGTGATGACGCTGCCGAGGCTGAGAAGGCCGAGGACGAGGATTCCGTCGAGGAGGCCGTCCTCGAGGCCCAGGAGGCCGAGGTAGCCAAGAACGAGGCCGAGAACATCGAGGAGATCAAGGAAGAGATCGCCGAGGAGACCAAGGAGCTCATCGACGACGTCAATCCCGTCGCCGACGATGAGGCGGCTTTCGAGGAGACCGTGGAGGAGACGGAGAAGCACGAGGCTGAATAGCAGCCAACGTGCGTTCCGGGGGTCAGGATGGCACAGGCACTCGCCTTTGGCACGTACATTCCCGGCACGACTCCCGTCCATGCCCTGAACGCGCAGGTCAAGATTATCTTGGCCTGCGCTTTTTCTATAGGCATCTTTTTCGTGGAGAGCTGGATAGGCTTGCTGCTCGTCACGGCGCTCGTCATGATGCTCTACGTCATCGCCCGGGTGCCCGTCGTCAAGGCGGCCCATGGCCTCATTCCCATCGTCTTCATCCTCGTGTTCACCATCGTGGTGCATGCGTTCAGCATCAGCTTGGGCTCGACGGCCGCTCCGGGACTCTCCACGGCAGGGTCTTTGGGGCTCACGCAACAATGGGTCCTTTTCGGAAGCTTTGGCATAACCCTCGACGGTTTGGCGCGGGGACTCTTCTTCGCCCTGCGCATTGTGCTGCTCGTGCTCATATGCTCGCTGCTCACCTTCACCTCGTCGATGATGGAGCTGACTGATGCGATGCTGCGCATGTTCGGTCCCCTGCGGCGTTTTGGCGTCCCGGTTGACGATATCGCGATGATGATTTCGATTGCGCTGCGCTTCATTCCGACGACGGCCCGCGAGGCTCAGATGATTCAGCTTGCCCAGAAGGCGCGTTGCGCCAATTTCGATGATGGCAACCTGTTCGTGCGCCTCAAGTCTTGGATTCCCGTGCTCATCCCGCTCTTCGTGCGCCTGTTCAGACGTGCCGACGACCTGGCGGATGCCATGGACGCACGGTGCTATGCGGGTGGCAAGCGCACGCGCATGAGCGTAAGGCCCCTGACCGCACCCGATGTCGCGACGCTCGTCGTTGGCATCGTGGCCATTGCCGCACTCTGCGTGTTCTTGTGAGGGGACGGCGATGAGACAAATGCCCTGTGCGCTTGTCTCATCGCCGCATCGACGAAAGGAACGAAATGCAAAGGTCGCTCGTGCTGACACTCGCCTATAACGGTGCGGCGTATGCGGGGTTCGCCAAGCAGAAGGACGAGCGTCTCGTCACGGTCCAGGGCGAGCTGGAGAAAGCACTCGCGACCTACTTTCGCCACCCCGTCGAGACCGTCTGCGCCGGGCGTACCGACGCCGGCGTGCACGCACTCGGACAGGTCGTGTCTTGCGTGCTCGACGAGGCCGAGTTCGAGGGCGTGATTCCGGCGCACCTCGTCATCTCGCTCAACGCACTCACCCCCGACGACATCGTCGTCAAGGCCGTGCGCTTCGAATCCCCCGACTTTTCCGCCCGCTTCGATGCCATGAGCCGTGAGTATCGCTATCGCATCGTCACGGGTCCGGTTCCGCCGCTGTTCCTGAAGGACTTTGCGTGGTGGCGACGGGGCGAGCTCGATATCGACGCCATGCGCGAAGCCGCGACGCATCTTGTCGGCGAGCATGACTTCAAGTCCTTCTGCAAGACGGCAAGCGCCGAGGGCAAGACGACCATGCGCTACGTGAGCGAGGTCTCCATCGCACACGAGGAGCAGATGGGGGAGAGCTGCCTTGTGGTCAAGGTCATTGGCAATGCCTTTCTGCACTCGATGGTCCGCACCATCGTCGGTACGCTCGTCCAGGTGGGCGCCGGCCATCGCGAACCCGCATGGGTCGCCGAGGTACTCGGGGCACGGGACCGCAATGCCGCGGGCGAGACGGCTCCGGCCTGTGGCCTCACCTTTTGGCATGTGAGCTACGAATAGCAACAATGTGTCAGGGGGTCAGGGGCCGGGGGGCCAGGAAAAAAGTGGGCCCGGGCGGGAGCCCCCCCCA
>CAOKAE010000007.1 GCA_948466335.1 uncultured Coriobacteriia bacterium | reverse complement strand
GCTCTTTTGCCGCTTGACCTGCCCCTCCATGTCGCGCGTGATGGAGGCAGTCGCACGATAGTCGGCGTTTGCATCGAGCTTTTCCTGCAGTGCCTTGATCTTGGCGATGACGCGTTCTTCCTCGGCCTGGAGCTTGGCGATCTTGCCCTCGACCTCGTCAAGCAGCTCCACGACCTGGTCTTGCTTGCCCTTGATTTCCTTGCGCTTGGCACGGCACTCCATGATCGCCTTGAGCTCGGGTAGCTCGTCAAGTTCGCGCTTGGAGCGCATGATCTGGGTGTCGCAGTTCTGCAGGTCGAGAAGCACCTTGCTATCGGACATGGTCATTCCCTCTCTCAGGCCGTCCACCAATGACAATGCGACCCACGCAGGTCGACGATATCGTCACGCACGACACCGCATGCGAGCAACGCGTCGATGAGCACGTCGACGATGGGGAGCTCGGAGCGGTCATGCCCGAGCTCGATGATTGACAAATAGGGCTGCGCATCGACGCACATATGATAGCGGGTCTCACCGACGATGATGCAGTCCACGCCACCCGCGATGCAGCGCTCGTAGAGATCCGGGTCACCCCATGAGCCGTTGAGGAAGGCGATGCGGTCGATCGGACGCTCCGGGTCGCCCCAAACGCGCGGGCGACAGTGAAAGTTGCGCGCCGCGAGCTCGGCGACGACGCCCAGCGTCGGGGCCGTGTCCCAGTCCGGGACGAGCAGGGCACCGAAGCCCTTGTCCTGCAGGTCGCGGCCGGGTCCGAGCATGGCCTCGCAGTTGCCGAGGCAGGAGCAGCCCATGATATCCGCGAAACGCTCGCGCGTCGCGATGGCGCGGTCGGCGTTGGTATGCATGGCGATGGTTGCCACCCGGCGTTCGATCGCCTCGTAGATCATGCGGCCGGGACCGGGAGTATCGGCTTGCGTCTCGGGCCCAAATTCGGCAGGTCCCGTCTTGATGAAGGGAGGATGATGGGTCACGAGCACGTCGCATCCGGCGTCGGATGCAGCAATGACGTTCGCGACGCTCATATCGAGCGCAACGGCAACTTTGCCCACGCCGCGAGCGCGATCGCCCACGGCCAGACCCGGCTGGTCCCAGCTCTCCGCATCCTCGCGCGGAAACGCCGAAAAGAGCCTGTTCTCGAGTTCGCCAATCGTCTGCGGAGCCGTCATCGTTACTTCCGTCCCTCATCGTCAATGGAAACGTACCGCCTGTCGCCATCGGGCGTTGGCACGGCAATCTTCCTGTACCCCGCCCGTCTCATAAGCTCGACGGCATCGTCGAAGTTCGCCGCGACGTCCTTCGGCCCGTGTGCGTCGCTGCCAATCGTACACTCGACGCCCGCGTCATGAAAGGAGCGAAGCAGCTCGAGCGCGGGATACGCCTCGTTCGCGTCATTGCGCAAGCCGGCGGTGTTCACCTCGACCATGCAGCCCGAGCGGGCAGCCGCCTGCGCCATTTCGTAATTGTACTCCCTCGCATCGAAACTCGGACGCCAACCATATTTCTTCGGAAGGTCGGGATGGGAAAAACACATGATGGGGCCGGGATGCGCAGCCATGTCGAGCCATGTCTCGAAGTACGCACGCCACAGCCCGTCGATGCCGTAATCGTCCCAGACGCTCAGATCACGCGAGTCATCTATGGGGCGTGCGTCGATGAAGTGGACGGAGCCGAGCACGTACTCGAAGGGCTCGCAAAGCGCGGCGAGCTCGTCGGTGCGTCCAGGCAGCCAGTCGGCCTCGATGCCGATGACGAGCTCGAGGGCACTCCCCTCCTTGCGCAGCCTTTCGCGCTGCTCGTGCAGCTCGGCAAGGTAGCGCTCCATGGTCTGCGGCGCCATGGACGTCTCGAAGTTTGGATCCATGCCTTCGGGGAGGACGAGGTGCTCGGTCTGCGCGAAGGTCGCAAGCCCCAGCTCCTCGGCACGATGCACCATGTCCGCGACGCTTCCCGAGCCATGCCCGGAATAGGCGGAATGCGAATGGCAGTCCACACGTTCGGTCATCGCAGCACCTCGGGCAGAATCTCGATGAAGCGGTCGATATCCTCGACGCTCGTGTCCTTGCCGAATGACAGGCGTATGCCACCGAGGGCATCTTCACGGGAAAGCCCGATGGCCGTGAGCACATGGCTCGGGTCGAGCGAGGACGTGGAGCAGGCAGAGCCCGACGAAATCGCTATCCCTGCATTGTCGCAGCGTAGCACGGCCGTCTCGCCCTCGAGCCCCCTCACGTGCAGGGAGAGGATATGCGGTACGACGTTCTGGTCATTTGCGATGGTGGCGGATAACCCGTGCGCGTAGCTACCGTGGGCGATGGCGTTGAGCAGGCGCGTGCGCAGGGCAGACGTATGGGCCCATGTCTCCTCGCGCTCGGCCACCGCATACTCGACCGCCTGGGCAAAGGCGCAGGCGCTGGGCACGTTGGATGTGCCGCTGCGCATGCCCGCTTCCTGGCCTCCCCCACAGATGAGCGGCGCAATGCGCGTGCCACGACGCAGATAGAGCGCACCGACGCCCTTGGGCGCGCCGATCTTATGGGCGGAGAACGCACAGGCATCCACGCCACTTGCCTCGAGGTCGAGGTCAATCTTGCCGAGCGCCTGCACGGCATCGCAGACGAAGAGCGCCTTGTGCTCGTGGGCGATGCTCGCAAGCTGTGTGATGGGCTGGATCGTACCGAGCTCGTTATTGACCGCCTGGACGCAGACGAGGCAGCAGGCATCGCCTGCATCCTCAATTGCGGCAAGACGCTGCTCGAGCGTTGCGGACGTGATGACGCCATCGGGGCCCGGCATGAGCTTGTCGACCTTGAAGCCATGGGCCTTGAGCGCATCGGCGGCGTTGAGCACCGCATGATGCTCGATGGAAGAGACGACGACATGGGTATGGGCGGCTCCCGTCACAGGCTTTGCGAGTCCCTTGATGGCCATGTTGTCGCCTTCGGAGCCACCGGAGGTGAAGATGATTTCGGACGGTGCATGGGCACCGAGCGCGCAGGCAATGCGAGCGCGCGCGTCGCGCAGTTGCGCGGCAGCCTCGCGACCCTCCTCGTACAAGGCGTTCGCGTTTGCCCAGGACGCATCGAGAAGCACGGAACGAAGGCGCTCGTCAAAGGGCGCCGTTGCGGCATAATCGAGGTAGACGCGGGAAGCGCTAGCGGCAGGCATCGCGAATGTCTTTCAGGGCGGCGACCGGGTCATCGGCGCAGAAGATGGCGCTTCCCGCCACGAGCACATCGGCACCGACGGCACTCACGAGCGGCGCCGTCGCAACTCCAATGCCGCCATCGACTTCGATGAGCGGCGCAGCACCTTCGGCCTTGCACATGTCGACTATGGTGGCTATCTTTG
Source organism: uncultured Coriobacteriia bacterium (assembly GCA_948466335.1). GTDB lineage: Bacteria > Actinomycetota > Coriobacteriia > Coriobacteriales > QAMH01 > QAMH01. The sequence goes on along the minus strand of CAOKAE010000007.1, from coordinate 80,656 downwards.
CCGGTGAGCTCTCGATGAAGGACTGGCCACCAAAACCGGGATGCACGCTCATCACGAGCACCATGTCCACAAGCCCGAGCAGGCCCTCGAGTGCGGAGGCGTCCGTCTCGGGATTGAGCGAGATACCCGCCATCGCACCCGCGTCCTTGATCGTACGGAGCATCGCCGCGGCGTCATCGCAGGTCTCGACATGGACGGTCACGGAATCGGCACCCGCGTCGATGTACCAGGGAACCTGCACCTCGGGATTGTCGATCATCAGGTGTACGTCGAGCGGGACATCCGTCACGCTCTTGAGCATCTTGACGTGGGCGGGTCCGATGGTGAGATTGGGGACGAAGTGGCCGTCCATCACGTCGACGTGTATCCAATCGGCACCGGCATCGGAAATCATGGACACGTCGCGTTGAAGATTCGCGAAGTCGGCGCTCAAGATGGACGGGGCGATCTGGATGTCCGTGAACATGGGGCCTATCCCTTCATTCCTGTTCCGCCTTCACGGGACGCTCGAAAAGCGTCTCGATTATCTCATGGGGATCGCGTCCTTCCCAGAGCACCTGGCGCACGGCCTCGGCAATGGGCATCTCGACATCATGCACGCGCGCAAGCTCGGTCACGGTCCTGCAGGCAACGGCACCCTCGGCGACCATCTGCATCTTCTCCTCGAAGGCGTCGAGCGTGCCCCCTTCCACGAGGAAGGCACCGAGCGCACGGTTGCGGGAATGCTCCGAGGAGCAGGTCGCGATCAGGTCGCCCACACCGGCAAGCCCCAGGCAGGTGCGGGCATCGCCACCCAACGCGACGACGAGGCGCGTCACCTCGGCAAGACCGCGCGTCATGAGGGATGCCGAGGCGTTATCGCCCAACTGCATGGCGACGCTCATGCCGTTGGCGATGGCGATGACGTTCTTCGAGGCCGCGCAGAGCTCCACGCCCGTCACGTCCGAGGTGGTGTACACGCGGAATGTCGAGGTGTTGAAGAGGTCCTGGAAGTAGAGGGAACATGCCTCGTCGGAGGCGGCGACGACCGTGGCGGCCGGCAGGTTGCGCGAGACCTCCTCGGCATGGTTGGGACCCGAAAGGCAGGCGATGCGCGACGGATTGCCAATCACGTCTTCGAGCAGCTCGACCATCGTGAAGCCCGTCTGTGCCTCGATGCCCTTGGTCAAGACGATGACGGGCAGGCTGTCGGCGATGAATGGCGCGCATGACGAGGCGATGTCACGCAGGTACGACGAGGGGCATACGAAGATGGCCGCATCGACGTCACGCAGCGCTTCCTCGAACGACGCGCTTGCCGTCACGCCAGGCAGCTCGACGTCAGGCAGATGGCGCGGGTTGCGATGGGTCGCGTTGATGGCGTCGGCCACGTCCACGCTGCGCGTCCACATCCTCACCGCGACGCCCTTGCCGGCGATGAGATGGGCGATGGCCGTTCCCCAGGTACCCGAGCCGATGACCGCGGCGCCTTGCATCACAGCTCTTCCTCGAGTTCCTTTTCCAGCTCGTCCTCGTCCACGACGGTCTTCTCGCCCGTGGACTTGAAGGAGAACTTGGGCTCCTCGCCCTTCATCATGCGCTGGATGTTGCTGCGGTGCGCGAAGACGACAGCGATGGCGACGATGATGCTGACGACGAGCAGCGGGACGTTGCTCCCGTAGAAGACGTATGACCAGATGGGAAAGCTAATCGCGGCGCAGATGGAGCCGGCCGAGATGCGCCTGCTCAGACCCGCGACGACGAGGAAGGTCGCGAGCAGGCACAACGCGACGAAGGGATAGGCCACGAGAATGGAGCCGAAGCCGGTGGAAATGCCCTTGCCGCCCTTGAAGCCGAGCCACGGGCAGAAGACGTGGCCGACGATGGAGAAGAGGACAGCGAGCACGATGAGCAGGTCGAACTGCCACATCGCATCGAAGGGCATGAAGCCCGAGACGATGCGGGCGAAGACGACGGCAATCGCCCCCTTGCTCGCGTCGGCCAGAAAGGTGATGACGAACGCCTTCCAGCCATAAAGTCTGCTCATGTTCGTCGCGCCGATGGAGCGCGACCCACCTGAGCGCGGGTCGGAATTGTAGAGCGCCTTGGCGATGAGCACGCCGAAGGGGACGCTGCCCACCAGGAAGGAGACGGCGGAGACGAGAATGAAGTCGAGCAGGATGATGACGGACATGGCTAGTTCTTCCTCTTGAACTTGATGCGCACGGGCGTGCCGGTCAAGTCAAAGTTCTCACGAAGGCGGTTTTCGAGATAGCGACGGTAGGTGTCGTCGATGATTTCGGGGAAGTTCGCGAAGAAGGTGAAGACGGGCGGCTGGGTCGCGGCCTGCGTCACGTAGTTGAGGCGCAGGCGCTTGGAGCCCTTCACGATGGTATGGCCAAAATCGCGAAGCTGCGTGAGCAGCGCGTTGAGCTGGTTGGTCGGGATATGGCACGAGTAGTTCTGGTAGACGGTGTTGATGGCGTCCCAGATGCGATGCACCGAGCGGCCCGTCTTGGCAGAGATCGAGATGACCGGCGCATAGCCCACGAACTCGAGACGGTCGCCCACGAGCTCCCGAATCTCGTCGCGACGATCGGGGTCTTCGATGAGGTCCCACTTGTTGATGAGCACGACCATGGCGCAGCCGCGTTCGGCGGCCATGCCCGCGACCTTCTGGTCGGCATCCGTGAGGCCAAGCGTCGCATCGATCATGAGGAGCACGACGTCGGCGCGGTCGATGGCACGCAGCGAGCGCACGTAGCCATAATACTCGACATCCTCGTCTATCTGGGACTTCCTGCGTATGCCCGCCGTATCCACGATGCGATAGCGCACGCCGTCATGTTCGACGACGCTGTCAATGGCATCGCGCGTCGTGCCCGCGACGTCGCTCACGATGGAGCGCTCGTTGCCGACGAGGCGGTTGGTGAGCGATGACTTGCCCGCGTTGGGACGCCCGATGATTGCGACGCTGATCTCGCCATCTGCCTCGTCGTCGTTCGCGTCCTCGGGAAGCTCGCGCACGACGGCATCGAGCAAGTCACCCGTGCCGTGACCGTGCGAGGCCGAGATGGGCATGGGTTCACCCAGGCCGAGCGAGTAGAACTCCCAGAGCACCTCGTCTTCGCGGTCGGGATTGTCGAGTTTGTTGACGGCGAGCACGACGGGAACCTTGCTCTTGAGCAGCACCCGTGCGATGTCGGTGTCCTCGCTCGTCACGCCCGTACGGCCATCGACGACGAAGATGATGCAGTCGGACTCCTCGCAGGCGACGAGTGCCTGGCTCGTGATGGAGCCCTGGAACATGTCCGTATCGCCCAGGGCGATGCCGCCCGTGTCGATAATCATGAAATCGACGCCGTTCCAATCGGCACGATGATAGGAACGATCGCGCGTCACGCCGCGCATCTCGTGCACGATGGCGTCTTCGGTTTGGGTTATGCGGTTGATGAGCGTGGACTTTCCGACATTCGGACGACCGACCACGGCAACGAGCGGGAGACTCATGGAAACCTCTTCTGTAGGATTGCGAGCAGTATCTTACCGCATCAGCACGTCGAGGATATCCGCGGGCGTATAGGTGCACAGGTGCACGGTCGCCTCGCTCGCCGCCTCGACTTGGGCGAGCGTGACGTCATCGAGGAGCCTGAGGTCCTGGTTGAACATCTCGCGCGCAATGAGCAGCGTCTCGCAGGGTTGTGCCTGGCGGATAGCGGGAATGAGGTCATGACCCGTGAGCAGGCAGGTCACGTCGACGTTGCCGCCGAAGAACTCGTTTTCGACGGCGAGTATCCCGAGCTTGCCGGCCAAAGGCGATGCGTCGATGAGGGTTTGCAGCACGCGTGCGAAAGCCGTGCCGCAGACGATGCATGCCGTCCCGTCAGCGAGTTTCGCGGCAGCTTGGGCGATCTTCTCTCCGCTCTGCTCCCATTCGTCGATGAACGAGCGCATCATGCCGATGCCGTCCTGGAACTGCGGGTAATCCGCGTACATGAAAGCGGGCGGGAAATCGTAGCCGGCATCGATGTAGAACTCGTCGCCAATTTGCAGACGCGGATTGCGGCGCTCGACGCCGGAATCCTCCTGGAACTCGCGAATGAGCTCGATGACCGCCGCGGCCGCATCCGGGTCATCGGAAAACGACGAGGCGAAGCGCTGCTGGTGGCGGGTATAGCCAAGTGGCACGAAGCCTGCCGAAAGCACGCCGGAGTGCCGTTCGATCCACGCGAGCGTACGCATGAGCTCTGCCCCGTCGTTCACGCCCGGCGCGACCACGACCTGCACGTGCACCTCGAGTCCGGCGTCGAGCAGCGCCTCGAGCACCTCCATGCCCCGTTGGGCGTTCTTGCCCATGAGGGCCTTTCGCACGTCGGAACTCACCGCATGCAACGAGACGTGCAGCGGCGAAAGATGGCATTCGATGATGCGCTCGAGGTCTTCATCGCTCACGTTGGTCAGTGTCACGAAGTTGCCCTGGAGAAACGAGAGACGGTAATCGTCGTCACGCAGGTACAGGGTCGAGCGCATGCCCTTCGGCAACATGGACATGAAGCAGAAGGTGCAGGCGTTGCAGCAGGTGATGACGCCGTCGAAGATGCAGTCATCGAAGACGATGCCCCAGTCCTCCCCGAGCTCGCGCTCGATGTAGGCGAAGCGCCCATCCTCGAGCGCCAGCTCGACATCGTAGCCATCGGCTTGCCAGCGCCACTCGATGAGGTCGCGCAGCGGCACGTCCTCGACGTGCGTGATGACCATGCCCGCTTCGAGCCCCGCCCGGTCGGCAGGAGATCCCGGTTCGACACGGGCGATGCGTGCACGACAGGGTTGGGGATGCGCCTGCGCCTTGAGAGATCCGTAGGTGCTTGCTTCGGCTTGCGCGCCCGTCATCGTCACGCGACCTCGCCCGTCAACGCGCGAATTGAAGCGCATACCGCGTCGATATGCTCTTGCGGCGTGCTCGCACCCGCCGTGATGCCGATGCGCCCGACGCCATCGAGCCAGGCCGGGTCAATCTCGGCACTGCCCTCGATGTGATGGGTCGCCGCGCAGCGTGCCTTGCATATCTCGTAGAGACGACGCGTGTTGCCCGAGTTACGCCCACCGATGACGATCATGAGTTCGACGCGGGCGGAAAGCTCGGCGGCGGCGACTTGGCGCTCCTGGGTCGCGAAGCACACCGTCTCCTCGACACGCAGCTCGTCGACACGGCCTTGCAGCGCATCGAGCACCGCTTCGACGCGGTCGGCGCTCTGCGTCGTCTGGATGACGACTCCCACCTTGGCCGGCAACTCTTCAGGCAGCTTTTCGGGCACGTCGGCGACGGCGACGACGGCCTCGCCGCCCCAAGCGCGTATGCCCTCGACCTCGGCATGACCGGGCTCGCCGATGATGACGACGGCATAGCCCGCCTCGGCGAGCTGACGCGCCTTGCGCTGGACCTTGGAGACGTAAGGGCAGGTCGCATCCACGACCGTGAAGCCGCGCTGTGTGGCCTCGTCGACAATCTGGGGGGCGGTGCCGTGGCTTCTGAGCACGAGCGTCCCCTCGCCTGCCCCGTCAAGCGTCTCGGCAACCGCGACGCCCTGGGCCGCGAGCTCGTCGACAACACGCGGGTTATGGATGAGGGGCCCGAGGGTATGCACGGGACCGGCGTTATCGGCGGCCTCGCGGGCCATCGTGAGGGCACGATTCACGCCATAGCAGGCGCCGGCATGACGGGCGATTTCAATGGAAACTCCCATGGCGCTTCCTAGCCGCGTGCCGTATCGCGCAGGCGGAACACCTCGTCCATGATTTCCGCGATGATCGCGTCGGACTTGCCCTCCTTGGGAAGGTTCGCGAAGCGCTCGCCCTTGGGGTCGATGGGCTCACCGACATTGAGATAGACACGCGGGAAGCGGATGAACTTGGGCTTGCCGTAGGGCATGATCTTCTCGGTGCCCTCGATGCCGATGGGCACGATACGGGCCTTGCCCATATTGGCGATGAGTACGGCACCGGCATGGGGATGATAGACCTTGTTTGGCTTGTTCATGCGCGTGCCCTCGGGATAGATCAGCAGGCTCTCGCCGCGTTTGAGGCAGGCGGCGGCTCTCTTGATGGCCGTACGGTCTGCCGAATCGGGATTGATGGGAATGGCACCGACACGGGCGATGAGCTGGGCGAGCACGGGCTTGAAGAGCGTGGCACGAGCCAAGATGCGCGAGAAGCGCTTCTGGCCGTAGAACGCGCACCAATGCACGCATGGGTCGGCGTAGGAGACGTGATTGCAGACGTAGACGACCGGTTCGTCACCGATGGCCTCGAGGTTCTCGACACCACGTATCTTCCAGCGGAAGCACACCTTGAGGATGGGACGCACGAAGTAAGCCGCCACGTAGATGAACCAGTTGCGCGGCTTGCCCTTGGGAACCCAGACGCCCGAATCGAATATCTCGTCGAGGGACTTCATGGACGTGCCTCGCGCGCCATCTTCACAATGGCATCGCACACCTCGTCGATGCTCATATGAGTCGTATCGAGCTCGTGGGCATCAGCTGCGGGCTTGAGCGGCGAGGTGGTACGGGTGCTGTCGGCCTTGTCGCGTGCGATGAGACCCTCGAGTATGACCGCAGGGTCGGTATCGCCAAAACCACGTTCGGCATTTTGCAGGGCACGGCGACGGGCGCGCTCCTCGGGGCTTGCGGTGAGGAAGATCTTGAGGTCGGCATGGGGAAAGACGACAGTGCCGATGTCACGGCCCTCCATCACGATGTCATCGTGAGCCGCGATGCGGCGTTGCTGTTCGACAAGCGCGGCGCGCACCTCGGGCACGGCCGAGACGGGGCTCACGGCCTTGTCGACTGCCGGCGTGCGTATGGCATCCGTCACGTCCACACCGCCGAAGGAGACGCCCGTGGCAACGGGGCTTCCCGGTTCGTGCGAGAAGACGACGGGGATGTCGCGCGCCACGGCCTCGAGTGCCGCGGCGTCATCGAAGGCGATGCCGTTTTCGAGGGCGTAGTTGGCGATACAGCGATACATAGCGCCCGTGTCGAGGTAATGGAAGCCGAGCATGGAGGCGACCTGCTTGGCGATGGTCGATTTGCCGGAACCCGCGGGCCCGTCGATGGCGATAATCACAGGCAAGCTCCTTAATCATCTAACGTGAGGGGTAGTGTAGCACCTCGGCGTTGCAGGCTCTCCATGTCGGCGAAGAAATCGGGCCATGACACGCAGACGCAATCGGAATCGTCGAGCTCGACATCGACGCCAAAGGCCTCCCCCGCCAGATACCAGGTCATGGCGAGGCGATGGTCCCCGTGCGTCACGAGCGAGACATGTTGCGCCGTGGACTCGCGCGAGCCGTTCGTTCCCACGACGTGCAGGTCATCGCCATCGGCAAAGGCCGTGACACCGAAGGCGTCAAGCCCCTCGATGATAGCCGCCATGCGGTCGCTTTCCTTCACACGCAGCTCGCCGCACGACTCGAACACCGTCTCGCCGCTGGCCGAGGCGGCGGCAACGGCGAGAATGGGGATCTCGTCGATGAGCGTCGGTATCTCGTCGGGCGTCACGTGCGTCGCGACAAGCGCAGGCGTATACGCCACATGCACGTCGCCAACCGGCTCGCTTCCCTCCATGCGCTCGTTCTCGTAGGAGAGCCGGGCACCCATGCGGCGCAGCACCTCGAACGCGCCGCTTCGCGTCGGATTGAGCGCCACCTGCTCCAAGACGACGTCGGAACCCGGACACAGGGCTGCCGCAACGGCGATGAAGGCGCCCGAGGACGGGTCGCCGGGAACGGACATGTCGTGTGCGCGCAGGGGCGCGGGACCCTCGACGCGCGCAGTGAGCCCATCGACCTCGACGGCAACGCCAAAGGCGGGGAGTAGCAGCTCGGTATGGTCACGACTCTTGGAGGGTTCGGTGACCGAGGTAACGCCCTGGGCCTGCATGCCAGCGAGCAAGACGGCTGACTTGACCTGGGCCGACGCCTGCCTCGTCGTGATGTGGGCCCCATGCAAGGGACATGCGGGAATGACATGCACGGGCAAGTGCCCGTTGTCGCTTTCAAAACACGCACCCAGCTCGGAAAGCGGCTCGATGACGCGTTGCATCGGACGCATGGAAAGCGACGAGTCGCCCGTGAGCGTCGCATCGATTCCCAGACCAGCGAGCACGCCCATGAACAGGCGTGCCGTCGTACCGGAGTTGCCACAATCAATCATGAGGGGATGTGCCAGGGGGTCAGGCACATCCGATGCCCTCGACCGTACCCGTAAGGCCATGAGGGCCTGGCACAAGATCGACGTGCGCGCCAAGCAGACGCATCGCGTCGATGGTCGCATGGACATCGGCACTGGGCAGCACGGCCTCGAGATGCGAGACGCCCTGCGCCAGGCCGGCGAAGAGCACGGCGCGGTGTGAGATTGACTTGTCGGAGGGAACGCGGATGGAGCCGACGAAGGCCATGCCTAGAGCTCCTCTTCGAGGCTTCTGATCGAAAAGTCGTAGCCCTTCGTGATGAGCTCTCCGCCGAAGCGGCCCATATCGCCCTCGTCGGTAAGGATGAGTTCGAGCACGGCGGTGTCCTCGTTGATGTGGTCGATCTCGATGGACTGGATGTTGCAGGCGGCATGGCCGGCCATGCCCGTCACCTCGGCGATGATGCCCGGGTGGTCGGTCATGGGAATGCGCACCTGGGTGAGCTTGGCGGAATCGGGAATCCACTTGGCGGGCAGGCTGCGACGCAAACGCGCGCTATCCTCGAGCATGGTCGTGAGCGTCTTGGCATCGCCTTCGCGGATGGCGGTCTCGAAGCGCTCGATGATCTGCCCCACCTCGTGCAAGCCCTGCGAAAGTGCCTCGCTGTTGTCGAGCGCGATACCGCACCACAGCTCGGGAGATCCGGCGGCGATGCGCGTGGAGTCCTTGAATCCGCCGGCCGCAAGACGCAGCAGCTCCTTGCGCTCGTCAACGTGATTGCCTGCAAGCTCGACGAGCGAGGAGGCGACCATGTGCGGCACGTGGCTCACGATGGCAATGGCGCTATCGTGCTGTTCGCGGCTGATGGAAATGATGCGTGCACCGAGTGCGCTGAAGGTTTCGTAAAGCTTGAGGAAGACCTCGTCTTGCTTGTCGCCCTCGGGGCACAAGATCCAGTAGGCGCCCTGGAAGAGGTCTGCGCGCGCGGCGCCAAAGCCGTTGGCCTCCGAGCCCGCCATGGGATGCCCGGGCAGGTAAAGATCGGGGCGCGAAAGCGCCTCGTCGGCATACCCGGTGATGACCGCCTTGGTGGAGGCGACATCGGTGATGATGCCATCGTAGCCGCAGGCTTCGAGGCGCTCGAACCACCGACGTGCCGCATGCACGGGCGTGGCGATGATGACGAGGTCGCATGCGCCACTCGAGAGCCATTCATCGACACGCGGGTCATCGACGAGCGCGTACTCGTCAAGCACGCCTTGTGCTTTTGCCCGTTCGAGCGTTTCGGCATTGCAGTCAATGCCGATGGTGACAGGCGCATCATCGCATTCCTTCATGGCCGCGGCGACCGAACCGCCGATGAGGCCCACGCCGATGATGACGACTTTCTTGAAAGGTATTGCCATGGTCGTATCCGCTTAGTCTTCGATGCTGATGTACTCGATGGTGGGCATGTTCTTGGGATTGTTGATCGCGCCCATGTCACCCGTGGCGTACTTGAGATACGCGTTCACGATCGCGTCGACCGTCTGCATGCCGGCATCGTCAATCTGGCCGAAAGCCGCATACTGGCCGTTGAGGCTCAGCTCGACGTTCTCGGTTGAGGCAAGCGTGATGAAGAAGGTGGTCTTCGCGCTGTTGTAGATTCCCGTGCGTGCCATGGCGACCGTGCCGCGCTTGAAGTCATCGGCAAGGGGGTTATCCACGTCGTTCTCGTAGAACTCGCCGATGATGGGCGGAAGGGTCGCGTCATTTCCCGCAGAGCTATTGCCCTTCGTGCCGCCCTGCAGGCAGAAGCCCTCGACGATGCGATAGAATTTGAGTCCATCGTAGTAGCCGCTCTCGGCGAGGTTGCAGAAGTTGGCGACGGTCACGGGCGCGGAATCGGCATAGAGCTCGATGGTGAACGGGTCGAAGCCCTCGACCTTGACGACGGCATGATGCGTGCCGGTCGCGTACTTTCCCGAGGCCTTCGTCGTCACGGTGTTGGGATCGGTGTTCTTCGACGCATCCGAAGAGGAACCGCATGCGGCAAGCGCGCAGCAAAGCAAGGCGCAAAGTCCGGCACAGGCGAAAACGCGGGCGAGTTTCTTCATCTCATACCTCAATCAATCATTGCTATCGTCTTGATGTGGGGATACTGGGCCTCGTCGATGATCCTGCCGTTGTCGTCGACGATGATGCGAAGCTCCCCGTCGGCGGCGGTGGTGCGCTTGGCAATCTCCTCGATCACCTCGTAGTTCTCGACTATCTTGGCGAAACCGGCGTATTTTCCGTCCAGAAAGGAGAGGTCGCTCATGAATATGATGAGGCTCGACGCGTCGCTTTGCTGCCCATCGGCCGCGCGGTTCATGGCGATGACGCCGCGTTTGAGCGAATTCGAGTTCTTGACCTCGGACTCCTCGTACTCGCCGGTGATGAGGAAGTCGTTGTCCTGCTGCGTGGTGCCGACACGCAGGTACATCTCGTTCAGGATCCAGAACACGGGCTTGCCGTTGTAGAAGCCGCTGTCGACGAGACGGCAGAACTTCTCGGCGGTGACGGGCGCGGAATGGGAGTAGACCTCGATGGAAAGCGGCGAGGACTCGTAGCCCTCGAAGACGAGCTCGGCATGGTGAATGCCGCTCGCGTAGTCAATCTCCTCCACGGGAGCACTCACGAGCACCTCGTCGGAATCCGATTTCTGGGTGTCAGCCGGCGTCGAGCCCGATCCCGCGCATCCGGCGATGAGCATGCCGGCAAGCATGGCGCAAGCACAGAGGGCGATGCATAGGACGCGAATGTTCAGCAGGCGTTTCATAGACGAGTCATTCTACTATAAGCGTTGCTGCACCACCTAGTAGACCATTCCCATCGCCTCGTTCACCTCGGCAAGCGTCTCGTTTGCCACCTCGTTGGCCTTGCGGTTGCCCTCGTGTAGCACGTCCTTGACATAGTCCATGTCACCTGCGAGCTCCTCGCGGCGCGCGCGTATGGGAGCGAAGTACTCGTTGACGGCGCTCGTGACGAAGGCCTTGAGGGTTCCGCCACCGCCATCGCCAATCTCGGCGGCGATGTCCTCCTCGCTGCGACCCGAGCACAGTGCGGCGGTGGTGAGCAGCGCGGAGACGCCGGGGCGGTTCTCGCGGTCGAAGGTGATGTTGCGGTCGGAATCCGTCGGGGACTTCTTGATGATCTTGGCGGTCTCGTCAGCCGTCATGCACAGCGAGATGCCGTTCTTGTAGCTCTTGGACATCTTGCGCCCATCAAGACCGGGAACCTCGATGACGTCGGACAGGACGCCTTCGGGCTCGGGAAAGACCGGGGCATAGCGCTCGTTGAAACGGCGCGCGATGGTGCGGGTGATCTCGATGTGGGGCAGCTGGTCCTTGCCGACGGGCACGACGTTGCCCTTGCAGAAGAGGATGTCGCAGGCCTGGTGCACCGGATAGGTCAAGAGCAGGCCGGTGAGCGCGTGACCCGACGCCTCCTGTTCCGCCTTGACGGTGGGGTTGCGCTCGAGCTCGGACTCGCTCACGAGCGAGAGGAAGGGAAGCATGAGCTGGTTGAGGGCCGGCACGGACGAATGGGTGAAGATCATGGTCTTGGCGGGATCGATGCCGCAGGCCAGGTAGTCGATCACGATGTTATAGACGTTGTCGGCAATGTTATCCGTCGTATCGCGGTCGGTGATGACCTGATAATCGGCGATGACGATGTTCGTGTGTATGCCACGGTTCTGCAAATCGACGCGACCCTTGAGCGTGCCGAAGTAATGGCCCAGATGCAGCCTACCCGTGGGCCTGTCGCCCGTGAGCATGCGATACTTGCCGGGATTGACGTCGAAATCCGCGCGAATCATGTCGCTCTTGCGCTTTGCCGCCTCGAAGCTACCCTCATTTGGCATGTCAGCGTTGCCTTTCTCTCAAAAATACCTGCAAGATGGTACACCATCCTCAAAACCGCGAGGCTAGTAATCGGCCAAATCCTCGGGATGGATGCCATATGACTCGAGCTCGGCAAAACCGGGACGCACCCTGAACACGAAGCCATCGACGTTGCGCACGATGAGGTGATTGACCTCGTCGGTCCCCATGTTGAGCCAATTGCCCAGAAAACCCCTGATGACGCCACCATGGACGACGATGGCCGTACGTCCCTCCAGACGCTCGATCTCGCTGCAAGCATCCCCTATGCGCGCGAGGAAGTCGTCGAAGCTCTCGCCGCCCTGGGCAGGTGGCCAAGCCGCGGCCCGCGGACCCCAGGGAAAGGGAAGGTCATGGGCGATGACCTCGTCAAAGGTCATGCCCTCTATGGGACCGAAGTCGAACTCGATGAGACGTTCGTCCACCTGCGCCTCGATGCCGATCTCGCGTGCCGCCGGCTCGGCGATCAGCGTCTTGCAACGCTTGAGCGGCGAGCAGATGATGCGGTCGGGTCGCCAGGCGACAAGCCCCGCAACCGCGCGACGCGATTGCTCCTCGCCAAGTTCGGTCACGCCCTCGTCACGCCTGCCAAGGAAGAAACCCTGCGCGTTCGCGTGGGTCTGGCCGTGGCGCATGAGGAGCACGCGGGCGGCACCGCCATCGGCTCCCGTCGCAAGCGGATTGGGCGTCGTCTCACCCTCTTGCATCGTCATGGATCATCCCTCTCGTATCAGAGTCCCGCGACCTCTCGCAGGCTCCCAATCTCGTCATCGGTCAGCAGGCGCCACTTTCCCTCATCGACATCCTCGAGGAGAAGCGGCCCGAAGCTGCTCCTATGCAAATCGATTACCGGATGATGCACGGCCGAGCACATGCGCTTCACCTGTCGCTTGCGTCCCTCGTGGATGACGAGCTCGATGTCGGAGCTGCCATCGGGCCGTTCGGCGACAAGACGCACCCGTGCCTGGGCCGTGAGGCCGTCGTCGAGCATGATGCCGCCGCGCAAGCGCGCAAGGTCGACCTCGTCGGGCACGCCATCCACATGCGCCTGATAGGTCTTGTCGACGTGATGCTTCGGATGCAGGAGATGCTGGCCCATGTCACCGTCGGTCGTGAAGAGCAGAAGTCCCGTCGTGTCCTTGTCGAGCCGGCCGACCGGATACAGGCCCGGATAGCGGTCACGCGGCACGAGCTGCGCGACGCACGGACGCCCTTGCGGGTCGTCCATGGTCGTCAGATAGCCCTTGGGCTTGTAGAGCATGAGGTAGATGGAGCCGTCCTCGAGATGCACCTCGCGACCATCCACGCAGACGACGTCGGCCTTGGGATCGACCTTGCTGCCGAGCTCGGTCACGACCTCGCCATTGACACTCACGCGACCGGCGGTCATGAGGTCCTCGGAGCCCCTTCGACTCGCGACGCCCGCACGGGCGAGGAACTTCTGCAGGCGCATGGGAAACGGCTGCCTTGGCATCGGGTCCGTCATGGCTACTCGACCAGCTCGATATCATCGTCGTCGGGCTCGGCCTCGTCGAACTCCTCGTCATCGTCCTCGGTGTAGACGTAGGCCTCCTCCTCTTCGGGATCGGCCGTGTCGATGAGGTCGTCTTCCTCGGCGGCGTACTCGTCGTCCACCTCGTCGTCATCCACATCATCGGCAAGGTCATCATCGGGTTCTGCTTCGTCATCGTCGCCGAAGTACGCATCGAGCATGCCATCGACATCCTCGATGTCGACTCCCAGGTAATCATCGACCTTCTCGGTCATGGACTGGCCGATGATCTCGGCGACACCTTCGACATCGTCTTCCCGCATCTCATCGCCCGTGTCGACTTCCTCGACGCGTATGCTACCGTCTTCGAAGGTGACCTGCATGTCGACGCCGGTGGAAGCGACCCCGTCATCCTCTCCGGTCAGCTCGAGCTGCATGTCGTGGGACCTGTCCGTGCCGCTCAGGCGCTCGCGAATCTGCTCGCGACTCGCCTCGTCGGGGGCGAAGTCCTCGAGCGGCGGCAGGTCCTTCACGCTCTTGAGGCCGAAGCGTTCGAGGAAGGTGCGCGTGGTGCCGTAGAGAATCGAGCCGCCCGGCTTGTCGCGGCCCATCTCGCGCACGAGGCCCTTCTCGACGAGCGACGAGACGACGCTCTCCGAATTCACGCCGCGAATGGCGTTGACCGTCGCGCGCGTCACGGGCTGGTGATACGCGATGACCGCAAGGGCCTCGAGGGCCGCCTGGGACATGCGATGGGTGTCCCAGGAGACCACGTAACGCTCGATGGCCTCGTGATAGGCGGGATGCGTGTAGAATCGCCAGCCCCCCGCCACCTCGCGCAGCTGGATGCCACGGTTCTCGTCCATGTACTCGGCGGACAGCGCCACGAGCGCCTCGTCGACTTGTACGGGGCTGACCTCGAGAATCTCCGAGAGCCGTGCGGCGCTCACCGGTTCGTCCGACACGAACAGCAGCGCCTCGGCAGCGCTCATAAGGTCCGCGTATCGCTCGTCACGTGCCATGCCTACTCCTCGTCCCGCGTCTTCTCGTTTGGCTCGTCTTCCCCATCATCGCCCGTCTCGCCCTCTTCGCCCGCATCAAGCTGCTCGAGGGACGGGTCGTCCGGCATGCCCCAGTCGGGCACCGAGAAATCGGTGATTTCGGGGGCATCGGCTTCGATGTCCAGTTGTATCTCGTCAAAGGCCGCATCCTGGCAAATCCTGATAACGCCGCGCTTGTACAACTCGAGTATCGCCAGGAACGTGACGACTATGAGCTCGGGTGTCGGGGTAGCCCCCACGAGCTGCTCGAACGTGCAGCTCGTCCGACGGCGCATCGAGCGGTATATGCCCTCGACATGTTTCTCCATGGAGATGGGCACGGCAGCGATGTGCTCGGCCTCGAGCAGGAAGGTGTCACGACGGGCGGCGATATCGGCGCATATGACGGCAAGGCCATGCAAGGTGATGCCCTTGAGGTAATCGGGCATGAGACCGAGGAACTGCTCCTCGAGGCTTGCCTGGCGCGGATGCATCTTGGCCTCGTTTTCCATGCGCATACCGAGGGCGTTCGCGGCGTTCTTGAACTGCTTGTAGACCACGAGGCGTTCGACGAGGATGTCGCGGGTCTGTTCGGGAGTGAGATCAGCGAACTCGTCATCGAGCTCGATCTGCTCGATGCCATCCTTGGGCAGAAGCGAGGACGCCTTGATCTGCAGCAAGGTTGCCGCCACGACCAGAAAATCGCTCGCGATGTCGAGGTCAAGGTCCTTCATGCGCTCGACCTCGGCAAGGTACTGGTCGGTGATGTCGGCGATGGAGATGGCGCCGATGTCGATCTTCTGACGCGAGACAAGGGTAAGCAACAGGTCGAAAGGTCCCTGATAGGCATCTATGCGGACGCGATAAGACACGTTTGAGCTCCCGTTTATCGAAATGCGTTCGAGAGGGTATTCTAGCGCAGCACGCGTCCCCGCGTGAAAACGAGACAAATACGCCGTGTATTTGTCTCATCTTATCGTATCGAGGAGGCGTGCAGCGCCGAGGGAGCGAGGGCAAGGGAGGCGTCGGGGGCGATACGATACACGACGATGCTCCCGAGCTGTTCGGGCGTCACGTCCTGCGCGCAGTCCTCGGTAAAGCGGAGTCTCTGGCTTGCCGGTGTCACGATGTACGATATGCCCGCCTCGTCATCGCAGGTCCGCCCGTTCACGTCGAAGATGTTGTCTCCCATCGTGTCGCCGGTCTCGAGAAGCAGCTCGCGCTGCATGACGGGCCCCTCCTCGAGGGCCGCGCGCAATTGCTTCTCGAGGATGTAGGTGCAGTTCATCCGATCGTTGTCGAGATAGACGTCCATGAGGTTGTTGAATGCCGAGTTCTCGTCGTCGACGACGATGAGAACCTGCTCGCCCTCGGGCACGCCATCGACGAAGTCGACGAGCGCACACATCTCGGCAACCTTTTCGACATCCGCCCGGTACACGGCGTTGTTGTACTGGTAGGCACCGACATTGCAGGCGACCATGGCCAAGGCGATGAGAACGGGAACGACTGCGGCGGCCTTGGAAAAGCGTCTCGAGGCGAGCGCCCACATGCCGAAGATGAGGTAGGCGCAGACGAGCGCCTTGGCAAGCCAGATGCCCGGGCTGATCGTGAGAAACCCTCCGTGATAGATGTCCTTGCCCGTTGTGCTTGCGGACGGATCGGCATTCGGGTCGATGGGAAGACCGGGCAATTGCTCGCCGAGCAGGCGCAGGGGATGGAACTGGGCGCTGTCGAAGCCCTGCGAATAGTCGCCGCTTCCCAACATGAAGACGGCGAGGAGACACATCGCGAGCGTCGAGGCGACGGCAGCGGCAAAGGCAAGCGGGCTGCGCATGATCGCGCTTCCGTCACCACGCGCAATCTGCTTGATGGTGAGAAAGAGCAGGGGCAGGAAGATGGGCGCGACATAACGTACGTGCGGACGTATGCCCACATGCCCCAGGTCCTCGCGTATCGAGATGGTATAGACGACGATGAGCAAGATGAACACGAAGGAGAGCAGGCAGAACAGGTATAGTTCGCGCTCGCGCTTCGTGAGGCGTGACCAAGTGAGCGCGGGCAGCACGAGCGGGAAGAACGCGAATGCGATGACGAAGTGGGTCGTATCGCTCACGAGTGCGTACAGGGCGAAGAGCACGGTGTAGGGGTTGAGCAGGACGGATGGGTCGGTCTGGTTATAGGAGTTGAGGAGGCCCGCGAAGAGCGTGAACTTGAAGATAAGAAAGGGGATGATGAAGCCCATCAGGAAACAAAAGAGGGGGACGCAGAGAATAATCCGGGCTTGCTTTCGCGCCCGATCCGCATCGAGCGTGATGCTGCTGCGGCGACGCGAAGCTAGTCCCGCGGGAAACTCGCGCGTCTGTGGCGCGCTCAGACAGTCCTCGCAAGATCGCATCGCGCTCGATGCGGATCCGCTCAAGATGCCCGGATTATTCTCTGCGTCCCCCGTCACTGTATCGGTTGCTTTATGTGCCATGGGGTCTGATCCCGTGGCACATTTTGTCTCATATCCCCATTCGCGAACAATGCGCACAATCATCAAAACAATGAAGGCCAGGACAAAGCCCAAAGCCACCTCTTTGGCGAGGTAGGTGATAAAAGAGAGCAATCCTGCGCCGAAGCACCAGAGATACGCCGCCTTACCGCGCTTCTCAAGTGCCTGCCAGCAGCACAGGACGAGCCAGAGCACGAGAGGCAGGTAGATGCACTCGCTCAAGAACGTCATCGAATAGCACATGTCGGGCATGATGACGGTGAAGAACAGGCAGATGATGACCGGTACCTTGCCGGTGAAGAGCTTGCGTGCGATGAGCAGGGCCGGAAAGACGGCTGACGAGACGTAGACGCTGTTGAGCAGCGCGATGAGACGCACGCGCAGCAGCGGATCATCGGTAAGATAGGCCGGGAAGAGCGTAAACGGATAGAGAATCTTCTGGAAACTCGAGAACCCGCCACGCTCGATGAGCTGCCCCTCGTTGAAGAGGCTCGAGGCGAGATTGAGGTAGCGAATCTCGTCGGGGAGCACCCCGATGCACTTGGGGAAATCTGCAAGGCAGAAGCGCACGATGATCGACACGAAGAAAAGGCCAACCGCGACAAGCGTGAGGATGAGGGTGTCACGATGCGCGCGTGTCACGTCGTGTAGGTTTTCGGTCTGCGCGCACATGGGCTAGATAGGCAGCAGGAAATGCGCGATGTTTCCCGCCGTGGCATCGAGGTAGATGCCGAATATGTTGATGTGAAGGAAGTACGGTAGCACGAGGATGATGAGCAGGAAGAAGAACATCGAGTACTGCTGCACCTTGTAGTACGTGCGCAGCGCCTTGTCGCTCAGGAACGCCGCGATGATCGAGCTGCCGTCAAGCGGCGGAATGGGAATGAGGTTGAAGAACGCGAGGCAGAGGTTGATCGTGCAGAAATAGGTGCCGAAGTACCAGATGTAGAAACCCAGCTCGGCGGGAAGCGCGGGCATCTGATAGAGGCTGATTCCACCCCAGGCTATGGCTGCGCCCACGAGGCTCAGGAGTAGGTTGGTGACTGGGCCCACGAGCCCGACGATGAGCTCGCCCTTGCGAATGTTCTTGAAATAGCGGGGATTGTAGGGAACGGGCTTGGCGTAACCGAAGAGCATTCCCCCGCCGCCGCCAAGCACCGACATCGCGATGAGACAGCCCGGCAAGATGACGGTGCCGAAGGGATCGATGTGCTTGAGCGGGTTGAGCGAGAGGCGGCCGGCGTTCTTGGCCGTCGGGTCTCCGAGCTTGTAGGCGGCATAGCCATGGGCAACCTCGTGCAAGACGATGGCCGGGATAAACGCCAGGACCATGATGACGACCTGGATGATCTGCATGGTCATCGCCCCTCTCATGACTCCTCCCCCATCTGCTTGAGTTCGAGTTCGATGGTGGCGGACAGCTCGAGCCATTCGGCCTCGTTTGCCGTCATGCGGGCCTTGAGCTCGTTGTATTCGGTCATCGCGGCCTCGAAGCGCTCGGCGTCGGCGTACAGGTTCTCGTCAGCCATGAGCTCGACGAGCTCCTTGTAGCGCTTGTCGTCGACCTCCATCTGCTTCTCGAGCTCGGCCACGCGCTTGCGCTCGTCCTTGAGCTTGCGATACACGCGATTGCGCGCCTCGGCCTCGGCGCGTTTCTGCTCCTTGGTCTTGGGAGCGGAGCCCTTGGAACTCACCGCCACCGTGCGGCGCGGTTTGCGATGCTCGTCGGCTTCGGGCTTGGCGTCCATCGTCTTGTCGCGCGCCGAGAGCTTCCTGCTGCTCGCATCCTCAGCCGACTCGACGGCGTCACCGTTGATGTCAACCTGTCCGGACTTGTAGAGGAAGTAGTCGTAGTCGCCGGGATAGTCGGTCACCACGCCACCGTCGATGTAGACGATGCGGTTGGCGAACGAGCGGATGAGGTGCCTGTCGTGGCTGATGAGCACGATGGTGCCATCGAAGCTCTGCAAGGCCTGCTCGAGGATGTCGACGCTCGAGATGTCCAGATGATTGGTGGGCTCGTCGAGGCAGAGCAGCGGCGCGGGAGACACGAGCATCTTGGCAAGCGCCAGGCGCGCCTTCTCGCCACCGGACAGCACGCTCACCTTCTTGTCGACGTCATCGCCCTTGAAGAGAAAGGCGCCGAGCAGGGAGCGCACCTGCGTCTGGTTCCAGCCGGGGGCGGCGTGGTCGAGCTCGGCGAAGACGGTGTTGCGCAGGTTGAGCTCCTCGAGCTGGTGCTGGGCGAAGTATGAGAGCTCCACGTGCGCTCCGTATTCGATGGACCCCGCATCGTAGCCAAGCTCGCCGGCGATCATCTTGAGCAGCGTCGACTTGCCCGAGCCATTGGGGCCAACAAGCGCGATCTTGTCACCGCGCCAGATGTCGAGGTTAAGGTTCTCGTACACCTGCTTCTCGCCAAAGGACTTCGAGACGCCTTCGACGTGCACGACGTTATCACCGGTGCGTGCCGGCTGTGGGAAGGCGAAGTGTACCTTCTTCTTTTCCTCGGGAATCTCGATGCGTTCGATGCGTTCGAGCTTCTTGACACGGTCTTGCACCTGCTTGGCCTTGGTCGCCTTGTAGCGAAACTTCTCGACGAAGGCCTCCATGTGCGCGATTTCCTTGTCCTGGGCTTCCTTCATCGCGAGCAGGCGAGCACGAGCCTCGTCGCGCTGGACGAGATAGGCATCGTAGTTGCCCGTGTAGATGTCGACCTTGCCATTGGAAATCTCGGCAACGTGATCGACCATGCCGTTCATGAAGGCGCGGTCATGGCTCACGACGAGCACGGCACCGCGGTAGCTCTTGAGGAAGTTCTCGAGCCAGCGCACGCTCTCGAGGTCGAGGTGATTGGTGGGCTCGTCGAGCAGGAGAATCTCCGGCGCCCGAAGCAACAGCTTGGAGAGCGCGATGCGCATCTGCCAGCCACCGGAGAACTCGTCGGTCGAACGCTCCATGTCCTCCTCGTGAAAGCCAAGGCCAAAGAGCACGCGCCGTGCCTGCGATTCGATGTTGTAGCCATCCCTGGCCTCGAAACGGGTACGCAGGCGACCGTACTCGGCAAGCAGCTCCTCTGCCCGTGCCTCGTCGGCGGCCTCCATCTCGCGCTCGAGAGCTTCGAGACGTTTGCCGAGCTCTGCGACGTCGGCCACGCTCGTCATGACCTCCTCGAGAACGCCAAGCCCCTCCATCTCGATGGACTCCTGCTCGAGATATCCCGGGCGGGCATCACGAGCGAAAACGACCTGGCCCGAATCGGCAGACTCGAGGCCGGCGATGATGTTCATGAGCGTGGTCTTGCCCGCACCATTGGGGCCTACGAGGGCATAGCGGTCACGCTCGTTGATGCGAAACGAGACGTTCGAGAACAGCACGCGTGTGCCGAATGACTTGGTGACCTTGTCGACGTTCAGAATCATGATGGTCTGCCCTAGTAAAAAGGCCAGGAACGACACGCCCCTGGCCTTTGCGTTTCATGGTGGGCGTAACAGGGTTCGAACCTGTGGCCCCTTCCGTGTGAAGGAAGTGCGCTCCCGCTGCGCTATACGCCCATAGAAGCAGGGCCGCTCAAGTTGCGGCCCTGGAAAATGCTGGCTCCCCGGGTAGGATTCGAACCTACAACAACTCGGTTAACAGCCGAGGGCTCTGCCGTTGAGCTACCGAGGAATACGCGCAAGACGGAATTATAGACGAATCGCGCCATCGCGCAAGAAGAAAGTTGGCGAATGTGCGAAAGGGCCCTTCCCTACCGTAGGTAGGGATTGAGCGCACGTTCTCGGCCCATGGTTGTCGCGCCCTCGTGGCCGGGATACACGATGACGTCGTCGGGAATGCGCGCGAACTTGGTCGAGAGCGTCTCGATCATCTGCTCCATGCTGCCATGCTCGAAATCGGTGCGACCGAAGCGTCCTCCCGAAAAGAGCGTATCGCCCGAGAAGAGCACGGCCTCTTCGGGGCAGTACAGGCAGATGGAGCCCTCCGAGTGGCCCGGCGTCTCGATGACCGTGAAGGTCTTGGAGCCGACCGTCACCTCGTCGCCGTCGTGCAGAATCCTGCTGACGTGCGGTGCCCCGTAGCCACGGTCGAGGTCATGACCTTCCTGGTTTGCCACGCCATCGACAAGCGCGGCATCGGCCGCCGCCATGGCAACGGGAGCGCCGGTGACGTTTGCAAGGCCCGAGAGCGCCCCGACGTGGTCCCAGTGCCCATGGGTGACGACGATTTCTGCGACGGGGCGTGCGTGAGTGTCGGCGACGATGAGCGTGAGGTTGTCGCCCGGGTCGATGACAAGAACCTCGCCCTCGTCTTCGACGATGTAGCAATTGGTGAGAATGGGCCCGACCTTGCAAGTCTCGATGTTCATGGCACTCCCCTACTTCTTCTTGGCGGCACCTTGTTGCTTGCTCGGCAGCACGCGCGATGCGCCGAAGACGCCGTCGATCTTCTTGGTGTCGGACAAGATGCGATTGACGATGGCGAGGTCCGAGACCTCGAACACAAAGCGCATCTCGACGATGTCGTCCTTGTGGGTCGTCGTCGTGCACGACACGATGTTGACGCCGGAATCGGCGAGGAACATGACGATGTCTTGCAGCAGGCG
The DNA here is from genome assembly GCA_948466335.1 of uncultured Coriobacteriia bacterium. GTDB lineage: Bacteria > Actinomycetota > Coriobacteriia > Coriobacteriales > QAMH01 > QAMH01. The sequence goes on along the minus strand of CAOKAE010000007.1, from coordinate 58,950 downwards.
CAACCTGTCGATGGCCTCGATGTAAATCTCGACCTGGTAGACGGCCTCGATTTCGCCCTCCCAGGCCACCTCTATGATGCGCTCGGGATTGCGGCGCAGGTCCTCGGCGTTGGGGCAATCGGCCCTGTGCACCGAGACGCCGCGGCCCCGCGTGATGAAGCCGATGATGTCATCGCCGGGCAACGGGTTGCAGCAATGGGACAGACGAACAAAGACGTCGTCGAGTCCCTTGACGACGACGCCCGTCTTGTTATGGGCGGATTTCTTGCGCCTTCGCTTGCCCTCGCCACGGGGCGTGACGTCGGGAAACGAGACATGCTCGACCGTCGCCTCGACCGGCACGGCTTCTTCGACGCTCGTCTTGTTGAGAATGCGAACCGCGCGGTGCATGACCTGCTTGGGCGAGAGGTTGCCGGCGCCAACCGCCACATACATCTCGTCGACGTTCTTGTAGTTGAGGGAGGAGGCGACCTCGGCAAAGGCCGGGGCCATCTTGCCACTCGAAAGCGTGACGCCGTTCTTGCGGGCCTCGCGTACGATGTAGTCACGTCCGCGCTCGAGGTCGTCGTTGCGCGTGATCTTCGCGAAGTGCGCGCGAATCTTGGAGCGTGCCCGTGGTGTGTTGACGATGGAGAGCCAGTCACGCGAAGGCGAGGCGTTCTTCTGCGTGAGGATCTCGACGCGATCACCCATCTGTAGCGTGTAGGTGAGCGGGACGATGGAGCCGTTGACCTTGGCGCCGACGCAATGATTGCCGACCTCGGTATGGATGGCATAGGCGAAATCGAGCGGCGTGGAGCGGGCGCGCAAGCTGATGACCTCGCCCTTGGGGGTAAAGCAGAAGACCTCGCTCTCGAAGAGGTCGGCCTTGAGGGATTCCATGAACTCCTGGGGGTCGCTCGTCTCCTGCTGCCAGTCGAGCATCTCGCGCAACCAGGTCAGCTTCTCGTCGAAGCTGCGAGCGGCCCGGTCCTTCGCGGCGCCTTCCTTGTAGCGCCAATGGGCCGCGACGCCGTATTCGTTCATGCGGTGCATCTCCTCGGTGCGAATCTGGATTTCGAGGGGACGGGCCGCAGGGCCGATGACCGTCGTGTGCAGCGATTGGTACATGTTGAACTTGGGCATGGCGATGTAGTCCTTGAAGCGCCCGGTGATGGGATGCCACAGGTTATGGACAGCGCCCAGACTCGAATAGCACTCGGGAATGGAGTCGACGATGATGCGTAGGCCGATGAGATCGTAGATTTCCGAGAAGCCCTTGTCCTTCTTCTTCATCTTCTGATAGATGGAGTACAGATGCTTGGGGCGTCCGTAGATCTTGGCATTGGCCAGGCCAACGCGATCGAGCTCCTCGCGAAGCGCGTCCATGGCCTGCGCAAGATACTTCTCGCGTGCCTCGCGCGTCTCGTTGACCATCTTCTGCACCTGCTGGTACTTTGCCGGCTCGAGGTAGAAGAAGGAAAGGTCCTCCAGTTCCCACTTGATCGACCCCATACCGAGGCGGTTAGCGAGCGGGGCGTAGATTTCCATGGTCTCGCGCGCCTTGAAGATGCGACGGTCCTCGCGCAGCGCCATGAGCGTGCGCATGTTATGAAGGCGGTCGGCGAGCTTGATGACGATGACGCGGATGTCGTTGCTCATCGCCATGAGCATCTTGCGTAGGTTGTTGACCTGCGCGTGACTGAGAGATTCGATTTCGAGGCTGTTGATCTTGGTGACGCCGTCGACGAGCTCGGCAACCGTGTCGCCGAACTTCTGGCGCACGTCATCGAGCGTGTACTCGGTATCCTCGACCGTGTCGTGCAGCACGGCGGCGCGCAGGGTGTCGCTATCCATGCGCAGGTCAGAGAGAATGATGGCAACCTCGACCGGATGCATGATGAACGGCTCGCCGGACTTGCGGAACTGCCCCTCATGGGCCCCCTTGGCAAAGAGGTAGGCTTCCCTGATGGCCTTGCAGTCCTCGTCGGAGAGATACCCGGACGCGTTCTCGAAGAGGACGTCGAAGCGGTCGGTCGCCTCTTCGCCCTCCGCATGTGTCGTCATGTCCCTTTGCTCGCGCACGCGAATCACTTCCCGTATCTCCTTGCCGTCTTCATGCCACGTCATCGGGCAGGATGGGCCGGTTGAACCTTTCGAGGAGCTGCTGTGCATCGGCCTTGAGCACCCAGCCCTTGAATGACTTGAAAATCTCGAGCTCCTCGAGGCCCTCGCGATACCGCACGGACTGCTCGAGCTCCATATGCCCGGGATTAGGCACGAGCGTGATGTAGCGCGCGACGCTCGCCCCGCTCGTCTCGATAAACCCGAGCTCGCGAAAGACGGATATGCCGCATGACACGCTCGATTCGTCTAGCTTAACACGTCTGTCGAGCCTCATGGCACGTTCCGCGAGTTCGCGGTTGGTGCAGGAGAACCCCTGGTTGCCTTGCTCTGCGGCCTGCTGGGCAAGTTCGCGCAAGACGCGGTAGAGAACGACGAGGGCGTCTCTCGACGGAGCCCCCGATTCCAGGATGTTCTCGTTTATGCGGGCGTCGGCGTAGCCGAAGAGCAGGTGGATCGTCGCGTCACGCCTGTCGCGACCGGCACGCCCGGACATCTGGTTGAACTCGATGTCGTTGAACGGCAGGTGGTAGAGGACGACGTGCTCGATATCGGGAATGTCGATGCCCTCCCCGAAGGCGCTCGTCGAGATGATGCAGCGCAGCTCGCCGCTTCTGAAGGCGTCCTCTATCGCCTTGCGGTCCGCCTTCGAGAGGCCGGCGTTGTAGAAGCCCACATGGGGCGCGAGGCGGGGAAGGCGATGGCGCAGCATGCGCGTGAGCGAAAGCGACTGGTCGCGGGAATTGACGTACACGACGCACTTCTCGCCACTCGCGACTATTCCCGCAAGGTACTGCTCGCGATTGCGGATGTCGCGATGGTCGTCGATGGAGAGGTTCTCGCGCACCGTCGGGTCGAGCACGAGCTCTTCGATGGAGAGGGTCGAGCGTATAACCTGCGTTTCCTGCGTACCGGCGGTTGCCGTGACCGCGAGGACGAGGGGGTTGCCGAGCGTGGCGAGTGTGACGTCAAGGCTCGCGTAGGCGCTGCGGTTACCCACACGGGCCAGGGCGACATGATGCGCCTCGTCCACGACGACGAACCCGACGCGACCGGACCGCGCAAAGCGCTCCGCGTGGATGGAAAGGAACTCCGGCGTGGTGAGCACGCAGTTGACGCTGCCGTCTGCCAGACCATCGTAGACTTCTTTGCGTGTCTCCTCCGAACTCTCGCCCGTCAAGACGGAGACAACAAGGCCAAATTGCGCGAAGGTCTCCTGCAGATGAAAGGCCTGGTCGGCGACGAGGGCACGCAACGGGTAGATGAAGACGCACGCCTTGCCCTCGCGCAACGCCATGCGTGCCGCATGCAAGTGGAAGATGAGCGACTTGCCCCGGCCCGTTGCCATGATGGCCAACGTGTTGCGTCCGCGCCCAAGCGCGTCCAGGGCCCGCACCTGCGCCTCATGCAGGGCATGCTCGCCAATGAACGCCGTGCGCAGGGCATCATCGAGCTCGGCTGCGGGCACCTGCTGCCAACGGGACTTCGCCTCATCAAGCGCACGTCGCGTCTCCCGTTCATCCGTCTCCGGGTTTTGCATGTCGAGGTCGACGCGGCGCACGACGATGTTAACGCCGTAGCTGCGGTCGACCACCCCTGGGTCGCGCACGCCCAGGGGACCGGGCATGCGTGTATCGGCCTGTCCGCCTGTAGGACCACCCGTTACGGCACTGACTGCTGCATCGTAGGCAACGCCAGAGTCCATGACGGGAGCAAGCTGCTTGGCGAGGTGCTTGTTGAGATAGCCGATCTGGGTGCCGTCGAGCAAGGTGACGGCAATGGCGTTGGCGTCGTATTCGTTGGCCGCGTCGCGTTTGAGGGCAAGCTCGACACCCGCCTCAAGCCCGCTGAGCACGTCCTGGCGGTTCTCGTAGGTGACGCCCACGACCTTGGTGTTGAAACGAGGCACTTGCGTGATGCCGGCGTAATCTCCCGTCTCGCAAATCTCGTCTTGTAACGAGAAGAGCTCGTCGATGCGCGTGGCCATCTTCGTCTGCGGGGCAGGCTCATGGTCGAGGAGTATGTTCTTGGTCATGAGCTTGGGAGTCTTGCGACCACGATACTCGTCGACGATGGGCTCGAAGACCACATCGCATATCGTCGTGCAGTCGACGAGGTCGGGTAGGTTCTCCGGCCCGAAGTAGATGCCCGGCACCTGCGCGACGCCATCGCTCGCGTTGAACCTGAAATGGTTGGCCTGCTTGCCGACGACGCCCCGGTCTTCGAGAAAGACGCCGTGAAGGGCCAGAAGCGGCGTGGGGTTGCCGTTACCGCAGGGCTGTAGCATTTCGAGCTCGCCGAACTGCTCGACCGTGCATTCCTCGACGCGTGCGATGGCGTCGACGTGCACGCCGGTGACAGATGCCTCGCGGCGCAACTCGAGCACCTGGGTGCAAAGGCGTTCCCTGAGCTCGTCGAGCTTGTCGACGGGAAGCGTGATGCCGATGGCGGCGGCATGCCCGCCGAACTTCTCGAAAAGATCCGAGCACGAACCGGCAAGCTCGAACAGGTTGATGTCGCCGTAGGTGCGCCCCGACCCCCGTGCCTGTCCGTCTTCGACCGAGAAGATGATGACCGGCTTCTTCTTCGCCCGCGCGATACGGGATGCGACGATGCCCTTCACGCCCTCGTGCCAACCCTCCCCGGCGGCCACGATGATGGGGGCGTCGGTATCGACGCCCGCAAGTTGCTCCTCGACCTGGGCGTTAAGCTCGACTTCCGTCTGGCGACGCAGGTCGTTTATCTCCTCGAGCTGTGTCGCGATCTTCTGCGCCTGGTCAAGATCGTCACACATGAGAAGGTCATAGGCGATGGTCGCCTCCTGCATGCGACCCGCGGCATGGAGGCGGGGGATGAGCGAGAAGGACAGGCGCGTCGCGGTGATGGCGTCGGGCTCGACACCGCAGACGGTGGCAAGCGCCAGCAAGCCGACGCGGGTGACGTTGCGCATGCGTGCGAGCCCATGGGCGACCAGGGAGCGGTTTTCGCCCACGAGCGGCATGAGATCGGCGATGGTGCCGAGGGCGGCGAGGTCGGTGAGCTCGAGCCAAAGATCGGGCTTGCCCATGCGCGCCCCCAGCAGGCAGAAGAGCTTGAGCGCGACACCGGCACCGGCAAGGTCACGCGAGGGACAGTCCGGATCGAGCTTGGGATCGGCCACGGGCACTCCGACGGGAACCGCATCGCCCGGTTCGTGGTGATCGGTAATGCACACCTCAATGCCGCGTTCGAGAAGGCCCTCGACCTCCTTTGCGCAGGAGATACCGCAATCGACGGTCATGATGAGGTCTGGCTCGTAGACCATGGCGCGTTCGATCGCGGCTTCCGAAAGCGCATATCCCTCTTCGTAACGATGCGGAATGAGGCCCCACGCACGTGCGCCAAGCGCATGAAGCGCCCGCACGGAAATGGCCGTCGCCGTAATGCCGTCCACGTCGAAATCCCCGAAGACGAGTATGCGTTTGCCGCCCTCGATGGCCGCTTGCAGGCTGTCGGCGACCTGCGCCAAACCGGGAACGAGCGCCGGGTCGACCCAATCACGCTCGAGGGAGGGTGACAGGAACTCGCGGACGGCTGCCGGCGTATCGATGCCCCGAGCCACGAGTACGCGGGAGACGAGCGAGCCGAGCCTGCAGGCTGCGGAGACATCGTTTACCCGCGCCTCGTCAACGGGCTCGACAAGCAGGGTGGTATGTTTGTCAGTGGCGTTCATGGCAAGATTGTTGCACAAAGCTGAGACATGGTTTCCTCTGACGCATGACAAGTTGCCCAGTCGAATGTGTCACGCGCCAGAGGAAACGGGCCGCTCGAGGCGGCCCGTCATGCGGCTATTCGTCATCCTTGTCCGTGGAATCGTCCGCGTTCGAGACGTACCCGTACGAGAAACTGGTCGTCGTGGTGACGACATCGTCATGGCCATCGCGTTTCTCGGCGGAATACTTCCCGCTCCCGTGGCTTGTCTCCACGGCCGCGTCGACGTCGTTTACTGCTGCGGGTTCATCTACGGAAACGGGCTTTTCCTCGAGGTCCTGAGCGACCTGTTGCTCGTCAGAGACGGCAGCCGCCTCTTCGGACTCTCCGGCTTGCCCGGGCTCATCAACTTGCTCGACCTGCTCGGCCTCCTGGACCCGCTCGGCCTGTGCACCCTCTTCGACGGCAGCGGCCTCCTCGGTCTGCGGGGCTTCCTCGACGAGCTCGAGCTCGACGGCGGCCTTGTCCGGCTCGAACTCCTCGTCAATGGCGGCTTCGGCATCCCGCTCGGCCTGCTTGGCCTCTTCGCGGGCCTCCTCGGCCTTCTGCTTGGCCTTCTTCGCAGCATCGTGCTCGCCCTTGGCGGCCTCGCGCAGGGCCTCCTTCTCCTCGGCCTTGATCTTAGCCTGTTCGGCACGCTCGGCTTCCTTGGCCTGACGGCGCTCCTCCTTCTCCTCCTTGAGCTTGACGGAGGTCTCCTTGCGGGCCTCGATCATCATCTGCTTGGTGAAGGGAGACTGGACGACCTCGTAGGGGTACTTGGACTCGAGGCGCGCATAGGCCGGTTCCTTGGCCTTCCATTTGCTGTAGATGGGCGCCGAGATGGCAAGCGTCGAGTAGACGCCGACCACCATGCCGCAGAACATCGCGAAGGCGAAGTCGACGAGGGTGTCGGTACCGATGATGAGCATGAACACGACGGGGATGACAGAGGTGATCGAGGTGTTGATGGTACGGACGATGACCTCGTTGAGCGACCTGTTCGCGCAGGTGAGCAGACTGCACTTCATCTGCGGCGACGCGTTCTTGGAGATGCGGTGGAATACGACGACGGTATCGTAGAGCGAATAGCCGATGATGGCGAGCAGGGCTGCGATAACGTCGGAGGTAATCTCCATGTGGAAGAAGAGGCCCGCCCAGGCGTAGATGCCGAGCACGACGATCATGTCGTGGAACAGGCAGATGAGGGCGACGACGCCCATGCGCGGCTCGCGGTAGCGGATGGCGATGACGGCGAGGATGCCGAGACACGAGAGGAAGAACGCCAGTATCGAGCTCCAGATGACCGAGGCGCCCCAGCTCGCGCCGATGGTCTCGATCTCGACGGTGTTCTCGTCCAGACCGAGGGCCTGCTCGACGTGGCCCATGATCTCGCTCGCGTTGGTGGACACGGTGTCGGTGGTCTTGACGATGTATCCGTTGCCACCCGTCATGTCGGCGGCGGCCTGGATCGACGAGATCTGCGTCTCGTAGCCAAGTTCGCTTGCCGCCGTGGCAAACGCATCTTTTATCTGGTCTTCGGTGACGTCACCGGCATTGTTGATCTGGATGGAGGTACCACCCGAGAACTCGGTGCCAAGCGTGAGCGGGGCGCCCGTAAGCACCGTGCTCACGATGAAGCCGACGATGGCCAGGGCGATGAGCACGCCCGAGAGCCTAAAGCCGTACTTCCAGAGCCTGACGAAATCGAATTTGGTATGGGGTCTCAACGAGTACATTTACACCGCCTCCTTCGCGATGTATTCGCCCTCGTTGACGTCATCGACGATACCCCAGAACGCGGGATGGCGATCGATGACGCGCGGGCCAAGGACACGCATGATGGGACCGCTGAACAGCGCCATGACGACGAGGTCGCAGATGATGCCGAGGGCAAGGGTGAGGCCGAAGCCACGTACGTCGCCCATGGCGAAGAAGTAGAGGATGAGCGCCGAGACGAGCGTAACCACGTCGGCGTCGAGCGAGGTGAAGATGCCTTCCTTGACGCCGGCTGTAGCAGCCGTCTTGACCGACTTGCCCTCGCGTATCTGCTCGTGGAAGCATTCCATGATGAGGATGGAGGAGTCGGCCGACATGCCGATGTTGACGATGATGCCCGCGATGCCCGGCAAGGTGAGCGAGAACCAGCCCACCTGCGAGAGCAAGGCAAGCAAGCCGAGGTAGACAACGGACATGAGGAAAATCGAGGCGGCGGGCAACAAGCCAAGCCCCTTGTAGAAGACGAGCAGCCACACGATGACGAGCGCGATGCCGATGAGGGCGGCGAGTATGCCCGACCACAGGGCCTGCTGGCCGAGCGTCGGGCCGACCGTGGAGGCCTGCTCGATGGAGAGGGACACCGGCAGCGAGCCGGAGTCGATGATGGTCTTGAGGGCGTTTGCCTCCTCGACGGTGTAGTTGCCCGTGATCTGCACCTGACCGTTGGTGATGGCGGACTGCACTGCCGGGGCCGACTCGACGACACCGTCGAGTAGGATGGCAATCTGGCCCTTCGTGCTCACGAGCTCGCGCGTGACCGTGGCGAACTCGGTGGTGCCCGTAGCGTCAAGCTGCAGGTTGACGGCGTATTCGGCCGATGCCTGCGGGCGGTCGACCGTGACGTTCTCGACGTTCTCGCCCGTCATGAACGGCGTGTACGCGACGCCTTCCTTCTTGAGGTTCATGCCCGTGAGGCCCTGCTTGATGTAGTTGCGGACCGTCTCGTCGGTGATGGTCTCGACGTTCACGAACTCAAGGACGCCCTGGCTGCTCAGGGTATCGAGGATGGCCTGGGAGTTTTCGGCTGCACCGGGAACCTGGACGAGGAACGCGTCGCTTCCCTGCTGCTGGATGGTCGCGGCAGCGGCACCGGATGCGTTGACGCGATTGGAGATGACCTTCTGCGTCTGCTCCATCTGCTCGGCGGTGATGGGCGACCCATCCGCCGTCGTCGCCTTGAGGTTGACCGAGACGCCGCCCTGGATGTCGAGGCCCATGGTGATCTTGTCCTGTGGCGGATACAGTGCGATGGCCGAGGCTATGGTGAGAATGATGATGAGCACGAGGCATGCGAGGCTCTTGCTGTTGCGCCTGGACTTGGGCGCGTTGCCCTTCTTCTGCTTCGCAAGCGCCTGGCGACGCTCGAGGTCGGCGTACTCGCGTTGGCGACGTTTGCGCTCGACGCTCGATATGCCGCCGGACTTCTGGGCGTCGCGCTCGTCGACCCGGGCCTTGGAACGCGCCGCGGCGGCGGCGCGGCGGTCCGAGCGTTTGCGCTGGCGTTCCATCTCGCGCTTGCCGCGCTCCTTGAGCCTCTCAGCCTCCTTGCGCTTCTTCTCCTGGTAGACAGGATCGTTTTCCTGGGCCGCGCGTTTGGCGCGCTCGTCAGCGGCACGCTTGCGTGCGGCCTCGGCTGCCTTGCGGTAACGCTCGGCGTCCTTCTCCTGCCTTGCCCGGTCCTTGGCTCGCTGCTTGGCGGCCTTCTCGCGCTCCTTCGCGCGTTTCTTCTTCTCGCTGTCCGACTCGGCCTTCTTGCCCGAGCCGCTTCCAGACGACTTGCGTTGCGCCATTAAGAACTCCTGTACGTTGCTTGCAAGTTTTCTCTGTTCACGTATAGGCACGTGGGCGTGCGCAAAGCGCACGTTTCGCACGCGCATGACCTGTCATTCTACAACAGAGTTTGTTGTTCGGCGAGTATGTTGCCGAGGAAGCTCCGACGGTGCACGTCGCTTGCACCTCGCTCCTTGAGAGCGGCGATATGCGCTGCCGATCCATAGCCCTTGTTGCTCTCGAATCCATAGGACGGATACTCCCGCGCGAGCTCGACCATCAGGTTGTCGCGGGCGACCTTGGCGACGATGCTCGCCGCGGCAATGCACGCGAGCTTGCCATCCCCCTTGACGACGCACACCTCATGCTCGTGCACGTGCACGGGATTGCCATCGATGAGCACGCCGGCGATGGCACCGTCGTTTCCCCGCGCGGCGAGGTCGATCCTGCAGGCCTCGAGCGCTCGCGACATCGCGACGCGCAGGGATGCCGCCATGCCGCAGGCGTCGATTTCTGCCGGCCCGACATGCCCGATGCCGATGCCGAGAGCCGTCTCTTCGATCTGCGCGGCCAGCTCGGCACGGCGCTTGGGCGAGAGTTTCTTCGAGTCGTCGAGCCCGATGACCTGCGGCTCGTCTGGCAAGGCGACGCAGGCGGTCATGAGCGGACCGGCAAGTGCTCCCCTGCCCACCTCGTCGATGCCGACGACGATGCCCTCGGGCACGATCTCGCGCATAAACGAATAGAGCTCCGCGGTATGTACCCTGCGGAGCTCTTCGCGTTCTTTCTTGGTGAGGCCGATTTAGAAGCCCTTTTCGCGCAGACGGGCGGCCTTGCCGACCTTGTCGCGCAGGTAGTAGAGCTTGGCGCGGCGCACGGCACCGTGACGCACGACCTCGATCTTCTCGATCTTGGGGGAATGCACGGGGAAGGTACGCTCGACGCCCACGCCGAAGGAGACCTTGCGGACGGTGAAGGTCTCGCGGTTGGAGGAGCCGTGACGACGAATCACGTCGCCCTCGAACACCTGGATGCGCTCGCGATTACCCTCTTTGATGCGATAGTGAACCTTGACGTGAGATCCGGGGAAGAACTCGGGAATCTCCTTGATCTGCTGCTGCTCGATTGCGCGGATGTAGTCCATTGCCTGTTCCTTTTCTTATCGTGCCATTCGTTTCACGTGCAGGCTTGTCCTCACGGAGGAAACGACGCGAGGAGAAAGGATACAGCAACGCGAAGCACGGGGCAATGATTTTTTCCCATGCCTCACAATATGTGTGCAGGCAAGCTGCTTTGCTCCGACGGTCGCTTCCCGACGGGCCGCTTCGCGGTCCTTACGGCGCGCTCCCTTGGACCTCCGCTTCGCAGCTTGCCTGCACACATCAAACGGGGCAAACGTCCAAGAATGCTTGCCCCGCGCTTCGCGTTGAACAGGTTGATGGTTAAAAGAGATTATCTGGATCGACATCGATAGCAATGCGAACTTGATCGCTTGCCTTACGTGCCTTGAGGACGGGTTCGATGACCGCCGAGACGTCTGCCCCGATAGGTGCCTTGATAAGCGTATGCCAGCGGTACAGCCCACGCAGGCGCGAGAGCAAACACGGTGCCGGGCCGAGCACCTCCCACTCATGCCCTGCCGAAATCATCGACGAGTTGATGGCGAGCGTGACCTCGGTGATGACCTGGCGCACCGCCCGCTCGTCTTGACCCCAGGCGAGCACGTTCACGAGGCGCACGTAGGGCGGATAGCCGAGCTCGTCACGGGAGGGAAGCTCGGTTTCGAGGAAGAGGTCGCGGTCATGGGCGGCAGCGGCGCGTATGGCGGGATGCTCGGGCCAGTAGGTCTGCACGATGACGTGGCCGGGCTTCTCTGCACGTCCCGCGCGTCCACTCACTTGCTCGAGCAACTGGAAGGTGCGCTCGGGCGCGCGGAAATCCGGAAGCTTGAGCGTCGTGTCGGCATTGATGACGCCGACGAGCGTGACATCGGGAAAGTCGAGTCCCTTCGCAATCATCTGAGTGCCGAGCAAGATGCCACCGCGGGCCGCGGAAAACTCCTCGAGCAGACGCTCGTGAGCGCCCTTGGCCTTCGTCGTGTCGGCATCCATGCGGATGATGGGCATGTCCCCGGGCACGATCTGGCGCAACTCGGCCTCGACGCGCTCGGTCCCCGCACCAAACTTGCGCAGGTAGGGACTATTGCACTGCGGACAGGTGGCGGGCATGGGCTCGACGTAATCGCAATGATGGCAGACGAGCGTGCCGTTGCGCTCGTGGAAGGTGAGCGAGGTCGAGCAATGGGGGCACTCGGGTACGAATCCGCATTCGCGACAGAGCACGAACGAGGCAAAGCCGCGCCTGTTGAGCAGGAGCACGGCCTTCTCGCCGCGTTCGTGCACACCGAGCAGCGCATCGACGAGCGCGCGGGAGAACATGGAACGCGAGCCGCCCTTGAACTCCGCGGCCATGTCGACGATCTGCACGTCGGGCAAGGGCTGGCCGCTCGGGCGTTCGGGAAGCAGCACGTGTTGCCAAGCCCGCTCACCAAGCACACCGCCTTCGCATGAGGCAAGCGTGTCGATGCTCGGCGTGGCAGAGCCCAACACGAGCGCCGCATCGCGCATGCGCGTGAGCTCGTAGGCGACGACGCGCGCATCGTAGCGCGGCGCGTTGTCCTGCTTGTAGGAGGAGTCATGCTCCTCGTCGATGATGACGAGGCCAAGGTCGCGCACGGGAGCAAAGAGCGCACTGCGCGTCCCGACGACGACATGTACCTCGCCTTGGCGCACGAGGTCCCATTGGTCGAAGCGCTCGCCCGTCGAAAGCCGCGAATGCAGGACGGCGACGTCGTCGGGAAAACGTGCCCTGAACCTTCCGACCGTCTGGGGCGTGAGGGCGATTTCGGGAACGAGCACGATGGCGGACTTGCCGGCACGCAGCACGTCCTCGATGGCACGTAGGTACACTTCGGTCTTGCCCGAGCCGGTAATGCCGTCGACCACGACGACATTGGAGGGAGCATCCCCGGCGATGGTCGCGCAAATGACGTCGAGGGCCTCTTGCTGGCCGTGCGTGAGGGCGTCGACGTTCGCACATGCGCCCGCGACCGCGGGCATGGCGTCGCGTATGCGTCTGCGATGTTCGATGCGAATGACGCCACGTTTCTCGAGAGCCTTGAGCGTAGGATTCACGTTGCCGAGCATCGCGGCGAGTTCGGCCACGCGCATGCCTCCGCAGAAAAGCGCATCGAGAACGCGCTGCTGCTTGACGGCGTTTTTCGCGGGAGCGAACGACGAGGCAGCCTCCGTGGGGATGGCCCAGCGGTCATCGACCGGACCGACGCCGGCGAACACGAGCTCCCACGCGTCATCGACGCGTTTGACCTTGGGAGAACCCCCCGGCGGCGTGAACAGGTGCAGGGCATCGGATACGGTGCAGAGGTATTCGTGCGAAATCCACGTGGCGAGACGCGCCGCCACATCATCGAAGTACGGTTGTGACAAGATGCCGAGCAGGGGCTTGAGCTTGGAGAGCTCGCCGACGGACGCCTCGACCTCGTCTTCGTCCATCTGGGAAAGGCCGATGACGTAGCCCACGACCGGACGATTGCCGAAGTCGACGCTTACCGCACAACCCACCTGCACATCCACCGCGAGCTGCGATGGCACGAGATAGAAGAAGGGCCTGTCGACCGCCCGCGCCGCTACATCGACTATGACCGATGCGACGAGCATGGGGTGCGCTAGCTCAGACCGCAGGCAGCCCTGAGCTCGTCGACGCGATTGGTCTGCTCCCAGGGGAATTCGGCACGGCCGAAGTGACCGTACGCGGCCGTCTGGCGATAGATGGGGCGCTGCAGGTCGAGGTCGCGCAAAATGGCGCCGGGACGCAGGTCGAAGACCTCCTCGACCGCCTTCTCGATCGTCTCGGCGTCGACGTGCTCGGTGCCGAAGGTCTCGACCATGAGGCTCAGGGGACGCGCGACGCCGATGGCATAGGCCACCTGCACCTCGCACTTGTCGGCAAGACCGGCTGCGACGACGTTCTTCGCGACCCAGCGCGCCGCGTAGGCACCGCTGCGGTCGACCTTCGTGGGATCCTTGCCCGAAAACGCGCCACCGCCATGGCGTCCCATGCCACCATAGGTGTCGACGATGATCTTGCGGCCGGTGAGGCCCGCATCTCCCATGGGACCACCGATGACGAAGCGCCCGGTGGGGTTCACGTAAATCTCGGCATCTTCGTAGGCGATGCCCTCCTCGTCGAAAACGGGCTTGATGACGTGCTCGACCATGTCGGCGTAGATCTGCTTCTGGTCGACGTCGTCGGAGTGTTGCGTGGAGATGAGGATCTTCTCGACGGCGACGGGCTTGTCATCGACGTAGCGCACCGATACCTGCGTCTTGCCGTCGGGGCGCAGATACTCGAGCGTGCCGTCCTTGCGCACCTTGGTCAGGCGCTCGGAGAGACGATGGGCGAGGTAGATGGGCATGGGCATGAGCTGGGAGGTCTCGTTGCAGGCAAAGCCGAACATCATGCCCTGGTCGCCGGCACCAAAGACGTCGAGCTCGTCGGCACCATCTTCCTTGAATTCCGAGCTCGCGTCCACGCCCTGGGCGATGTCGGGACTCTGCTCGTGAATGGCGTTGACGACGCCGCAGGTGTTGCCGTCGAAGCCGAACTTGGCGCGCGTGTAGCCGATCTCGCGGATGGTGTCGCGCACGATGCGGTCGACGTCGATGTAGGCCTGGGTGCGTATCTCGCCCGTGACCATGACCAGGCCCGTGCTCGTGACGGTCTCGCAGGCAACACGGGCGTTCTTAGGGTCGGCAGGCGCGCCATTGGGGGCGACGTAACCCGCCTCGGCGAGCTGGATCTCCTTGGCAAGCACCGCATCGAGAATGGCATCGGAAATCTGGTCGCAAATCTTGTCGGGATGTCCCTCGGTCACGGATTCCGAAGTGAAGAGATACGATTTCTTGCTCATTACCAGCAGCTCCTAGCGAAACGACCGCGCGCGGTCTCAAACATATACGCGATAGGGTATCACAAGCTTACTCCGGAACGGATAATGCCACCGAGTTGAAACACTCCGCCCGACAAGCATTGGCTTGCATGTCGGGAATCGAACGGGTATTCTGTTCTCGAACATTTGTTTGTATCGAAGGAACGTAGATGGAATCGCAGATCATCATGGGCATCGACCCGGGCCTGGCCAACACGGGATGGGGCATCATACGCTGCAGCGGCATGCAGGTCAGCCCCGTCGCCTACGGCTGCATCACCACTACCAAGAGCCATAGCCTGCCCATGCGCCTCGCCATCATCCACGACAACCTCCTCGAGATCATCGACCGCTACCTCCCGTCGGAACTTTCGGTCGAGGGCATCTACTTCGGCAATAACGCGAAGTCCGCCATTCCCACGGCACAGGCACGCGGTGCCGCGCTCGTCGCCTGCGCCTACAAGGGGCTCGAATACGGCGAGTACACCCCCATGCAAATCAAGCAGGCCCTCGTGGGCACGGGTTCGGCGGACAAACGGCAGGTCCAATACATGGTGCGCGCCGTGCTCAAGCTCGACCACGAGCCGCGCCCCGACCACGCCGCAGATGCCCTGGCAGCCGCCATCACGCACGCGCGCATGCGCACGGCACGGGCCATCGAACGTCAAGCCGAGCACCGCTCGTAGCAAAAGGAGCCATGTTGATCGCTTTCATCAAGGGCATAGTCGCCTACAAGGACGCGGAGGGCGCCGTCATAGAAACCGGCGGCATCGGCTACGAGCTCGCCATGTCCGTCCACGCGCTCGCATCGCTTCCCGCCTGTGGTGAGCCCGCCCAGGTCTGGACGCATCTCGCCGTAAAGGAGGACGATATCTCGCTCTTCGGCTTTTCCGAGCCCGCCGAGCGTGACCTGTTCGAAAAGCTCATTGCCGTAAGCGGCATCGGCCCCAAGATGGCCATCTCGGCTCTGTCCACCTTCAAGCCCGCCGACCTCATCGCCCATATCACCGCGGGCGACGTCACGGCCATATCCACCATATCGGGCGTGGGCAAGAAGACGGCCCAGCGCATGATTCTCGAGTTGCAGGGCGTGCTCAAGACGAGTGATGGCTTCGACATGCTGACGGGCGTCGAGGGCAACCGTGCGCTGCAAGACGCCGCGAGCGCACTCGAGAGCATGGGCTTCAGCGCCGAAGAGGTCGCAGTCGCCCTCAAGGGCTGCACCGAAACAGAAACTGGCGCCATCATCCGCTACGCACTCAAGCACGTGGGAGGTGCCCAATGATCTGGGAGGCCCCCGACTTCGAAGAGAACCAGCGCATCGTGGATGCGCGCGAGCAACCCGAAGACGCGCGCGCCGAGCAGAGCCTGCGCCCCAAATCCCTTGACGACTACCTGGGTCAGGGCCGCATCAAGGACAACCTCTCCGTACTCATCGAGGCCGCCCGCCTGCGCGGGGAGGCCCTTGACCACCTGCTCTTCTCGGGGCCACCGGGGTTGGGCAAGACCACGCTCGCGAGCGTGGTGGCAAACGAGATGGGCGTGCAGATACGCACCACGTCTGGCCCCGCCATCGACAGGGCCGGGGACCTCGCCGCAATCCTCACCAACCTCGAGGAGGGAGACATCCTCTTCATAGACGAAATCCATCGTCTCAATCGCGCCGTCGAAGAGGTGCTCTATCCCGCCATGGAAGACTACGCCATCGACATCGTCATCGGCCAGGGCCCGGCCGCACGATCCATACGCCTCGACATTCCGCGTTTCACGCTCATCGCCGCCACCACGCGCACGGGCATGCTCACCGGTCCGCTGCGCGACCGCTTCGGTGCGGCGTTCCACATGGACTACTACTCCCATGACGAGCTCAAGGACATCGTCGTTCGCTCGGCGACCATTCTCGACATCGACATCGACGATTCGGGCGCCTTCGAGATCGCATCGCGCTCCCGGGCAACGCCGCGTCTGGCCAATCGTCTGCTCAAGCGCGTGCGTGACTTCTCGCAGGTGCGCTGCGGTGGCTTCATCGACTCGGATGTCGCCCGCGAGGCGCTTGCCTTCTTCGAGGTCGACGAGCTCGGCCTCGACCCCATGGACAATCGCATCCTCGACATGCTCGTCAACACCTTCGAGGGCCGCCCCATCGGCCTGTCCGCGCTCGCAAGCGCCCTGGGCGAGGAACCGGACTCCATCGAGGACGTCTACGAGCCCTTCCTGCTCAAGCAAGGCCTCGTCAACCGCACGCCCAAGGGCCGCCAGGCAACCCGCAAGGCCTTCGAGCACCTGGGAAGGCCGTTCCCGGAGGCATAGAAATGTGATGTGTCAGGGGGTCAGGCACCGTGGCACACCCCGCATGTGCCACGGTGCCTGACCCCCTGACACATCTGCACCGTTCCGATTTCGCTCCGCTTTCACTCCGAATTCGTTTTGCATTCGCTCCGAATCTGTTCAGGTTCTCGGGGTGGTTCGCTCGGTTACCCATGCGATAGCTTCTCCTCTGCCCGCTCGCCGTTACGAGCGACGCATGAAAGGTACTCCACGAAGCATTCGAAAGGACATTCGCATGAAAACACGCAGCTGCATGCACGAGCCATCCTGGCGGGCTGCCATTGCCCTGTTCGCGACCATGGCATGTGTCGTCATCTTCTCCCTGCCCGCATTTCCCATGGCGCGCTCCCTGGCAAGTGACACAGGAGGCATCGAGCTCGACTATGCGAGCGACTTCCCGGGACTCAGCGCCGACAGCGACCTCTATTCCCTCGCAGATGCGCGTTTCGGCGTTTACGAAGACTATGGATGCACCCAAAGGGTCGCGGAGCTCGTGACCGATGCGTCGGGCCATGCGAGCACGGCCGAGCTGCCTGCAGGCAGGTACTTCGTCAAGGAGGAAGCCGCCTCCCCCGGTTTCTGCCTCTCGACGCGCCTGCAGCAAGTCGACGTGGCTATCGGTGCATGCGCCCAGATGGAGGCGAGCGCAGTGCCGAGCTTCGCCTCCCCCGACCTCATCCTGCGAGAAGTCAACGTCGAGACGGGCAATGCCGCCGGCGTTGCCGGAGCGCGGCTCGGCAACGCGACCTACACCATCTCGCACTTCGACAGCTTCGATGACGACAACATCATCGCCGGTCCCGCCCGCAGCTGGACGTTCAAATCCGATGAGAACGGAGAGGTGCACCTTTCCAATGACTACCTCGTCGACGGATCTCCGCTCTACGAAGGCCCCCATGGCCTGCTCGTCATGCCCCTCGGCCATTACACGGTAACAGTCGATCAGGCACCCGCCGGCTTCATGCCCGTCAACGCCGTACTCGACTGCGACGTGACCCGAGCGTCGAGGACTGAGGTCGAGCCGCTCTGCGCATTCGAACCCTTCGAGGAGGCGCTGCAGGTCATACGCGGCGACGTCATGTTCAGGAAGGCGGACGAGAACGGCATCGCGCTCGCCGGCATCCCCTTCCTCCTCTCGTACGCCAACGGCGAGGGCGATGGGCAAGTGGAGAGCCACGTCATCGTCACCAACGAATACGGCGACTATTCCTCGAGCGCCGGTCACGTGGCCCATGGCACGAACACGAACGGAAGCGATGCGGCGATACTCGCCGAAATCGACGGTGTCTACGAGATCGACGAGAGCAAGCTCGCCCATGACATCGGAACCTGGTTCTCGATGGACGAAAGCGGCATGCGCTCGAACGCCGACGACGCGCATGGCGCACTCCCCTACGGTTCCTACGTGCTGCAAGAGCTTCCCTGCAGGGCCAACGAGGGCCTGAACCTCGTCACGACGCAGTTCTCGGTCAACCGTGACGATTTCACCGTCAAGCTCGATAACATCGTCGATACGCGACCCATGGTCTGCGGCGCCGCATCCGATGCGAGCGATGCCGACAAACTCATTCGCCCGGCCGAAAATGTCCTCGCAAACGAAACCATCAACTACCGCAACCTGGTAGTCGGCCGGGAATACCACGCCACCTGCTCCGCGATCGTCCAGAGCACGGGTGAAGCCGTGCCGGGGCCCAACGGCTCTCCCGCCTTCGCATCCACGACGTTCACTCCGCAACAGGCCAACGGGAAGATCGACATGCAGATTGCCCTCGACACCTCGAAGCTCGCAGGCGAGAGCATCGTGATGCACGTGGCGCTTGGCGACGAAAAGACGAGCATCACGTCTGAGGACGCGGATACCGTCGAGCAGACGCTTGACGTCGAGCCCATCATCATCGCGACGGCTCTAGATGCCGCCGACCTCGACAATTACGTCATGGGTGCAGATGCCGCAATCATGGAATGCGTCAGCTATGACGGCCTGAAGGCCGGCCACGCATATACGGCGAGCTGCACCCTCAACGACAAGGCGACCGGCAACGCCTTACGTGACGCCCAGGGCAAGGCCATCACCGCCTGCGCCGAGTTCACGCCCGACACGTCCGAGGGACATGTCGACATGGAGCTTGCCGTGGACACGAGCGGCATAGCCGGCCATGACATCGTCGTCTTCGACAAGTTGATCGATGACGAGGGACACGTCGTCGCAAGTCACCAGGACCTCGAAGACGAGCGACAGACCGTCAAGACCGTGAAGCTCACGTCAAGCGCAACGGACAAGGGCGATGGCGACAAGATCTTCGACGCCCATGCGGACAGCGTGACGATCATCGACACGGTCAATTACGCGAACCTCGTCCCCGGCGAGCAGTACAAACTCAAGGGGGTGCTCATGGACAGGGAGACGGGTTGCGCGCTGACGGCAGATGGCATGCCCGTGAGTGCCGAGGTCCCGTTTATTCCGCAGGAGGTTTCGGGCTCGACTGACGTCACATACGACTTCGATGCCAGCGCGCAGTCAAGTCAGGTGCTCGTCGCCTTTGAGACGCTCGAGCATGAGGGCAAGGTCGTCGCCGAGCACACCGATCTCGAGGACGTCGCCCAGACGGTGACGAGCAGCGAGGTCGACCCCGATGCGGCTCTCCCGGGCGCGGATGGCCAGTCATCCGTCGTCACCGCAACCGGAGCTGGGAATACCGCGTCCACCGGCGATTTCTGGACGCGCGTGCTCCTCATGGCGCTTGTCACCATTGCGGGGGTCTGCACCTGCGTCGCGTATGCATTGCATAGGCGCAGAAAGACGCTCGAGGCCATTGCCCATAGCGATAACCCGTTCGCATGACGACAAGAGGCCCCGTGCATCGCACGGGGCCTCCTCGTGTCCATGAAAGGTGGGGGCTAGTCCTCGTCGAGGGCCGCGGCGATCTCGTCGGTGATGTCCATGGTGCTGTAGACGTTCTGGACGTCGTCGAAGTCCTCGAGCTTATCGATGAGGCGCTGCACCTTCTTGGCGTCGGCAACGGAGACGGCCGTGGGGTTGTTGGGCTCGAAGATGAGCTCGGCGCCCTTGACCTCGATGCCCTGCTCCTCGAGGGCGCTGCGCACGGCCATGAGGTCGCTGGGCTCGGTGTAGACGACCCACTCGTCGTCGGCCTCTTCGTAATCGTCCGCGCCTGCCTCGATGACGGCCATCTCGAACTCGTCGGAATCGGCAGCGGCGCCATTGGGAGCAGTGGGGTTCTTCTTGTCGCCCGTCTCGATTTCCTTCAGGACGGTAATCTGTCCCTTGCGATCGAACATGTACGCGACAGATCCATTCGCACCCAGGTTGCCACCGGAATGCGAGAAGGCGCTGCGCACGTCGGCAGCGGTGCGGTTACGATTGTCCGTCAGGCACTCGACGTACACGCCAATGCCGGCGGGACCATATCCCTCGTAGGTGACCTCCTCGAAGTTAGCCGCATCGGCTCCCGAACCAAACGCCTTGTCGATTGCGACCTTGATCTTGTCCTTGGGCATGGAATAGCCCTTGGCCTTGGCGATGGCGGCCGCCAGGGAGGCGTTGTTTTCGGGGTTGGGATCGCCGCCGGTCTTGGCTGCGACGGTGATGATACGGCTGAGCTTGGAGAACATCGCGGAGCGCTTGGAGTCCTGCGCCGCCTTGCGATGCTTGGTGGTTGCCCACTTGGAATGTCCGGACATGAATGAATCCTCCCGTGCTATTGGATTGACCGCAGTATTCTAGCACTCTCGCCGGTATTCGTGTAGCGATTCGCTTATGCCCTGTCGGCAGGCAAGCCTCGTTGCGGTGCCTTGCGCGTGCAGCTCCACACGAGCAGACAGATTCCCGCGATGACCATGGGCAACGAGAGAAGTTGCCCCATCGTGCCCCAGGTTCCGAAGAAGTAGCCGATCTGAACGTCGGGCAGCCTGACGAACTCGACCAGTATGCGGAAGATGCCATAGAGCAGAAGGAAGGTACCCAGGAAGAAGCCGCGCGGGCGCGGGGGATCGTTCTTGCGCGAGAGCGCGAAGAGGACGAGGAAGATGACGAGCCCCTCGAGAAGCGCCTCGTAGAGCTGCGAGGGATGGTACATGACACCCGTCCCGAGGAAATCGACCCCGATGGGCAAATTGGTCGGCGCGCCGTAAAGCTCGCCGTTCACGAAATTCGCGCAACGGCCGAAGAAGAGCCCCAGGGGCACGCCGCAGGAAACGAGGTCGGCCAACGTGAGGAAGGGGACGCCGTAGACACGAGCATAGATGAATCCCGCGATGACGATGCCGATGAGGCCCCCGTGAAACGACATGCCCCCGTTCGCGACCGCGAAGATCTCGAGGGGATGCGCAAGGTAATAGCCATCCCCATAGAAGAGGCAATAGCCAAGGCGTGCCCCGATGATGATTCCGAAGGCGCAGTAGCAGACGAACACGAGCGTGTCGTAGGGAGTGAAACGCAGCTTCCAGTGCCGTGCGTAGAGATACGCGACAAAACCCGCGCCTATGAAGCCCATCACGTAGGCAAGCCCGTACCAGCGCACGGAAAGGGGTCCGATGGCAAAAAGGACGGGGTCAATGGAGTGGTAAATCTCGTTTAGCATGCAGGCATGGTAGCACGGATGTGTCTCAGTCGGCTTCGGTGCGCGGTTGCAGACATCTCGAGCAGATTCGGACTGGATGCAACGCGGGTTTAGCGAAAGGTGTCTGAGCGTGCGCCCTTTGCACGCGAGTTCTTTCGCGGCATTGCATCCAGTCCGGATTGGGTGCGAGAGCCAGTCTGCAACCGCGCACCGAAGCCGTTTTACCGCGCGCCGCACTACCGCACGAAGCCGCTGATGAGCTCCATCTGCTCGATGACGGTCGCGCCCCATGCGGGCGACGAGCAGTATACGGCGCCCAGGGCGCTCACGGTCGGCGCCGTCGCAAGTCCGCTCGTGGACGTCACCATGCCCTTGTGCCAGGCTTCGATGGCCTCCTCGAAGGAACCCCACTCGACGGCCAGCCCATAGGGGTCACTATCGGCCGCGCCCCAACCCCAGGCGTTGAAGGGCCTGATGCACGTCTGGCCGCCACCGGACTCGACAATGCTCACCGCCGCACACAGGCGCGGGTCGACGTGATGCCGGTACGCTGACAGGGCCATTTCGTGCCCAAAACCTTGTAGCGGCATCGCGCCGCTCGTCGAGGCGCGGCTTGCATAGAACGCTTCAATCGCGGAGCCCCAGGCTTCGACGAACTCATCCTCCGGTAACGAGAAGTCCATGCCCTCGCCGAACGAGACGGCGTCCCGCACACCCGCATGGGCATCGACCTCGTCATACCACGCACCGACGAGCCGTTCGGCATCGGCAACTGCCGCCAACGCCGCATCTGCATGAAAAAGCGCGGCATCCCCGGCCTTCTCGAGTGTCAGATGGGCATCCGATACCCCCTCGATGGCGAGCCACACGTCCTTGACGCATTGCCGCACGCATGCGCAGCCTCGCTCGACCTGATAGGCCGCTTTGTTGGCCGGCTCCATGGCTTCGCACGCATCCCGACGCGCATGGCATGCGCTCGCCTCGTCAAGGACCAGCTCGATGCGCAGGCGTCTCTGGTCGCTCAGCGTCTGGCGTATCTTCTTGCCCTCGGCAATCACGAGCCGTTCGAGCAGCTCGTGCCTGAACTCCACGTCGGCAACACCCGATGTGCCCGCCATGAGCGCTACGGCGCCGAATTTCTCGCTTTGCATGAGCTCTTCTTGGACCATCCTGATACGTGCCAGAACGCCGAGGCGGCGCCGGTCAAGCTCCTCCATACGTTCGGCAGCATCCTTGCCCGCGCCCAAAACGGCATCGCGTGCAGATGCTCCCCGCGCAATGCCGGCACGCGCGGCATCGAAGTTCGCCTTGGCCGTCTCAAGCTCGCCGAGCTCCTCATCGAGTCTTGCCTCGAGTGTTACAAGGCCCTCCATGAGGCGCCGCTCCTCGTCACTGAGTTCGACGAGTCCCGAAGTGTCCCCGGACTCGCCCGTAGGCTCTTCATCATCAGGAATGTCACCGGGACCAGCGAGCTCATCCTGATCTCCAGCGGTCTCACCATCTTCCTGAATGTCGGAGGTGGGTTCATCCTCTACCTCATCGCCCCACGCGCATTCATTCGCTACGCTTGTAGGTAACCCGCACGCAAGCAGTGCGATGATGAGCAGGGCAACCATCAACGCACGCAGAGCTGTCCCGCTCTTGCACTCGCTCATTCTTGTCACTGACGCCATCCTTTCGCATGCGATTACAGGGCACGTGAACCCTGGGTTCAGCGATTATGCGAAAGAACGAACCGAGCAAACCACCCCGAGAACCTGAATGATTTCGGAGCAGATCCGGAGCGAATCAGGAGTGACTTCGGGGCAGGATCTTTCTCAACGGGGTCCCCTCTGCAACGCAATATCATCAGACGAGGCGAGCCTCTTCGAGCGTTCGTTCAGCACATATAACATTTGTGTGATATAGTAGAAATGGAACAAAAAGTGTTTAAGGTCACTTTCTACAAAAGACCCAACGGCAACGAGCCAATGACCGACCATCTTGACAGTCTTGACATAAAGATGCGCGTCAAAGTGCTTCGAAGCCTTTCTATTCTGCAAGAGAAAGGAAACGAGCTCAGATACCCGGAGAGAGATTGTAGTTACGCATGGTTTTATCAAAAAGACGCGAAAAACTCCTCGACAGGAAATAGATAAGGCGAAGAGATGTCGGGAAAGCCACTATAGGCAAAAGGAGAAGGGGCTATGACGACACTCGACGAGTATATCGAACAGCAGCTCGCGGACCCCGAGTTCGCCCGCGCATGGGAAGACAGCGAGGACGAGTATCGCTTTCGCCTCGCGCTCATTGAAGCGCGGCAAAGCATCGGCATGACACAAGCCGAGCTGGCACGGAAAACAGGCATGAAACAGAACGCCATCAGCCGCATAGAAACGGGCGAGACGAACCCGACACTTGGCACGCTCCATCGACTCGCACAGGGAATGGGCAGGCATCTCAAAATTGAATTCGTGTAAAGCAAATCCCAGATACAACTAGGACCGAACCCAGCAGGCTCGGTCCACGCAAAACCACGAATGTTTTCATGTCCGGAGCGAATCAGGAGTGACTTCGGGGCTAGATGGAATTACCAAAGCTAGATTGCGTCGGGGATGTAGAACTCCGTCGCGGCATCGCTCACGAGGTCGGTTCGCTCCATGATGGCGGGAAGACTGGTAGTTTACCGATTCAGTTGCCATTGGCTGACCTCCGACGTAGGCGGCTGCAGTTTCATCGTTCGCCCCCATGGTACTTTATGCACGTCCATCCGCGCGGTTTCGTTGTCGATTTCGTTGTGCCATGCGGCCAAAAAAACGTGGCTCGGTTGGCCGCGCGGCCATCGCGGGAAGATAGTTGCTCTTGCGGCAAATGGCGTCTTTATATCCCATAGTTTTGCGCATCGTGCAGTTTTCGCATATGAAAGTTCTGCGCATCGTGCTAATCTTTCATCAAATAGTTTTGCGTGTCGTGCAAAAAAATGGAGGAACAATGCTGAAACGCAAAGCATACGATAGACTTCTCGAATGGAAGCATGAAAGCTCGGGGGCTACTGCGCTCCTTATCGAGGGCGCTCGCCGCGTGGGGAAGAGTACCCTTGTCAAGGAGTTCGGCGAAAACGAGTACGAAAGTTGCCTCATCGTTGATTTCTTTCAGGCTCCTGATGAGGTGCGGGGATACTTTTCGGAGTACCGGGCCGACCTCGATACGCTCTTTCTCTATCTTTCAACCTTCTATGGCGTTGAGCTGCACGAACGGAATACCCTTATCGTTTTCGATGAGGTCCAGATGTGCCCTTCCGCCCGAGGTCTTATCAAGTATCTTGTCGCTGACGGCCGCTACGACTACATCGAGACGGGGTCGCTGCTATCCATCAAGCAGAATGTCTCAGATATTGTGATTCCCTCTGAGGAAGAGGCGCTCGAGCTCGGTCCGCTCGACTTCGAAGAATTTCTTTGGGCTATGGGGGAACGACAGCTGGCAGACCTTATCAAAAGCCAGTTCGATAAGCTAAAGCCCCTTCCCGATATGCTCCATCGCAAGGCGTCGGGGCTACTACGAGAATACATGCTTGTTGGAGGCATGCCAAAACCTGTGGACGTTTATGCTGTTCAAAGGAACTTTGCTGCTGTCGACAAGGAGAAGAGGCGTATTTTATCGCTCTATCGAAACGATGTGGCGAGGTTTGCTCGAGGGTATGAGTTCAAGGTCATGTCGATTCTCGACGGCATCCCCGGGCAATTGTCGAAGCACGAGAAAAAGTTCACCCTAAGCTCGATTAACAAGAGCGCGCGTATGCGGTCGTACGAAGAGGCTTTTTTCTGGCTGGCGGATGCTCGCATTGCCAACCTGTGCTATGCGTCCTGCGATCCGAGCGTGGGCCTTTCGCTCAGCATGGACCAGACGTCGCTCAAATGCTACATGGCGGACACGGGGCTTCTCGTCAGCCTTGCTTTTGCGGACGACCTGGGCATCGAGGAAAACGTTTACCGAACGGTGCTTCGCGGGGAAATCGGGATTAACGAGGGGATGCTCACGGAAAACATCGTCGCCCAGATGCTCGTCGCGAGCGGGCATAATCTGTTCTTCTACTCTCAGTCGGGGAAAGCCGAGGGAGAAGAGCGGATGGAAATCGACTTCTTGATCCAAAAGCCCTACTCAAACGCTGCAAACAAGCCAAGGATCTCCCCAGTCGAGGTGAAATCTCCCAGGCAATACGGAACGACGTCGCTCGATCGATTCAAGAGGAGATTCGACAAGAAAATCGGTACCCAGTATGTTTTGCATCCGAAGCAAATGAAAATCGAGCAGGATCGAGTGTATCTCCCGTTGTACATGGGTTTTTGCCTGTAACCGACTCGGGGCGATGCACTCCCAAGCCATGCGGCCAAAAAACGTGGCTCGGTTGGCCGCGCGGCCATCGCTTGATAGGGTGCTCAGGGTATACTGGACAAAAGGGGATCGTGCGAGGAGGAAAGGGAGCTCGGATGGGCCGCGCAAGCGGAACAGACCCGCTCAAGGGGCGGATAGTGGCGGCATGGGCCGTCTTCGCCCTCGTCCTTGGGGCCGTGCTCGCCGCCGTGCAGCTGGCTTCTCAGGCGGAAATCCGCTTCTTCGGTCTTCCGGGAAGCGGCCCGTCGAGCACGGCGGGACTGATGATCTTGGCGGGCTCGGGCTGTGTCGCCTGGGGGTTCTCCGTGCATTTGCGCTGTTCGGACATAAAAATTCGGGGCAATTTGAAGATCATCGCCGCGCTTCTTGCCGCCTGGCTTTTGGACGTGCTGCTGAAATACCCCGTAAAAAGCGATCTTGCCGCCTCGATCATGTGGTACCTCTATTATGTGCCGATGATGTTCATCCCCACGTTCTTCCTGGCAAGCGCCCTTCACGCTGCCGCCCTTGATCGGCATGTTGCATGGCGAAGGGTTGTCAGCATTGCTTGGGTTATCGACGCGGTGTTCTGCGTGCTCGTGCTGACGAACAACTACCACCACCTCGTGTTCGCGTTCGACTTATCTGATCCGCATTGGAGCAGGGATTATACCTATCAGGCGGGTTACTGGTGCGTGACCGCATGGGCGCTTGTGCAGTACGTGGGCTTTTTCGCGGCGGCATTTCCCGCTGCTCGGACCCAGCTGAAAAGCGCCTTTCTGCCGATGGCCATCATCCTTGGCGTGGGCGCGGCGTACTTTGCGCTGTTCATCGCTCGCAAGGCGGGGCTTTTCTCGACGAACATCGCCCTCGTCTATAGCATCATTGTCATTGTTGCGCTCGAACTATCGCTTGACTTGGGAATTCTTCCCTCGTATGCTCGACATGACCAATTTTTCGCAAAACTCCCCTTCGATTTGAAGATCCTCTCGCGCGAGCGAGACGTCGTCTACCAAACCGATGTCGCAACCGAGATTCCCGATGCCGTGCGAACGACGCTCGGAGAAATCGAGACCCCGCGCTACGGCATCGTGTCGTTTCGCACGTCGGCCGTCCCCTCGACGCTGTTCAAAGTGTACTCGGTGGTAGGCGGCGACGCGCTTTTGTCCGAGGATATGACGGCGCTCGATGAGCGCAGGCACCTGCTTTCCGAGCGCCAGGCGAAGCTGCGTCGCGCGAACGCCATGCTCAAACGCGATCGGGAACTCGCCATGACCCTCCATCGCCAGGAGGACGCCCGCGCGCTGTTCGCCGAGATCGAACGCGCGCTCGAAAGCAAGACGCAGCGCATAAGCGAGTTGCTCGACGACCTGCCGCAGGGAAACGACCCCGCCTCAGCGGCCGTCCGCCGCGAGCGGCTCATGGAGGTGAAGCTGCTCGTCGCGTACTGCAAGCGCAAAGGCGGGCTTATCTTGGCGGAGAAAAGCGACCCCGACTTCAACCGCGAGCGGCTTGAGCTCGTCTTCAACGAGACGGCTGCCGATTTGCGCTCGCTCGACATCGAGTGCGCGGCTCTCGTGGAAACGTCGGGAGTGCTCCCTGCGGCCACGGTGAGCGTGCTCTACGACTGCCTCTACGACTTCGCGGCGGCGGCCTTCTCGGCGAGAAACCCTGTTCTTATGCTGTTCGTGCGCGATGGGAAGTCGGGCGAGGTGGCGATGCGCGCCGCGCTTGAATCGGACGGCGCCGCAGGGCCAAGATTCCAGGAATCGCTCGATGAGCTGCGGAAATCGCTGATTGCGCAACATGCGGCCTTCACGTTGGAAACGTCGAGCGACAGCGTGAGCCTCTCGGTTTCGCTCGGGGGAAGGTGATCGCATGGGATTTCTCTTCGAACTTGATACCCCCGTAATCGTTGCGCTCGTGGTCTCGTTCTACATCGTCGCGGGAGGCCAGCTGCTCCATGTGCTCTTCCTCTCGACGCGCCGCGGCGCGCGCCCCTTCTCGTTTATCAAGCTCTACGAGGTGCTGCTATTCGTGCATCTGCTGCTTGCGGCGGGCACGGCGAACAGCGTCCACAGTGGCTACGGCGTCGCGCTTTTCTGCCTGAAGGCGTTCTCGTTCCCCATTGAATCGCTTCTGTGGATAGACGCTGCGGCGGCGCTTTTGGGACTTGCGCTGGCGATCGCGTACCGACGCCCCATCATGACAAGCGAGATCGCCCTTTTAGCGCTTATCACCCCGCCGTTCATCGACGTGCTGGGTCATCTGGTGCCGTATCTCCTCATCGGCGACGCAGCGTTCTTCGTCTTCCGCGTGGGAGCTGCGCTAACCCTCGATGTGCGCGCCGGGCGGCGCTCCGTTTCGCGTTTGTCGATCATCGATTCCATTCGGGCACTGCCCGAGGGTGTCATCTGCGCCGATGACGAGGGGCGCATCCTCTTCATGAACGAATCGATGCGCTCGTGTTTGACGGCGCTCGGTTTTGCGGGCGACCTTGCCGAGACGCGCGGGGTGTGGGATGACCTTGAGAAGGCCGCGAACAAGGCGGAAGGGAGCGCGGACGCGGTTTTGCCGGAAGGCATTCGTCTTGAGATATCCCCCGATGAAACGCGGCTTTTCATGCGCGACCGGGTGCGGCTCGGCCACAAGGAGTACCGCCGGATGGTGGCCTTCGACGTGACCGAGGAGGAGTCTATCAACTCCGACATCGAGCGCATGAACCATTTTCTCGATGTGGCGAACACCGAGCTTGTCGCGGCCGTCGAGAACGCGCGCGAGGTCTCGCGCAACGAGGCGATCTTGCGCATGCGCTCGCGCGTGCACGACACCGTCGGCCAGCGCCTGTCCATCCTCCACCGCTATCTGGAAGACGACGACCCCGAGAAGCTTGCGTGCGTGGTCGATCTCGCCCGCACGGTCGTGGAAGACCTCGCCGAGCCCGACGACATCGACGCCGAGAGCGCCCTTCGCGCAATTGAGAGCTCGTTTTCCCTGGTGGGAATTGCTATTTCAGTGGAAGGCCCGCTTCCCTGCCGCCCCGAGGTCGCCATCGCCTTCGTCGACGTCGTCCGCGAGGCTGCGACCAACGCCGCCAAGCACGGGCAGGCGCACCGGGTCGATGTGTGCCTGGGCGAATCATCAGGTTGCTATACGCTTTCCGTTCAAAACGACGGGGCCGCCGTGCGCGGAGAGGTGCGCGAGGGCACAGGCTTCCCCTCGATGCGCCAGACGCTCGCGCGCGTGGGCGGCACGCTTTCCATCGTATCGACTTCCCCGTTCACCATCGAGGCCCAGGCGCCGTGCGCGCCGTCGCATGAAGGAGAGAACCAATGATCAAGATCGTCATCGTGGAAGACCAGACCATGCTGCGCGACTCGCTCGCCCAGACCATCGACGCGCAACCCGACATGGAGGTCGTGGCTTCCCTCGCCGACGCCGCCTTCGCGCTTGATGAAGTGGGGAAAACGGGTGCCACCTGCGCGCTTCTGGATGTGTGTACCGAAAACGACTCGAGCGGCATCGTCGCTGCGCGCCGCATCAAGGAGTCCCATCCCGAGGTGCGTGTCGTCATCATGACGGGCATGCCCGAGATCACCTTCATCGAGCAGGCCCGCGCCGCGCACGTCGACAGCTTCGTGTACAAAAACGTCGGCACGAACGACCTTTTGGGCATCATCCGCTCCACGATGGAGGGCTACTCCACCTTCCCGCGCGCCCAGCAGAGCATCTTCTCGGACGCGGCGGCGCTGACCGACGTGGAGGTCGATATCCTGCGCCTCGTGTGCGAGACCAAGACGCGCAAGGAAATCGCGCAAGAGCTCTTCCTGTCCGAGGGCACGGTCAAGCGCCACATCTCCGAGATTCTCGCGAAGACCGGCTACGACAACATCCTGCGCCTTGCGGTCCATGCGGTCTCAAGCGGGCTCATTGTCCCGAAAATGCGCGATGAGCAGGAGCCACGCTAAATCGCACCCTTCCCTTTCCGCACGAAATGGCCACGCGGTCGCACTTTGCGCCGCGCTGCGGGCCATAGGGTCGTTGCCGCGGAGGTCACTTTCTCTCACCATGAAGTTAACGAAAACTTCGTTGGATGCGCGGGAAGGAGTGCGGGTATGGGATTGTTTGGAAAGATCTTCGAGAAGAAGAGCTGCGATATCTGCGGAGGGGAAATCGGCTTGCTCGGCAACAGGAAGCTTGAAGACGGCAACCTGTGCAAAGAGTGTGCCAAGAAGCTCTCCCCCTTCTTCAGCGAGCGCAGGCGCTCGACGGTCGAACAGATCCGCGAGCAACTCGATTACCGCGAGGCGAACAAGGACCGCGTCGCTGGGTTCAACACGACGCGCACGCTCGGTGGCGATACCAAGGTGCTCCTCGACGAGGACGCGCAGTGCTTCATCGTCACCTCCTCTTCGCGGTGGCGCGATGCGAACCCGGACGTGATGGACTTCTCCCAAGTCACCGGGTGCGATTCGGAGGTTCGCGAGACCCGCACCGAAATCTATCGCGAGAACTCCGAAGGCCACCGGGAAAGCTACGACCCGCCGCGCTACGATATAGACTACGACGTGTACCTCACCATCCACGTGAACTCGCCTTACTTCGACGAGATCACGTTCAAGGTAAACGATAGCCGCATTGAGGAACGTTATTCGGTGGAATTCCGCGAGGCGGAACGCCAGGCCAACGAGATCCGCGAGGCGCTCACGAGCCTGCGCGAGACGGTGCGCGAAAACGTTGCGGCGGCGAAGGCTCCGAAGGCAGCGGCGACCTGCCCGTTCTGCGGGGCCACCACAATGCCGGACGCAAATGGGCGCTGCGAGTTCTGCGGCGGTGCGATCGGGCTTTAACACCGCGGGCATCATCGTCGGGGCGGTAAGCTCCGGCGTGCAAGATAGAGTGGTTGGAATGGGAAAGCTATTCGGGAAGGAAGTGCTACCATGAAATCGAAGTTGAAGGTATTCGGAGTTGTTGCATTCGCTATCGCGCTATGCTTCGCGCTCGTCGGCTGCGGCGGGGCTGACAAGGCCGACCCCAAGAAGGCGGTCATCGGAACGTGGGAGCTCTCCGAGCTCACGGACGCTTCCGAAGACGATATGGCCATGATGAAGGCATTTGGCCTCACCGTCGAGGCGACCTTCGCCGAGGACGGCACGTTCAAGCTCGGTATGTTCGGCGAGACGATGGATGGCACCTGGGACGCCAAGTCGGCTGATAAGGTGTCCCTGACGATCGAGGGCGACAGCGTCGACGCGACGATTAAGGACGGTGTGCTCTCCATCGAGGTTGACGGCGAGGGCATGAAGTTCAAGAAGACGAGCGACGAGGTCAAGGACCTAGGCTCGAGCTCTTCGAGTGGTACCACCAGCGGCTCGAGCGCGGCGGACGACCAGGCTATTCAGGCCATCGACAAGGAGATCTACAGCGACGACAACATCTCCGTGATGGTTGTCGACAAGAAGCAGGATTGGCTCGACTCCTGCGGCTATACCCTGGTTGTCACGAACAAGAGCGCTGACACGGCGATCGACTTCAGCGGCTCTTACGGCACCTGGACGGTGAACGGCAAGATGATCAGCCCCTACATCTACGAGACGATCCAGCCGAACGCTTACGTCGAGACGTTCATGACCTTCATGGACGACAGCATCAAGAGCATCGACGATCTCGTGAACGTGCAGGGCTCCTTCGAGGTCATGAACTCCAAGACCTACGACAAGATCGTGACGTTCCAGGTTACGATGCCGTAGCGGAATAGCTCGATAGCAGCTCGCCTGCATCTGGCGCAGATGGGCTGGAAAAAAGGCGCCGCGTCCCGGTAAGGGGCGCGGCGCCTTGCTGTGTTCGGAGCACCGTTCTCGGAATAGGGATGTTACGAATTATGTAATCGTGTTACTATCTGTCGCAGCAATTCGATACGATTCAAAGCGAAGGGAAGAAGCTCATGTTGAAGAGAATGAGAACATGCGGCGTGGTTGCCATAGCGGCCTGTCTGTGTGCGTGTCTGCTTGCGTTTGCGGGCTGCTCCGCACCTGCGGGCACGGGTTCGTCGGAGGGGGCGCAGGACGCCGCGGCGACGAAGACGGTGGTTGACGCCTATGGTCGAAGTGTCGAGGTTCCCGCCGATGTTCAAAGCGCGGCGACCGTCGGCAGCGGCGCGCGCTTCGTCGTGTATGCGGGTGGGCAGGACAAGCTCGTTGCCGCAACCGAGATGGAAACCGAGCCGGCATTAAACCGTCCGTACACGATTGCGTACAAGGACCTCTTCGCCAACTTGCCGGCGACGAGCAACGGAAACCATCTGCTCGAGACGAACGTCAACGAGGAGCAGCTCATGGAGCTCGCACCTGACGTGATCATCTCGAGTCGTAGCGCTGAAGAGTGCGATTCGCTCCAGGCGGACACGGGCATCCCCGTCATCGGCATCACCTACCAAAACCAGTTGTTCACCGACAACGTCTACACCTCGATCACCTGCGTCGGCGAGGCGCTGGGCACGCAGGACCACGCGCAGGAGGTCGTCTCGAAGCTCAAGGAGTGGGACGCCGACTTGAAGGCGCGCACGGCCGATATCCCCGATGCCGACAAGCCGAGCGTCTACGTGGGCGCCGTCAATTACAAGGGAGCTAAGAGCTTCACCGGCACGTACGCGAACTACGCCCCGCTCGTCGAGCTCGGTGCGAAAAACGTCGCCGACGAGACGGGCCAGAAAGCCGCCATCGACGTCGACCTCGAGCAGATCGGCAACTGGGACCCCGACTTCATGTTCTTGAACGCGGGCAACATGGATCTCATGAAGGCCGACTACGCCAACAGCGAGGCCTTCTTCGACGACCTGAAGGCGTTCAAGGAGGGCCACCTCTACACGCAGCCGTTCTTCAACTTCAACGGCACCAACATCGACACGGGCATCTGCGACACGTACTTCATCGGCGCGACCATCTACCCCGAAAAGTTCGTCGATGTCGATCTGGATGCAAAGTATTCCGAGATCTACACCACGCTTCTCGGCGTCGACTTCTATCAAACCATGAAGAATGCGGGCATGGGCTTCACGACGCTTTCTTTCAGCTAGAATAACCGCTTATGGAAGAGGACAAAATTACAACTGCGAGCTTGCCCGGCGAGGGGAAAGCACCCTGTGACGCGTATGCGGGCTATATCAGGCGCAAGCGCCTCGTACTCGTTGTCCTCTTCGTCGCGGTTGTCGGCATCGCCGTGTTCTCGATGACTATGGGCTCGCTTCAGATCGCCCCTCTCGATGTGGTGCGCGCGGTCTTCGGGCAGGGCGATGTGCGTACCGTCGCCGCAGTTCAAAACATTCGTCTCCCCCGCGTCTTGACGGCTATCGTCGCCGGGGTGGCGCTCGCGCTTGCGAGGTGCGCCTACCAAAGCGTCCTGCGCAACCCGCTTGCCTCGGCGAGCACGCTCGGTATCTCGCAGGGCGCTGCGTTCGGTGCCTCGCTTGCAATCATCGTTTTCGCAGGTGGTGCGGGCGCGTCCGCCGCCTACGGGGGCATCTCGACCGCTGACCCCGTAACGACGGCGCTCTTCGCGTTTGCGGGCGCGATGCTCTCGACGGTGGTGATTTTGCTTTCTAACGGTTTAGCAAACGGGTGATAATCGGCGCGCCCGTTTGCTGTTACGATTTCCCTGCCAACAAAGAAACTGCCCGAGTGCCCATCCGTCTCTTTGTTTGGCGACAATCCCGTCGGATGGGCGCTCGGGCAGAGACGGGAAATCACAAGATGACGAGAGAGAACCCCTTCGCGGGGCGCGTCGCCGCGCTCCCGACCGACGACTTCGAGCTGCTCTGCTCCGCCATGGCGGAGAGGAGGTGCAGAGAGGAGATCGGCGTGGGCACATACGCCGAGGCCGCCGCGGCGTTCAGGGCGGACCCGCCTTGCCCTGGCTGCGGCGAGGGGCGCGCCTTCAGGGACGGCGTCTCGGGCTCGGACCTGCAGAGGTACAGATGCCGGCGCTGCGGGAGGCGCTTCAACTCGCTGACCGGGACGGTTTTGGAGTCGAGCAAGAAGGACCTGCCGACATGGGCGCTGTTCTTGAAGCTCATGACCTGGAACGTGCCGATCGAGGCAGCAGCCGAGCTGTGCGGCGTCACCCACAAGACGGCCTTCGAGTGGCGCCACCGCGTGTTCGCCACGGTGAGCGGCTACCAGGACCGCATCGTGCTCAGGGGCCGCGTCTGGATCGACGAGGTCTACGTCAACGACACCGACCTCTCGAAGGGCTACGGGCAGGCCCGCAAGCGCGGGCTTTCCAAGCAGAAGATTTGCATCGCGGTCGCCATCGACGCCTCGAAGAACCCGGTCGCGGTGGTGTGCGGGCACGGCAAGCCGTCGACCAAGAGGCTCAAGGCCGCCCTGGGGAGCCACCTCGCGGAGGGCAGCACCGTCGTGCACGACAAGGAGCGCGCCCACAACGGGGTGATCGCCGACAGGAAGTGCAGCTCGGAGGCCTACAAGGCCGACGCCACCGACCCCGCCTACCTCGACGCCATGGAGATGGTCAACAACCTGAGCTCGTGGCTCAAGCGATACCTGTGGCGCCTCACCGGCATGGACCCGTCCAACCTGCAGTCCTACCTCAACTGGTTCGTCTACCTGTTCCGCGTGCACCAAGCAGAGGACAGATGGCCGAAAACTGCAAGGGTGGTCCGCCATTTGATGATGACCGATGCGCATTACCGCAGCATAGGGCGGTGACAATATCACCCGTTTGCTAAACCGTTAGATATCCCAAATGACGACGTAGTACCCCTGACTTGCGAGCTTATGGGCAATATACGCGCCCGAACCACCGGCGCTTGCGCCCGCACCACCTGTGATAACTGCCGTCTTCTGTGTCATGCCACGCTCCCATCTAACGTATGACCAGGAGCGGCAATACGTTTGCGTCGCTCCTGGCACCAGTATGGGAAAACGCGCCTACGCACCCTGTAGCGATAGGCAAGATTGGGAAACGGCGTTTTGTGGCAAACGCGACATTTGCCCCAAAACCCAGCTAGCGCTCATCGAAAACCGAGGCGATGCCCCACTTCGCGCTTTCTCTGTATGAAGCGAATCGTCCTATGCGACGGCATATTCGCGGCAGACACCTTCGTTCGCACGAAGCCGGGCCGCCACGTCCTTGCGTCGCTGCCACAACCCGAATTCGAGGCCGACCGGATACGCGTAGGGGTTGAAGATGCGCTTGTTGCTATCGTCCATGAAGAAAAGCTGCTCGATCGCCCGATCACGCGCTGCACGTGCGCTTGCGTTCTCGTCTGCAAGTAGGCGCTTCCCGTTTCGCGCCAAGGGCTCAAGAAGCGTCGTGTACGCAAGGCCCTCGAGATTCTTGCGACGAAGCTCGTCCACGGGGTCGACGATGGTTTCGCAGCCCCGTATGCCTGATTTCTCGTCATAGATCATGTCCCCCGCATAGCGCCCATCCATGCGACGGTAGCGCCGCACGTCGAGTATTCCCGGTATGGTGAGCTTGGCCATCGATTCGGATACCTTGAGGCAGTCGTGCCATGGCTTGCCCTTGTCGCAGCGTATGGCGGAGAGCTTGTAGACACCGCCAAGCGCCGGCTGGTCATAGGCCGTCGCGAGCTTCGTGCCGATGCCCCAGGAGCTGACCGGCGTACCCTCGTCCAGGATGGCCTGCACGCTATATTCGTCGAGGTCGTTGGAGAGGACGACACCGCAATCGAAGAGGCCCGCCTCGTCGAGCATCGCCCGTGCCAAGCGCGCCGCCCAGGCAAGGTCACCCGAATCGATGCGCACACCGGCAAGGCGATGGCCGCGTTCCTGCATCTCGTGGCCGACGATGATGGCGTTCTCGATGCCCCGGCGCACGTCGTAGGTATCGACGAGCAGCACGCAGTTCGTGGGAAACGCCTGCGCATAGGCGCGAAACGCATCGAGCTCGCTTTCGAAGGACATGACCCAGGAATGGGCGTGCGTACCCGAAACGGGGATGTCGAAGAGGCTGCCTGCGAGCACGTTGCTCGTCGAGGCGCAGCCACCCACATAGGCCGCGCGGCTTGCCCATACGCCGCCTGCCGCACCCTGTGCCCTTCGCAGGCCGAATTCGGCCACGGGACGTCCGGCTGCCGCCTGACATATGCGCGAGGCCTTCGTGGCGATGAGCGTCTGGAAGTTCACGCAGTTGAGAAACGCCGTCTCGAGTATCTGGCACTCGATGATGGGGCCCTTCACGCGTACGAGCGGTTCGTAGGGAAAGACGACCGTTCCCTCGGGCACGGCATCGATGTCACAGGAGAGCTCGTAGCTCGCGAGATATTCCAGGAAATCGCCGTCGAAGAGCCTGCCGCCGCCCGGCGCATCGAGCGATGCGAGATAGGCGATATGCTCGTCGGTGAACTTGAACGAGTCGATGACCTGGGCAAGCTGCGCCGTGCCGCAGGCAATCGCGTATCCGCCCTCGAAGGGGCACTCGCGAAAGAACATGTGAAAGCATGCCTCGTTCTTCGTCTTGCCCATCCGAAAGTAGCCCTGCGCCATCGTGAGCTGGTACAGGTCCGTGAGAAGGGTGTAATCGATTTGCATGCCCATCGTGCCTCGTTTTCACCGGTTGCCTTCGCCCCGGGCATACGTGCCCGAAACGTTTGGCGCAGAGTATAGAAACGCGCGACGGGCCGCTTTGTAGCCGTGGTTACAAAGCGGGCAAATGTCCTAGCGCTCTTCCCCGGGCACGTCCTCTTGGACGCCCGTGGGCTCGAGCGCAAGGTCCTCGGGGGCGATGAGGCCGGCCTTGCACATCGGGACGTAGACGAGCATGCTCACGAGGGCCGGAATCACGAGGCAGACGCTTAGCAGCCCGACCCACTCGAACAGTCCGGGCATGATGCCCGCCTGGATCCAACCGGTGTAGACGCCAATGGGGCCGACGAGACCGCAGGTGCCCATGCCCGAGGCGATGGCGGGACCGTCTTGGACAAGGCCGAATATGCACGTGGCCACGGGGCCGCAGACCGCTGCCGCGACGGTGGGCGGAATCCATATGCGCGGGTTTCTGATGATGTTGGACATCTGCAGCATGGAGGTGCCGATGCCCTGCGAAATGAGGCCCGAGACGCCGTTGACCTTGAAGCTGATGACGGCGAAGCCGACCATCTGGGCACAGCAACCGGCAAGGGCCGCACCGCCGGCAAGCCCCGTGAGACCGAGGGCCGCGCAAATGGCAGCCGATGATATGGGAAGCGTCAAGGCGATGCCGACGACAACCGCGACGACGATACCCATCGCAAACGGTGCCAGATCCGTCGCCCACATCACGATGGCGCCGAGCGACGAGGCGACGGCGCCGATGGCAGGCGCGCATGCGAACGACAGGGCGCAGCCGCCGGCAATGACCACGAGGGGCGTGACGAGTATGTCGACCTTGGTCTCGCCGGAGACGAGCTTTCCGAGCTCGGCGGCGACGATGGCGATGACGAGGACGGAGAGCGGACCTCCCGCGCCACCCAGCTCGTTTGCCGCCAGGCCAACCGTGGCAAGGGAGAGCAGGACGAGGATGGGAGCGCGCAGGGCATAGCCGATGGCAATGGCCATGGCCGGTCCGCAGACGCGCTTCGCGAGCGTGCCGACCTCGTTGATGACGGCGATGCCAGACAAGTCGCCGATGGTGCACAAGATGGTTCCCACGAGCAGGGACGCAAAGAGTCCCTGCGCCATGGCAGACAACGCGTCGATGAGGTAGCGCCGCGCGGAGGGCACGACGTCCTTCCTTCGGGCGAATGCGGCAATCCGGGCAAGGGCGCCCGTCTTCTTCTCTATGGCTTGCATGTTCACTCCCCACCGTAATTGAGACGCGCAGGAGACAGCTCGAGGAAAGCCTTCGCCGCTCGAATGGGGAAGACTGCCCCCTGCACGCGTAGCTTGCAGTGTAGGGAGCTTAGCAGGCCATGATTGTGCCCAGAGTTACAAACCGGGCAAATTGGCTGGAAATTCCACCCAAGGCGGGCATCTTATCCTCGAAAGCCCGCGCGCCCCCGGCAGGCTCAGGGCAGGAGCCTCCACGCGTCTCCGGTCCTTGCCGGTCACTCGGAGGTCATGGGCGGCCCCTGCGCCGTGACTCCCGGGCTTTGGGCCTGGTCGTGCACCACGGCCACCGCGACGTCGGCTCCTATCAGCGTCCCTCCCCCAGGTCGACCACGAGGCCGTCCATGATGGCGTTGACGGTGCGCATCGCGCACATCTTTCCGCACATCGTGCAGGTCTCCTCGTTGGACGGCGGTGCGCTCTCGAAGTACTCGCGCGGCTTGACCGGGTCGATGGCAAGCGAGAACATCTCCTCCCAATCGAACCGGCGCCGGGCATCGCTCATGCGGTTGTCCCTCTCGCGGGCGCCGGGTATGCCCTTGGCGATATCGGCCGCATGGGCCGCGATCTTCGTGGCGACCAGGCCCTCGCGCACGTCGGAGGCATCGGGCAGGCGCAAGTGCTCGGCAGGCGTGACGTAGCAGAGGAAGTCCGCGCCAGCACTCGCCGCGACGGCCCCGCCGATGGCGGCGGTGATGTGGTCGTAGCCGGGGGCGATGTCGGTCACGAGCGGCCCCAGCACGTAGAAGGGCGCGTCATGGCACAGGCGCTTCTGCAGCTTCATGTTGGCCGCGATCTCGTCGAGTGCCATGTGTCCCGGCCCCTCCACCATGACCTGCACGCCCCCGTCCCAGGCGCGCTTGACGAGCTTGCCAATCTCGATGAGCTCGGCGACCTGGCCCGCATCGGTCGCATCGTAGATGCAGCCCGGACGCATCGCGTCGCCGAGGCTAATCGTGACATCGTATTCGTGCAGTATGGCGAGGACCTCGTCGTAGTGCTCGTAGAAGGGGTTCTCGTTGCCCGTGGCCTCCATCCAGGCGAAGATGAGTGACCCGCCGCGAGAGACGATGTTCGTCAGACGCCCCGTCTCCTTGAACGTCTCGATCACCGAGCGGTTCATGCCCGCGTGGATGGTCACGAAGTCGACGCCGTCTTCGGCATGGCGGCGCACCACCTCCAGGAAGTCGGCGGCGGTGATGCTAACGAGTGCCTTCTCCAGGTACCCTATGGCATCGTACATGGGCACGGTGCCGATCATGACGGGCGCCATGGAGACGAGCTGCTCGCGAAACTCGCGTGTCTTTCCGTGATTGGAGAGGTCCATGATGCCCTCGGCGCCCAGCTCGAGGGCCACGCGCACCTTCTCGAGCTCGACATCGGGGTCGATGAGGTCCCCCGAGATGCCGAGGTTCACGTTCACCTTGGTGCGAAGCCCCGTTCCGACCCCCTCCGGGTCGAGGTTCGCATGATTGACGTTTGCCGGGATCGCGATGGTACCAGCGGCCACACCGGCCCGGATCTCCTCGGGGCTCTTATGCTCCTTGGCGGCCACGCGCTCCATGGCCGGCGTGATGATCCCCTGCCTCGCGGCATCGATTTGCGTCACTGTCATGGCAGCTTACTTCCCTTCGTTGGCATTACCCACATCAGGTTCCATGGGTCGGAACGCACGTTCCCTCTCAGCCCGCTTATCGCAAGCTCCCCGTCTATGAGTGGCGCGCCCGGGCGCGCCTTAGGAGGAAGTATAGCGGATGATGAGGGCGGCGTTTTGTAGGGCAATGCGTGGTACTATAGCGAACGGGCCGGTTGGGTTAGCCAAGCAGGAGAACAGCTAGGGCCGTATAGGCCAAAACGCAGGTTTGTCCCCGGTTCTGGGAGGTCCTGCAGAACCTCGAGTGCCTTCGGCTCCGCTAGTGGATTCAATCTCGCCCGCCTTCTGGAGCATTTCGGTGCGAACTGTGCCCAGGATGCCTTCGGGATTCTCTGCATCTTGTACAGGCTCCATGCTCAGGGCGTTATCGACCCCATCGTCATCCTGGACGATTTCCACCTGCTCATGCACCCCGAACGAGAAGTCGTCGGCAGTGCCTATTTGGGGATTGAGGGCCGGTATACAGGCAGCGATGATAAGGGCAATGACAGCGGCGACGAGGGCGGCGAGCAGGGCAATCATTCCGCTGCCAGTAGCCAGGCCTTGGTCAGCAACGAGCGTCGACGCGGACGCAGAGGAAGAGACGAACCCGGTAGGCGCGGCTGTAGTCGACCGTGTGGGCGCGACTGATGCCGGGGCGGTCGCTGCAACGCGCGGTGAACAGGGTCGGTTTCGAAACGCATTGACGTGCCCCTGGGAACGTGCGGGAAAGTGAAGTACCGGGACGCCGTCACGCATCCCATACACGGCAGGACCGATGTTTGCCCACCTTGTCATATTAAGACTCTCTTCATTCGACATTTAAGCTACGTTGACGCAATTATATGTAACTAACAATCGAATGGCTCGCCCATCGAGCCATGCACAAGAAAACATCACGTTAGTGTTTGTGTTCCGCGCAATCATCCTCTTCGGTTCCTGAGACGGGACAGTATCACCGCATAACGGCACTCGATATAAGGCAGCTAGGTTGTTTGACGGTAAATGAGGGCGCAATCCACACTCGTGCCTGAAAAGGGCGGTCTCTGACCTTGCCTTGATACCTTGCGCCTAGGATTGGCGAAGTGTGACCGTCGGGTGCGGTCAGAACTGCGAGATTTAGGGCACGCGGATGTAGCAGACAGTCAGGACAAGCGCGTTTTGGGCAACAAGCTGTCAGGAAGGTCGTTATCAATCGCGCAACAAGCTATGCGCCCTACGCGTTGCCGACCGGGGACTCGCCAGTCTCGATGATCCTCACCAGCTGGTCTTCGTCGAGCACGGGAACCCCGAGCTCCTCGGCCTTGCGCAGCTTGCTGCCCGCACCGGGACCGGCCACCACGTAAGACGTCTTCTTGCTCACGCTCCCGCTCGTCTTGGCACCGTAGGCGCGCAGCAGCTCTTCGGCCGTGGCGCGATCGTAGCGCTCGAGCGAGCCGGTGAGCACGAAGGTGAGACCGGCGAGCGTCTGGGGCTTCGCATCGCTCTCGTCGATGGCCATCTGCAATCCCGCCTCGCGCAGGCGCTCGATAAGGTCACGGTTGTCCTGCGTGTCGAAGAACTCGCGGATGCCCTCGGCGACGACCTCGCCCACGCCATCGACCTGACAAAGCTGCGGCTCGCTCGCGTCCATGAGAACGTCCATGGTCTTGAAGGCCTTGGCCAGCGCCTCGGCCGTCGTCTTGCCGATGTTGCGAATGCCGATGGCGAAGAGCAGATTCTCGAAGGGACGCTGCTTGGAAGCCTCGATTTGCTCGATGGCCTTGGTGGCGTTCTTGATGCCGAAGACGCGGGGGCTGCCGTCCTTCTTCTCCTCCCCCGTCGCAACCTCGGCAAGCGTGTCGACGTCGAGCTTGTAGAAGTCGACAACGTCCTTGAGCAAGCCGGATGCGACAAGGTTCTCGATAATCTTGGTGCCCAGGCCGTCGATGTCCATGGCACCGCGCGAGACCCAGTGCTCGAGACGCGTTTGCAACTGTGCCGGGCACTCGGTGCTGTCGCAGCGCAAAAACGCGCCATCGCGGAATACCGGCGAGCCACAGCTCGGGCAGGTTTGCGGCACCTCGGGAATCCAGGCACCGGGCGGACGTAGCGACATGACCGCGCCGACGACTTCGGGGATGACGTCGCCGGCCTTGTGGATGATGATGGTGTCGCCGATGCGCACGTCCTTGCGGGCAAGCTCGTCGTAGTTATGCAGCGTGGCGCGGGACACGACCGAGCCGTCCACCGTCGTGGGGTCGAACTCGGCCACGGGAGTGAGCACGCCGGTGCGCCCCACCTGCACGGCAACGTTGCGCAGGATGGTCGTCTTCTCCTCCGGCGGGAACTTGAAGGCGATGGCCCAGCGCGGTGCCTTGGCGGTGAAGCCGAGCTCGGTCTGCAAGGCGAAGTCATCGACCTTCACGACGACGCCGTCGATGTCATAGTCGAGGTCTCCCCTGTGCTCGAGGGCGTTCTTGCAAAACTCGTGCACCGCGGCCTCGCTATCGACCACGCGGATGTTGGGATTGACCGTGAAGCCCGCCGTGCGCAGCCAGTCCAGGAACTCGTGCTGGCTCTTTACGTCGAGCTGCGTCGTCTCGGCGATGGCGTAGATGAAGGTCGCGAGGTCGCGCTCGGCCGTGATGGCCGGGTCCTTCTGGCGCAGCGAACCCGCGGCGGCGTTGCGGCAGTTGGCGAAGCTCTTCTTGAGCGCGAGCTTGCGCCCGGTGCGCTCACCGGCATCGACCTCGGCGTTATAGAGCATGATTTCGTCATTCTCGAGGCTGATGGCATCGTTGAGGCGCTCGAAGGAGGAACGGGGCATGTACACCTCGCCGCGCACCTCGATGGGCTGGGTGAAGCCCATGGCGCCGCTTTCGATGGTGAGATGCGTGGGGACATCCTTGACCTGCATGATGTTGGCCGTGACGTTCTCTCCCACGCTGCCATCGCCACGCGTGGCGGCACGTACGAGGGTACCCCGCTCGTAGGTGAGCGCGATGGAGGAGCCGTCGATCTTGAGCTCGCAGCAGTAGGAGAGGCTGTGACCCACCGCCTCGCGCGTGCGCGCAAGCCACTCGTCGAGTTCGTCGAGGTCCATCGCATCGTCGAGCGAGTACATGCGGTGCTGGTGCGTGGTGGGCGTGAACTGGTCGGCCACACCGCCACCGACGGTCTGAGTGGGCGAGTCGATCGTTTTGAGCTGCGGATAGCGGGTCTCGAGGTCTGCGAGC
The DNA here is from genome assembly GCA_948466335.1 of uncultured Coriobacteriia bacterium. Lineage (GTDB taxonomy): Bacteria > Actinomycetota > Coriobacteriia > Coriobacteriales > QAMH01 > QAMH01. The sequence goes on along the minus strand of CAOKAE010000007.1, from coordinate 16,606 downwards.
TCGCGGTTGAGCGAGTCGTAGGCGGCGTCGGGCAGCTCGGGGGCGTCCTCGAGGTAATACTGGTCGCGAGCCCGCTGCAACGTGGCCCGAAGCTCGTTGACGCGTTCGACGGCGGTCTGGTCGGGCACAGCGCCCGTGTCTTCGTCCATCAGGTCGAACAGGTTGTCCTGGGCGGAAGATGCGTCGCTTGCCATCTGCTACTCCCCGTCCTCCACGGATTCGAGCGTGATGTCGAAGTTGAGGCGCTTGCCGGCCATGCGGTGGTTGAAGTCGAGGGTGATGCCGTCATCGCCGACGGAGACGACCTTGACCTCCTGGACGTTGCCCCTGCCGTCTTGCAGGTAGACGTAGTCACCCGCGCTGCCTTTGAGCTGCTCTTCCAGCGGGCCGAGCTCGCCGGGGCCGAAGCTCCGGAGAAGCGTCTCGTTGTACTCGCCGTAGGCGTCCTTGGGCTCGATGGCGACGGTCGTGGTCTCGCCGGGGGCAAGGTCGCGCACGGCGGCATCGAAACCGGGGATGACCTGGCCGGCACCCACGATAAACGTGAGAGGGTCTCCCCCATGGGCCTGCGTCGAATCGAAGACCTCACCGTCATCGTAGCGTCCCACGTAGGAGACCGATACCTTCTGTCCATCTGCAGCCATGTCGTCGCCTTCCTTCCGCGAGCCATCCAGTCTCGCATGTCGTCATGTACGTTCGCTAAAGCATAGCAGACCCATGCGTCACGAATCGGCGTGTAGCGCCGCATGACGCATGATGTCGCGATCGACCTCGACGGGAAGCGCCAGGGCATCGGCCCAGATCTCCACCGAAAGCGCCGCCTGTTCCACGAGCATCTCGAGGCCGTCCATGCACGTCGCACCATGCTGCCAGGCACCCGCGAGCAACGCCGTCTCGCCGTGACCGTAAACGGTATCGAGCACGACTTGTCCTTCGTGTAGCAAATTCGTGTCGAGGATCGCCTCGTCATCGGGGTTCATCCCCCGCGGCGTGGCATCGACGATGACATCTGCCCTTGGGACGAGCACGTCCATCTGCGCGTAATCCCTCCCGTGGAGCACGCTTGCCTCACGTGGGTCGATGTTCGTGCGTATGCGATTCACGCACGACAGTGCCTTGGCCTCGTCACGGGAAAGCAGGGTGACTTCGGATGCGCCTGCCTGAGCGGATGCCGTGGCAATGGCAAGGGAAGTGGGCCCCGTGCCGCAGATGAGCACGTGCGCGTCTGCCAACGACGTGTCGCTCACGCGTTCGATGGCGCGTACGGCCCCGAGGCCATCGGTGTTGTAGGCGCAGAGCTTGAGGTCCTCGTCGCGCACGAGGACGTTGGCGCCACCGGCGGCGATGACGGACGCATCGGAGAAATCGGCGCATCGAGCGGCAAGCTTCTTGTAGGGCATCGTGACGTTCATGCCACGATAGCGACCGGTGCGCACGAGATTGATCTGATGGGCGGCCTCTTCCTCGTCCGCGCAGCGCACCGCACGGTAATGCCAGCGCGAGAACGGCCACTTTTCCTTACCCAGCTCCTGATAGAGCGCGTTGTGCATGACGGGAGACAGCGAGTGGGCAACCGGGTCGCCGATGAGCACGAACTCGGGGTTCATGAGTCGCTCCCGATGGCGCGCATGCCCCGCACGGACCTGCGGTCGAGCATGCGCAGGAAATGCGTATGCAACGGGTCGGAACCGGATTGCGGCATGACGAGGATCGCATCCATGCCCACGCGATGGGCGCCGAGCACGTCCGTGTACGATTGGTCGCCGATCATCACGGCCTGGTTGCAGGAGACGCCGAGCATCGCGCACGCCCGCACGTAACCGCGTACGAAGGGCTTCTTCGCGTTGCGCACGAGGGGCGCGTCAAGCGCTTGCGCCGCCCTGACGGCCCGTTCGCGCATGCTGTTCGAGACAAGTGCGACACCAAGGCCCGCGTCCCTGAGCGATTGCACCCAGGCGATGGCCTCGGGCGAAAGCTCGGATGCTCCCCGTGGTTGCAGGGTGTTGTCAAGATCGAGAAGCACGGCGCGATATCCTCGTTTTACGAGCACGTCTGGATCGATGTCGAGCACCGACACGTAATAGGCGTCTGGCCTGATGCCCCTCATGGGTTAGTCACCATACTGTGCCCAGGCGGCGTTGAAGTCGGCGTCGTTCACGAAGAACATCGTCTTGCCCTCGCGATTCGAGAAGAAGAAGTAAAGGTAGTCGACATCGGCGGGACTGGCCGCAGCCTGGATGGTCGTCACGGACGGATTGCAGATGGGGCCGGCCGGCAAACCGTAATGGTTGGGATTGCGCGTGTTGTAGGGGCTGTCGCTTGCCAGATCGGCGGCCGTGAGTTCCTCGGTCATGTCCTTGCCCACAGCATAGTAGGTGGTCACGTCACTGCCCAACGTTATGCCCTCGTGCAGGCGGTTGTAGAACACCGCGGCGATGGGGGCCTTGTCGCTTTCGGCCTGGTACTCCTTCTCGACCATGGAGGCCATGGTCACCACGTCATAGAGCGTGAGGTTCTTGGAAGTCGCGTAGCTCATGTCCACCGTGGCGATCTGGGCCGCGAACTGGTCGAGCATCATGCGGATGACGTCATCGGCGGTGGCGTTAGGGTCGACGCGATAGGTGTCCGGGTACAGGAAACCCTCCATCGAGTCGTTGTACACTCCCGCCAAAAACGGATAGTCGGCAACGTACTCGGAGGCCTTCTGGGTCTGCGCGTAGAACTCCTCGGCATCGATGCCGCAGGTCGATTCGAGCTTGTCGGCGATCTGGCGCAAGTTGAAGCCCTCGGGAATGACGACCTGCCTACCCGTCTGGCCGTTTGCCAGCATCTTGATAATGTCGTCAAGGTCGTCCCCGCCGGTCATCACATAGGATCCGGACTGTAGACTCGCGGCCTGGTCGAGCTGCTTGACGCGATTGGTGAACGCCTTGGCCGACGCGATGACACCGTCATCGACCAGAATCGAGGCGATCTTGTCCGTCGACGAGCCGGCGGGGATCACGACCGTGATCTCCTCGCCCTGCCTGACATCGCCCGTCTTGTCGCCAAAGAGGTTCTGGTAGGCCAACACGCCGGCGATGGCGATGATGACGAGTACGATCAGGGTGATGGCAAGAGCACGCTTGCGCGATTTTCCCTTGCGCTTCTCCGTGTAGTTGGACGGCGCGTAGTGCTGACCCTGACTCATTGTTCCTCCATCTTGTGTCCATCGTTCGCGGCGAGCCACGTCTCGAGAAAGAGCGAGGCTGCCACGCTGTCGATTTTACCGCGCATCTCGCGCTCGGACAGGCCCTGTTCACGCAGAAGGCGCTTGGCCTCGGCGCTACTCAGGCGCTCGTCCACGAATTCGACGGGTAATCCGCACGTTTGCGCGATGCGCTCGGCGCGTTCGCGAATGCGCGCCGCCTGTTGCCCGACGCTTCCCCGCATCGTCTTGGGAAGTCCGCAGACAAGGAGCTCGGGCTCGTTGTCATCCACGAGCATGCGCCAGGTGCGCGCGTTGTCGAGCACCTCACGGGCATCCATGACGCGCAAGGGGCTTGCGATGCCCGTCGTCGTGTTCGCGACGGCCACGCCGATGCGCTTCTCCCCTATGTCGAGTCCCATGACGCGCATGTGCACCGAGGCAGGCTAGATGCCGAAAAGTTCCCTTGCCTTGTCGACGGCAGCGGGAATGCCCTCGGCATTCTTGCCACCGGCCTGGGCCATCGCCGGCTTGCCGCCGCCACCACCACCGATGAGCGGGGCGACGTTGGCGATGACGTCCTTGGCGTTGAAACCGGCGTCGACCGCATCCTGCGTGCCGGCCGCGAGCATGAGCGGGCTTCCGCCTTCGGGATTGCGCGCGAAGAGCACGACCGCGAAGGGTTCGCCACCGCTGCGCTGCTTGACGATGTCCCACATCTCGCGCATGCCCTGGACGACGGCTTCGCCCAGGTCGGCGACGATGAGCTTGTAGCCGTCGAGCTCGGCGGCCGTCTGCATGAAGTCGGAGACGCTGCCCTCGGCCGCTGCCTTGATGCGGCGCTTGCGCATGCCCTCGAGCTCGTCAAGTTGCGCCTGCATCTTGGCGACGCGCTCGGAGACGTCGAGGGGCGGAACCTTGAGGAAGCGTGCGGTCTCGCGCAGCTCCTCCTCCATGCGCGACATGTACTGGTAGGCCTCGATGCTCGTGACGGCCTCGAGGCGACGTGTGTTGGCACCAATGGAGGTCTCCTGCACGATCTTGAACAGGCCAATCTCGCTCGTGTTGCCCACGTGGGTGCCGCCGCAGAGCTCCTTGGAGAAGGTTCCCGTCTCGATGACCCGCACGAACTCGCCGTACTTCTCGCCGAAGAGCGCCAGCACGCCGGCTTCGCGGGCTGCGGTAAGGGAGGTCTCGTAGGCGTATACGGGCAGGTCGGACATGATGACGTTGTTGCAAATGCGCTCGACCTCGAGAATCTGCTCGTGGGTCATGGGCTCGAAGTGCGTGAAATCAAAGCGCAGCCTGTCGGGTGCGACCAGAGAGCCCGCCTGCTTGACATGCTCGCCGAGCACCTCGGTAAGTGCGCGCTGCAAGATATGCGTCGCGGTGTGATTGCGGGCGATGAGCGCGCGACGACGACGGTCGATGGCCGCGTGCACGACGTCGTCCTTGTGGATGGTGCCACTCGTCACCGTACCGTAGTGCACGGGCAGGCCCTCCTCGGGGCGCTTCGTGTCATCGACGACGACCGTGCCCAGCTCGCTCGTGATGGTGCCGGTGTCACCCACCTGGCCGCCCATCTCGCCATAGAAAGGCGTCTTGTCGAGCACGATGGCGACCTGATCGCCTTCGTTGGCCTCGTCGACGATGGCGCCATCGACGATGATGTCGACGATACGCGCATCGCATTCGTCTTCCTTGTAGCCCACGAACTCGCTTGGGCCGTGCGTGTCGAGGATGTGCGTGAAGACATCGCCGAAGCCATCCCAGGCCTCGTCGTTGCGGGCCGCGCGTGCACGCTCGCGTTGGGCCGTCATCTCGGCCTCGAAGCCATCCATGTCGACCGTGATGCCGTTCTCCGCACAGATCTCGGCCGTGAGCTCGACGGGGAAACCATAGGTGTCATGCAGGGTGAAGGCAGCGACACCATCGAGCACGTCGCCTTCGCCCAAACCCTCGATGGTCTCCTCGAGGTAGTGCATGCCCGTGTCGATGGTGCGGTTGAAGCGCTCCTCCTCGGAAAGCAGGACCTTCTCGATGAGCGCCTTGTTCTCGATGATTTCCGGATACACCGCGCCCATCTCGTCGCAGATGGCATCCAAGAAGCTCTTGAGGAAGGGACCCTCGATGCCGATGAGACGACCATGGCGCACGGCGCGACGCAGCAGGCGACGCAGGACGTAGCCACGGCCCTCGTTGGAGGGCAGGATGCCATCGCCGATCATGAACACGATGGCACGGGAATGGTCGGCCATGATGCGCAGGGAGAGGTCGGTGAGCTCGTCTTGGCCATAGTGGCGCCCGCTCAGCCTCTCGCCCACCTCGATGAGGCCATGAAGGATGTCGGTGTCGAAGTTGGAGCTCACGCCCTGCATGATGGCGGCCATGCGCTCCAGACCCAGGCCCGTGTCGATGTTCTTCTTCTCGAGCGGCACCATCGTGCCGTCTTCCTGACGGTCGAACTGCGTGAAGACGAGGTTCCAGTACTCGAGGAAGCGATCGCAATCGCAACCGGGCTTGCAGTCGGGATCGCCACAGCCGACATCCTCGCCCTGGTCGTAATAAAGCTCCGAGCAAGGGCCACAGGGGCCGGTGGGACCGGCGACCCAGAAGTTATCGTCGGCACCGAGGCGCGAGATGCGATCGGCCGGGACGCCAACCTCCTGCCAGATATCGGCAGTCTCCTCGTCCTCCTCGTAGATCGTCACGTAGATACGCTCGGGGTCGAGGCCCAGCACGTCGACGGAGAACTCGTAGGCCCAGGCGCACATCTCCTTCTTGAAGTAGGCGCCGAAGCTGAAGTTGCCGAGCATCTCGAAGAACGAGAGATGGCGGCCGTCCGTGCCGATGATGTCGATATCGTTGGTGCGCACGCACTTCTGCACGGTGGTCGTGCCCACGTAACGGGGGTCGAGATGCTTCTGCTGCAGGAAGTAGGGCTTGAACTGGACCATGCCCGCGACAGTGAGCAGCAGCGACGGATCATCGGGAATGAGCGAGGAGGACGGCCAGCGCTGGCAGCCCTTCTCCTCGAAGAACTTGAGATATGCCTCGCGAATCTCGGCAGACGTGGTGGGTATGGACGCCATGATGCTCCTTGCCTGATCGTGCTTCTATGTGGATACGTGATATATGGGCGCTATGCCGTCTTGCTCGAAGCCGTGGGAGCCTCTTCTTCCTGCGCGGGAGCGTGGGGGACGGCCTGGCCCGTCGACTCGATGACGATGTCGACCTCCTCGACTTCGGTCGCCGTCTCGGCGGCCTGCTGGGCGGCCTTCTTCATCGCCTCGTCGTCGGCGGGACTCGTCTGCGCCTGAGCGTCCTGCGAGGGTTGCTCTTCGATCTTGCGGGCGCCGCCGATGGGATAGACCAGACGCTCCTGCTTCACCTTGTTGCTGCGCTTGGAGCCGATGGAGCCGCGGATGCGGTCGACGATCGAGGTCACGGCCTCGGCAGGTGCGGAGGTCACGGCATCGACCGTGGTGGCCGCCTTGCCCGCGACGTCGGTGATCTGCTCGACGTCCTCGAGTATGGCATCAACGCGCAGCATCTCGAGATTGACCGTGTCGAGCATGAGCTCGGCCTTGTCGACCATGGGATTCACCTTGGTGAGCGCCGGTGCGACCTCCTTCTCGGCGTCGGCCGCGATGTTCTGGACCGACTTCATCGTCACGCTTGCGCGATAGAGGATGATGACGAGAAAGACGAGGGCGACGATGCCCAGGATAACGAGAACGGCTGCCGCGAAGGGCCATGCCTGTGTGAGAAATTCATTCATGAGAGTCCCCCAAATCGTGTCGGGTTCACGTGTGTATATCTAGACTTAGATGATAGCGCAGTTTATCCCGCTTGCGAAACGCCATCCACCTCTTTTGCGCATAAAGAAGAAACTTACTCCTCTGGTGGGAAGCGGAGTTTTTCCCAACCGATGCTCGTCGGCTTGTAGAAGCAGCCGCGCTCGAGGCCATCGGGCAGGTACTGCTGCTCGACCTGGGCGCCTGGGTAATCGTGCGGATAGAGGTAGGTGCCGTAGGCTTCGGAGCCAGGACGATGACGATCGCGCAGATGCGTGGGCACGCTGCGCAGCGGCCCTTCGCGCACTTCCTTGAGGGCGGCATCGATGGCGAGATAGGCGGCGTTGGACTTGGGGGCAAGCGCCATGTAGATGGCGGCTTCGGCGAGGTTGATGCGGCACTCGGGGTATCCGATGCTCTCGGCCGACTTGAAGGCCGCCGCCGCAATCGTGATGGCGCGCGGGTCGGCGAGCCCGACGTCCTCGCTTGCCAAGATGAAGATGCGACGCGCGATGAAGCGCGGGTCCTCCCCGCCTTCGATCATGCGCGCGAGCCAGTAGACGGTCGCATCCGGGTCGCTGCCTCGCATCGATTTGATGAAGGCCGAGATGACATCGTAATGCGTGTCGCCATCCTTGTCGTACGGGAGCTGACGGCGTGGTGATGCCTCGCGTACCTGCTCGGTGCCGATCTCGCCCCCGGATTCGGTGAGTGCCGCCGCGAGCTCGAGCGTCGTGAGCGCCGTGCGCGCATCGCCGCCGGCCGTGATGACGATGGCATTGAGGGCCTCGTCCGAGATCGTGTATTCGTTGGCGAGCCCGCGCTCGTCTTCGAGAGCGCGCTTGACGAGCATCTTGATGCCGTGGTTGCCGATGGGTTTGAGCTCGACGATGCGTGAGCGCGAGATGAGCGCCGAGTTGACTTCGAAGAAGGGGTTTTCCGTCGTCGCGCCGACGAGGATGACAATGCGATCCTCGACGGCATGGAGCAGGGCGTCTTGCTGGGATCGAGAGAAGCGGTGAATCTCATCGATGAAGAGGATGGTGCGACGCTTGAACGCAAGCAGGCGCTCCTCGGCTGCCTTTATCTCGCGGCGCAAATCGGCAACCGTGCCCGACACGGCCGACACTTCGACGAAAGCGGCGTTCGTGGAATTGGCGATGACATGAGCGATGGAGGTCTTGCCCGTACCTGCCGGCCCGAAGAGGATGACCGAGGACAGCGTGTCGTTGGCGATGGCCCGTCTGAGCCAGGTGTCCTTGCCGACTGCCTCTTCCTGGCCGACTATCTCGTTGAGCGTGCGCGGACGCATGCGCACGGCAAGGGGTGCGGCCGCAAAGCGCGTCTCGCCGTCGACTTCGGAAAAGAGCGTGTCCATCGAACTATCCATGGACCCATGATACCGCATGTAAATGTGACGGGTGCCAGGCACCTATCATGTCAAATAACCCAGCGTCGGGCAGGTCGTCGAGCTGAGGTCTAAGGGAGCGAGCCGAAAGGACCACGAAGTGGGCCGTCGGGGAGCGACCATCGAGGCGAGGCGACCTGCCCGACGCCATCGCGAAGTGGGCCGTCGGGAAGCGACCGTCGAGGCGAGGGACCTGCCCGACGCTCCTACTCGTCAATATCGAGCACGAGCGATACGGGGCAGTGGTCGCTGCCGAAGACATCGGACTCGATGCCTGCCGCGACGACCTTGTCCTTGAGCGAATCGCTCACGAGGAAGTAGTCGATGCGCCATCCGACGTTTCGCTCCCGCGCCTTCATGCGGTAGCTCCACCAGGAGTACGCGTCAGCCGTGTCGGGATGCAGCAGGCGGAAGGTGTCGACGAAGCCACTGGCTAGCAGTTCGTCGAACTTGCCGCGTTCCTCATCGGAAAAACCGGCGTTGCCGATGTTTTCCTTGGGGCGCGCCAAGTCGATGGGTTCGTGAGCGACGTTCATGTCGCCGCACACAACGACGCCCTTTTTCGACGCGAGGCCGCCCAGATACGCCCTGAAGGCGTCTTCGAAGGCGCAACGGTAGTCGATGCGCGCGAGCTCGTGCTGGGCATTGGGCGTGTAGACGCAGACGAAGTAGAAGTCCTCGAATTCGAGCGTCACGGTGCGACCCTCGCAATCGAAGCGACTATCGCCGATGCCATGAAAGACCGCAAGCGGCTCGCGCTTCGTGAAGACGGCCGTACCCGAATACCCCTTCTTCTCGGCGTAGCTCCAGTATTCGTGATAGCCCTCGAAATCGAGGGGGCTCTGACCCTCCTGGAGCTTGGTCTCCTGAACGGCGAATATGTCCGCATCGAATGCGCGAAAGATTTCGTCGAAGCCCTTCTTGGCGACGGCACGCAAGCCATTGACGTTCCATGATACGAATTTCATCTGCAACAACCCTTTCCGCATGCGCCAAGGGATCCGGCCCCGTGGCGCATCCTATCTGCACAGCTGCCAGAACGTGACGGCGCTTGCGGCGGCGACGTTGAGCGAGTCGACGCCATGGGCCATCGGTATGCGCACGGTGTAATCGCATTGCGCGATTGTCGCAGCCGCCAACCCATCGCCTTCGGTACCGAATATCATCGAAAGCCTCTCCTCGGCGTTGAGCGCCACGTCGTCGAGAGGCACCGAATCGTCGCAGAGGGCAAGTGCGGCCGTCTTGAAGCCGAGGTCATGCAGCAGCTTCATGCCGGCGTCGGGCCAATCGGCCGCCTCCTCGCCTATGCGCGTCCAGGGAATCTGGAAGACCGTGCCCATCGAGACGCGCACGGCCCGGCGATAGAGCGGGTCGCAGCAGGTCGGCGTCACGAGCACGGCGTCGACGTCGAGCGCGGCGGCCGAACGAAACATGGCACCTACGTTCGTGTGGTCGACGATGCCCTCGAGTACGGCGACGCGTCGCGCATCGGCAAGCAGCTCCTCGACCGTGGGTAGCTGCGGACGTCGCATCGCGCAGAGCACGCCGCGCGTCAGTTGGAAGCCCGTCAGGTCCTCGAGTATGGCATCGTCACCGGTGTAGACGGGGACATCGCCGCAAGCTGCGATGAGCCCTGCGCATTCCTCGAGGTGCGAGCGCGCCATGAGCAGGGAGAGCGGTTGCATCCCCGCATCGAGCGCGCGGGCGATGACCTTGGGCGACTCGGCAATGAAGATGCCCTTGTCGGGCTCGAGTCTGTTGCGCAGCTGCGCTTCGGTCAGACGTGCGTAGGCGTCGAGCTCCGGGCTATCCAATGATGTGATTTCGACAAGATTCATAGCGCCACCAACGAAGACGGGCCACCGGAAAGCTCCGATGACCCGTCGCCCGTGCTTGCTGATAAGCCGTTATTCGTCTTCGACGAGTTCGAATTCCGAGGCAGGCGCACCGCAGAGCGGGCAGACCTCGGGCGGTTGTTCGCCCTCGTAGACGTATCCGCAAAGCTTACAACGCCACTTCTTCATGGTCACTCCTCGAAACGAGACTGTCGAATCCTAGTAGTTCTCGGCGCGAAGCTCGAAGAACGCCTTGGGATGCGAGCACACCGGGCAAATCTCGGGGGCGTTCTTGCCGATGACGATATGGCCGCAGTTGCGGCAGATCCAGATGGCGTCGCCGTCGCGGCTGAAGACCAGGCCGTCCTCGATGTTCTCGATGAGCTTGCGATAGCGCTCCTCGTGCGTCTTCTCGATGGCGCCGACCATCTCGAAGCGCAGGGCGATCTCCTCGAAGCCCTCCTCGCGCGCGGTCTGCGCGAAGCCTGCGTACATGTCGGTCCACTCGTAGTTCTCGCCGGCGGCGGCATCCTCGAGATTGGGAAGCGTCTCGGGCATCTCGCCACCATGCAGGTACTTGAACCAGATCTTGGCATGCTCCTTCTCGTTGTGGGAGGTCTCGAGGAACAGGGCCGCGATTTGCTCGTAGCCGTCCTTCTTGGCCTGGCTGGCGTAGTACTCGTACTTGGTGTGAGCCTGGGACTCGCCCGCAAAGGCGGTCTGCAGGTTGATTTCTGTCTGGCTACCCTTGAGATCCATGGTAATCACTCTTCCTTCTGGATTGGCCGTGCAATGTGCTGCATAGTATACGCACTTTCCCGGATAAGGGAACGAACGTTTTCTTTATTTCTCACACAATACAAATATCTCTTGATGCGAAAGGCCTACTGGATGAGGGGCGCGCGTTCCTTGGAGATGTCGTCACCGATTTCCTCGCCAAGCTCCTCGGCGACCTTCTTGGCCTTGCGCGTGAGCTTCCTGGGTACGACGACCGTGACGTGCACGAGCAGGTCACCGCGCTTGCTGTTGCGGCGGAACATGGGCAGTCCATAGCCCTTGACGCGCAGGGTCTGGCCCGGCTGGCAGCCTTCGGGAATGTGTACGGGCACTTCCTCGTCCTCGAGGATGCCGCAGACGGTGATATCGGCGCCGACCATTGCCTGGACGACGGTGATGTTGGCGCGCGTGTGCAAGTTGTCACCATCGCGCTCGAAGTACTCGTGCGGGTCGATGCGCACCGTGGCGATCAGGTCACCCGCCGGCGCGCCTTGCATGCCGGCCTCGCCGCGGTCCTTGACGCGAATCTGCTGCCCGTCATGGATGCCGAGGGGGATTTCGATGGTGAGATGCTCGCGATCGGGAACACGACCCTGACCCTGGCACTCCGGGCACGGCTTGTCGATGGTGCGACCCGTACCCCCGCAGTCCGGACAGGTGACGGCCGTCTGCATATCGCCGAGGAAGGTATGCTGCACGCTCACGACATGACCGGAGCCGTGGCAGGTGGGGCACTCGACCTCCTTGCCGTCCTCGGCCGCGCCGCTGCCACCGCATTCCTCGCAGGTGGCCAGGCGATCGTAGACGATGTCCTTCTTGGCGCCCCGGGCCACTTCCTCGAGCGTGAGGCGCAGGCCGATACCCATGTCGCGGCCATCACGCCGGACCTGCTGGGCACCGCGGCCACCCATGCCGCCGAAGAACGAGCTGAAGATGTCGCCCATGCCGCCAAAGATGTCGCTCATGTCGACGGCCTGGTAGCCACCAAAGCCCTGTGCGGCTTCGGGCGTGCCATAGCGGTCGTAGAGGGATTTCTTCTGGGGGTCGGAGAGCACGTCGTATGCCTCGTTGAGCTCCTTGAAGCGCTCCTCGGCATCGGGGGCCTTGTTGACGTCCGGATGTAGCTCGCGGGCCTTACGTCTGAAGGCCTTCTTTATCTCCGTTACGCTGACCTCGCGTGACACGCCAAGGATCTCGTAATACTCATACGCCATGCGCAATAGCTCCCCGCACTCAAATTTGACGCAGAACATTGTGGGGTACGGACGGACAGGCGCTGGGAATCGTAAACGTTTCGTCACCAAGCCATAGGCGAACGTAAAGTACTAGGACGCGAGCGACCAAATCGCGCCGTAGACCTCGTTTCCGAGCAGCCAACCACGCTCGGTGGGAACGAGGCGACCATTCCGCCGGCACACGAGCCCGAGGCTCTCGAGACGCTCGAAGACGGCGGGCGCCCCCTCGATGGCTCGCACCTGCTCAACCGAGACGCCGATGCTTTGGCGCATGCCGAGCATGAGGTCTTCGACGGCGGATTGACGGGCGCTGAGTAGCTCGACCTCGACGTGGGGGCATCCGAGCGATTCGGCGAATGCGACATCATCAGCCGATGCGCCGATGCGGATGCGGGTGATGTCAGCATCATAAGGCCGGGTGGGGGCGCAGTCGCTCAGAGAGTCCTGAGCTCGCGCGGAAGCGCCACTGGCGCTTTCGCTCGTATGCGGCGACGCGAAGCTAGTCCCTTTAGGGAAACTCGCTTTGTGCATCCCCCACCCAGCCTCAGCGCACGCTTTGAATATCCCAGCTTCGAGCGCGCATTCAGCGTTCTCAGGCGAGAGCATGGACGAGGCTCCGGCCCCGAGGCCGAGATACTCCGCACCAGTCCAATACGCCGTGTTGTGGTGGGATTGGAGGCCTGGTTTTGCGTAGGATGCGACTTCGTAGCGCTCGAAGCCAGCTGCCTCAAGGAGCTCGGAGGCGGCGAGCATCATGTCGGCCTGTAGATCGTCATCGGCGATTGCACACTCCCCCGCCTCGACGCGACGGGCCAGTGGGGTGTCGTCCTCGAGGATGAGGGGGTAGATGCTCACGTGCGTGACATCGGCGTCGATGGCATGCTGTAGGCTTTGCCGCCACGATTCCATGGACTGGCCGGGGCCTCCGCAGATGAGGTCGAGCGAGACGTTATTGGTGCGTGTGCGCACGGCGGCGAGGGCGGCATCAATCGCCGCCGCATCGTGGATGCGTCCGTATCCGGCGAGCACCGCATCGTCGAAGCTCTGGGCGCCGAGGCTGAAGCGATTGACGCCGAGCGAGAAGAGGTCTGCCACCATGCGCTCGTCGATGGATTCGGGATTGGCCTCGCAGGTGAACTCGACGACGTTTTCGAGGTTGACCGAAAGCGAGATAGTGTAGACAAGTGTGTTGAGGCGTCGGCTGCCTAGGTGCGTGGGCGTGCCGCCGCCGATGTAGATCGTCTTGACCTGGCCGAGCAGCCCCGCCCTTGCCGCGCGGCGCAGCTGCACGCATAGCGCATCCACGTAAGCATCCATGCGGGCATCGTCATCGCAGGCGCTCGTCGCGAAGTCGCAGTACGCGCACCGCGAGACGCAGAAGGGAATGTGCAGGTAGAGTGCCTCGATCATCGGGACACGCCTTCCGCGAGCCTATCTGCCTCGTCGAAGATGCGCTCGAAGTCCGCGATGCTTCGCGCTTCGCTCAAAGCTCGCCGCAATGCCGCGGCAGACGGCAGACCGTGCACGTACCAGGCAAGCTGCGCACGCAGCGGACTCAAGTATGGGGCGGACGCGTCGAGAGGTGCGGAAATGGCCTCGTCGCTCGTCGAAGGACGCTCATCTTGCGCCTTGAGCGGATTGGCGTAGTGGAGGTAGAGCTCGAAGTGCTCGCGCATGACGGCGACGCGTTCGCCGTGCGTGGGCTCGTGGCCCGTGAATATCCACGGGTTGCCGCGGGCACCGCGGGCAACGTGCACCGCATCGACACCGCACTCCTCGCGCATGCGGCACGCATCGTCGTATGAGAACACGTCGCCGCTTCCCGCGACGGGAATGCTCACGGCATCTTTCACCTGCGCGATCACGCCCCAGTCCGCCTTGCCGCGATACATCTGGCGCGCACTGCGACCGTGCACGCTCACGAGCGCGGCTCCTGCCTGCTCGAGGCGCTTGGCGAAGTCGACGGCGTTTCTCTCCTCGTTCGTCCAGCCACTGCGAAACTTGGCCGTGACCGGTGCGTCAACGGCATCGACGATGCTGCGTATGATATCGGCCGCCAGGTCGGGGGTCTGCATGAGGGCCGAGCCCTCACCGCGGCGCACGACCTTGCGCACGGGACATCCCATGTTCACGTCGATGAGCGCAAGGCGTTTCCCCAGACGCTCGGCGACACGCGCGGCCTGGCGCGCCATGCACGCGGGCTCCGAGCCGAAGAGCTGGACGGCGAGCACGGCCTCCTCCTCGGCCGGATCGGTGAGCGCGAAGGTCTTGATGCCGTTATACTCGAGACCCTTGGCACTCACCATCTCGGAGAAGGTGAGGCCGGCTCCATGTCGCAGACACAGGGCGCGAAAGGCGCGGTCGGTGACACCGGCCATGGGCGCAAGCCATAGAGGCGTCGCAAGATATGTTTCGATTTGTGCCACGAAAAGCTTACTCGTCGTCGACGGAGAGGATGACCATGAAGGCCTCCTGGGGCACCTCGACGTTACCGATGTTCTTCATGCGCTTCTTGCCCGCCTTCTGCTTCTCGAGCAGCTTGCGCTTGCGCGTGATGTCACCGCCATAGCACTTGGCAAGGACGTCCTTGCGCCGCGCGCGCACCGTCTGGCGCGCGAGGATGCGAGAGCCCACGGCTGCCTGGATGGGCACCTCGAAGAGCTGCTGCGGGATGATCTCCTTGAGCTTTTCGCACAGCGCCTTGCCGCGGGTATAGGCGGCGTCCTTGTGCACGATGGCCGAAAGCGCGTCGACGGGGCTTCCCGCAAGCAGAATCTCGAGCTTGACGAGGTTGCTCGCCTGATAGCCGCACACGTCGTAATCGAGCGAGGCATAGCCCTTGGTACGGCTCTTGAGCGAATCGAAGTAGTCCATGATGAGCTCGGAGAGCGGCATCTCGAACTTGAGTTCGACGGTGGTCGTCGAAAGGTACTGCATATCGATGAACTTGCCGCGACGCTCGGTGGTGAGCTCCATGACCGCACCGATGTAGTCGGGCGGGATGATGATGTCGGCCTTGACGTAGGGTTCCTCGATGCGCTCGATGGACGACGGATCGGGCATCTCCTGCGGGGAGTGGACGGTCACTTCCGTGCCATCGGTGAGGAAGGCGTGATATTCGACCGAGGGCGCGGTCGCGATGAGGTCGAGACCGAACTCGCGCTCGAGGCGTTCCTTGACGACCTCCATATGCAGAAGGCCGAGGAATCCCACGCGAAAGCCGAAGCCAAGCGCCTGGCTCGTCTCGGGCTCGTAGACGAGCGCCGGGTCGTTGAGGGTGAGCTTGTCGAGCGCATCGCGCAGCGCAGGGTATTGGTCTGCGTCGATGGGAAAGAGGCCCGTGTAGACCATGGGCTTGACGTCGCGGTAACCGGGCAGGGGCTCGGTTGCGCCGCCCTTGGCGAGCGTCACCGTATCGCCGACCTTGACCATGCGCGGGTCCTTGAGACCCGTGACCAAATAGCCGACCTCGCCGCTCTTAAGCTCCTCGACCGGCGTCTCTGCCGGGCGGCGCACGCCCACTTCCTCGACTTCGCACTCGTTCTTCGTCGCCATGAAGCGAATCTTCTGACGCGCCTTGATAGAGCCATCGACGATGCGGATGAGGGCGACGACGCCACGGTAGGCATCGAAGTAGGAGTCGAAGATGAGCGCCTTGAGCGGGGCATCCGCGTCGCCCTGGGGCGCGGGAATGCGCTCGACGATGGCCTCGAGCAGGTCATGCACGCCAATGCCCGACTTGCCCGACGTGAGCACCGCCTCGTCGGCGGGGATGGCAAGGCCCTCCTCGATCTCGGCGCGCACGCGCTCGGGATCGGCGGCGGGCAGGTCGACCTTGTTGATGACGGGAATGATCTCGAGGTCGGCGTTCATGGCGAGCAGGGCGTTGGCCACCGTCTGCGCCTCGACGCCCTGGGTCGAGTCCACGACGAGCACGGCACCTTCGCAGGCAGCCAGGGAACGCGATACCTCGTAGGTGAAGTCGACGTGACCCGGCGTGTCGATGAGATTGAACTGATAGGTTTCGCCGTTATCGGCCTCGTAGAACACGCAGACGGCCTGCGATTTGATGGTGATGCCACGCTCGCGCTCGATGTCCATGGAATCGAGCACCTGCTCGACCATGTCGCGCGAGGCGACCGTGTTGGTCATCTCGAGAATGCGGTCGGCGATGGTCGACTTGCCGTGGTCGATATGCGCGATGATCGAGAAGTTCCTGATGTGCGAGCGGTCCATGATTTCCATTCTAACGCAGTTGGCGATGTGTCAGGGGGTCAGGCACCGTGGCACATGGGTCCAGTTGCCCCGGGGCGGGCCCCCAGGCCCCAAGCAAACGGGAACGGGGAAAAGGGGCCCCCCCCCCCTGC
>CAOKAE010000006.1 GCA_948466335.1 uncultured Coriobacteriia bacterium | reverse complement strand
AGCGCGCCGTAAGGACCGCGAAGCGGGCCGTCGGGAAGCGACTGTCGAGAGGAGGTCCGTACGCCGCGATGCTCCGTGTCCCCATGGACCTGTTGCTGTGCTATCATGGCCGCCGTATTGCAAATCCATCGCCTCGGCGGTGGCGCTGTTCGCAACATCCAGCGTTAAAAACACTAAGGAATCATGATGCAAAAGACTGATAGAAACCTCATGCTCTGCGGCATGGTCTTCGCCATTGCGCTCGTCGTCTCGAACATGGTGGCGGCCAAGACGATCATGACGGGAGTCACGCTCTTCGGCACGGCGGTCGTCGTTCCGAGCGCGGTCATCTGCTACTTCCTCACCTTCCTCATGACCGACGTGGTCGGCGAGATCTGGGGGCGCAGGGAAGCCCAGCTCATCGTCAAGTGGGGCTTCGTCTGCCAGGTCATTGCCTGTTGCCTCATCGCCGTGGCGCAGATGCTGCCGGCCGCGAGCCCCGAGATGCAGAGTGCCTACGAGATGCTGCTCGGCCAGAACGTCGTCTTCGTCATCGCCTCGCTGCTCGCGTACCTCACGAGCCAGAGCTGGGACGTCTTCGTGTTCCACAAGATTCGCAACTTCTTCCTCGCCCGCGGCAAGAGCACGGCGTGGCGCTGGGTGTGGAATAACGCCTCGACCATGAGCTCGCAGGCCATCGACACCGTCATTTACATCACGATCGCCTTCGGTATCGGCATGGGGTGGGCGTTCGACGCGGCCATGCTGCCGACGCTGCTCGCGATGATGGTGGGGCAATACGTCTGTAAGTTCATCCTCGCGGCGCTCGATACGCCGGTGTTCTATCTGCTCACGCGCAAGGGCGGGCAGCGCGAGCTCGTCGTCGCCGAAGAGCAGGCGGCGTAAAGAAAGGGACAGGAGGCGAATTGTGCCTTCCTCGGGCGCTTTCGCTTCATCAGCTCGTCTCATGCATGGTATGATATACGAGCCAAAGCACTGGCACGGGGCGTATTGCTCCTACCGCCGGTGCTTTCGCTACTAGAACCGAGGCACGGTGACAATTGGGTCCCTACCGCCTCGGTTCTCTTGTCCATGTTAAACTATGCTCTGTAAAAGTCCCCGAACGGTGAGTCATCACCTTCCTCGGGGGCTTTCGTTTTATTAGCTCGTCTCTTGCATGGTATTATGTTCGTGCCAAAGCACTGGCACGGGGCGCATTGCTCCTACCGCCGGTGCTTTCGCTTTATTCGACAATCCACTTGTCTCCTTTCATTTATGCTAGATTGCACGCCGTGACGACAGCCGTTGGGACATACATGAGCATGGGGGGGGGGTCTCGCCTCTAGACCCGCTTGTTCGTTGGCACTCTAGGACGTCATCTGCGCGGGGCTGCGCCTCGCAAATCTCAATCAAAAACAAGGGAATAGGTACTTTCTGGCTTCGCGTATATGCGGATTGTCTTCGTGTGTCTGCGCCAGGTCGAGTATCCGACGTTGTCTCATCGTGAGGAAAGGAAGGGCTATGAGTTACGAGAAGACAGGTAGAACGAGGATGGGAAAGGTGTTGGTGGCGGTGATTGCTGCCATGATGACGCTGGCGATGACGTTCGCGCTTGTGGGCTGCGGAGGAGGATCGGCCCCCAGCTCGTCGGCAAGCAGCAGTTCGTCATCGAGTGCCTCATCCTCGAGCAAAGCCAAGTCGAGCAATTCTCTTGACAAGTACAGCTGGGAGGAACTGTCAAGAATCTCGGACGAGATTGCAGCCGCGCCAAATGAGACCTCCGCTATCGAGATTGCTAAAAGCTACGGCCTCACAACCGCGAATGTCAAACTCGATGGCAAGCAGTCCAAGACCGTCGTGTTGGCCAACGGCAAGACGACCGCCGTGCAGGTTGCTGGTATCGCCCATGACACGAAGACGGGTGGTGGTAAAGCCGGCATCACTTTCATCTTCAGGGATGGTGTTAGTGAACATCCTATGAATTCAAAGGATACCAACAAAGGCGGATGGGAAAAATCAGAGATGCGCACGTATCTCAATTCTGATGTGCTTGCACAGTTGCCCGACGATTTGAAACAGGTAATTGTTGCGGTGGATAAGAAAACTAACAACGCTGGTAAGACTAAGAGTGACGCTTCCGTGTCGACGACTTCAGACAAGCTGTGGCTTGTATCTGCCGTAGAAATGTATGGCCAAAATGTTGGTATAGATAAGGCCTCAAAAGTGAACCCGCAGATAGGCAGAAATATAGCCACTGTGTTCAATGCCGAAGGGAAGCAATACCAGATTTTTGAAGACATAGAACAAGCCGGAGACAGGTATCAGTCTGATTTTTTGCGAAAATGCGAAAAGAGCTACTGGTGGCTGCGCTCGCCAGCACCACAAACTGACGATGATTTCGAGTTGCAATCTGGAGGTAGCCCCATGGAGGGCGGAGCAGAAGCTTCTTGGGGTGTCGTTCCCTTCTTCTGTATCTAATCCAATCACGCCAATTCATCCAATTGGCTGAACAGCACGAAAGGAAAAGCAATGAGCTGCAAAAAGACAAGAAAGATAAATATGCCGAGAGCGTTTGCACTGACAGTCGTCGCAGCAATGACGCTGGCGCTGGCGTTCGCGCTCGTGGGCTGCGGAGGAGGGTCGGCCCCCAGTTCCTCGTCAAGCGCCGGCTCCTCAGCGAGCGTTTCGTCGTCAAAGAACAGTGCCCCAAAAGAGCCGCTCGATAAGTACAGCTGGGAAGAATTGTCGAAGATTTCCGATGAGATTGCGCAGGCATCCGGTGAAGACGCGGCAATCGAAATTGCCAAGGGCTACGGCCTCACGACTGCGGACGGCAAGCTCGACGGAACGCAGACCAAGACCGTGAACCTGACGAACGGAAAGACGGCTACGGTACAGGTGGCAGGTTTCGCTCATGACAACAAGACGGCTGGCGGCAAGGCTGGCATCACCTTCATCTTCAAGGACTCCGTCGGCGAGCATGCGATGAATTCGAACGACACCAAATCTGGTGGTTGGGAGGCGTCGGACATGCGCTCATATCTTAATTCGGACGGGTTAGCACTTCTGCCGGATGACCTGAAGGACGTTGTCGTTCCCGTGGACAAGCTTACCAACAATACGGGATCCTCCGCCGAGAATGTCTCCGCGGTAACGGTGACATCCGACTCGCTCTGGCTGTACTCTATAGCAGAACTCTATGGAACGCTTGGAGATTCGTTTGTAAATAGGATAGTACGTGACTCTTTTAGAGACGTTCTTAACGCCGAAGGAACCGAATACAAGCTATTCCGTGATATGAACGTCAATGGGAACGAGGAAAACGGCATTCTGTCGAAGGACTACGATGGCTCTTTAGAAGAGTGGTGGAGCCGTTCTTCGAATTTTCAATATACGGGCAGTTTCATAGGAGTGCCGGATGACGGCAAGCTGTGCTCACCGGGCTCCGACTTTGGCATGGACTTCTCACCTAAATTGTACGGCGTTGTCCCCGGTTTCTGCATCTAGAGGGTCATAAGCACCGTGGGGGCCGTTCATGTGGCCCCCACGGGAAAGAAATGCGTCATGAATACTCAGCTTCCATCGCTTTGGCTCATCGTGCCCTGCTACAACGAGGGCTCGTCGGGCGGCGATTGCCTCAGGCTCACCGCCCCGCAGTTTCTTGAAGAGCTCGATTTGCTCATCGAGAATGGCAAGGTTGCGCCCGATAGCCGCATCCTCTTCGTGGACGACGGGTCGACGGACGATACGTGGAAAATCATATGCGACCTCTCCGCATCCGGACCCCGCTACGCGGGCATCTCGCTCTCGCGCAACTACGGGCACCAGAGCGCACTGCTCGCGGGGCTGATGGAAGCTCGCGGCAGGTGCGATATCTGCATAACCCTCGACCGCGACGGACAGGACGACATCCGCACGACCGAGAGGATGGTCGACGCTTACGAAGAGGGCTCCGATGTCGTCTGCGGCGTGCGCTCCTCACGCGAGGCCGATGGCGCCTTCAAGAGGGCCACGGCCGAGGGGTTCTACCACATCCTCGAAAAGCTCGGGGCCGACGTCGTCTTCAACCACGCCGACTACCGCCTCTTGAGCTCGCGCGCGCTCGAGGGCCTCGCGCAGTTTTCCGAAAGCAACCTTTACCTGCGCGGTCTTGTGCCGCTCGTGGGCTTCCCGTCGACGACTGTGGAATACGAGCGACATGAGCGTGAGGCGGGGAAGTCCCACTACCCGCTGAGGAAGATGATATCGCTGGCGGTGGACGGGGTGACGAGCCTGTCGGTCAAGCCCATTCGCATCATCACCGCACTAGGCATCGTCTTCAGTGCCCTGAGCTTCGTTGCCATCGTATGGGCTATCGTGTCCGCCCTTCTCGGCCACACTGTCGCTGGATGGGCCTCGACGATTTGCGTGGTCGGCTTTATCGGAGGGCTCCAGCTGCTCTGCCTCGGGGTGATTGGCGAGTATGTCGGCAAGATATATGTCGAGGCCAAGCGCCGTCCTCGTTTCATCGTCGCCGAGAGAACCGGAGAAGCAAGTTCAGAGAAGCGAGGGGCGCATGCCGCATAGCGTTGGGGCCGTTTTTCGGCAGCTCGGCTTTTGCCAGAAGGCCATGGGGTTCTACCTGCTCTATGTCTTGGTGTGCGTCGTGTTTGTTGCGCCGTTCGTTGGCTTTTCTAACAAGCCCGTATTCAGCCTGATGAATCCTCTGTACTTTCTGGTTGCCGCGTTGACGGGCGTGGGGACGGCCTTTCTCTTGAGCTTACTTGCGCAGTTAGGGAAGGGAAGGCCGCTTTGCCATCGACGCATCTTCAGGGCCGTCGTAGGGGCTGGTACCTTCATTCTTCTTCTCGTTCAGCTTGTCATCCTTGCTAACAGTTGGTTTCTCACGGAATGGGATGTGGGCATACTCACCGCCGTCGACAATGTCGCGTGGTGGGAGTGGTACTTCGAAATGTACCCCAACCAGCATTTCCTGGCAGGCTTGTTCGCTCGCCTTATCGAGCTGGGTAATCTCATCGGATTCGATGACGGCTACCTGTTTTTGACATTTGTCAGCTGCCTGAACGTGAGCGTCTCTGTCGCATTGGCGGCCCTCGTTGGAAAGCGCCTGGGAGGCTTCGGCGTTGGCTATGCCACGTTCCTCCTGGGATCGTTCTTCATCGGGCTTTCCCCTTGGATACTCGTCCCTTACTCTGACACCTATGCGATGCCCTGGCCCACCTTGTTCCTGTGGTTTCTCGTGTGCGTGGACAAGCGCTTCCTCAAGGTCTTCGGAATGACTTTTGCTGCGGCTGTGGGCTACTTCATCAAGCCTACAGTCGTGTTTGTCCTCGTTGCCGCCGTATGCGTGTATGGGGCCAGATGGATCGTGGCGTTCGTCCGTGACCGCGCTGCTCGTGCTGAAGGCGATGTCCCAAGGCGTCCCTTGGGGGCCAAGCTGCGCACGGTCCTGCTAGCGGCCTGCGCCGTATTTCTTGCCGCCTTCCTGGGGCTTTCCCTCGCGCATTCCGTAAGCGATATCGGGCTCGACGTGGATGAGGAGATGGCCTTTACTCCGACGCACTATCTCATGATGGGCTTCAATCCCGAAGGAGGAGGCTATTCGGGTGATGATGTTGACGAATCCTTCTCCCATCCCACCAAGCAAGAGCGGCAGGAAGCCAACTTGCGAATCTGGAGGCAGCGGGTCCATGATGCCGGGCCCTTGGGCGTGGCCGGCCTTCTTGTCAGGAAGACGTGCACGAATTACGCGGATGGCACCATGGCCTGGGCTTGTGAGGGAGGCTTCTGGGGAAGCACGCCGAATGCGGATAGCTTCATCTCGAAAATCTACGGAATAGGGGAGCCTTTCTCGGAGGCGCCCTTTGCGCCAATCGCGCAGGTGACTTGGTTTGCCATTCTCATCGGCGTGACAATCGCCTGCTTTAGCCAGCAGAAGAGAGGAAACCAAGTTGCCGTAATCTGCCTTACGCTCCTTTTCCTCAGCCTCTTCCTCATGATATTCGAGTGCCGTGCGCGCTATCTCATCCTCTATCTTCCCTGTTTCGTGATCTTCGCCGCCTTGGGATGGAGGCAGATGGCAAGATGCGTGAGGTGACAGATGCCTGGCACCTGTCACATTTGCCCGAATTCACTCCGAAAACGTTCGGCGCGATGTCGGAACTTCGGCTGTAAAAAGTCGGAGATTCGACCACGAACGCTCGGCGAAATTGTTAGATTCGCCCGATACGATTGGCTTTCCGTCTTCCGCGAGGGAGGAGAGAGCAGTCGTGAGGCACGAGGAACCGCTGGTGAGGTTGGGGCAGAGCGCGAACGCCCTGTCGGTATCGCCAGACGTCAACACAAAGGGATACCACGACGCCTTTCGCGAGATGCCGCTGCCGGCGTCCGTCGCTGAGGCCGCCTATCGCCAGGCCGGTCGCATCCTGTCCGTTACCGATGGCACAGAGTACGAGCATCTCGTTGCCATCGATGCGCGTACGGGGGCGATGGTTACTGACAATTTGGATGCATCGCCGACGGTGCGTAGGAGAACTGCGTTTCGCGAATCGGATATAAATAAAATATTGGCGTGCAAAAGCGGCGTCGTTCTGGTTCACAACCATCCGATGAGCTACCAGCCGTCGTTTCGAGATGTGATGACGGCAGCGGAGTATGAGATTGTGGTTGCCTCTGTTGTCATCGGGCATGATGGATCTGTCTGGTATGTGTCGGTGGACGATTCGACGTTTGCTGACAAATTAGCCGATGCTTATAATGGATATAAAGATTATCTGGGCGATTTTGCCGAATCAGCAGCACTAAGAGACGCCGTAAAAGAAGATAGCGGCAAACATGTGGATTGGAGGAGGATGAGATGAGCACAGATGATGAGATGATTTATATGGTATGCGACGATACCAACAACTATGATATCAACGACATAGATCTCTCGATGGTTCCTCCCGAGGTGATGGAAAGGGTGCTTGCGGCTATTGACGCAGACCCAGATTCCAGGCAAGCCACAGCCTGACGGCATCTGGTAAAATATCTACTGTAAAGTGCCCGAACGGTACGCATTGTACCTTCCTCGGGCGCTTTCGTTTTTGCACAAAAGCCTCCCTCTTTCTCTTCTTCCTCGCATATAATACGGAGACGAGATAGATATATCCGGCACGGGTGCCGCTGAGGAGCAGGGAGAGAATCATGAGTTTCTTCAGGGAGTTCAAGGAGTTCATCAATCAGGGCGATGTCATGGACATGGCCGTCGGCATCATCATCGGTGCCGCGCTGACCGCCATCGTCACGGCACTTACCTCTGACATCATCCAGCCGCTCATCAACTTTGTCACCGGCGGCAATGGTGAGGTCGGTGGCCTCGTCATTCCGGGAACGGAAATCGATTTCGGGTCGTTCATCAGCGCCTGCATCAACTTCCTTATCATCGCCTTCGTCGTGTTCTGCCTGGTCAAGGCCGTGAACAAGATGCGGAGCATGGGCAGGAAGCCCGGCGATGAACCCGTCATCCCGACGTGTCCGTATTGCCTCGAGGACGTCAAGGTCGGAGCGACGCGCTGCCCGCATTGCGCCGGCGTCTTCGATGCGCCTGCTGCTTCCACAACGACCGAGTAGAGAACGGGCGTCACGTGCACGCGATTGCTCCGCGTGCTAAGCTCGACGCGTTGTCGCGGAAAGGACCATCGTGAAAATCAGGATGAACGAGGATCGCGAGCACGTCGAGAAGATACGTGCGGGCATTCTCAAGCGAGAGGGCTATTGTCCCTGCAAGATACACACCATCGAGGAAAACTACTGCATGTGCGAGGAGTTTCGCGAGCAGATCGCCGACCCTACCTACGAGGGCTATTGCCACTGCATGCTCTACTACAAGGAATTATAGCTCTTGAAGCTCCTGCACATCGCCGACTTGCACATCGGCAAACGTGTCAACGGCCTATCGATGATCGAGGAACAGGCCCACGTCATCGGCCAGCTCGTCGCGATTGCCCGCGAAGAGGGGGTTGCCGCCGTCCTCATAGCCGGGGACGTCTTCGACAGGCCCATTCCGTCGCGCGAGGCGCTCGAGACCTGCGAAAGGCTCTTCTCGGCGTTTTGCGAGACGGGCATCGAGGTGTTCGCCATTCCCGGCAACCACGACTCGCCCCAGCAGCTCTCGTTTTGCTCAGGCCTGCTCGCCTCGTCGGGCCTGCACATCGCCAAGGCCTTCGACGGGCATATTGACCGCTTCACGCTCGAGCGAGACGGCGAGCGCGTCTGCATCCACCTGCTACCCTTCGTGCGGCCAACCGACGTGCGCATGGCGCTGCCGGATGCGGCCGATGCCATCAGCTCGCACGATGATGCGGTACGTGCCGCCCTTGCTGCAGACGAGCTCGCCGAGGATGCCGTCAACGTCCTCGTCGCGCACCAGTTCGTGACGGCGTCGGGTAGCGAGCCTGCGACCTGCGATTCCGAGGTCGTCAACGTCGGCGGCACGGATAACGTGGACGTGTCTGCCTTCGATGCCTACGACTACGTGGCGTTGGGACATCTGCACGGGCCCCAGCACGTGGGTCGCCCCCGGGTTCGCTATAGCGGAAGCCCGCTCAAGTACTCGTTTTCTGAGGTGCGTCACGAGAAGAGCGCGATCGTCATCTCCATCGAGGACGGACAGGTCGAGATAGGCACGCGTCTGCTTGCGCCCCTGCATGACATGCGCGAGCTGCGCGCGTCGTACGAGGAGCTGCGTGCCGGCATCGATGAGGGAAACCCGCTCGATTACATGCGGGTCACGCTTACCGACAGAAGCCTACCCGATGCCATGGCCAAGCTGCGCGCGCTGTACCCCAACATCCTGCGTCTCGACTGGGAGCGGCTCGACGTGCCGCAATCGCACGCGCGCGAGCGAGTCGACGGCATGGAAAAGGCAAGCCCGCTCGAGCTTTTCGCCGCGTTCTACGAGCAACAAGCTGGTACGGAGCTTACCGATGACGAACGCGGGATCGTCGCCGCATGCATCGAGGAGGTCATCTCGTGAAGCCCCTCATGCTCACCATGCAGGCTTTCGGGCCCTATGCCGAGCGCGAGACGGTGGACTTTGCCGCCATCGGTCACGGCCTCTTTCTCATCTGCGGGCCGACCGGCTCGGGCAAGACCACCATATTCGATGCCATCAAGTTCGCCCTGTACGGGCAGACGAGCGGCGAGCTGCGCGAGGCACGCGAGATGCGCTCCGACCATGCCGCACCCGACGAGCTCACGTCCGTCGAGCTCACCTTCGAGCATGGGGGCCATGAGTACCGCGTGTACCGCGCCCCGGCGCAGGCGCGTCCCAAGAAGCGCGGGGAGGGCATGACGGAGGTCAAGCCCGAGGCGTTTCTCGAGGACGTTACCGATGGCGTCTCGCTCGCCTCGCGCGATTCCGATGTCACGGCGCACATCATCGAGCTGCTCGGCATCGACGCCGACCAGTTCAGCCGCATCGTCATGATCGCGCAAAATGACTTCGCGGCCGTGCTCAACGCAAAGACGAAGGAGCGCGAGGCGCTGTTCCGCGAGATATTCGGCACGCAGCTCTACGCACGCATGCAGGATTTGCTCGACGAGCGGCGGCGCGCCCTCGAAGCCGACATGGCCAACGCGCGCACTGCCATGGAGGGCGAGATCGAGCGCATGGCGCGTCCTCGTGACGAAGAACTCGCCGCCCGGTACGACGAGCTCATGGAACTTCCCGATGGCGCCGCGCACGGCCATGACCTCGAGCTGCTGCTCGAGAAAGCGCTCGGGGCCGAGAAGGGCCACGTACGCGCGCTCAAGGAGGAGCAGGCAAGGCTGCGGCAGGAGCAGGCGACGCTCGACACGGCGTTGGGTACGACCGAGGCCCACGAGAGGGCCAAGGCCAACGTCATCGCGGCCCGTGCATGGCTCGACGAGAATGCCGAGCGCATTGCCGCAGCTGTCGCGCGGCGCGACAAGCTTGCCGCCGAGGCGCCCCAGCGCGACGAGCTGCGCGCGCAGGTCCATACGCTTGAGGGCTCGCTTGATGACTACGACGGACTCGAGGCAGAACGCACCAGGTTTTCGAAGCTCGAGGGCGAGCGGGACAAGACGCAGCGCACGCTCGAAGAGGCGGGCGCGAAGCAGGCGCGGGAACGCTCGAAGCTCGATGCGAGCGTCGAGGAGCAGGCATCCCTCGGTGACGTGGAGCTGCGTAAGACGCGCAATGCCGCCTTGCGCGAGCGTCTCGAAGCGTCTCGCGGCGAGCTTGCCGCCCTCGATGATGCGCGCGTGCGCCTCATCGCGCTCGAAGACGACCTACGCGTGAAGCAGGGAGAGCTTGCCGCGGCCGAGGATGCGCTTGCCCAGGCGAGTGGCACGCAGCTCGAGGCCCAGCGTCTCTACAATGCCGACCGGGCGGGCATGCTCGCAGAGGCGCTCGGGGAGGGCGAGCCATGTCCCGTGTGCGGCTCGACCGAGCATCCCCGGCTCGCGACTCGAGGCGATGGCGCGCCGAGCGATGCGCAGCTCGAAGAGCTCGCCTCCGCGCTCGATACCGCGCGCACGCATCGCGATGAGGCCGCCGTGCAGGCCGCAACCGTCGCCGCCCATGCGGAATCCGCGCGCGCCGATGTCTCGGAGCGCACGCAGACGCTCCTCGATGCGGCCCCCGATGACCTGGAAGCGGCCTTGCGCGTGCGACTTGCGCAGGTCGATGACGAGCTCGCCGCGCTCGCTGCCGACGAGAAGGCCTGCGCTCGTGATGCCAAGCGGCTCGAGGAGCTCGAGACGCAGATTGGGAAGATGAACGCGAGCGTCGAAGAGCTCGCGTTCAAGGAGCGAGAACTCCAGGCACGCGTCTCCCGGCTTGCCGTGGAATGCGCCCAGGCCAAGACGGCCTTCGAGACGCGCCTTGCGTCGCTTGCCCACGAGAGCAAGGAGTCTGCCGAGGATGCGCTGGCCGAGCTCAAGGGACGCCTGAAGCAGATGGACGATGCGCTCGAGGCCGCACGTGCGCAGGCCGACACGCTCGTCACGACCCGTGCCGAGCAGGAGGCCAAGCTCAAGGCGGCGCTCGAGACCCAGGAGGGGAGCGACGAGCTCGACGTGGCGCAGCTGCGCGACGACCGCGCCGCGCTTGCCGCGCGCGACGAGGCGCTGGCGGACGATCTTGCCGCGACGCAGGCGCTCGTGGCAAAGCACGCAGATAGCCTCGAGGCCATCAAGCGCCATGCCACGCGCATCGGGAAGCTCGAGGAGCGCTTCGTCTCCATCGACTACCTCGCGCGCCTGGGCAGCGGCAAGATCGCGGGCAAGCTCGGCAAGGTCGCCTTCGAGACCTACGTGCAAGGCGCGTACTTCGACCAGGTGCTCACTGCGGCAAACGAGAGGCTTCACGTCATGTCGGCAAGCCGCTACAGCCTCGTGCATCGCGACGTCGGCCGCGACAGACGCGCGAGCGCCGGCCTCGAAATCGACGTGCTCGACCGTTACACGGGCATGTTGCGTCCGTCCGAGACGCTTTCGGGCGGCGAGACCTTCCTCGCCTCGCTCGCGCTGGCGCTCGGGCTTTCCGATGTCATCATGGCGCAGGCCGGTGGCATGTACATCGACGCGATGTTCGTGGACGAGGGCTTTGGCACGCTCGACGAGGACACATGCCAGCTCGCCGTCGAAGTGCTCGGCAACCTGAGCTCCGATGACCGCATGATCGGCATCGTAAGCCACGTGCCCGATCTCAGGGAGCGTATCACGCGCCAGATCCAAGTCACCAAGACCCGTTCGGGCTCGACGCTCGAACTCGTGCTCTAGAAGAGAGAAGGCCATGCTCAACGTCGTCTTGTATCAGCCCGAAATACCCGCCAACACCGGCACCATCGGCCGTTCCTGCGTGCTCACCAACACGCGCCTGCACCTCATCGGCCCGCTCGGCTTCTCCCTCGACGACCGCATGGTGCGCCGCAGCGGCATGGGCTATTGGCACGACATCGACCTCGTCGTCTACGAGGACTACGCCGATTTCCTCGGGAGGAACCCCGGGGCGAACCCCTGGATGTTCACGAAGCACGGGGGCGCGTGCTATCACGAGGTCTCCTATGGGGACGGCGACTATCTCATGTTCGGCAGGGAGTCCGTCGGCATCGATACCGAGGTTCTGGCGGCACATCCTGAGCGCTGCCTGCGCATCCCCATGCTCGAGCGCGAGGGCCTGTCCCCGGCGACGACCCAGGGACCCTCGGGCGACCCGGCCGACCCGGATGCCGTATCGCTCAACCTCTCCAACGCCGCCAACATCGTGCTCTTCGAGGCGCTGCGCCAGCTTGGCTTCCCCGGCATCGTGTGATTCGCGTATGCGCTGGGGGAGGGCATTGGGCGCACTCGCCGTTTTTCTCGTCCCAAAACCTCTCCACTGAACTAAAGTAGTCGAATTACTATGTGCGAAGCGGATTGTTCCGTTTGCAGTTCGGAAGGGAGAAGTACCGATGGAGATCGGGATCGCGACCATTGCGTTTCTCATCCTGTTTCCCGTGCTCGTCGCCCTCATGCTGATGTTCGTGCGCGGCGATAGGGCGCGCAGCTACATCACCGTGGTGGGGGCGCTCGTCATCGCATGCGGGAGCATCTTCTGCGCGACGCAGTTCCTGTCACCCGAGACGCACGTCTATGCCATCGATGATGGCGTCGCCCTGTTCATCGACTATGCGGCGCTTGTGATCGAGGTGGGCCTGTGCCTCTACATCTTTGTCAAGGGCGTCTACTACAAGAAGCCGCTCGCCGTCGTGCTCGCCGTCATTCAGCTTGGGCTGGCGGCCTATCTCGACCTTGCGGTCGCCCATGACGTCAACGTCGCCAACGAGCTCTACATCGACAACTTCTCGATCATCATGGCGCTCATCATCGGCATCGTGGGTTCGGGCATCATCGTCTACGGCCTGGGCTACATGCGCGTACACGAGGCCCACAACGACGGCCCTGACCGTCGTCCCATCTTCTTCTCGGTCATGTTCGCCTTCCTCGGCGCCATGTTCGCCATCGTGTTCTCCAACGCGCTCACCT
Organism: uncultured Coriobacteriia bacterium; assembly: GCA_948466335.1. Lineage (GTDB taxonomy): Bacteria > Actinomycetota > Coriobacteriia > Coriobacteriales > QAMH01 > QAMH01. The sequence goes on along the minus strand of CAOKAE010000006.1, from coordinate 90,893 downwards.
GGATGCTATGCGCTTGGGAGATCACAACCGTCTGCTCGTTCGCGCTCATCGGCTACACGCGCACGAAGGAGGCCATCGACAACTCCTTCTTGCAGATCGTCCTCAACCTCATCGGCGGCATCGCGTTTTCCGGTGCGCTCGTGTGGATCGGTAGCTTCTACGGCGTCATGGAGCTCGACCAGTTCATCGCCACGACGCTCTCGCTGGCCGCGAGCGGCATGGGTGTGATCACCTACGCGCCGTTGCTGCTCTTCTCGCTCGCGGCGTTCACCAAGGCCGCGCAGATGCCCTTCCAGAGCTGGCTGCTCGGCGCCATGGTGGCACCCACGCCCACGTCCGCGCTCCTGCACTCGTCGACCATGGTCAAGGCCGGCGTCTTTTTGCTCATCAAGATCTCACCGTGCCTCGGCTTCACCATTCCCGGCTTCCTCGTCATGACCGTCGGCATCGCGACCTTCCTGTTCTGCGCGCTCGCGGCCATCAGCCAGCCCAATGCCAAGCGCGTGCTGGCGTACTCCACCATCTCCAACCTGGGTCTCATCGTCGCCTGCGCCGGTGTCGGCAGTGACGGCGCGATATGGGCCGCCATCTTCCTGCTCATCTTCCATGCGGTGGCCAAGTCGCTGCTCTTCCTGTGCGTCGGCACCGCCGAGCACCATATCGGCAGCCGAAACATCGAGGACATGGACGACCTCTTCCAGCGCATGCCGCGCCTGGCCCGCCTTATGGCCATCGGCATCATGGGCATGTTCATCGCACCCTTCGGCATGCTCGTCTCGAAGTGGGCCGCCCTGCAGTCCTTCGCGCAGTCCGAGAACGTCATCCTGCTCATGCTGCTCGTCTTTGGCTCTGCCGCGACCTTCATGTTCTGGACCAAGTGGCTCGGCAAGATCCTCGCCATCGCCAACAACGACGCCGCCGACGTCGAGCTCACCGTGTACCGCAGCGAATGGGCCAGCCTCGGCCTCATGACCGTGCTCACGGTCGGTTGCTGCATCGGGTTCCCGCTCATCTCGGTATCCGTCGTGGCCCCGTACCTGCAGACCATGTTCGGCGTCGCCTCCAACGCCATTCCCATCGGCGACCTGTGGATCATGGCGGTCATCGCGCTCGTCATCGCCGTCATCTTCCTCGGCTTTTCGGGCAGCACGAAGAAGCGCATCGCGCCGGTGTACCTCTCCGGCGTTGGCGTGGACGAGAGCGCCCGTACCTTCCGCAACTCGTTTAACGGCGTGAGCGCCGCCACGCAGCGCAACTGGTACATGGGCGACATCTTCGGCGAGAAGAAGATGGTGCTCATCGGCCTCGTCGTTTCGCTCACGCTCATCTTCGGCTCCTTTGCCTTCGTCACGCAGTCCGTCGCCGCGGAATCCGAGACGCTTGCGGGCATCACCGCCGCGCGCGATTCCTACGAGGACAGCCTCTGGGAGCAAAACGACATCGACTTCAACACCTACCAGCAGTATTACGAGTATTACCGTCAGTACTGGGAGCAGAACAAGGACGCGCTCAGGCAGAGCATGGGCATCGAGTCCATGGACGACCTCATGGACACGCTCTTCATCCAGATGTTCGTCCAGAACGCCGCGTCCGGCACCCAGGATTCGGGTACCTCGGGCAGTGAAGGGGGGAACCAGTAATGGAGATCTTCGGCTTCTCGATCTGGTCGATCATCGGCGTCATCGCCTTCCTCGTCATCGCACCCTTCATCGGATGCATACTCGCCGGTCTTGACCGCAAGATCACCGCCGGCATGCAGGGTCGCGTCGGCCCCAAGCTGCTGCAGCCCTGGTGGGACTTCCGCAAGCTGCTCGCCAAGGAGGACGCCACCGTCAACGGCGCGCAGGACCTCTACGTGTGGCTCTACCTCATCTTCATCGTGCTCTCCGGCATGGTGTTCTTCGCCGGCGGCAACTTCCTGCTCTGCGTCTTCATCCAGACGCTCGGTGCGCTGTTCTTCATCCTCGCCGGCTACTCCTCGCGTTCCCCCTACGCCGACCTTGGCGCCGAGCGCGAGACCGTGCAGGTCATGTCCTACGAGCCCATGGTGCTGCTTGTCGCCATCGGCATGTTCATGGCGACCGGCTCCTTCTACGTTGCCGACCTGCTTTCGGCCGAGATGCCCCTCGTGCGCTATCTGCCGCTCATCTTCATCGGGTTTCTCTACGTGCTCACCATCAAGCTGCGCAAGTCGCCCTTTGACATCTCGATGGCCCAGCACGCGCACCAGGAGATCGTGCGCGGCATCGTGACCGAGTTCTCGGGCCGCACGCTCGCCCTCGTCGAGCTCTCGCACTGGTACGAGACCATCCTGTTCCTCGGATGGACCGGGATGTTCGTCGTCTGGGCCGGGGGATGGGTCGCCGGTGTGGTGGCCGTCGTCGTGGCGCTGGTCATCTGGTTCTTCGAGATTTGGATCGATAACAACTTCGCCCGTTTCAAGTGGGAGACGATGCTCAGGAGCGCCTGGTGGGTCGCCCTTGTCGCCGGTACGGTCAACATCGTCTACCTGCTCTTCATCTAGGATTGGGAGGTGCCAGCTATGTCGAACGTGGGAAAGTCACCCTGGATCATCCATTACGACGGTTCCAGCTGCAACGGCTGTGACATCGAGGTCCTCGCGGCCCTCACCCCGCTCTACGACGCCGAGCGCTTCGGCGTCGTCAACACGGGCAACCCCAAGCACGCCGACATCTTCGTCGTCACCGGTGGCATCAACGACCAGAACGCGCCGGTCGTCAAGCAGATTTACGACCAGATGCTCGAGCCGAAGGTCGTCGTGGCATGCGGTGCCTGCGCTTGCGGCGGTGGCGTCTACCAGACTTGCTACAACATCCTGGGCGGCGTCGACACCGTCATTCCGGTCGATGCCTACGTCCCCGGCTGCGCGATCAAGCCCGAGTCGATTCTCGATGCCGTCATCGCCGGCGTCGGCATCCTCGACGAGAAGGCCAAGGCCATGAAGATGAATCCGGCCGACAAGGACCGTTCCGAGAAGGACGCCTCGACGGGCGCGCATGCATCCGTCGCCGACGTTGACGATGGCACGAACGCGGATGCCGAGTAGGAGGACGAGCATGATACGATTCCAACCCAACGCATTCGAGGCCGTCGAGCTCGACGTGCTCTTCGAGACGGTCGCGGATCTCAGGCAGCGCGAGTATCGCTTCGTGCAGATATGCGCGACGACGCTCGAGGACTCCTGCGAACTCCTCTACACCTTCATCGCGCCCGATGCCATCGACGGATGCCTCACGGGCCTTGTCGTGAACGTTCCCGACGGCGCGTCCGTCCCCTCGATTACCGAGCTCTACCCGGCCGCGTTCGTCTTCGAGAACGAGACCCATGACCTGTTCGGCATCGATATCTACGGCATCAACCTCGACTTCCAGGGCGAGTTCTACAAGGTGTCCCAGAGGTTCCCGATGAACCCGCGCGCTGCCGAGCAGCGCCCCGCCGATGAGGGCAAGGAGGCTGACCATGAGTAAGCGCACCGTCGTCCCGTTCGGACCGCAGCACCCCGTCCTGCCCGAACCTGTGCACCTGGACCTCGTCCTGGAGGACGAGACCGTCGTCAACGCCATCCCGCGCATCGGCTACGTGCATCGCGGCCTCGAGAAGCTTGTCGAGAAGCGCGACTACACACAGTTCGTCTACGTGACCGAGCGCATCTGCGGCATCTGCTCGTTCGGTCATTCCCTGGGCTATTCCGAGTGCGTCGAAAAGCTCATGGGCATCGAGATCACCGATCGCGCCGCCTACCTGCGCGTCATCTTCCACGAGCTGTCCCGTATGCACAGCCACCTGCTGTGGCTCGGCCTGCTCGCCGACGGCTTTGGCTTCGAGGCGCTGTTCATGCACGCCTGGCGTCTGCGCGAGACCGTCCTCGACATCTTCGAGGAGGTCACGGGTGGCCGCGTCATCTTCTCCGCCTGCGACGTCGGCGGTTTTCGCCAGGAGGTCTCCAACGAGACGCTTGCCGGCATCGTGGCCAAGCTCGAGCGTCTGCGTGACGAGTACCGCACCATCGCCAAGACCCTGCTCGAGGATTCCTCGGTCAAGAGCCGCATGGTGGGCGTCGGTCACATCTCGACCGACAAGGCCCTCGAGCTCTCGATGGTCGGCCCCTTCGCCCGCGCTTCCAACGTCGCCACCGACGAGCGACTCAACGGCATCGGTGCCTACGGCGACCTCGCGGCCTTCGAGCCCGTGCTCTCCGATGGCGGCGATTGCTACGCGCGCTGCGACGTGCGTGTGCGCGAGGTACTGCAATCCATCGACATCATCTCCGAGCTCGTCGACAAGATTCCCGATGGGGAGGTCATGGTTCCCGTCAAGGGCAATCCCGAGGATGGCGCCCAGGCGATGACCACGCTCGAGCAGCCGCGCGGCCAGGCCTTCTACTACTCCAAGGGCAACGGCACGAAGAACCTCGCCCGCATGCGCGTGCGCACGCCGACGAGCCAGAACATCGCCGGCATGGTCGCGGCGCTGTCCAACGTCGAGCTTGCCGACGTGCCCATGGTCATTCTCACGATCGACCCGTGCATCAGCTGCACTGAAAGGTAGAGAGATGGGTGTATTCAAACTCGGTGGGCTCACGCTCAAGAGCCTGTTTTCCAAGCGCCCGACGAGGCGCTACCCGTACGAAGTCCGCGAGACCTTCGATAACGCGCGCGGTCAGATCGACATGATCGACATTCACAACTGCATCTTCTGCGGCATGTGCCAGCGCAAGTGCCCGGCCGATTCCATCGTCGTCGACAAGGCCGAGTCGCGCTGGACCTACTGGCCGTACAAGTGCGTGGCCTGCGGTGCCTGCGTGGCCGTGTGCCCGACCAAGGACCTCGAGATGCTCAAGGACCGCCCGCCCATCACGACGGACAACAAGACGACGCGCGTCCACGAGCTCACCGAGGAGGAGAAGGCCGAGAAGGCGCGCATCGCCGCGGAGAAGAAGGCCGCCGCGCTCGCGGCTGCCGAGGCGAAGAAGAAAGCCGCTGCCGAGAAGAAGGCCGCCGAGGAGGCGGCCGGCGGAGATGCGGCGGGCGAATAGGGTAGGGCCTTTCCGGGGAGCACGTTGATGACGCAGGACGAGATGACAGATGCCGACAAGGAGGAAGTGCTCGACAAGGTGCTCACGGCTCCCAACGTGATCACCCTCGTGCGCCTGTTGCTCCTGCCGCTCTTTCTCTGGCTGCTCTTCGCCACCCCGTATCACATCGCCGCGCTCGTCGTCTATGCCGTCGCCGCGTCGACCGATTGGGTCGATGGCCAGGTGGCGCGCCGCACGCACCAGGTATCCAAGCTCGGAAAGCTCTTCGACCCCTTCGTCGACAGGCTGCTCATCGCCGTCGGCGTCATCGCCATCTTCATCCTGGGACGTCTGCCCCTGTGGATACTCGTCTACCTCATCGTGCGCGACCTGTGCCTATTGCTTGGCGGTAGGTATCTGCTTGCCAAGGTCGGCAAGGTTCCACCGGTCGTCTACGTCGGTAAGTTCGCGACGGCCTTCATCATGGTCGGCTTCTGCCTGTTGCTGCTCGGGCTTCCCCTGGTGCCCGGCCTGGGCCTCGCCGGAGCACCCGGATGGCTTCCCGGATTTGGCACGGATGAGGCGCTTCTTGGCATCTGGTTCGTCTACGCCGGCCTGGTATGCTCGATCATCGCCTTTCTCATCTACGTCGTGCGGGGCGCCCGCCTCCTCGGAGAGGCCTCCTGACCGGGCCGTATCGAGGTCCTGCGGAGCTTTTGCGCAGAAGCATTAATTTTTGCTTAATCGTTTAATTATGCTGGACGCTTCCTCCATCATTGGTGGTATTCTTAGCAGTCACATATTGCCCGATGGGAAAGCCGATTACAGGTGACTGATTCGACCAACAAGCCAGAGCCGAGCAAGCGGACGCGACCCGCATCGGGTAGCCCTGCCTTCAAGCCCACGGCGCGCAAGTCGGTGAAGCAACCCGGTCCCAAACCGACAGCGGCTCCCAAGGTCGAAAGCGCCCCCAAGGCCGCGAAGGCCGCACGGCAGGCAAAGCCCGCCAAGGCGTCCAAGACCCTGCGCATTCCCAAGGCGACGCGCGCCTCCAAGATCCCCCGCACGACCACCACCTCCAAGGCGAGCAAGGCGGGTACGCTTTCCAGCGCCCCGAGCCGCCTTTCCAGCTCGTCGTCTCCCTGGGCATCCCAGGGCAGCGCCGGTTCCACCGCGGGCTTCAACCTGGCGGATGCCGAGCAGCGCGCGAAGTCCCGCATGTCCGGTTCCAAGCGCACGGTGGGCGGCCAGTTTACGCGAAACCCCATAGGCGCGCCCAACGCACGCGCCCGCGAGAAGGGCGGCCCTCAGACGCGCACGCTCAGCACGTCGAGCGAGTTCATCGCCTATACCAAGTCGCACTTGCAGATCATGATTCCGGTGTTCATCATCGTCGCGCTGTTGCTCGCCTACACCTGCGTCGACGTCGTCGCGTCGTTTGGCAGGATTCATCCGGGCGTCTCGATCCAGGGCGTCGACGTGGGCGGCATGAGCGTCCAGGAAGCCTCGGTCAAGATCAACGAGGAACTTTCCCCCAAGCTCTCCAACGCGCACGTCACCATCTACGAGAGCAACGACATCGCCGCGGCCGATGGTGCCCAGATCCCGACGGGCGGCATCGAGCAGGCCCATGCCGACGAGACGGCGGCCGGTTCGGACATCAACGATGACGGCACGATCGACAAGTGGAACATCACCGCCGAGACCATCGGTGCCTACGTCGACGGCGAGGCCCTGGCCGAGGAAGCCTACCTGGTCGGGCGAAAGGGCAACTTCGTCGCCGAGCGTTTCTTCTCGTGGTTCGGCGGCACGAAGCTCGACGCGACGGTTTCCGTGCGCGACGAGCGCTTCAACGCCCTCACGACGGAGATCAACCAGGAGATCGGCCTGCCCATCGTGGATAGCGCCATACGCATCGAGGATGGGGCCGTGTCCGTCGCCAACGGAAGCGACGGCTGGTCGGTCGACGCGCCGGCCTTCGTGAAGCGCTTCAGCGCCAGTGCGTTCTCGCCGGACAACTTCCCCTTCGTCATCCCGATGAAGACCGACCCCATGCACATCAAGCCGGCGACGGCCCAGAAGGTTGCCGATGACGTCAAGGCCGCCATCGCCGAAAACGTCACCATCGTGCACGACCCCGATACCTGGACGCTCGACACCGCGGACCTCGGCGAGCTCATCAGCCAGCAGGTGCTCACGCCCGACGAGGTGCTCGTCTTCGGCAGCGGCACCCAGAAGGTAGTCGCCGACGGCACCACGGTCTCCGATTTCGACACCTCGTCGTGGGTCGACCCGGATTCCGGATACGTCCTGCAGGCCTATGTCGACCAGGAGAAGACCGACCGCTACCTCGTGGGCATCCTCGGCCCGGCGGCCACGGGTGGCGCCACCGACGCGTACTTCGACACGAGCTCCGGCGAGGTCGTGCTCGTCGCGGCCGTCGAGGGCTACGGTCCGGACCGCTCCGCTGCCGAAATTGCCCTGCAGACCCTGCTCTTCGGAGAGCCCGATGCGAGCACGGCGTCCAGCCGCACCATCTCGCTCGTCGACGTGACCATCCAGCCCGAGCTCACCACCGAGAAGGCCCAGGCCATGGGCATCACCGAACGCCTCGCGACCTGGACCATCCCGCTCTCGGGTTCGTCGGAGCGCATCAACAACATTCGCTTGCTCTGCAGCCTCATCAACAACTCCCTCGTGGCACCGGGAGCGACGTGGTCGTTCAACGGCACCACGGGCGAGCGCACGGCCGAGAAGGGCTTCCAGACGGCTCCCGTCATCGTCAACGGCAAGCACGAGGACCAACTCGGCGGCGGCATATGCCAGATCGCGACCTGCATCTTCAACGCCGCATGCTTCTCGGGCCTGGGCATTCAGGAGCGCGTGAACCACGACTTCTACATCGCGTCCTATGACGACTACGGCTTCGCCGACGCGACCGTGTCGTGGAAGTCACCGGACCTCAAGTGGGTCAACGACATGTCGACCTACGTGCTCATGACGGCCAACGTGACCGACGAGAACGTCGTGGTGAGCTTCTGGGGCACCAAGGACGGGCGCGTCGTCGATTGCCAGCGCGGCACCTGGAAAGACGGCGACAAGTACGTCACGATAACCGAGGTCGACCCGGAGCTCGCGCCGGGCGAGCGCAAGATGACGCAGAGCGGCCAGGATGGGCGTAGCATCGACATCCGCTATCTCGCCACGGCGGCCGATGGCACGGTGCTGCACGACGTCACCTTCCACTCGATCTACTCGGCGCAAAACGAGATCATCACCGTCGGCCCCGACACGCCGGCCGCGACTCCGGCTCCGGCAGCCGAGCCACCCGCGACGCAATGACGGTATCAAGGGGCGCTGCCCCCGCATGATATGAGAACGCACGATTTTCAGGAAGGCAAGAGGCATGGCGTACCAAGACGAAATCACCCACATGGAACGGAGCGAGCTCGAGGCCCTGCAGCTCGAGCGCATGAAGGAAACCCTCGTCAACTGCTACGAGAACATCGAGTTCTACAAGCAGTCCTTTGACGAGGCGGGTTTCGACCCCTATGCCGTGGAGTCTCTCGAAGACCTCCAGATGGCGCCCTTCACCACGAAGCAGGACATGCGCGATGCCTATCCGTACAAGCTCTTCGCCGTGCCCCGCGAGGACGTGAAGGAGATTCACATGTCCAGCGGCACGACGGGCGTGGCGACTGTGTCCGGCTATACGGATGCCGACATCAAGTCCTGGGGCGATTGCTTCGCCCGCGGTATCGGCTATGCCGGCGGCGGCGTCGATGACGTCGTCCATGTCTGCTATGGCTACGGCCTGTTCACCGGTGGCCTGGGCGCGCACTACGGCGGCCTTGCCGTGGGCGCCGAGACCATTCCCATGTCCGCGGGCAACACCAAGCGCCAGATCAAGGTGCTGCAGTCCATGGGCTCCTCCATCTTGTGCTGCACGCCGAGCTATGCCATGCACATCGCCGACACGGCCATCGAGATGGGCCTGGACCCGAAGAAGGACTTCACGCTCAAGGCCGGCATCCACGGTGCCGAGGCCTTCTCGGACCAGTTCCGCAAGAATCTCGAGGAGAAGCTCAACTACAAGGTCTATGACGTCTATGGCCTCACCGAGGTCATGGGACCGGGTGTCGCCATGGAATGTGACGAGCAAGACGGTCTGCACGTTGCCGAGGACCACTTCCTCGTCGAAGTGCTCGACCCCGAGACGCACGAGCCCGTACCGGATGGCGAATGGGGCGAGCTCGTCATCACGACGCTCACCAAGGAGGCATCGCCGGTCGTGCGCTACCGCACTCGCGACATCACGCGCATCATGCCCGGAGAATGCGCCTGCGGCCGCACGCATCGCCGCATCGCGCGCCTGCACGGTCGCACCGACGACATGTTCAAGGTTCGCGGCGTCCAGGTGTTCCCGAGCCAGATCGAAAACGTCTGCGCGGCCTTCCCCGAAATCGCCGACTGGTATCAGATCGAGCTTACGCGCGAAGGCGGTCTCGACATCGCCACGCTCAAGATCGAGATCAACCCCGAGTTCCCGATCGACGAGATTCGCAAGATCGAGGAACTTCAGCGCCGCATGCAGCAGGCGCTCAAGGACGAGCTTGCCGTCAGCATCAACATCAAGATCGTCGAACCGCATACCATCCAGCGTTCGGAGGGCAAGGCGGTCCGTATCGTCGATTTGCGCGATGAGGAGGAGAAGTAATGATTGACCAGCTCACGGTATTTCTCGAGAACACGAAGGGTCGCCTCACCTCGCTGTGCCGCGCCCTGGGCGACGTCAACATCCAGATGCACTCGCTGGCCCTGGCCGACACGACCGACTACGGCATCGCGCGCATCATCTGCGATGACCCGAAGGGTGCCGTCGCGGCCATCTCCGAGGCGGGCTTCACGGCCAACCTCACGAAGGTCGTCGCCGTCGAGGTGCCCGATGTGCCGGGCGGCCTTGCCGACGTGCTTGACGCACTTGACGGTGCCGATGTCAACATCGAGTACAGCTATTGCTTCGCGGATGCCGACAACGGCGCGACGGTCGCCTTCAAGGTCGACCAGTCTGCCATCGCCGCGCTCGAAGGTGCCGGTTTCAAGGTGCTCCATCCCGAGGACCTCTACAAGACCGCGCAATAGCCGCAAAGGAGGCCCATGCAGGTTCGCCCGCATGACATAGACTCGAAGGGACAGGTGTCCGCACGTCAGCGTGGGCGCCTGGCCTCGTTTATCGGCATCGTGCTCTCGCTCGTGCTCGTCTGCACGTTGTACGTTGGCGTGCCGGGCACTGCCCACGGTGCCATCAACGGCAACGACTACGTGGGGCAATCCACGGTCAACGACCGCGGCATGAACATCACCGAGGCCCCCGCCATCGAGTCTCCCTACGGCATCCTTGTCGATGCGGCCGGCAACGTCCTGTGGGCGCGCGCCCAGGACGAGCATCGCGCCATGGCCTCCATCACCAAGACGATGACGGCCATCGTCGCGCTCGAGAACGGCAACCTCGACGACGTCTACACCATATCCCCCAAGGCCGCCTCCGTGGGGGAGTCGAGCGCGGGGCTGGTGGCCGGCCAGCAGGTCACCCTGCGCGACCTCATCGCGGGCCTGCTCGTCCATTCCGGCAACGACGCCTCGATGGCGATCGCCGAGGGCATCGCAGGCGGCGAGAGGGAATTCGTCCAGATGATGAACGACAAGGCCGCGCAGATGGGTCTCGAGAACACGCATTTCCAGAACCCCCACGGCCTCGACGCCGACGACCATTACTCGTCGGCCGCCGACATCAGCGTCATCGTGCGCTACGCCATGCAGAATCCCACGTTCCGCGAGGTCGTGGCCATGAAATCGTGCACGCTCAACCTGAGCGGCCAGCCCAAGGAGCTCCTGACGACCAACGCCCTGCTCGCGACCTGGGACGACTGCATCGGCATCAAGACAGGTTTCACGAACAAGGCGGGGCAGTGCCTCTCGGCAGCCGCCAGCAAGGATGGCGTGGAGCTCTACGCCGTCGTGCTCGATTCCACCGACGAGGTCCAGCGCTTCATCGACGCCTACAAGCTCCTCGACTGGGGTTTCACCCATTACCGCCCCTATACGCTCGCGACGCCTGACCAGGTGCTCGTCGACGCCCCCATGAGTGGCTTTCTCGACAAGACCGTCAAGGCCGGCGTGGCCGAGGAGGTCAAGGGCATGGTCTTCGACTTCAACGGCGACATCGCCATCGACGTGCGCCTCACCGACAAGCCCGATGGCGTGGCCAAGGGCGATACGGTGGGGACCATTACCTGGCGCCAGGGCGAGAACATCGTCGCCTCCGTGCCCCTCGTCGCGCTCGAGGACAAGATGGGCCCTTCGCCCGTCACCTCCATCATCACCTCGCTCGTGCGCTGCATCGGCGTGCTCACCGGCGACCAGTGTGTGGCCCAGAGCACCATCTACGCGCAGGCGCCCGGGGTCGAGCGCGTGCAGAGCACCGCGGGCCAGGGCATGAACGCCCCGCTCGAGATGGACATTCGCGATTACGTCGCCGCGTACAATGCCGCGACCTACGGCTCCGGTTCGTAGCATGTCGCGCTCCGGTGCTAGAATAGCCGTCATGTGATCTGACGTTCGAAAGGATGAATCGTGCCCAACTCCAGCTTCACCTGCCCCATCTGCAACGAGCCCATCGAGGGGTCGCATACCTCGTGCCCACGCTGCGGTTTCAAGTTCGTCGGGGCCACCCAGACCTTCAACCCCGTCGTCACCGAGGTCGATGGTCAGGTATACGAAGCCGAGAGCACGACACCCCAGCTCGAGGTGCTTTCCGGCCCCTATGCGGGCGAGAGCTTCACGCTCGGCAACGGCACCTTCACGATCGGGCGCGATCCCAAGTGCGACATCTTCCTCAGCAACATGACCGTCTCGCGCCATAACTCGACCATCGTCATCGACGGCGCAAACGCCAAGATCATCGACGCGGGTTCCACCAACGGCACCTGGGTCGACGGCCAGATCGTGGACGAGGCCGAGCTCAGCTGCGGCACGCACGTCCAGATCGGCACCTTCGACATGGTCTTCAAGCGCACCCAGTAAGTCCACATCAGAGCGGGAATAGAGGTTACCGTGCCCATCACCGATTACCTGCGCCATAACGCGGCTGCCTACGGCAACGAAATCGCCCTCGTCGAGATCAACCCCGAGGTGCTTGAGCGCAAGCACGTCACCTGGCGTGACTACGACCTCATCGAGAGCACCGACCCGGAGCCCTTCAGGCGCGAGATCACGTGGAGCGTCTTCGACGAGAAGGCCAATCGCTTTGCCAACCTGCTGCTTTCCCGTGGTGTGAAGAAGGGCGACAAGGTCGCGATCCTGCTTATGAACTGCCTCGAGTGGCTGCCCATCTACTTCGGCATCCTCAAGAGCGGCGCGACGGCCGTGCCCCTCAACTTCCGCTACACCGCCGAGGAAATCGCCTACTGCGTCAAGCAGGCAGACGTCGACATCCTCGTCTTCGGCCCGCAGTTCACCGGTCGCGTCGAGGAGATCGTCGATGACATCAGCCATGGCAGGCTGCTCTTCTACGTGGGCGAGGACTGCCCGACCTTTGCCGAGAACTACCGTGAGCTCACGGCCAACTACCCGAGTACCGATCCCGCCATCCCGCTCAACGAGGACGAGGACGCCGCCATCTACTTCTCGAGCGGCACCACGGGCTTTCCCAAGGCCATCCTGCATCATCATCGCAGCCTCACCCAGGCCGCCGAGATGGAGCAGAACCACCATGGCCAGACCCACGACGACACCTTCCTGTGCATCCCGCCGCTGTACCACACGGGCGCCAAGATGCATTGGTTCGGCAGCCTCATCTCCGGCTCCAAGGCGGTGCTTCTGCGCGGCGTGACGCCCCAGAGCATCTTCGATGCCGTGTCGCAGGAGCACTGCACCATCGTGTGGCTGCTCGTGCCGTGGGTGCAGGACATCCTGCTCGCCATCGAGGAGGGCACCATAAAGCCGGCAGACTACGAGCTCGACCAGTGGCGCCTCATGCACATCGGCGCCCAGCCCGTCCCGCAAAGCCTCATCAAGCGCTGGAAGGAGCTCTTCCCGGCGCATCAGTACGACACTAACTACGGCCTGTCGGAATCCACCGGCCCCGGCTGCGTGCACCTGGGCGTCGATAACATCGACCACGTGGGCGCCATCGGCGTGCCGGGCTATCGCTGGGTCGCCAAGATCTGCGACGACCACGGCGAAGAGGTGCCCGACGGAGAAGTCGGCGAGCTGTGGGTCAAGGGCCCGGGTGTCATGGTCTGCTACTACAACAACCCGGAAGCCTCCAACGATTCCATCAAGAACGGCTGGCTGCTCACGGGCGACATGGCGCGCAAGGACGACGAGGGCTTCATCTGGCTCGTCGACCGCAAGAAGGACGTCGTCATCAGCGGTGGCGAGAACATATACCCCGTGCAGATAGAGGATCACCTCTCGGCGCATCCGGGTGTCAAGGACGTCGCGGTCATCGGCCTGCCCGACGAGCGCCTGGGCGAGATTGCCGCCGCCGTCGTCGAGGCCAAGCCCGATGTCGAGCTGACCGAGGCCCAGCTCGAGGAGCATTGCCAGGCGCTGCCGCGCTACAAGCGCCCGCGCAAGTACATCTTCGCGCCGGTGCCACGCAACGCGACAGGCAAGATCGAGAAGCCCAAACTGCGCCAGACCTACGGCGCGACCAATATCGTCGAGCTCGAAAACGAAGGCTAGCGCCTTGAAAGGACCTATGATGCAGAAGCTCCTGTCGGGAAACGAGGCCATCGCGCAGGGCGCGTGGGAAGCGGGCGTGCGCGTGGGCGTCGGCTATCCGGGCACCCCCTCGACCGAGACCCTCGAGAACCTGTCCACCTACGATGACGTGTACTGCGAGTGGTCGCCCAACGAGAAGGTCGCCCTCGAGGTCGCGCTCGGAAGCGCCATGGGCGGTGCGCGTAGCCTCGCGACGATGAAGCACGTGGGCGTCAACGTCGCGGCAGACCCGCTGCTGAGCGCCTGCAATACGGGCGTCAACGCCGGCCTCGTCATCCTGGCCGCCGACGACCCCTCGATGTTCTCGTCGCAAAACGAGCAGGACTCGCGCAACTATGCCGCCTTCGCGCGCATCCCGATGCTCGAGCCGGCCGATAGCGCCGAGGCCCACGAGTTCGTGCAGCGGGCCTTCGAGATTTCCGAGGACTTCGACACGCCGGTCATGATCCGCGAATCCATGCGCATCGCGCATACCAAGTCGCTCGTCGACTGCGCAGACGAGCGTGCCGACGTCGAGCTGCGCGATTTCACGCCCGACGCGTCCAAGTACGTGATGATGCCCGCCTACGCCCGTGGCCGCAGGCAGGCCGTCATCGAGCGCACGGGCAAGCTCATCGAGTTCGCGGAAGAAACCGACCTCAATCGCATCGAGATGCGCGACAGCTCCGTGGGCATCATCGCAAGCGGTGCGGTCTACCAGCACGTGCGCGAGGCTCTGCCGCAGGCGAGTACCTTCAAGCTCGGGCTTTCCTGGCCGCTGCCGCCGGCCAAGCTCAAGCAGTTCGCCGAGGCGGTCGACCATCTCTACGTCGTCGAGGAGGCCTGCGACTACTTCGCCGAGCGGGTGCATGCGCTCGGCATCGCCACCGAGCAGCCGCCGGTCTGTCCGCTGCCCGAGGCAGGCGAGCTTACGCCGGCCCTCATAAAGAAGTCCTTCGGCGTTGCGCTTCCGCAAGGCCATCCGCCATGCGACGACCTGCCGCCGCGTCCGCCTTCGCTATGCGCTGGCTGCCCCCATCGTCTCGTCTTCACGGTGCTGCGCGACATGAAGGCCATCGTGAGCGGCGACATCGGTTGCTACACGCTCGGTGCGACGGCGCCCTTGAGCGCCGTGCACTCCACGATCGACATGGGCGCCTCGCTATCGGTCGCCCACGGCCTCGAGCTCGCCGACGTCCCCGCACGCAACAAGCGTCCCGTCGTCGGCGTCATCGGCGACAGCACCTTCGCCCATTCCGGCATCACGAGCCTGCTCGGCACCATCTACAACGCCGGTGCCGGCACGCTGTGCATACTTGACAACCGCACGACGGCCATGACCGGTTGCCAGGGAAACCCCTGCAACGGCATCACCTTGCACGAGCAGGTGCGCGGCGCAAACCCGCTTGCCGTACGCGATGGCAAGCGACTCGACATCGAGGCGCTCTGCCTCGCCCTCGGCGCCGACGAGGCCGAGAGCGTCGACGCGCAGGATTACGCCGCGGTCAAGGACGCCCTCAAGGGCGCGACCGCCGCGAACGACAAGCTCTCGGTGCTCGTGTTCCACAGCCCGTGCCGCCTCATCGACCGTTCGCGTGACGGCGTGGCCGTCGTGGGCGAATGCCGCGCCTGTGGCAAGTGCGTGCGCATCGGCTGTCCCGTCATCGGCACGGATGAGCATGGCCATGCGGTCATCGATCCCGTCCAGTGCATCGGCTGCGGCCAGTGCATCCAGGTATGCCCGTTCGGTTGCATCTCGAAGGAGGGGGAGTGACATGACGCAGGCAGAGAAGACAACGACGGTCCTGCTCGTGGGCGTTGGCGGTCAGGGTACCATCCTCGCGGGCGACCTGCTCGCCAAGACCGCGGCTGTCAGCGGCTATGACGTCAAGATTTCAGAGATTCACGGCATGAGCCAGCGTGGTGGCTCCGTTTCCACGGTGGTGCGCTTCGGTCGCGACGTGGCCTCCATGATCTGCGACGAGGGCTGCGCTGACGTCATCGTGAGCTTCGAGGCCATCGAGGCGCTGCGCGCACGCCAGTTCCTCGCCACCGATGGCGGTCGCCTCTTCGTCAACGACGAGGTCATCGAACCGGTGAGCGTCGCCATTGGCACCGGCAGCATGCCGACGGACATCGACGGCGCGCTCGCCCAGCTTGATGCCGTGAAGGTCCCCGCCGGTCGCATCGCACGCGAGGCAGGCAGCCCCAAGTCGACCAACGTCGTGCTCATGGGCGCGCTTTCCACGGCGCTGCCGTTTGCGGCAGACACCTGGCGTGAGGTCATCGCGAAGCGCGTGCCGCCCCGGACCGTGGACGCCAACCTGACCGCCTTCGACGCGGGCCGCGGATGCGTGGCGTGACGGGGGGTCGTTCCATACCGGCTTCGCCCTTCCTCGCGCTCGTTGCGTTCTCGCTTGCCCTGGTCTCGCTGTTCGCGCTTGCGGGCTGCTTTGGCATGACGCAGCCGCCCCAGGTCGCTGCCCATGTCAACGGCGCTTCCATCAAGGAAGACGACGTTACCGAGTTCATCGAGAGCTTCCGCAGCAAGAACGCGCAGTACGAGACCGATTCCGGCTGGGCCGAGTTCCTCAAGTCCAATGGCTACACCTCGGAGTCCCTGCGCACCTACGTCCTCGACACCGTCTTCATTCCGCAGGAACTCATCCGCCAGGAGTGCGCCAAGCTCGGCATCCAGATCGGCGATACCGATCTGGACGAGGTCATCAGCCAGGAGAAGGCGTATTACGAGCAGCGCTACGGCGAGAACTCCTGGGACAGCGTGCTTGCTTCCTATGGCTATGACGAGGAGTCCTGGCGCGAGAACGAACTCAACCGCCTGCTCGAGGAGCAGCTGCGCAACATGGTCATCGACGCCGTCGCGCCCACCGAGGCAGAGATCCAGGCCCAGGCAAACGAGTCCGCGTCCATGTACAACGGCAAGGACTCGTACTACATCCAGTTTTCCTCCCAGCAAGACGCCCAGTCCGCGCGCGACCGTCTCGCGGCGTCAGGCGAGCGCGTCACGCTCGGCGAATTCGAGCGATTGGGTGACGCCGTGCACGCCGGATGGAACTCGCTGCCGGCGAACCGCGACGCCATGGGCACCGAGTACCAGCAGGCCGTGGGTTCGCTCGAGGTCGATACCGTTTCCGAACCCGTCTTCGTGGACGGTGTCTGGATGCTCATCTACTGCGACGCGTCCTTCAACGTCGGCGCCGGTGGCGAGTCCGTCGTGCTCCGCACCATTCCTCCCGAGATCTACGAGCAGATCGTCGCGGACGCCACTGAGGTCAAGGCCGACCAGCTCTTCAACGAATGGCTGCATGGCCTCGCATCCGAATCGGACATCGTGATCGAGCCCATGCCTGCGGGTCTGCCGTACAACGTGAGCTCGACCTACGTCGAGTAGGGGCGTACATGAAAGCGGATACGCAGGTCAGAGGTCGCATTGCCCCGAGTCCCAGCGGCTACATGCACCTGGGCAACGCCTTTTCCGCGCTGCTCGCCTGGGCGTTTGCACGCTCGGCTGGCGGCAGTTTCGTGCTGCGCCTCGAAGACCTCGACGAGCGCTGTCAGAATCCCGTCTATGCGAAGGGCCTGCTCGATGACCTGAGCTGGCTCGGTATCGATTGGGACGGGGAACCCGTCGTGCAAGCCAATCGGGTGCCTGCCTACGAGGAGGCGCTTGAGCGCATCGCGAGCCGCGCCGAGATCTACCCGTGCTTCTGCTCCCGTGCCGACCTGCACGCCGCCTCGGCTCCCCATGCCTCGGACGGCACGCCGCTCTACGCCGGGACCTGCTATTCCATGGATGCGGACGAGCGTGAGACTCGCGCCGCCGGGCAACGCCATGCGCTGCGCTTGCATGTGTCCGACGAGACGATAGGCTTCGTCGACGCGATACAGGGGCCCTACGAGCAGAACCTCGCCCGTGAATGCGGTGACTTCGTCCTGCGCCGCAGCGACGGGGTGTTCGCCTACCAGCTCGTGTGCGTGGTCGACGACATTGCCAGCGGCGTCACGCAGGTGGTGCGCGGAAGCGACCTGCTCTCCTCGACGCCGCGCCAGATCCTGCTCTACGAGCTGCTTGACGCGTCCATACCCGAATTCGCGCATCATCCGCTCTTGCTTGCCGCCGATGGCAGGCGCCTGTCCAAGCGCGATGGCGACAGCACCATTGCCTCGATGCGCGAGCGCGGCATCACACCCGAGACTGTCATCGGCTATCTCGCGCAGCTTGCCGGGCAGGCCGAGGAAGCCGAGCCCATGAGCGCACGGGAGCTCGCCGGCATCTTCGATGCGAGCAAGATCCCGACACGGGATATGACGGTCGACCTAAGCTGTCTGGAGGCCTAGAAGCGCCTTGCTGCGCGCGTTGATTGCCTCGCGTAGGCTTTCGGCCCCAACGCCGCGTATGCGCGCGAGCTCATCGATGACCCAGGCGAGCTCGGCGGCGAGCTCTTCGGCGCTCAGGGACGCTCCCTGCGATGCGGGCAGGTCGCTTTCGATGAGCAAGCGGTCATCGAGCAGAATGCGCGCGTACTCGCGCCCGCGCTTGGACGAGAGCATGCGCCTCCCGATAGAAAAGAGGCAGCCGTCCTCGACGGCACGGGCGAGCTGGTCCGACGGACCGCCATAGGAATGCAGGATGCAGGTGCAGTGCTCGAGGCAATTGGATGCTTCGAGTATGTCGAGCAGCTCGTGCTCGGCCTTCACGGAATGCAACGATACGAGTACATTGCCCTTCGCCGCGCACAGCTGTGCGATGGATGTGAACACTTCAAGCTGCTCATCTTTCGTGGATGCGCGGCTCGGCCAGAAGTCGAGGCCCACCTCGCCGACGAAGCCCGTGGTGCCAAACTCGCGCTCGAAGGCAGCAAGGGCGTCATCGAGGCTGCCGAGTTCGGGCGTGCCAATCCACCACGGGTGCAGACCGAGGCCGAGTCGCATGTTCGGCGCGCTTGTGAGCGTGGGGGAGAGGTGGGCGTACTCCTGCGGGGTCACGGTGTTGGCGAAGGAGGCGATGCCGGCGCTGGCAAGCTCGGCTGCAAGAGCAGCAGGGTCGGGCGCGAAGCCCGCGTGCATGTGCATGTCGACGAATCGGGTCATAGAGTGCTCCTTCGATGGCGTGAATTATACGCGCTTCCTTAGATTCCGGTTCGAGGCGCCATCCACGCTTTGATAAATAAGGAACATAAATAAAGAACGCTAGAGAAGTTCGTTCTGATTTTTGGCACGTATGCCATTTCTGAGGGCGTAAAAGTGGCATGATTCTGACTAGAACTTGTCAGCGGTTAGAAAGAGCCATTTTGAGCGCAATACGCACCATACTGTTCGACCTCGACGGAACGCTGCTCGACACCTATGAGATGATCCTCGTGTCGATGCGCTACACCATCAATGAGGTAGAGGGGAAGAATCACACTGACGAAGAGCTGATGGCGGGAGTGGGCACACCCTTATATGACCAAATGCTCGACTTCACGAACGGCGATACTGTCCGCGCCGAAGAGCTTGTGACCATATACCGCGCCTACAACGATGCTATCCATGACGAGAGGGTGGGCGCCTTTCCTGGTACGAGAGAAGCACTCGAGAAGCTCGCAGATGCAGGTTATCGCATGGGCGTCGTCACCTCGAAGCGCCATTGGCTCGCCGAACGCGGTCTCGAGAAGACCGGTATCGCAAGTTTCTTCGATATCTTGATAGGCGCTGACGACTGGCCCGACTCCAAACCCAAGCCCGGCCCTATTCTCCATGCATGCGAATTGCTCGACTGCTCGCCAGAGGAGTGCGTCTACATAGGCGATAGCCCCTTCGATATGCAGGCGGCCAATGCTGCCGGATGCACAAGCGTCGCCGCGCTTTGGGGGATGTTTCCCGCCGAAACGCTCGTGGCATGCAAGCCGAATTTGTCGTACTCGTCGCTCGAGGAGTTCGTGCGCGAGCTCGTGCTCGGCGGAATCACCACCCAATAGGCTGTAAACAGAGCAAACAAAAAGGGGCCGAGTGGCCCCTGATGGTTTTGGTGGAGATAAGGGGGTTCGAACCCCTGACCTCATGACTGCCAGTCATGCGCTCTCCCAGCTGAGCTATATCCCCGTGGGTCGTCGAAAAGACGCGAGGGCAATTATACCAATACGAAATGCGGGTGCAAGAGGTAATTTGGAAGTGACGATGCTGTCGATGTAGGTCTCAATGATATAATGTCGTAGTAAATTAAATTACTACGACATTATGGGTTGATTCATCATGTTAGAGCCCGTGCGCGATACTCATATCTATGACGATCAGCTCTCCGAGCTTGATGCTCTCGCGCGGCAGTGGCGCTGTCTGTACCCCAAGAATGATGCGATGCGTCTTGCTCAGCAAAACTACGACGAGGACTTTCTCGTGCGCATGGCGTATAACTCCAACGCTATCGAGGGCTCCACGCTCACGCTTGCAGATACCGAAGTCATATACGAGGGCGAGTTTGTCGCCGGAAAACCAGGACGTGAACAGGTTGCCGCGCGCGGTATCTTCGAGGGAGCCGCATACATCGATGAGCTCATTATGAACGGCGCCCAGCTGGGCGAATCGCAGCTACGCGACCTTCACGAGCGCTGCGCGCTTGACTTGCAGCCTAGCGCACGCGGGATGTATCGCAGTGCACCTGCAGTCATCAGGGCATCGCGTACCGTCCCGGTCGATCCACTCAAGATTCGCGACGAGATTGCGACCCTCTTCTACCGTTATGGAGAATTGCAAAAGGAACAGCATCCCGTCCTTCTTATTCCCTGGTTTCATGCAGCGCTCGAGAACATTCATCCCTTTGCCGATGGAAACGGCAGGACGGGTCGCCTCTGGATGAATGTACAGCTGCGCGAAAGCGCATATCCATCCATCAGCATCAAGGTCGACCACGGCGCTGAGTACAAACATGCTCTCGAGACATGGCAAGTGGATGGGGAGGCGTCGATGTTCGTGAGCCTCTTTCTGGATTGTCTGTGTGAGGAGCTTGAGAGACGTATCGCTTTCTTGCTTCAAGATACAAGCGATGAGGGGTTCTACCCTTACGACATCAAGCGAGGAGAGGAAACGCTCGGCATCCTGTGTCATCAACCGGCGAGCACTGCTGCTTCGCTCGCGCAAGTCATGGGACTATCGAGCCGTCAGGTTCAACGCATCCTTCGCGAGCTTCGCGAAGGTGGATTTGTCGAACACGTTGGCTCTGATCGCAGGGGGAAGTGGGAATTGCAGTAGGGCACCGTTCTGTCTGACGATGATTTGGAGAGCATGGCTGCAGAATGGGAAAGCGGCGAGTGGGCGGAGCATCTTGAGAATGTGACGATGGGCGCACCATTAAGTAACCCGGCATCGGGCAGGCCGTCGAGCCGAGGTTAAGGGAGCGAGCCGTAAAGACCGCGAAGCGGGCTGTCGGGGAGCGACCGTCAAGGCGAGGCGGCTTGCCTGGGCGGCATGGTCATGCCCGAGCGCGATTATCCGCATTCCCGCTAACGATTCCTTTGCGCGACCACAGGAAATAGAGGTGCCGTGGGCATCGCTCGTGTAGTACACTGCTGGGAAACCATCGAGCGATAGAGGAGGCCCCAGGCATGGCGTTTTACTATGACGAACCATCTCATACCTTTAGCGAGTATCTGCTGGTTCCCGGATACACGACGGCGAAGAACATCCCGTCAGACGTCAGCTTGCGCACCCCCCTCGTCAAGTACAAGCGCGGCGAGGAGTGCCCGCTTTCCCTCAACATCCCCATGGTGTCCGCCATCATGCAGTCCGTCTCCGGTCCGCGCATGGCCGAGGCGCTTGCCCGCGAGGGCGGCTGCTCGTTCATCTACGGTTCGCAGTCGGCCGAGGCCGAGGCCGAGATGATCCGTGAGGTCAAGTCCTACAAGGCCGGCTTCGTGCCCAGCGACACCAACGTCACGCCCGACATGACCATGAAGGAGGTCATGGACCTCAAGCACAAGACGGGCCACTCCACCATGCCCGTCACCGAGGACGGCTCCTCGACCGGCGTGCTGCTCGGCATCGTGACGAGCCGCGACTACCGTCCCAGCCGCATGGATCCGTCCACCAAGGTCGCCGATTTCATGACGCCGCGCGACCGCCTCGTCACCGGCGATGACGGCATCACGCTCTCGCAGGCCAACGACATCATCTGGGATCACAAGCTCAACACGCTTCCCATCGTCACCAAGGACGGCCATCTCGCCTCGCTCGTCTTCCGCAAGGACTACGATTCGCACAAGGCCAATCCCCTCGAGCTGCTCGACAGCCAGAAGCGCTACGTCGTGGGTGCCGGCATTAACAGCCGCGACTACGAGACGCGCGTTCCCATGCTCCTCGACGCAGGCGCCGATGTTTTGTGCATCGACTCGTCCGAAGGCTATTCGGACTGGCAGCGCTTCACCCTGGAGTGGGTGCGCAAGCAGTATGGCGACGAGGTCAAGGTCGGTGCTGGCAACGTCGTCGACGCCGAGGGCTTCCGCTTTTTGGCCGAGGCGGGTGCCGACTTCATCAAGATCGGCATCGGCGGCGGCTCCATCTGCATCACCCGCGAGCAGAAGGGCATCGGCCGCGGTCAGGCCACGGCCGTCATCGAGGTCGCCAAGGCGCGTGACCAGTACTTCGCCGAGACGGGCATCTACATCCCCATCTGCTCCGATGGCGGCATCGTGCAGGACTATCACATGACCCTGGCGCTTGCCATGGGTTCCGACTTCATGATGCTCGGTCGCTACTTCGCCCGCTTCGATGAGAGCCCGACCAAGCGCGTGAGCGTGAACGGCAACTACATGAAGGAATACTGGGGCGAGGGCTCGGCTCGCGCCCGCAACTGGCAGCGCTACGACGACGGCGAGGGCGGCAAGCTCGCCTTCGAGGAGGGCGTCGACAGCTACGTGCCCTATGCCGGCTCGTTGCACGACAACGTGACCCTGTCGCTTTCCAAGGTCAAGCACACCATGTGCAACGTCGGTGCGCTCGACTTGCCCGAACTGCGCGAGAGGGCCAAGATCACGCGCGTGTCGAGCGTGTCGATCGTCGAAGGCGGCGCCCATGACGTCCTGCTCAAGGATTCGGCGTCGGCGCAGTCCGCGAGCTTCCGCTAATAACGAGAGCGGGTGACACGCATCCGATTGCAAGCATCTCGAGCAGATTCGCGATATGGGAGATGCGGGTTTAGCGAAAGGTGTTTGAGCGTGCGGGTTTTGCACGCGAGTTCTTTCGCGGCGTCTCGCATATCGCAAATTGGATGCGAGAGCTAGCTTGCAATCGGATGCGTGTCACACCTCTGCGCTAAGCTATGCGCGTACCTAGTGGCTACGACAAGGAAACACCGTGGAATTCGACAGCAGGCTATTTGAATTTACCGAGGACGAGAAGGCGGAGCTGCGCGCACGTCACGACGCGGCCCAGGCCATGCTCTCGCCCCATGCCTGCCGCGATGCGGACGGCATACGCGAGTTCACCAAGCGCTACGAAGACCCGGACGTCTACCTGGGGCGTCCGTGCTTCGTCGTCGACGTCGAGAAGATCGTCCACAACCCGTTCTACTCGCGTTGCGCCGACAAGACGCAGGTCTTCTCCCTCGTGCGCAACGACGACATTACGCGTCGTTCCTTCCATCTGCAGGTGGTGAGCAGGGTAGGGCGCACCATCGGCATGGCGCTCGGCCTCAACCTCGACCTCATCGAGGCCATCGCCGTGGGGCATGACCTCGGGCACACGCCTTTCGGCCACCAGGGCGAGGACTACCTCTCGGATCTCTACCATGCGAGCACCGGGCGCTACTTCAACCACAACGTGCACAGCGTGCGCCTGCTCAAGATTATCGCGCGCACCAACCTGTGCCTGCAAACCTACAACGGTATCCTCACGCACTGCGGCGAGAAGACCTTCCTCGAATATCGCCCGGCACCATGTCCGGACTTCCCTGCGCTCAACAGCCTCATCGAGAGCTGCTACGTCGACCAGAGCAACATCCGCGACCTGCGTCCCTCCACCCTCGAGGGCTGCGTCGTGCGCATCAGCGACATCATCGCCTACCTGGGCAAGGACCGTCAGGACGCCGCCCGCATCAAGCTGCTTGACACGGGCGATTACGAGGAGAGTCCCATCGTCGGCACGCTCAACCACCAGATCATCCAGAATCTCACGCGCAACATCATTAAGAACTCGCTCGACCACGACTACCTTGCCATGGACGAGGAGGTCTTCGCGGCTGTCGACGCCATGCGCAAGGAGAACTACGAGAAGATCTACAAGAGCGACGAGGTCTCCGGTCGCATCACCTTTGTGCAGCCCATGATGGAGCGCATGTTCGCGACCTTCGTCGACGACATTCGCGCGGGACGCGAGGAGTCACCCATATTCAGGCACTATCTCGACCAGCCTATGTTGCGCTATCCCTACAGCTTCGAGCTCGAGTCCCGCCCCGAGGACATCGCGGTGGACTACATCGCCTCCATGACCGATGACTACTTCGTCGACCTATACGCGTTCCTGTTCCCGGACGATCCCCTCAATGGGGAAGTGCGCTACAAGAATTATTTCTAGTCACATGTTCCTTGGGCTACAATAGAACTTCGTATGCTCGTTCGGAGAAATTCATGTTTTACGAGAAAACCGTACTCGACAATGGCATAACGGTGATAACCGAGTCCATGGAGGGCGTGCGTTCCGTGGCGCTTGGCTTCTGGGTGCGCGTTGGCGGCCGTGACGAGGCGCCTGCGGAATACGGCATGTCGCATTTCATGGAACACATGCTCTTCAAGGGCACGAAGACGCGCAGCGCCCTCGACATCTCGACGGCCTTCGACGCCCTCGGCGCCGAGTTCAACGCCTTCACCTCTCGCGAGTACACCTGCTTCTACACCCGCCTCATCGACGAGCGCCTCAAGCTCGGGTTCGAGATTCTCGCCGACATGCTCGTGAACTCGACCTTCGCCCACAAGGACATCGTCACCGAGCGCGAGGTCGTGCTCGAGGAAATCGCCCGCAGCCAGGACACGCCCGAGGACTACGTCTACGACGTCTTCTCCAAGGCCATGTTTCCGCAAGATGCGCTCGGGTGCCCCGTTCTCGGCACGTCCGACACTGTCTCATCCTTCGATACCGAAGAGATGCTGCGATATCATCAGGCACATTACACCACCGGCAACGTCACCGTCGTCGCCTGTGGCAGCGTCGACCACGAATCTATCGTCGAGATGGCCGTGCGTTGCCTGGGAGGTCTCGTCACGGGCCCTCGCCTCGAACGCGATGCGGTGCAACCCCAGGACCGCGTCATGCTCTCCTGCGTCAAGAAGGACTCCGAGCAGGCGAACATCGTCCTCGGTGCACCCACCATCGTCAACAACGACCCGCGTCGCTTCGTCTATTCGCTGCTCGACATCATCATCGGCGGCGGCATGAGCTCCCGTCTCTTCCAGGAGATACGCGAGAAGCGCGGGCTCGTCTACTCCGTCTACGCGTCGTCTCAACTCTACGAGGGGGCGGGCATCTTCGAGATGTACGCCGGCACGCGCCCGGAGAACATCGCCGAGGTCGTCAAGGTTGCTACCGAGCAGTTTGCCCTGGCGGCGCAAGACGGCGTGAGCGAAGAGGAGCTCGCCCGCGCCAAGGAGCTCGCCGCCGGCAGCTTCGTGCTCGGCACCGAGTCCACGCGCACGCGCATGTCGCGCCTGGGTCGTCTGGCGGCACTCGACCTGCCCATGGATTCCATTGACGACATCATCGAGAAGTACCGTGTCGTGACGCTCGACGAAGTAAACGAGGCGGCACGCGAGCTGTTCTCCCGGGAGATGACGCTCGCGGTCGTGAGTCCCTATAAGCAAGAGAAAGTCGAAAGGATGCTCAGATGATTCAGGTGCTGGTAAGCGGAGCGCTCGGTCGCATGGGTACGGAAATCTGCAAGGCCGTCGACGGCGCCGGCGACATGAAGCTCGTCGCGGGCGTGGACCCGGCAGCGACCGACGATACCACCGTTGGCGCAGACAACGCCCCCGTGTTCGCGACGCTCAAGGAGGCCATCGAGGTCACGCGCCCCGATGTGGTCATCGACTTCACGCGCCCCGACGTCGCCGAGGCAAACCTGCGCTGCGCCCTCGGCCTGGGCGTCAACTGCGTGCTCGGCACGACGGGCCTTTCCGAAGAGCGACTCCAGCAGATCTACGACGAGTCCGCGACGGGCGACGCCGCGCTGTTTCACGCACCCAACTTCACGACGGGCGCCGTGCTCATGATGCTCTTCGCGCAGCAGGCGGCCAAGTACTTCCCCGACATCGAGGTCATCGAGTTCCATCATGACGGCAAGAAGGACGCGCCTTCGGGCACGGCCATCCGCACGGCCCGTCTCATCGCCGAGGCGCGCGACGGCGCAAGTGACGCGCCGGGCAAGGAAACCGAGCTTGCCGGATTCGAAGGCGCCCGTGGCGCGCTGGTCGATGGCGTGCCGGTGCATGCCGTGCGTACGGCGGGTTACGTCGCGCACCAGGAGGTCATCTTCGGCAGCATGGGCCAGACGCTCACCATACGCCACGATTCCATCGACCGCGCCTCCTACATGCCCGGCATACTCATGGCGACGCGCGCCGTCGTCGATATGCAGGGCGTGACCGTGGGCCTCGAAAAGCTCATGGATTAGCGGGCGCACTTGCCTGTATAATCTCGCGTGACGCTTTGTTCAAACGTACCGTAAAGATGAGGAGCCGAGCATGACAGAGCCGTTTTTCGGACGCACCATCGTCGCGAGCGTGACCCCGTTCGACGAGAACCTCGACCTTGACCTCAAGCGCGCCCAGGAGCTTGCCGAGCGCTTCGTCGAGGCCGGCGTCGACACGATCGCCGTCTGCCCCACCACGGGCGAGTGTCCGACCGTCTTCTACGATGACAAGATCCGCCTCTTCGAGGCCGTGCTCGAGGCCGTCGACGGCCGCTGCAAGACCATCGCCTACGTGGGTGACAACTGCACCCAGGACACGGTGGACTTCGCGCGCAAGGTCGAGCCCATGGGCTTTGACGGCTACCTCTGCGTCGTGCCCTATTACAACAAGCCCCCGCAGGAGGGCATCTACCAGCACTACAGCGCCATCGCCAATGCGGTGGACCTCCCCATCATGCTCTATAACATCCCCGGTCGCTCGGTCATCAACATGACGGCCGAGACGACCTTGAGGCTCGCGCACGATCACGAGAACATCATCGCGATCAAGGAAGCGAGCGGAAAGATGGACCAGATTGCCGCCATAGCCAAGGGTGCCCCGGCCGGCTTCTCCGTATATTCCGGAGACGACGCCGACACGCTTGAGATCATGGGCTTGGGCGGCGTGGGCGTGGTTTCGACCATCGCCAATGTTGCACCGAAACGCATGAAGGAAATCGTCGAGCTCGAGGCAGCCGGCAAGCACGAGGAGGCGCTCGCCGCCCATGCCGCGCTGCTGCCCCTCATGAACGAGCTCTTCGTCACCTCGAACCCCATCATGGTGAAGGAGGCCCTCAAGATTGTGGGCTTTCCCGTGGGTGGCCTGCGCCTCCCGCTCATCGAGGCGACGCCGGAGCAGTCGGCCCAGCTCGCCGAGGTCATGCGTGCCTGTGCACCCGTAGAATAAAGAATCCGAAAACGAAGAACACCTGTACATGATCACAGGCTGAGGAGCTTTTCTCATGCCAGAAAAAAAGAATACGAACGAAAAGGGCCTCGCGAAGGCCTCTTCCAAGGCGCTCGCGAAAACGGCGCCGAAGCCCAAGCGCCCGCGGAGGCGCAGCAGGGGCAACCAGGGCCGCAAGAAGAAGGCATCGCCCACGCTGCGCATCATCCCGCTCGGTGGCCTGGACGCCATCGGCAAGAACATGACCGCCTTCGAGTGCAACGGTGACATCATCCTCATCGATGCCGGTCTCATGTTTCCCGACGACGAGCACACCGGCGTCGACCTGATCTTGCCGGATTACACCTACATCCTCGAGAACGCCGACCGCCTGCGGGGCATCGTCATCACCCATGGTCACGAAGACCATACGGGGGCGCTTCCCTACCTGCTCAAGGACATCGACCGGTCGATTCCCATTCTCGGCACCAAGCTCACCCTGGGGCTCATCGAGGGCAAGCTCGAGGAACATCGTCTCTCCAAGCAGCCCAAGCTCGTCGAGGTGCATCGCGGTGGCAGCACGAAGCTCGGTTGCTTCGAGCTCGAGTTCTTCACGGTCAATCACTCGATTCCCGGCGCCATGGGCGTCTTCATGCACACGCCGGCGGGAAACGTCCTGCATACCGGTGACTTCAAGCTCGACGAGACGCCCATCGACGGCGAGCTCACCGACTTCGCGGCCCTCGCGCGCTTCGCGGCCCAGGGCGTCGACCTGCTTATGAGCGATTCGACCAATGCCACGAGCAGGCAGTTCACCAAGTCCGAAGCCGAGGTCGGCGTGACCCTGCGCAGCGTCATCGGCGCCGCCAAGCAGCGGGTCGTGGTCGCGGCCTTCTCTTCGCACATCCATCGCGTCCAGCAGATCTGCGATGCCGCGCAACTCGCGGGCCGCAAGGTCGCGGTGACGGGCCGTTCCATGCTCACCAACACGCGCATCGCCCGTGACCTGGGCTACCTCAACGTCCCGGACGACCTCATCATCGACGCCTACGACGTGGGCAACTACCCGCCGGAGAAGACCGTCGTGTTGTGCACGGGCAGCCAGGGAGAGCCGCTTTCGGCGCTCGCGCGCATGTCGGTGGGAGAGCACAAGACCATCGACATCGAGCGGGGCGATACCGTCATCATCTCGGCCACGCCCGTTCCCGGCAACGAGAAGTCGGTCACGCGCATCGTCAACCAGCTCTCCAAGGTCGGCGCGGACGTCTGGGACAAGAACCGCGCCCTCGTGCACGTCTCGGGACATGCGGGCGCCGAGGAGCTCAAGCTCGTGCTCTCGCTCGTCAAGCCCAGGCACTTCCTGCCCGTGCATGGCGAGGCGACCCACCTGCGCGCCCATGCGCGTCTGGCCGAGGCCGTCGGCGTCGACACGAACAACATCTTCATCCTCGACAACGGCGATTCCCTCGTCATGAGCGATGGCGTGGTCAAGCGCGGCGAGGGCGTCGAGAGCGGCATCGTCTACGTGGACGGTTCGTCGGTGGGTGATATCGGCGCCAACGTGCTGCGAGACCGCCAGTCCATGAGCAACGAGGGGGCGGCGAGCGTCGCCGTCGTCATCGACTCCAAGCGCGGCAAGCTCGTCTCCGACCCCGTCATCACGATGCGCGGCATCCCCGGTTTCGACAACGACGATTTCATCGTCGAGGCCCGTGACAAGGTGGCCAAGGTCGTGCGCGAATCGCTCGACAACCACAAGCCCGACGCGAACCGCATCAAGAAGCAGGAACGCGACGCGCTCTCGAGCTTCATATGGAAACGCGCCCACCGCAGGCCCATCATCATGCCCATCGTCATCGAAATCTAGATGCGATACAATTACTTCGCTCGTAGCAACCGGAGGTAGCAGTGGGCTCGAGAAACGCAGCATCAAACCAGGGCAACTCGAGGTCATCTTCCAGCGCCGCCAAGAAGGGTGCCGGAAGGACCCAGGGTCTTCCAACCAAAGAGCAGACTCCCCGCAAGAGCTTCGTTGACGGCTCGATGCGCGAGGATCTCATCGGCATCGCGCTGGCCGTCGTCGGTATCGCGCTCTTCGTCGCCGTCACCGTGCCCGGCAACGCCATGCTCACGGTCGCCATCTCGGACGGCCTCAAGCACGTGCTCGGCCTCGGTGCCTACGTCGTGCCCTTCGTGCTCGTGTTCTGGGGCGCGACCTTCTTCTTCAAGACCGAGGGCGTCAAGGTGGGACGGCTCGTCATCGGGCTTGCCATCATGCTCGTCGCCCTCATGGCGCTGCTCTCCCTGTTCTCGCCGGGTACCATCGAGGCGCTGCCCTACAGCCTCTTTTACGACGAGGTGCTCGTCGGTGGCGGCGGCTACATCGGAAGCGGCATCTCCTGGGCCCTCATGACGCTGTTCGGTCGTGTTATCAGCGCGATCGTGCTCGTCGGCGTTCTCGTCGCCGGCCTCGTCATAGCGGGAGTCTCCATATCCACCCCCTTCCTCGCGCTCAAGAACTTCGTCTCGCGCAAGAAGGAGGACCACGCGCAGACGCGCTACCAGCGCACCATCTACACGGCCGGCCAGCCGCAGTCCGCAGATGACGAGGCGGATGACGGAGGCTATGGCGACGAGGCGAAATCGCCCTTCGCGCGTTTCAAGGACAAGCTCGGCATGGACGGCTCCGCGGCCATCGACGAATACGACGAGATTTCCGCCGATCCGCTCTCCACGGTCGCCTTCGATGGTGATGACTCCGATATAACCGTCGTCTTCGATGACGATCCCGCCCGCACCGTCGCGCTGGACGAGCCTGCGCATCCCAAGCCCCGGAAGCGCAGGAAGAAGGACGTCGACCATGGCGCGGCGCAGGATTCGGCCGACCCGTCCGCGACCGTGCCCGTCCTCAAGAAGACCCAGATGATCCCCGACGGGTCGACTCCGTCGGCACTCGAGGGCTTCACCTTGCCCGATGCCCGCATGCTCGGCGTCACCAAGGCCAAGCGCTCGAACATGACCAACGAGCTGCGCCAAACGGCCAACATCCTGCAGCAGACCCTCGAGGAGTTCAGCCTGCCGGCAAAGGTGGTGGGATGGCTCGCCGGTCCCACGGTCACGATGTTCAAGGTCGAGCTTCCCAGCGGCGTGCGCCTGGCCAAGCTCACCAATCTCGCCGACGACATCGCGCTCGCCCTTGCGGCGTCGGCCGTGCGCATCGCCCAGATCCCCGGCACCTCGCTCGTGGGCGTCGAGATTCCCAACAAGGTGCGCTCGAGCGTGCTGCTCGGCGATATCCTGCCGAGTTGCAAGCCCGGTCCGCTCCAGGTTGCCATAGGCGAGGACGTCGACGGCGAGAAGATATGCGTCGACCTTGCCAAGATGCCGCACCTGCTCATCGCCGGCACGACGGGTTCGGGCAAGTCGGTGTGCCTCAACGCCATGATCATGACCATACTTATGCGTGCCACGCCCGCCGAGGTTCGCATGATTCTCATCGACCCCAAGCGCGTCGAGATGTCGCTCTACAACGGCATCCCGCATCTCTTCGTCCCGCCGGTCACCGAGCCCAAGGAAGCGGCAAGCGCGCTCAAGTGGGCCGTCGCCGAGATGGAGCGCAGGCTCAAGGTTTTCGAGGGCGTGGGGGCCAAGAACATCGGCTTCTACAACCAGATGATCCAGAAGGGCGAGCTCACCGACGAGGACGGAAACCATCCCGACGAGATGCCCTTCATCGTCATCGTCGTCGACGAGCTCTCCGACCTCATGATGGTCGCGGGCAAGGACGTCGAGGACTCCATCGTGCGCATCGCCCAGCTCGCACGCGCGGCCGGCATCCACCTCATCATCGCCACGCAGCGTCCGTCGAGCAACGTCGTCACCGGCATGATCAAGGCGAACATCACCAATCGCATCGGCCTGCTCGTCGCCACCAACGTCGACTCCCGCGTCATCCTCGACCAGGCCGGCGCCGAGAAGCTCGTCGGCAATGGCGACATGCTCTTCTCCAAGCCGGAATGGGGCAAGCCCAAGCGCATCCAGGGCTGCTTCGTGAGCGAGGAGGAAATCGCCTCGACCGTCGCCCACCTCAAGGCGCAGGGAGAGCCCGAATACCATCGCGAGATACTCCAGCAGCAGGTCGCGACCGGGTCGGGCTCGGCATCCGGGTCTGCCTCGACGGCGGATGACGATGACGACCCGCTCATTTGGGAGGCCGCCGAGGCGGTCGTTGCCGCCGGGTTAGGCTCCACTTCCATGCTTCAGCGGCGTTTGAAGGTCGGATATGCGCGCGCGGGGCGTATCATGGACATGCTCGAAAGCAAGGGCGTCGTCGGACCGCAGGAAGGATCGCGCGCCCGTGACGTTCTCATCGACAGCGTCGAGGACCTCGAGGCCTTGAGGGCCTTCGACGAACAGGACCAGGAGGAAGCCAGGTGAAATCCGAATCTCGCATAGGGCCGGCACTCATGAGCCGCCGTATCGAGCTCGGCATATCGCTCGAGCAGGCCGCCCGCGACACGAACATACGGGCGCGCATGCTCGAGGCCCTCGAATCGGGTGACTACTCCCAGTATCCACCGCGCGGCCATGCCATCGGCATGCTCAGCTCCTACGCGCGCTATCTCGACCTGGATTCGGCTGCCATCGTCGAGATCTTCGATAGCGAGTACGAGACCTTCAGCGCAAACCGCGAGATTGCCAAGAGCGCCAGCAACACGCGCCGGGGCGTCGGCCGCTTCGGCGAACGTGTCGCCACGGAGAAGTCCCGTCCCACCAGCCGCGAGTCGTCCCGTGAGCGCCGCGCCCAGCGCAAGCGCGGCGATGGGGAAGGGGAGAGCGCATCCAAGTTGAGCCGCAACCTCAAGGACGAGGCCATGGCAAAGGACGACGAGCGCTATCGCAGCGGCAGCGTCCGCGTCGTCGGCACGCGTCAGACCGGGTCGTTTCGTTCCGTGCGGCCCTCGCGCGAGGATACGGGTCGCTTCGAGCCCACCACCCGCTCCGCTCCCTCGCCACGCTCGGGGGCCACGCGGCGCAGTGGCGCTTCCACGCGCCGTTCCTCGACGGTGGACACCTTCACGGCCCGTCCCACCGAGGACCTTTCGCGTAGCGCAGAAGATCGCGCGCCCAACTTCTTCGGCATCGACGTCGATACGGGCGAGACGACGGTGCGTCACAGCACGCGCCGACGCTCGAGCACCCGAAGCGAGCGTCCCGACCGCGGGGACAGCGCCCAGAACGCCGATGACAGCATCATCGGCAGGCTGCGCCGCGTGCTTTCCGCGGTCTTTAGCGAGCGCCGTACGCGCCTCATAGCCATTGCGGTCATCACGATCGTCATCGCCATCGTCATCGCCGCCTCCGTGCTCATCAGCACGGCCGGAAACGCCAACGGCGGCATCATTCCCGTGCAGGGCGGCGCCACCAACGACACGATGACGACCGATGGCGAGAACGCCGCGCACAAGACCATCACCACGGCCAACGGCAACCCCGTCATCATCAAGATAGAAGTCGCCTCGGGAGAGACCTCGCTTGTCGAGGTGACCTATGACGGCGCCAATGCCTACAAGGGCACTGCCATGGGTCCCCAGTTCTCACGGGAGTTCCCCGTGACCGAGTCGTTCTCGGCGACATTCAGCAATCCGGCCGCGATCACCATCACCGAGAACGGCAACCCCATCGAGATCGCCAAGAACGACGACGGGTCGGGAAGCCTCTACATCAACATCCAATCGGCGCCCCAGGCAAGCAAAGCGTGAAAGGAAGAGCATGGCTAAGGACAACAGCTTCGACATCGTCTCCGAGACCGACATGCAAGAGGTCGAGAACGCCTTCAACAACACCGAGAAGGGTCTCAAGCAACGCTACGACCTCAAGGACTCCGGGTCGAAGGTCGACTTCGACAAGGGTGCGAAGACCATCACCGTGCTCGCCCCGAGCGACTTCGTGAGCGGCCAGGTCATCGACGTGCTCAACACGAACCTCATCAAGCGCAAGGTCGACCTCAAGGCCGTCAGCTGGGGGACGCCCCAGGACGCATCCGGTGGCATGATTCGCACCGTGGGCGTCATCCAGCAGGGTATCGAGCAAGATGTCGCCAAGCGCATCTCCAAGGACATCAAGGCCCAGAAATTCAAGGTCAAGGTGCAGATCGAGAGCGACAAGCTGCGCGTGAGCGGCCCCAAGCGCGATGACCTGCAAGAGGTCATCACCTTCCTGCGCGAGCAGGACTACGGCATTCCGCTGCAGTTCACCAACTACCGTTAGGGCGTGCGACGCGTGGATCGTAGTCCCCGAATCGCGTTCGTCACGCTCGGATGTGCAAAGAACGAGGTCGACACCGACAAGATGCAGGCGCGTCTCGTGGCTGCCGGCTTCTCCCTTGTCGATGACGCAAGCGATGCCGATCTCGTCATCGTCAACACCTGCGCCTTTCTCGCCAGTGCCGTCGAAGAAGGACTCGAGGTCATCTTCGACCTCGTGGGGCGCGAAAACGCCGCAGGCGAAGAGCTCAAGGTGCTCGTCGCCGGTTGCATGCCCTCGCGCTATGGCGATGCCCTGGCAGACGAGCTCGTCGAGGCGGCAGGGTTTCTCGCGGCAGGCGAGGAGGACCTCGTCGTCGCAAAGGTCGAACAGCTCCTCGACATGGACGAACCCCCCATGGGCTCCGGGCAGATGCTCCTGCGTCATGCGCATCCGACGAGCGCCTACGTCAAGATATCCGATGGCTGCGATCGCTTCTGCTCGTACTGCATGATTCCGCATATACGCGGCCGCTACCACAGCTATTCGCTCGACGCCATTGACGACGAGGTCGCCGAGCTCGTGTGCAACGGCGTGCGTGAGATCGTCCTCATCGGCCAGGACACGGGCATATGGGGCCGCGACCTCGACGAGCCCACCACGACGGCCCAGCTCGTCGAAACGCTCGCATGTCGCTATTCGAACACGTGGTTCAGGTTGCTCTACGTGCAGCCCGAAGGCATCAGCGACGAGCTGCTCGACGTCATGGCCGCGTATCCCAACGTATGCTCGTACTTGGACATGCCGCTCCAGCATGTGAACGCCGAGGTCCTGGCGCGCATGAACCGCAGCGGTGACGCGCGCAGCATACTCGCACTCATCGAGCGCGTGCGCGAGCGCGTACCGGGCGTCATGATACGCACGACGCTCATGGCCGGCTTTCCCGGCGAGACCGAGGAACAGTTCGAGGAGCTGCTTGACTTCGTGGACGAGGCGCAATTCGACTACGCCGGCGTCTTCGCGTTCTCACCCGAAGAGGGGAGTGCCGCCTACGAGTTCGATGGCCTGCTCGACGAGGAGGAGCGCATGGAGCGCGCCCAGCGCCTGCTCGATGCCTGCGAGGCCATCGGCACCGCGCGCGTCGCCGAGCTTGTGGGCACGCGTGCCACGGTGCTTGTCGAGGGCTACGAGGAGACGGACGCGGGGCTCGAGGCCCTGTGCCGCACGCAAGGTCAGGCTCCCGAGGTTGACGGGCAGGTGCACGTTCCCGTCGCCCGTGCTGACGAGCTTGCGATTGGGCAGTTTGCGCAGGTTGAGCTCACGGGGAGTTTCTTCTACGAGGTCGAGGGAGAGGTTGTAGACCATGTCTGACGATACCGCGCGCATCTGGACACCGGCCAACATCGTCACGCTCATGCGCATCCTGCTCATTCCCGTCTTCGTCGCGGCGCTGCTCTCACCGTGGCCTTCTTGGCTACCCGAGCCCGAGTTCTGGGCGGCCTGGCAGCCATGGATCGCCGCTGCCGTCTTCATCATCATCTCGGCAACCGATGCCATCGACGGGCATCTGGCACGTAGCAGGGACGAGATCACCGACCTGGGCAAGTTCCTCGATCCGCTCGCCGACAAGATTCTCGTCTGCGCCGCCTTGCTCGCGCTCGTGGAGCTCCAGGCCTTTCCGTCGTGGGTGGCGCTCATCATCATCGCCCGCGAGTTCATCGTGTCGGGTCTGCGCATGGTCGCCGCAGCCCAGGGCACGGTCATTGCCGCGAGCATGTACGGCAAGTTCAAGACCGTGCTGCAGATTTGCGCCATCTTGCTCTTCACCGTCAAGGACTCGCTCCAGATCACGCTCATGGGCGATGGTTTCGCGATGTGCTTCACGATCTTCTCGTGGCTCGTCCTGCTTGCCGCCGTCGTCATGACCATCGTCTCCATGGTTGACTATTTCTACAAGTCTCGCGAGGTGCTTGGCTTTGGCAAACGAAGCGCTCGATAGCATCAGCGAGGAAAACCGCCAGCTCGCCATCCGCGTGCTCGAGCGAGCGCGCGAACACGGCGTCACACTTGGGTGCGCCGAATCCTGCACGGGCGGGATGATCGCGGCCGCGCTCACGGCCGTCCCCGGTTCATCGGAGAGCTTCGTCGGCGGCATCGTAAGCTATTGGGTCGAGGTCAAGGAAGCGGTGCTCGGCGTCGATGCGGATATCATCGGGGAACATGGCGTCGTAAGCGTCGAGACGGCCATGGCCATGGCATCGGGTGCGCGCGAAGTGCTCTCGTGCGATTACGCCGTGGCCACCACGGGCATCGCCGGTCCGACGGGCGCACAGCCGGGAAAGCCGGTCGGCACCGTGTGCTACGGCATCGCCACTCCCCATGGCTGCGACGGCTTCATGCGATGCGCGGGGGATTCGCGCGACGAGGTGCGTGCCCAGGCCGTCACCACGGCACTCACCGCCTTGCTCGAGGCGCTTTCCTAGCATCGTGGCGCTACGGGTATCCGATTTCATTCGCATTTCGTCCCGAACTTGCTCCGACATGGGTCGTGTTTCATCCAGATTCTCGGGGTGGAAGTCCCGGTCACGGCTGTTCTAGAGTGATGCCGCGGTGTTTGGGCGCCCCCTTTGTTGACACCGTACATATGTTCGATTACCATATGCGCAAAGTGGTGCATATGCAGAAGAGGAACGGAGCTCGACCTATGGCCCGCACAGCAAGCAAGGCAAAGATTCCCTCGGACGCCTCCAAGGAAGAGGCGCTCAAGATTACCAAGGAGCAAATCAGGAAGAAGTACGGCGATGGCTCCATCATGCGCCTCGGCGATGAGGATTCGGCGCTTGACGTCGAGGTCATCCCCACGGGCGCCCTCGCGCTCGACGCAGCCCTCGGCATCGGCGGCGTGCCGCGCGGCCGCATCGTCGAGATCTACGGGCCGGAGTCAAGTGGCAAGACCACGCTCTCGCTGCAGATCGTCGCAGAGGCCCAGGCGCTCGGCGGCGTCGCGGCCTTCATCGACGCCGAGCATGCCCTCGATCCCGTCTACGCCGCCAAGATCGGCGTCGACATCGACGAGCTCCTCATCTCCCAACCAGATACGGGCGAGCAGGCACTCGAGATCTGCGACATGCTCGTGCGCTCCAATGCCGTGTCCTGCATCGTCATCGACTCCGTCGCCGCACTCGTCCCCCGTGCAGAGATCGAGGGAGAGATCGGCGATGCCAGCGTCGGCCTGCAGGCGCGACTCATGAGCCAAGCCCTGCGCAAGCTGGCCGGATCGCTCTCCAAGTCAAATACCTGCTGCATCTTCATCAACCAGCTGCGCGAGAAGATCGGCGTCATGTTCGGCAGCCCGGAGACCACCACGGGCGGTCGCGCGCTCAAGTTCTTCTCGTCCGTGCGCCTCGACATCAGGCGCATCGAGACCATCAAGGTCGATGGCGGCGCCGTGGGCAATCGCGTGCGCGTCAAGGTAGTCAAGAACAAGTGCTCCGCGCCTTTCAGGCAGGCCGAGTTCGACATCATGTACGGCACGGGCATCTCGCGTGAGGGCAACATCCTCGACATGGCCGTGGACGAGAAAATAGTCACCAAGTCCGGTTCTTGGTATACCTACGGTGACGAGCGCCTGGGACAAGGTCGCGAAGCGGCGAAGAACGCCCTGGTGGAAAGCCCAGAGCTGCGCCACGAGGTTGAGAACAAGGTGCGCGCCGCCACAGGCCTGCCCGTCGAATACGACGATGACGACGCCTTCACGCTCGTCGACGTTCCGGGCGGCTTCAGCGGCTCGGAAAACCTCGTCGATTCCGCGGTAACCGAAGGCTCGGCTGCCGAGTAAGCGGTTTCCGCCATGGTCACGCCCCAAAGACATCGCGAGGCGATGGAGAAGATAAACTCGCTCATCGCCGTGCGCGAACGCACCGCCAAGGAGGCAAGGCAGCGTCTTGCCTCCTGCGGCTTCACTTCCGAAGAGGTCGACGACGCCGTCGAAACCGCCCTGCGCGTCAATCTCATCAACGAGGAACGCTACGCGCGCGCCTTCATTCGCGGTAAGGTCCATTCGGGATGGGGAAGGGTCAAGATCACCCAGCGCCTTGTCGCAAACGGCGTCGACGAGGAAACCATCGCCCGCTGTGCCGACGAATTCAGCTCGACCGATGAGGAATATCGCGTGGCCATGGCCGAGCTCTCCAAGCGCCAGGCACATTCCAAAAATCCCTACGCGACGTACATGCGCCGCCTCATGGGTAGGGGCTTCTCCTACGAACTTTCCACGCGCGTCGTACGCGACTTTCTCTCCGCCTAGGATGCATGGTCTTCAACTCGTCATCCGCTCTTCCCGACATCGTGCCGATACGGGTATTGCACGAAGATGAAGCCTTCGCTGCCGCCCTCATGTGCTAGGATAGAGGGTGCATTCATTTATCCCTCGCATGTATGCGAGTCATATATGCGGGTTGCAAAGTCTATATCGCGTTTTCCCGGCACAGGGCCGGGTCATTCGTACGTAGATTGCGATGAGTGCCGGATGCGTCCGGCATCTTTTTTGCCGGTGCATCCAGAACATGCTTACATGATATAGGAAAGGTACCAGCAAAAATGGAAATCGCCATCACCGTGGTCGTCGCAATCATCTGCCTCGCCGTGGGTTTCGTGGTGTCTCGCGTCATTTCGGGCAACAGCGCCAAGAACGCCTCCGCGGAAGCCGAGCGCAAGCTCGCCGATGCCGAGAAATCGGCTGAGAGCATTCGACGCGAAGCCACCATCGAGGCCAAGGACGAGGCACTCAAAATCAAGCAGCAGGCCGAGGAGGAGGCCCGCAGGCAGACCGAGGAGGTCCGTCAGCAGTCCAAGGACATCCAGGCCCGCTCCGACCGTCTCGAGCAGCGCGAGAACTCCCTCGACAAGCGCAGCTCCGGGCTTGACAAGCGCGAGCAGCAGCTCAACAGCCTGCAATCTCGTACCGAGAGTCTGAACAAGAAGCTCGAGACGAAGCTCGAGGAAGCCGATCGCCGTCTACTCGACATCGCCTCCCTGACCAAGGACGAGGCCCGTGACATCGTCCTCGACGAGATTCGCGAGGACTGCACGGCCGAGGCCGCCGGCATCATTCGCGACATCGAATCGCGTACCAAGGCGGAGGCAAACCGCAAGTCGCGCGAAATCCTCTCCGTCGCCATCCAGCGCATGGCAGCCGATTACACGGCCGAGCGCACCGTCACCTCCGTACAGATTCCCTCCGATGACATCAAGGGCCGCATCATCGGTCGCGAGGGACGCAACATCCGCTCCTTCGAGCAAATCACGGGCGTCAACCTCATCATCGACGACACGCCCGAGACGGTCACGCTTTCCTGCTTCGATCCGGTGCGTCGCGAGACCGCGCGCATCACGCTCGAGAACCTCATAGCCGACGGCCGCATCCATCCGGCCCGCGTCGAGGAGATGTTCGAGAAGGCCACGCGCTACGTGGACCAGCAGGTTCAGGAGGCCGGAGAGCAGGCCACCTTCGACATGGGCATCCATGACCTGCATCCCGACATCGTGAAGACGCTGGGACGCCTCAAATACCGTACCTCCTATGGGCAAAACGTCCTCCAGCATTCGCTCGAGGTCGCGACGCTCTCCGGAGCCATCGCAAGCGAGCTCGGCCTCGATCCGATCACCGCCAAGCGCGCCGGATTGCTGCATGACCTCGGCAAGGCCGTCGACCATGAGGTCGAGGGCTCTCACGCCGTCATCGGCGCCGATCTTGCCCGCCGCTACGGCGAGAACCCCGCCATCGTCCATGCGATCGAGGCACACCATGCCGACGTCGAGCCCTCCACCGTCCTCGCCGTCATCATCCAAGCGGCCGATGCAGTGAGCGCCGCCCGTCCGGGTGCCCGTCGAGAGAGCTACGAGAATTACATCAAGCGCCTCGAGAAGCTCGAGGAAATCGCCAATTCCCACGAGGGTGTCGAGCGCACCTACGCCATGCAGGCGGGCCGCGAGGTCCGTGTCATGGTGCAGCCCGATTCCATCGATGACGCCAAGTCGACCGTGCTCGCCCATGACATCGCCAAGCAAATCGAGGACGAGATGCAATATCCCGGCCAGATTCACGTCGTCGTCATCCGCGAGTCCCGCTCCGAAGCCCTCGCCAAGTAACGCACGGACATGCTTGTAGTTAGGATGGACCATGGAGCATGTGCTTCATGGTCCATCATGTATATGGAGGCCCCATGCCAGATGATGACCTGCTCGGCTTCATAGCTTCCGTCTCGGGAGATGACCACCTTGCCATCGAGGAGAACCTCGGTGATGGGTTCGTGCGCCTCAAGACTGCCGAGGCCGAACGCCGCCAGGCAAAGCATGATATACGCTGCGTCGAGGACGTCGTCATCGAGATGCTCAGAAACGCACGCGACGCTCATGCGAAAAGCATATACCTTGCCGTGAGCCGCGAGGGCAGTCTCAAGACCCTGGTCTTCATCGATGACGGCGACGGCATACCGAACGAGATGCATGACCGCATCTTCGAGCCGCGCGTCACCTCCAAGCTCGAGACCATGGTCATGGATAACTGGGGCGTCCACGGTCGTGGCATGGCGCTGTATTCGATCAGGTCAAACGCAGACGATGCCAGGGTGTGCACGTCGGCTCCCTCCATGGGCTCATCCCTTGCCATTCGCGTGGATCTCGACGCGCTTGGCGAGAGGACGGACCAGTCCTCCCTGCCCGTCATCGGACGCGACGAGGAGGGAAATCCCGTCGTTACCTCGGGACCCCATAACGTCAACCGTACCGTGACCGAGTTCGCGCTGGACGTCATGGGATCGGTCGACGTCTTCGTCGGCTCTCCCGCCGAAATAGCGACAACGCTCGTCAATCGTGGTGCTGTGCGCCTCACGGACGTGCAGCTGCTCTTCTGCGATGACATCGGGAAGCTGCCCGTCGTGTTGCGACCGGCCGTCGCGGGAGATGCCGCGGAGCTCGCCACGGCATGCGGGAACCTCGGTCTCGAGATGTCGGAACGTACCGCCCATCGCATCCTGTCGGGTCAGATTGAGCCGCTCGTGCCATTGCTCGACCAGCTCGTCGACCATGGCCATGACGATCGGCCACAGGCACGCGAGGTCGACCTGTACAAGGACCGTCGCGGTCTCAAGATCTCTGCAGACGACCTCTCGGCGTTCTCCCGTGCGCTCGAGGAAGCCTTTGCCACGATGTCGGATCGCTACTACATAGAGCTCGCCGAGGAGCCTATAATTCGCGTTGGCAAGGACGCCGTTACCGTCAAGTTCCCCTTCGACAAGGAGCTGTAGTTCCATGAGTACCGAGAAAGAGCAGTACGAACAGTGGCTCGAGCACGTGTCGGCGCAGGAAGCCGAGCAATTGCGCGAGCAGGCAGAGTCAATCGAGGAACTTCATGACGCGTTCTATCGCGAGCTTTCCTTCGGCACGGCGGGCTTGCGCGGCATCATCGGCCTTGGGCCCAACCGCATGAACGTCCATACCGTCGGCAAGGCGACGCAGGGGCTTGCCGATTACCTTAACGCGCATTACGAGAATCCCAGTGTCGCCATCGCGCGCGACAGCCGCAACAAGGGTGATGAGTTCGTGCGTGCCGCTGCCAGCGTGCTCGCGGCCAATGGTGTCGTCGCCCACGTGTATCGTGCGATTCAACCCACGCCCGTGCTCTCGTTCACGGTGCGCGACTTGCGATGCAGCGCCGGCATCAACGTGACGGCAAGCCATAATCCGGCTGCCTACAATGGCTACAAGGTCTATGGCGAGGACGGCTGCCAGATTGCCTCGCAGGCGGCGGTCGAAATCCAGGCAAATATCGACGGCCTCGACTTCTTCGATGACGTCAAGCATGTCGACTTCGACGAAGCCCTGGCCTCGGGACTGATCAGGTGGGTCGACGATGACGTCATCGAGCGCTTTCTCGACGAGGTGGCCGCGCAGTCCGTCAGGCCGGACGGCGAAAAGGTCAAAGACGGACTTCGTGTCGTGTATACGCCGCTCAACGGCACCGGTCTCGAATGCGTGACGCGAATACTGGAGCGCATCGGCCTCGAGGACCTGTCTGTCGTGGAGGAGCAGCGGTATCCGGACGGCAACTTCACGACGTGCCCGTACCCCAATCCGGAAGATCGTGCCGCGCTCGAGCTCGGCCTCAAGCTCTGCGAGCGCGTCAAGCCCGACATCCTGCTCGCCACCGACCCGGATGCCGACCGTGTGGGCATCGCCGTCCTGCACGATGGCGCATATGAGCTCTTGACCGGTAACGAGGTCGGCGTTCTGCTCGTCGACTACATCGCGAGGCGTCTGGGCGAGCGGGGAGTGGACCTCTCCTCGAAGCTCGTCGTCACGACGATCGTCTCGACACTCATGCCCGATGCGCAGGCGGCCTATTACGGGTTCGAGCTCAGGCGCGTGCTGACCGGCTTCAAGTACATTGGCGGGCAGATCGC
This sequence comes from uncultured Coriobacteriia bacterium, assembly GCA_948466335.1. GTDB lineage: Bacteria > Actinomycetota > Coriobacteriia > Coriobacteriales > QAMH01 > QAMH01. The sequence goes on along the minus strand of CAOKAE010000006.1, from coordinate 48,786 downwards.
GTTGCTGGGAGACGAACGCGCCGACGAGTTCATGTTCGGTTTCGAGGAGTCCTACGGCTACATGTCGGGCACGTACGTGCGTGACAAGGACGCCATCAGCGCCTCCATGCTCATATGCGAGATGGCGCAAATGTACAAGGATGAGGGCGTCGATTTGGTCGAGGCCATGGAGTCCCTTTACGAGCGATACGGTTACTACCTCAACAAGACCCTCAACGTGTCCTATCCCGGAAGCTCGGGAGCGGAGAAGATGGGGGCGATCATGGAGGGTCTGCGCACAAATCCTCCACAAGTTATCGCCGGTTTATCCGTGGCGAGTATCTTGGACTATGCGGAAGGCGCTCCCATGACCAAGATAAACGGAAATCCTGACGAACATCAGACCTTGCCAGAGGCAAACGTCATCTCCTTCGATTTGGGCGACGGGGTGCGTATCATCATACGTCCCAGTGGAACCGAGCCAAAGATAAAGGCCTATGTCTTTAGTAAAGCAAATACCCGTGAGCAGGCAGAACAGCTTCTTTCGGAGCTTTCTGAAGCCGCCCAGAAGCTTTTGGACTAGTCTAATATCGAGCGTACGATGGGCTTGGAGCTTGAAATGGGAGGGATATGTACAACCGACATATATCCCTCAATTGACTAAGATAAATTGATGCACAAAAACGTTATATTTTCTAGTCACTTATTTCTGCAATCCTAGTCAATCTCATGTGTCCTATGGTTTATAATCCTCTCGCTGAAAGCTTAAACACCGTACTAATGAAGAACACACGCACTAGGGACACGCCATGGATTTTCTGAAGGTTTCAAGCAAGTCTTCCCCCGCATCCGTTGCCGGCGCCATTGCCGGTCTCATCAAGGACGGGAACCCCGTACGCATACAGTCAATTGGCGCTGGCGCCGTCAACCAGGCCGTCAAGGCCATTGCCATCGCCCGTGGATATCTCGCGCCCAGCGGCATCGACGTCGCCTGCGTGCCCTCCTTCGTCGAACTCGAGATAAACGGTGACACGCGCACGGGCATTCGTTTTGCTGTGCACCCGCATTACTCCGATGACATCGTCGAGATAGAGGAGACCGTGGACGAGCCGACGCTCGTGTAGGAGCGTCGCGTGCCCTTTGCGGACCTGCATACGCATTCTTCCGCATCTGACGGTACCTACGGGCCCGACCACATAGCCCGTCTCGCCGCTCGCACCGATGGCCTTCGCGTCATCTCCATTACCGATCATGACAGTCTGGCCGCTCTTGGGGCGGCCGCTTTGTCATGCGACGCCCATGGCGTCGATTTCGTCTGCGGCGTCGAGATCACGACCAGATACGACCAGCGCACCGTGCACATGCTCGGCTACTTCATCGATCCCCAAAGTCCCGTCCTCGGTGACTACCTTGACGCCAATCGCCAGAGACGGGCCAGACGCGTCTACGCCATGGCGGACTTGCTGCAGCAACACGGTTATCCCATATGCGCTGATGACCTGCGGGCAACGGGGGAGACCCCCAATCGACCCCTCCTCGCGCGCCTACTCGTCGAACGAGGTTGCGCCACAAGTGTCGACGATGCGTTCGCGCGCTTGCTCGGGGCCTCGTCTCCTTGCTATGTCGATGCGGTCTATCCCGACACCATCGAGGCCATGCGCCTGATCTCCGAAGCCGGCGGCTGTTCCTTTGTCGCCCATCCCGCGCGCTATCGTGTCGTTGACCTCATTTCCCGCTTCGCCCGCGAGGGCATGACGGGGCTCGAGGCATACCATACGCTGCAGACGCCATCGCAAAGTGCCGAGCTGTTCGAGATTGCCCGTGACCTTCACCTGGGCGTGAGCGGCGGGTCGGATTGGCACGGTGACGACGTGCACCGGGCACGGTTGGGAGGCGTCGGCCTGGATGAGAGGCAGTACCATGCGTTTCTCGCGGCATGCGGACGCTTGTAGGAAATGACGGAGTAGGACGTGCAACAGACGAACATCGCATCTGAGGACAGGCCCCTTGCCGGCATGACATATTGGCAGCGCACCTTCGGCTGCCAGATGAATGAGAACGATGCCGAGCGCGTTGCCGGCATGCTCGAGGAGGCGGGCGCACTGCCCGTACTCACCATCGAAGATGCCGACATCGCCATCTTCCTGACCTGCTGCGTGCGCGAGAAGGCCGAACTGCGCCTCATGGGACAGGTTGCCTCGATCAAGAACGTCCCCGATGTTCACGGCGCCAAACGCATCATCGCCGTAGGTGGCTGCATCGGGCAGCTTGACGGACCGGATTTGCGTGAGGAGCTTAGCCACGTCGACGTGGTCTTCGGCACGCACAATCTCGGGCATCTGGTCGACCTGATCGAACGACGGATTGTCACGGGCGAACCCCAGGTCGAGACCATCGAGGTCAACGATGGCTTTGCAAGCGACCTGCCCGTGCGTCGCGCGAAACCGTGGCACGCCTGGGTCCCCATCATGACCGGCTGTGACAACTTCTGCACCTACTGCATCGTGCCGTACGTGCGAGGCCGCGAGATGTCGCGTTCCATCGATGACATAGAAAACGAGCTTGCGACGCTTGCCGATGCCGGCATACGCGAGATCACCTTGCTGGGGCAAAACGTGAACTCCTACGGACGCGACCTCTACGGTGAACCGCGCTTCGCGCAGGTTCTCGCGCTTGCGGGCAAATCGGGCGTCGACCGCGTGCGATTCGTGACGAGCCATCCTAAGGACCTGCTTCCCGAGACCATCGAGGCCATGGCGGAGTATCCCAATATCATGCCCCAACTGCATCTGCCGCTACAGTCGGGATCTGACCGCATCCTGCGTGCGATGAACCGCTCCTACACCGTTGAGCGCTACCTCGGGCTCGTCCATGACGTGCGCGAGGCGATACCGGACATCTCCCTTTCCACCGACATCATCATCGGCTTTCCCGGCGAGACCGAGGAGGACTTCCAGGGAACGCTCGACGTCGTCAAGGAGGTGGGCTATGGGCAGATGTTTCGCTTCATCTACTCGAAGCGTCCCGGCACGCCAGCCGCGACGATTGTCGATGACATGCCTCGGGAGGTGCTGCAGGAGCGTTTCGAACGTCTCGAGTGCCTTGCGCAGGAAAGCTCGCTTGCCGAAAACGAGCATGAGATCGGCAAGACGATTCCCGTGCTCGTCGAGGGCGTCTCGAAGCGCGATGCGGGCATCTTGGCCGGCAAGAGCCCCAAGCTGCAAACCGTGCATGCGCAACTTGCGGACGGTATGCGCATCGATGACGTGATCGGCAGCATCATGGCCGTGCATGTCGACAGTGCGACGACAAACTACCTGCAGGGAACGCTCGTCTGATGGCAACATCCGTCGATACGCTCCTATGTATTCAGGGACCGACCGCTTCGGGTAAGTCTGCGCTGGCAGAGCTCATGGCTGCGCGCCTTGACGGTGAGATCATCTCGGCCGATTCAATGCAAATCTACCGTGGTATGGATATTGGCACGGCAAAGGTGCCCCCTGACGAGCGACGCGTCCCATATCACTGCATCGACATACTCGATCCCGGACAGCCCTATTCGGCCGCCCTGTTCCAGCGCGACGCCCGCGCCGCCATCGATGACATTCGCGCACGAAACAAGCTTCCCATCATCTGCGGGGGAACGGGACTCTACGTGCGGGCTGCCCTCGATGACATGGACTTTGCGCCGGGGGACGAAAGCAGCACGGTGCGGCAGAAGTACGAACAGCTTGCCGAGGAGCTGGGAGACGATGGACTCCACGCGCTGCTGGCGCAAAGAGACGCGGAAAGCGCCGCGCTCATTCATCCCCATAACGTCCGTCGTGTCGTACGTGCCCTCGAGATGCTCGAGGAGGGGGAGAGCTACGCCGCGCGCAAGCGTGCGTTTGCCACGCTTCCCGCCCATATGCCGAGCGTCAAGCTCGCGCTCGACGTAGATAGGCAGCTTCTCTACGAACGTATCGACGAACGTGTCGACGTCATGGTCTCCACCGGTCTCGTCGACGAGGTGAAGCGGCTTCTGGACAGCGGATTTCGCGATGGCCTGACAGCGCCCCAGGCCATTGGATACAAGGAGATCGTCGCGCATCTGGAAGGCGACGTCACGCTCGAGGAGGCCATTGCCCAGATCAAGCAGGCAACCCGTCGCTATGCCAAGCGACAGCTTTCGTGGCTACGCCGCGATTCCGAAATCATATGGTTACACGCCGATGAGGGCATTACTGATACACTGGTACAACGTTCGATGGACGAGATTGAAGGGGCTGTTCGAACATGAGATACGATTTCGCGAAGCTCAACGGCATTGGCAATGACTTTGTCATGATCGAGGATCTGGACGATGCGATAGCCCTTACGCCAGATCAGGTCGCCGCCCTTTGCGACAGGCACTTCGGCATCGGCGCGGATGGCGTCATTATCGTCAAGCCATCACCGCGTCCCGAATGCGCCGCCTACATGGACTACTACAATTCCGATGGTACCAAGGCCCAGATGTGCGGAAACGGCGTGCGCTGCTTCGCGAAGTTCCTCGTCGATCGCGGCATCATCGATCCGGATGCGGGGCGCTTCGTCGCCGATACGCTCTCCGGTCCCAAACCCATCAGCTTCACCCTCGATGACGAGGGGAAGCTCGCGCAGGCCACCGTCGACATGGGCGCTCCCATACTCGAGCCGCTCGAAGTGCCGACGACCTTCGGGGGCACCGAGACACCCTACGGGCGCGTGGCCCTCGACGCCGAGTTCTACATCGACGGCCGCATGCTGCGCTTCACCTGCGTCTCCATGGGAAACCCCCATGCCGTGACCTTCGTCGACAAAAAGGGCCTCGAGCTTGTCGATTCGCTCGGCCCGCTCGTCGAGACATGCGAGGCCTTCCCCGAGGGCACGAACGTCGAGTTTGCCTGGGTCGATGGCGACGTCATCCACATGCGCGTGTGGGAACGCGGATGCGGCGAGACGCTTGCCTGCGGCACGGGAGCCTGCGCAACGGCCGTCGCCGCCCATATCGGTGGCCATGCTCCCCGCAAGGTCGCGCTCGAGCTCATCGGCGGTACCTTGCACATCGAATGGCGTGAGAGCGATGGGCACGTTCTCATGACGGGCCCGGCCGCCGAAAGCTTTACCGGTACGGTCGAGGTCTAGGTCCCGCCGCCTATGCCACGGCAGAAGTTCGAGGTCGTCACCGAGGAAGTGCCCGAGCGCGCCATACTCGTCGGCATCGACCGCGGAAACGCGGATTGGCCCCTGGCCGAGTCCATGGCAGAGCTCGAAAGGCTTGCCAACACGGCAGGTGCCGAGGTAGTCCACACGATGTCGCAGAAGCTCGACGCTCCCAATCCACGTACCTTCATCGGGGCGGGTAAGGCCGACGAGCTCGCGGCTTGCGTGCGCGACCTTCGTGCCGACGTGGTCATACTCGACGACGAGTTGTCTCCTTCCCAGCAGAGCAACCTCGAGCGGGTTGTGGGCAAGCCCGTGAAGGTCATCGATCGCACGGCCCTCATTCTCGACATCTTCGCCCTGCATGCGACGAGCCGCGAAGGACGCCTGCAGGTCAAGCTCGCCCAGAACCAGTACCTATACCCACGGCTACGCGGCATGTGGAGCCATCTGGCCGCGCATCGCATGGGTGGCGGCGTCGGTTCTCGCTTTGGCGAGGGCGAGTCCCAGCTCGAGGTCGACCGGCGCCTCGTACGCAAACGCATCGGACGCATACGCCGCGAACTCGCGAATCTCGAGAACAGCAGGAAGACCCAGCGCAAGCATCGCAACCAGTCCGGCGTGTTTCGCATTGCCCTTGCCGGCTATACGAACGCGGGCAAGTCGAGCCTCATGAACAGGCTCACTCATTCGAACGTTCTTGCATATGACAAGCTCTTCGCGACGCTTGATTCGACGACGCGTGCCCTTGAGCTACCTGATGCCAGCATGGTCACGCTCACGGACACCGTCGGCTTCATCCAGAAACTCCCGCATAACCTCGTCGAGGCATTTCATTCGACCCTTGACGAGATACGCGAGGCGGACCTCGTCTTGCTCGTGGTGGATGCCGCCTCCGTCCAGCGCGCCGCCCAGCTCAAGGCCGTCCAGGATGTGCTCGGCCAAATCGGTGCATCTGACATCCCATGTCTCACGGTGTTCAACAAGGTCGATTTGCTCGAAGTGGACGCACCCGAAGAGCTCGAGCGCCTGAGGAGCCTCTATCCCGAGGCGGTGTTTCTCTCGGCGAGGACCGGGGCCAACGTAGATGGATTGCTTGCCAGGCTCGTGGCCGAGGTCGAAAGCAGATACGTGCCCATGAACATATGCATACCCTACGACCAGGGGCGCTTCGTGACCATTGCCCATGAACAGGCGACCGTGAGCTCCGAGAACTATGAAGCCGACGGCATCTACCTGAAGGTGTGCCTGCCCGTGTCGCTCGCGAAGCAGTTCCGGCAGTTCGAAATAGAGAACCCGGGGACTAGTAGCTCCTGAACAAGCCGGTCACGACGCCGAGAATCTGCGCATCACGGGTGAAGATGGGCTCCATGGCATCGTTGTGCGGCTGTAGGCGCACGCAGTCCTTCTCCTTGTAATAGGTCTTGACCGTGGCGCCGTCGTCAATCATGGCAACGACGATGTCGCCGTTGTCCGCCGTGCTCTGCTCGCGAACGAGCAGCGTGTCACCGTCATAGATGCCGGCGTTGATCATGGAGTCGCCGTGCACGGTGAGCAAGAAGGAGTTGCGATCGCCGAAGAGCGAGGTGGGCAAGGGAACTTCCTCTTCGATGTTTTGCTCTGCGAGTATGGGCGTGCCGGCGGCGACGCGGCCGACGAGGGGAAGCTCGACGAGGGAGTGACCGTTGAACTCATCGTGTGATGCGCTGGAGGCAGGGCGGCGTTGTTCCTGCTGCGAACCCGTAATGACCATGGAACGAGACTTTGCCCCATCGCGCTTGATATAGCCCTTGGCCTCGAGCGCGTTGAGGTGCGCGTGCACCGTGGAAGGGGAGGACAGACCGATGGCCTGGCCGATCTCGCGTACGGATGGGGGATAGTGCTTGACCTCGATGCACTTGCGAATGTAGTCGAGTATCTGCTGTTGGCGCTTGGTGAGCTTCTCGTTATCCATACCATCCTCCTGGACTCGTTGCACAAGAGTTTAGACGAACTGAGGAAAAATTACAAACATATGTTCGTTTTCCTCTTGAAACAAACAAATGTTCGTCTATTATGTACCTAGAACACATGTTCGGTTCGTAATCGTGTCACAGGCATCGCGTATAACGGGACCGTACGCAAACGCAGCACAAGGAGGTACATCATGACCCTTCGCAAGACGCAGGCGGCCGTCGCGCCCATCTCCGTTGCTTCGAGGCCGCACCTTACCGTCATACGGGCATTGCCGCGTGAGCGCACGTCGCTGTTCGAAGACTTCATCACGCTTGCGTTTGGTCACCTGCACGGCGGCGATTTCTCTTCGGCGGTTCACGACGTTCTCGACATGCGCGTGCGTCATGTCTTTTTCGACGGAACGCGCCAACGCGCTTTCGCCGTCTTCACAAGTGCCCTGGCCACGGCTGCGCTCTTTGCCCTTTCCTTCATGTAGGAGCACACATGCAAATTACGTTGTCGTAGGGTCAGCCTCGACGGCATCGTTCTCTGTTAGAATCACCGTACTTGAAAATTCAATGTAAGGTGAGGAGAACGGATGCTTTGCCCAAATTGCAGCTGTAAAGAATCCCGGGTAATCGATTCGCGTTCATTTGACGACGGAGCAAGCATAAAGCGTAGGCGCGAGTGCCTCGAGTGCGGCGCGCGCTTTACGACCTTCGAGAGAAGGGAAGAGGAGCCGATCATGGTCCTCAAGCGCGACGGTCATGTCGAGCCCTTTGACCGCTCCAAGTTGCTTAAGAGCCTGCTTTCCGCGACTGCCAAGCGCAACGTTTCGCTCCATACGCTCGAAGCGTTCGTCGACATGGTCGAAAATGATATCCGCAACACCTATAGGGGACCCATACCCTCTTCCTCGCTCGGTGATCAGGTTCTCATAAGATTGGGAGATTTAGACAAGGTGGCTTATATCAGGTTCGCTTCGGTCTACAAGGACTTCAAGGACATCGACGAGCTGCGCGAGGAGCTTGAGCATTTGACCGAAACCGCCGCGGACGCCACAGTGACCGCCGACATGCAGGAGCTGGAAGATGAGTAAGAACATCACGCTCAAGCTCAAGAAGCTTGATGAGGGGCTGCCTACGCCCGCCTATGCAAATCCGGGAGATGCCGGACTCGACCTCTACGCGGCCGAGGACGTCACGCTGCAGCCCGGAGAGCGCGCCTTGATACCCACGGGCATAGCCGTCGCCATTCCCGAGGGCTTCGCAGGGTTCGTGCAGCCACGTAGTGGCCTTGCCGCCAAGCAGGGTTTCTCCATCGTCAACACGCCGGGACTCATCGACAGCGGTTATCGCGGCGAGCTCAAGGTGATCGGACTCAATACGGACACGCAGAACGAGATTTCCCTCAAGCGCGGCGACCGCGTGGCACAGCTCGTCATCCAGGAAGTTCCCGTCGTCGAGTTGCTGGAGGTCACCGAACTCGACGAAACTCAACGTTCGACGGGCGGATTCGGGTCCACGGGAAAATAGCCTATTGTCTGATAATGTATCTTATGGGAACTAAAGCATTTGCGATTATCTAGCGTATGCTCTCCTCCCACATTCCTTTCCATCTGATACAAGGACACCCATGACACGAGGACGCCTCAAAGGCGTCCTCGTTTTTGACTGGCGACAATTTCAGATTAGTTGCGTTGGCTTTTGATGCGCAGCGCTTGAAGGCATGCCTACGCGTGCACTCTGCGCCTTCTCAGAAACGCGTATATGACCACGCAGCACAGTACGCACCCCACGGCGGCTCCCGAGGCGTCTACGAGCACGTCAGTGACCTGCCCTGCGCGTCCATCGATGAAGAGCTGATGTATCTCGTCGGTGCAGGCATAGAAAACGGCGATGGCGAACGCAATGGCGCCAACACGCGTGACACGTTGTTCAGGCGAATAGTCCCTCGCCTTTCTCTCGCGCCGCCAGGCGATGACTTGCCAGCAGGTAATGACTAGTGATGCCGCGAGTATGGCGTATTCCGTCGCGTGGGCGGTCTTGCGTATGGGCCATGACATCTGGGCAATGATCGATGCCTGGACGTCCGGGGCCATCCCATCGAATCCACCCACGAAGATAGACGCGAGCACACGCGCGACGGACTCGCTCAACGAGCCGGACTCCCCGCCGCTTTGAGCCGAGAAGAGAAATATCGCCACCATGATCGCAATCGTGATACATGAGCTCGCCATGACTTTGACGACGCGCATGGTTTCCTCCTCTCCTGGCACAAGGCGTGTTCGGACTTCCCATCTTATCGTTTGAAAGAAGATATGCAAAAAAATCGAATAATTTACTACTACAGTGTGCAAAAGTGGTCTATAGTGTTCGCAATCTGATTTGGAGGACCGTTGAACGATCGAGCAAACATGTCAAGGCATCACGGCACAGCCGCGCATGTCGGTGCGCTCTCGTTCGCCTCCTCTTTTTCCTATTATCGATACCTCTAGCACACGGCGGGATGCACGTGCCGACACTCCCTGTCCTTGCGTGCGCTGAAGTCCTTGTCGTGTGCGCCTCCGCCCGTTCGTAATGTATCCGTGAGAAAGAAAGAGCATGTTCGTCAAGATTCTACTCATCGTCATATTCATAGCCATCGCGGTCGGCGTCGGCATCTACACCCGTCGTGCGGCCTCGCGCGACGTCGACGGCTTTATCCTGGGCGGGCGTAACGTTGGACCCTGGCTCTCCGCATTCGCCTATGGTACGGCCTACTTCAGCGCAGTCGTGTTCATCGGCTACGCGGGCCAGTTCGGCTGGAAATACGGCATGGCCGCGACCTGGGCCGGTATCGGCAATGCGGTGATCGGCAGCCTGCTTGCCTGGTGGGTGCTCGGCCCGCGCACGCGCGAGGTGACGCAGCGTCTCAAGGCGTCCACGATGCCCGAGTTCTTCGGCAAGCGCTACCAGAGCAAGGGGTTGCGCATCGCGTCGGCGGCCATCATCTTCGTCTTCCTCATCCCCTACACCGCCTCGGTCTACAACGGCCTGTCGCGCCTGTTCACGATGGCCTTCGGCATACCCTATGAGTGGTGTGTCATCGGCATGGCCGTCGTCACGTGCATCTATGTCGTGTTGGGTGGCTACATGGCCACGGTCGTCAACGACTTCCTGCAGGGTATCGTCATGCTCGTCGGCATTACGGCGGTCATCATCGCGGTGCTGCAAACCCAGGGAGGGCTTTCCGAAGCCGTCGTGCAGCTTTCGCAAATCCAGGCGCCTGGCACCGAACAGCTTGGTGCGTTCACGAGCTTCCTCGGCCCGGACTTCCTCAACTTGATGGGCGTCGTCATATTGACCTCGCTCGGTACCTGGGGCCTGCCGCAGATGGTCCAGAAGTTCTACGCCATCAAGTCCGGTCCCGCCATCAAGCAGGGCGCCATCATCTCCACCCTGTTCGCGTTCGTCATCGCCGGAGGAAGCTACTTCCTCGGCGGTTTCGGTCAGCTCTTCGGCGACCAGATAGCCTACGCCGCCAACGGAACCCCCGTCTACGACTCCATCATTCCGACGATGCTCTCGAACCTGCCCGAGTTTCTCATCGGCCTCGTCATCGTTCTCGTGCTCTCGGCATCCATGAGCACGCTGTCCTCCCTCGTGCTCACGTCGAGCTCCGTTCTCACGCTCGACCTCATCAAGGGCAACATCGTGAAGGACATGAACGAGAAGAAGCAGATCGTCTGGATTCGCGCACTGCTCGTGGTCTTCGTTGCCATCTCCGCGCTCATCGCCGTATTCCAGTACCAGAGTTCCGTCACCTGGATCGCGCAGCTCATGGGTATTTCCTGGGGAGCCCTGGCCGGCGCCTTCCTCGGTCCCATGCTCTGGGGCCTGTATAGCAAGCGCATCAGCAAGGCGGCCGTCTGGGCGAGCTTCGTCGTCGGCGTGGGCCTCACGACCGTGAACATGATCATGGGGTTCGTCGGCACACCGCTCATCGCGTCGCCCATCAACGCCGGTGCCATCGCGATGATCCTCTCGATTATCATCGTGCCGGTCGTGAGCCTGTTCACGAAGGCCGTGCCCTTCGAGGTCAACCCGCCGAGCCCCGAATCCGGTACCGACCGCGAGCTTGCCGCCGAACTGGAGACGATGCCCGACGACAAGGCAAGCAAACGTCGCGAGATTGTCGCCGGTGCCAACGTCGAGGAAATCGAGCTTCTCGACCAGGAGCAAGACGAGGAGAGACGCGAATAGCATCCACGCGGCATGCATTGCGCAAGCGAAGGGGTCCGGGCTGTCCGGGCCCCTTTCTAGTATCCCGCGAAGTGCCGCAAGGCAAACTTGACGGCGCGCTCGGCGCCATAGGGCGTGGCATCTGCGAGCTTGATGCCGCAGCGCATGAAACGCGTGTCGAAGAAGAGGCTGCGCAGCTTGTACTGGCGCCGTATCTCTGCAACAACGGGCCGCATGAGGGCGCGATAGCTCGCCTTGTTGACGAGTGCACGCGCGAGCATGCGGGCGGAATGCAGCGCGTGATAGATGCCCTCGCCGGAGGGCGGCGCAATGAGGCTTGCCGCATCGCCGACGAAGTAGACGCCATCGCGCTCGAGCAGCACATCGCTTCCCGTGGGGATGAAAGCGCCGCGGCAACGTTTGTACCCAACGTTCATATGCTGCGCAAAGCTCCGAAGCCGTTGGTCAAGGTCGGGCTCACCTATATAGGCACAGCATCCAATTTTAGCCTCATCACCACAGGGGGCGTACCAGCTGTAACCGATGAAGCCATCTTCGTAGTCCATGGTGAGCGGTGCGCCCGTATTGGCAACCGTCGTCTCGAGCGAGAGAATGGCGTTGGGACTGCTGCCCGTAAGTTCCTTGCGCACGAAGGAAAGCGCGCCATCGGCCGCGACGAGTGTGTCAAAGGAAATCTCACGTCCTTCCCCATCACGCGTTCCCGCAATGCGCTTGGCGTCAAGGTCAATTGAGCGCACGTGAAAACGATCGAGGAGCTCTCCCCCATCCGCACGATACGCGTCGAGAACGAAGCGGTCGAGCTCGCGGCGCTCGACGCTGCGCATCTGGATGTCGTGCAAGTCAACGGTGATGCCTGCCGCGATACAGCGCATGACGCCGAATTGGGACTTGAAGAGGCTATGAGGTACCGTGTCGAAGATGTTGTGTAGCTCGTGCAGCGCACGGGGCGTGACGAGGCCGGCGCAGAGCTTGGACTTTGCCTCGATGTCGAGGCGTTCGACGAGCAGGACGTCACAGCCGGCCTGCCTCAGCAGATATGCGCAGGTAGAGCCCGCAAGTCCCGCTCCGACGATGAGGTAATCGGCATGGTCCATGCTAGACTCCCTCGTAATCGAAGGCGGGAATGAAGGACTCGCTCGCAGCTCCACCTTCCTGCATGAAACTATTCACGATGCACAATTCAAGCGCATGGTCAATGAGCTCGTCATATTCCCCATCACTCACGCCACGGGCAAGTTCGGGATAGTCCCGCGCGATATTTGAAGCAGGTGTGAACTGGTTCATGATGCTCACGATGATGTCATCGATGTAGGGCTTTGCGGCAAGGAGCTCCATGACGTGCTTGGAATCGTCGAGGCAGCCGGGCAGCAGCAGATGGCGCACGATGACGCCGCACGCGAGGCGTTCCTCTCCCCTCTCCGTCTCGTCGTAGGCGAGCGGGCCCACGAGCTCGAACATGGCATCGAGTGCCTTCGACGCCACCTCGGGATAGTCGGGAGCGGCGGAATAGCGACGCGCAAGCTCGGGCGAGGCGTACTTGAAATCGGTGAGGAACACGTCGACGTAGCCGGCGAGGTTCGTGATGGCCTCGACTGTCTCGTAGCCGCTCGTGTTGTAGACGACGGGCAGAGCAAGCGGCGTGCTCGAGAACTCATAGGAACGGGCGAGGTCGAGGGCAGCCTTGATCTGCGGTGCGAAGTGCGTGGGCGTCACGAGGTTGATGTTGAGCGCCCCGCGCTCCTGCTGCTCGAGAAAGATGCGCGCAAGCCTCTCGATGGAGATCTCACGGCCAATCTCGCCGCGTGCGATGTCTTTGTTCTGGCAGTAGACGCAGCGCAGCGGACAGCCGCTGAAGAACACCGTGCCGCTGCCGGCTTCGCCGCTGACGGGTGGCTCCTCCCAGAAGTGCAGCGCGGCACGGGCGAGGCGCACCGTATCGCCCTCACCGCATACGCCGCGCTCCCGCGCCCTGTCAACGGCACAGCAGCGCGGGCATAGCGTGCAGGCGGACGCGTCCACCGCTGGGTTAGCCCTCGAGCTTTTCGGTCACGATTGCCGAGATAACCTTGGGGTTACCCTGGCCACCGAGTTGCTTCATGACCTGTCCCATGAAGAAGCCCTGCAGGCCCGTCTTGCCACCGCGATACGCTTCGACCTTGTCGGGGTTGGCCGCCATGAGCTCCTCGACGATGGCCTCGATAGCTCCCGTGTCGGTCGTCTGCTCCATGCCGTGTGACTTCACGTACTCTTCGGGGTCGATGCCCTCGCCGATGAGTGCGGCGAGCACTTCCTTGCCCTGCTTGGAGCTGATCGTGTCGTCTGCCAGCAGCTTTGCGAGCTTCGCGAGCGCCGCCGGGGTGATCTGGGACGCGGAGATGCTCGTCGCGTTCTCGTTTGCCCAAGCGCTCACGTCGTTGATGATGAGGTTCGCGATCTTCTTGGCCACGGCCGCATCGGTATCCTGGGCCGCTTCCTCGAAGAACTCGGCCACCTCGACATCACCGGCAAGTTCGCCGGCATCGTAGGCGGGCAGGCCGTAGGTCTCCATGAAGCGCGCCTTCTTGACGTCGGGTAGCTCGGGTAGCTTGGCGCGCACGTTCTCGATGAACTCGTCGGTCAGGTCGAAGGGCGCGAGATCCGGATCGGGGAACATGCGGTAGTCATCAGCCGTCTCCTTGACGCGCATGACGATGGTGCGCTTGGCACCGGGTTCCCAGTGACGCGTCTCCTGGCGGATGACGCCGCCGCTCTCGAGCACCTCGGCCTGGCGGCAAATCTCGTAGGCGAGGCCGTCGTGGAGGTTCTTGAAGGAGTTGATGTTCTTGAGCTCGGTCTTCGTGCCCAGCTCCGTCGAGCCGCGGCGGCGCAACGACACGTTGCCATCGGCACGCAGCGAACCCTCCTCCATGGAACAATCCGAGATGCCGAGCGTGAGGTAGATCTGGCGCAGCTTCTGCATGAAGGCACGCGCCTCCTCGGGCGTGCGCAGGTCGGGCTCGGTGACGAGCTCGATGAGCGGCGTGCCCGCGCGGTTATAGTCAACGAGCGAACGCTCGGCGCCATCGATGCGACCCTCGGAACCACCCAGATGCGTCATCTTGCCCGCATCCTCCTCCATGTGGATGCGCGTGATGCCGATGCGGGTCGTGTAGCCGCCATCTTCGCCCTTGGGGATGTCGACGCGCTCGGCCGCCCCCTTGGCGGAAAGCTCCAGGTCGAGATGACCGCGCATGCAGAACGCGAGCGGGCCCTGCGTCGTCTGGAAGTTCTTGGCCATGTCCGGATAGAAGTAGCCCTTGCGGTAGAACATCGTGTGCTTCTCGATGTCACAGTTGGTCGCGAGACCGGCGAGTACGATGGACTCGATGGCCGCCTTGTTGGGCACGGGCAGCGCACCGGGCATGCCAAGGCATACCGGGCAGGTGTGCGTGTTGGGATCGGCGCCAAACTCGATGGGGCACGAGCAGAACATCTTGGTCTTGAGTGTCGTGAGCTCGGCATGGACCTCAAGGCCGATGACGGCCTCCCAATCCTCGAGGACCTCGGTCAGTTCCTTCACGAGCGACCCCCTTTCTCGAGCGGTGCGACGCGTGGGATGTCGATGAGCGTCTCGAGTGCCGCGCCGACGCGCAGGATGTTCTCGTCCTTGAACTGCGGGCCGACGATTTGCAGGCCGATGGGCAGGCCGGAGTCCTCGCCGAGCGCAACGGGCAGGTTCATGCCACCGTTGCCCGCGATGTTGATGCTAATCGTGTAGATGTCGGAGAGGTACATCGATGCCGGGTCGCTCACCTCGCCGAACTTGAACGCGGTACGCGGACTCGTGGGTAGCACGATCGCATCGACCTTCTCGAATGCCTTCGTGTAGTCGGCCGTGATAAGCGTACGTACCTTCTGAGCGGGGATGTAGTACTCGTCGTAGACGCCGCTGGCAAGCAGCCAGGCACCGAGCATGATGCGGCGCTTGGCTTCGGGCCCGAACCCCTGGGCACGGCTATCTTCGTAGCGCTGCTCGAGGTTCTTGCCGTGGGCATGGTGTCCGTAGCGCACCGAATCGAAGCGCGAGAGGTTCGAGAAGGCCTCGCAGGGGCCGAGTACGTAATACGCGCTAATGGCGGCCGCCGCGTTGGGCAACTCGACCTCGACGATTTCGGCGCCAAGCCCCTCGAGCTTCGCGACGCTTTGCTCGAAGGCATGCTTGACCTCGTTCGTGAGGCCATCGAGCTCGAGCAGGGAGGGAACGACACCGATGCGCATGCCGTTGATGCCCGCATCGAGGTTCGCGGTGTAGTCGATGTCACGGGGCTGGCTCGTGCAATCGAGCGGATCGCGGCCGGAAATCGCGTTGAGCGCGAAGGCCGCATCCTCGACGCTGCGGGCGAAGGGCCCGACCTGGTCAAGGGAACTGCCGAAGGCGACGACGCCGTAGCGGCTCACGACGCCGTAGCTGGGCTTGAGGGCGACCGTGCCGGTGAAGCTTCCCGGCTGGCGGATGGAGCCGCCCGTATCGCTTCCGAGCGAGAGCGTCGCCATGCCAGCGGCGACTGCTGCCGCAGAACCACCGGAGGAACCGCCGGGTACGCGGTCGAGGTCCCAGGGATTGTGGGTCTTGCCGAAGAACGAGGTCTCGGTGGAGGAACCGAAGGCGAACTCGTCCATGTTCGTCTTGCCCAGGCAGATGCTACCGGCATCGAGGGCCTTGGCCACGCAGGTCGCCGTGAACGGGCTCACGTAGGTCTCGAGCATGCGCGAGGCGCAGGTCGTGTGCGTGCCCTCGAGGTTCATGTTGTCCTTGAACGCGATGGGGACGCCAGCCAGAATGCCAAGGGGCTCGCCTGCAGCGATGGCCGCATCGACGGCATCGGCTTGCTCGTAGGCAAGCTCGGGCGTGAGTTCGAGAAAGGCATGCACCTGGGAGTCGAGCCTGTCGATGGCGTCGAATGCCGATGCCGCAAGTTCTCGCGCGCTGAAGTTGCCGGCGCGCAGGCCCTCGTGAATCTGGCGGACGCCAAGCTGGGAATACTCGTTCATCAGCGGTCCCCTCCCTCACCGAGGATCGAAGGAATCTCGAAGCAGCCCTCGCTCGTCGAGTCGCTGTTGGACAGGGCGACCTCACGCTCGAAGGACTCTCCCACCTCGTCTTCACGCATGACGTTGGAGAGGCTGCCGATGGGGTGGAAGGTGGGTTCGACGCCCTCGAGCTCGTATTCCGTGATGGGCCGCAGGGTCTCGATGATGTTGTTGAGGTCGACCGTCATGGTTGACAGCTCCTCGTCCGTGAGCCCGATGCGCGCGTATTCGGCGATATCGCGGACGTCCTTTTCGGTCAGGGTCACCTTAGTCCTCCTCGATGCGAATCATGGTTCCGATCTTGACCACGCAGGACAGGGCCGCGACTTCCTTGAGGGCATCCTCGAAGTGGGCCTCCTTGGCCGTATGGGTCATGAAGATGAGCTCGGCGGTACCGTCTCCGTGAGTCGTGGGTTGCACCATGCTGCGAATCGAGACCTCGTACTGGCTGAAGATCTCGCTGATGGCAGCCAGCACGCCCGGCTCGTCCTTCACGAGAAGGCGCAGGTAGAACTTGGTCTCGAGCTTGCCGATGCCACGCAATGGCAGGTTATCGGTACAGGTGCATCCGACGATGGGCTTGATGCCGTTGGCTACGCGACGGGCGACCTCGATGGTGTCGCCCATGACGGCGGAGGCCGCGGGACCGGCACCGGCTCCCTCGCCGAAGAACATGCCATCGCCCACGGCGTCGCCCGTGACGTAAATGGCGTTGTAGACCCCATTCACGTTGGCGAGCTGGTGGTTCGTGGGAATCATGGCCGGATGGACGCGCACGTCGATCTCGCCGTCGATCTTGTGGGCGATGGCGAGTAGCTTGATGGTGTAGCCCATGTCGGCCGCATGCTTGAAGTCGGCGGGCTCTATGGAACGGATGCCCTGCGTGAAGACATCGTCGAGGGTCACGCGGGAATTGAAGGCGATGGAGGCGAGGATGGCGATCTTGGCGGCGGCGTCAAAGCCGTCGACGTCGGCCGTCGGGTCGGCTTCGGCATAGCCGAGCTCCTGGGCGCGCTTGAGGACGGTCTCGTAGTCCAGGCCCTGCTGCATTTCGGTGAGCATGTAGTTGGTGGTCCCGTTGACGATGCCGAGGACGGCAGTGATCTCGTTGCTGATGAGCGCATGCTTGAGAGGCTGGATGATGGGGATGCCGCCACCTACCGAAGCCTCGAAGGCGACCTCGACACCGCAGGAATCTGCGACGTGGAAGATCTCCTCGCCACGTGTCGCCATGAGGGCCTTGTTCGCGGTGATGACGTTCTTGCCGGCGGCGAGCGCGTCGAGCACGACATCGGCCGCCAATCCCGTGCCACCGATGAGTTCGACGACGATGTCGATGTCCGGGTCGGAGATGATGTCAGTATAGGAATCGACGATGACATCATCGGGAATTCCCAGGTCACGCAGTTTGGAAAGCGTACGGGTCGTAGCCTTCGCCAAGACGAGGTCGACGCCGGCGTGGTTCATGAAATCATCATGATGCTCCTGGAGTATGCGCACGAACCCCCCGCCGACGGTTCCGCAGCCCACCAATCCGATCCTTACTTGCCTCATGTGCATCTCCTTCTTGGAAAACCTATGCATCTACGAGCATATGTCACGTGCGAGCAGGTCTTCATAGGTCTCGCGGCGCACGACCTCGCGCGCAACGCCATCGCGCACGAAGACGACTCCGGGACGCACCTGCTTGTTGTAGTTGCTTGCCATTTCGTTGCAGTACGCACCCGTGCCCAGCACGCAGATGTGGTCGCCTGCCTCGCAGGCCTGCAGCGGCGAGTTCTTGACGACGACATCGCCCGACTCACAATGCTTGCCGACGATATCGCAGATGACGTCGCGGGGCTTGTCGGCGCGTTCGACGACGAACGCCTCGTATTTGGATCCGTAGAGAGCCGTGCGGATGTTATCGGTCATGCCACCGTCGACGGCGATGTAGGTGCAAATGCCCGGGACCGTCTTGACCGAGCCGACGGTATAGAGGGTGATACCGGCGTTCGCGACGATGGAACGGCCCGGCTCCACGAAGATGTGCGGATACGGATAGTCGTATTCGCTGCAGTTGGCATGGATGGCGCCCGTCGCGATCTGGGCAAACTGAGCGATGGTCGAGGGGCGGTCGTAGATGGTGTAGGGAATGCCCAGACCGCCGCCCATGTCGAAGACCCGCGCAACGAAGCCATGGGCCTGACGCATGTCGTTCATGAAGCAGAACATCGTGTTGATGGCCTCGACATAGGAGGTGAGCTCGAAGATCTGGGATCCGATGTGGCAATGGAACCCGGCGACCTCGATGCCGGGTAGCGTCAGAGCGTAGACGAGCGCTTCCTCAGCCGCACCGTTGCGGATGTTGAATCCGAACTTGGAATCCTCGTTGGCCGTCTGGATGTAGGCGTGCGTATCGGCTTCGATGCCGGGACAGACGCGGATGATGATTCTCTGGGTGACTCCCCTTTTGCTCGCATAGCTCGAGATGCGCTCGATTTCCTCGTGGGTGTCGACCACGAAACACGC
This sequence comes from uncultured Coriobacteriia bacterium, assembly GCA_948466335.1. GTDB lineage: Bacteria > Actinomycetota > Coriobacteriia > Coriobacteriales > QAMH01 > QAMH01. The sequence continues at coordinate 29,884 of CAOKAE010000006.1, read as the reverse complement.
GACGCCGGCGTCAATGCACTCCTCGATCTCGCGCTGGGTCTTGTTGTTACCCTGGGCGAAGATGCGGTCGGCGGGAAAACCGGCGGCCAGCGCGATGGCGAGCTCTCCCCCGCTTGCCACGTCGATGTAGCAATCCTCATCGGCGACGATCTTGTCCATGGCGACGCAGCAGAAGGCCTTGGCGGCATAGACGATATCGCTTTGCGGGTAGCAGGTGCGAAACTCGTCGCGATAGCTCGCGAGCTGGTTGCGGATATGCCCCTCGTCGTAGACATAGAGCGCGGTGCCGAACTCGTCGGCGATATCGCGCAGGTCTATGCCATCGAGCGTCACCTTGCCCGCGTTGACCTCCATGTTCATGGGCGCGACCTTGAGAAGGTCTGCCGCTTTCATGTAGTCGGGCAGGACGTGCTCGCGTATGGGTGCAATGGACATGGTGGGCTTCTCCTTCGTTACATACTCGTGGGTGCGGACACGCCCAGAAGGGCGAGGGCGTTTCGCAGAACGCGTCGCGTCGCGTCGCAGACATAGAGACGTGCCGTCGTGAGCTTCTCGTCATCGCCGATGACATGGCATTGCGTGTAGAACTGGTGGAACTCGCTCGCAAGGCTCGTCGCGTAGTGCGTGAGCCTGAAGGGCGCGAGGTCGCGTGCGCAACCTGCGACGAGCTCTCCGAACTCGTCGATGCGGCGCGCAAGCGCGAGCTCCGCCTCGTGCGTGAGCGGCGAGAGGTCGGCGTCTTGCGGTATGAGCGAGGCGGCGATCGCATCGGGATCGGCCTTTGCGTCCTCGACGTTCGCGGCCTTGCGCAGGATCGAGCATATGCGCGCATGCGCATATTGGACGTAGTAGACCGGATTGGTCGAGTCCTGCTTCTTGGCCTGTTCGATATCGAAGTCGATTGCCTGGTCGGTCGAACGTGCGAGCATGAGGAAACGCGTAGCGTCGGCCCCCACCTCGTCAAGGACCTCCTCGAAGCTCACCATCTCGCCCGTACGCTTGGACATGCGTACGGGCTCGCCATCACGGAAGAGGTTGACCATCTGGCCGATGACGACCTCGGGCTGACCAGGATGGTCAAAAACATGGCCAACGGATTGGATGCGCTTGATGTAGCCGTGATGGTCGGCGCCGAGTATGTCGATGCAACGATCGAAGCCGCGGTCGAACTTGTTCTTGTGGTAGGCGATATCGGGCGCGAAGTACGTGTAGCTGCCATCGGCCTTGACGAGCACGCGGTCCTTGTCGTCGCCAAAGTCCGTGGTCCTGAACCATACGGCATCGTCCTTGTCGTAGAGGTATCCCCTCTCGCGCAGCGCGTCGAGCGCACGGGTGAGGCGCGAGGAGCCATCCTCGTCCTTTGCGTAGGTGCTACGCTCGGAATACCAGACGTCGAACTCGAGACCGAAGCCGGCGAGCAGCTCCTTCGTATGCTCGAAGACCGTCTTGTACGCAAGCTCCTTGAAATAGGCGGCGCGCTCGTGAGCATCGGCATTGACCCAGGCGTCGCCTTCGGCGTCGTAGATGATGCCGGCAATGTCGATAACGTAGGCGCCGGCGTAGCAGTTCTCGGGAAGTTCGGCGCGATAGGATTCCATGTTATCGATGATGACCTTGTAGGCACCCTCGACATCTGTCGCGGCACCATCGGCGATGAGGCGCGCGACCTGCAGATAGCGCAAGGCGACCGATTCGGCAAAGATGTCCATCTGGTTGCCCGCGTCGTTGATGTAGAACTCGCGGGTCACGTCATAGCCGGCGAAGGCCAGTACGTTTGCCATGGCATCGCCCAGCGCAGCCCAGCGGCCATGGCCCAGGTGCATGGGACCGGTAGGGTTGGCGGAGATGAACTCGAGGTCAACCTTGACGCCATCACCGGCGTAACTCGAACCGTAACGCCTGTCCTCGCTGCGCACGGCGCGGAATATGCTTTGCAGCGCGGCATCGGAGAGCTTGATGTTGATGAAGCCCGGCCCCGCGATCTCGACGGAGTCAACCTCGGGGGACGCGGCGATATGCGTGACGATGACCTGCGCGATGTCGCGGGGGTTCATATGTGCCTGCTTGGCGCAACGCAGGGCGACCGAACTGGCCCAGTCGCCATGGGCAAGGTCACGGGGCCTTTCCACTTCGGCGGCGGGGGTTTCCTCGAGAGGAAGCTCACCGGACTTGATGGCCGATTCGATGGCGGAGGTGATGATGTCTTCTACTAGCGCGCGCACGGGAAATCCGATTCCTTTCAGGCAGATTGCATACGAAGCAACTATTTTAGCCGAACGGGAATGCGTGATGCGCGAGAAGAACGGGGTAGGTCGCGTTATTCGGTATAGGATGCGAGTGCCTTGTTTGACTTGAGGTAATCGAGGACGGATGCCATGACGCATTCCCTGATGTCGATCGACTCGTACTTGTAGTCGGTGTAGACCTCGAGCGTCGCGTTGATCGAGTTGAGGCCCGCCCCATCGAGGGAAAGCTCGGGCTTCATATCCTGGTAGAGGTAGCCGGCCTTCTTGAGTGCCTCGTAGGCGAGCTCGGGCAAATCCCTCGTGATGGCGTCGAGGTCGGCCGTGTTCGAGAACTCGACGGGCAGGTCGGTGGTCTGGAAGGGCGGCAGGACGACGATGGCGTTCGTGTTGAAGACCGAGTTGGGAATGATGTAGCTGTTCTCGTCGGAATCGCGCATCTTCACGACACGCCAGGTGATGTCGTTGATCTGGCCAGTGATGTTTCCGACCTTGATCCAGTCCCCAAAGGCGAAGTCGCGGGACAGCGACATCTGAAGGCCGCCTATGAGATTCGATACGGTGTTTTGCAGGCCGAGCGAGAGCGCGATGCCGCCAACGCCGAGCGCGCCCCAGAGCACGGAGGTGTTGTAGTTGAAGCACCACTTGAGGATGCAGGAGACACATACGAAGAAAACGGCGATGCGGATGATGTTGGCGACGATGGAACCGCCCACTTCGCCGCCCGTCGTCTTCTTGAGAGCCTTGTACATCACCTTCACGAGGATGTGGGCGAGGATGATGGAGGCGACGATCGTGAGCACGCCCACGGCGGCAACGAGCAGATAGCCGCCGTGGTGATACAGGTATGTGTTCTGGATGGCCTCCATGCCCTATTGCAACGCTATCTAGCCAGCATAGTCGATGAGCTTGGCGGCCACCTGCTTCTTGCGCGAAAGCACGCCGGGCATCCAGACGGGGCCATCGTCGAAGGAAATCTCGAAGGCGTCGGCGATGAAGTCGGTGTCGCCGGCCGCGATGAAGTCGCTGCCCTCGACGATGATGTCGGTCAGGAGCATGAGAGCCGCGTCATAGCCGCCCTCTTCCTGGATCTTGGCAACCTGTGCGGCGATATCTGCCGTGCGGGCGCGCAGACCATCGAGGTCGACGGTCTCGTACTGGGCAATCCAGCACTTCTTGCCGCCGAAGTTGAACTCCTTGGAATCGCGGCCGCAGATGTCCTCGACGGCAACGTCATCGTCGCCCCCGCGGGACTTGAAGATCTTCATGCCGAACTCGACCGGGTCGACGTCGAGCACCTTGGCGAGCTTCTCGACGTGCTTGGCATCGGTCTTCGTCGCCGTGGGCGACTTGAGGATGACAGTGTCGGTGAGTATGGCAGAGAGCAGGCATGCCGCGATCTGCTTGTCGGTGTCGATGCCGAAGTACTCGTAGAGCTTCGTGATGATCGAAGTGGTCGAGCCCCAGGGCAGGTTGATGAAGGTGATGGGCGCCGAGGTGGAGACATCGGCGATGCGGTGATGGTCGATGATTTCGGCGACCTCGGCATCCTCGATGCCATCGACGGCCTGGCCCATCTCGTTATGGTCGACGAGCACGAGCACGTCGCCCTCCCCCACGCGCTCGATGAGCGCGGGCGGCTCGATACCGTACTCCTCGAAAATCATCGCGCTTTCTGCGGGCAAGTCGCCCAGGCGCACGGGGACGTACTGGTTATCGGCATCGGTCATGTTCTTGAGGTTGGCGTAGGCATATGCCGCCATGATCGAGTCGTTATCGGGATTCTTGTGTCCAACTACGTAAATCTGTGCCATAAGTGCCTCTCCTTGAGATCGAGTTATAGCGATTATACCTTTACCCCAGCTTCACGATGGGGGCATATCCCTTGAGAAGCGTCTTGGTCTTGCCGCTCTTCTTGAAGTAGACCGAGACCTTGTCACCCTCGATTCCAACCACGACGCCGGGACCGAACGTCTTGTGCTCGACGCGATCGCCTTCGGCGAAATCGGAAGATGCCGCTGCGGGTTTGGCCGCTTCGTCACGTGACGTATCGTGGGCCGCCGCGTAACCACCGCTTCCATACACGCGACCACCGTACATCTCCTCGCCCTGGCCGCTGCCGGATATGCCCCGACGATCGCCGCGCTTCTCCCAACCGGTGCCCGAGTACCCGAGCGAACCCACGCCTTCGGAGGTCAGTAGTTCCTCGGGCATTTCGGAGATGAAGCGGCTGCGGGCGTTGGCCTGCAGGTCGTTGAAGATGCGCCTGCGGGCGGCGCAGGTGAGGAAGAGCCGTTTGCGGGCGCGCGTGATGGCCACATAGGCAAGACGCCGCTCTTCCTCGACGCCGTTTTCGAGCATCGATGCCGTGTGCGGGAAGATGGACTCCTCCATACCGGCGACGAAAACGTTGTCGAACTCGAGGCCCTTGGCCGAATGCACCGTCATGAAGGTGACGGCGTCGTGCTCGTCGCCATCCAGGGAGTCGAGGTCGGTTCTCAGGCTCAGCCACTCCATGAAGTCACCGAGACGCGGTTCGCGATAGCCCACCTCTCCGTCCATCGCGTCATGCAGACCACGATCGGGGACGAGCTCGTGTTCGTCCATGTAATCGCGCACGACGCCCAGAAACTCGCGGATGTTCTCGATGCGCCCGCGCGCCTCGTCCGTGTTCTGCGCCTCAAGGGCCTCGATGAGGCCGGTCTTCTCGACAATCATGTCGACGACGGCATAGAGGTCGCCCGTATACGAGCTCGCCTCGTCGATGAGGGCGAGGAATCCCTCGAGGGCGCGCCGCGTGGCCGGACGGCAGGCCGGGTCAAGGGCCTCCTCGCGCGCGGCTTCGAGAAAGGTCATGTCGCGCTGCATGGCCGTGAGCGAGATTTGCTCGACGCTCGTTTTGCCGATGCCGCGCCGGGGCGTGTTGATGATGCGCATGCAACTCACGTCATCGGCCGGATTGACGGTGACCTTGAGGTAGGCCATGACATCGCGGATCTCGGCACGGTCGAAGAAGCGCGTGCCCCCGACGATGCGATAGGGCACGCCGGCACGTAGGAACATGTCCTCGAGTATGCGCGATTGCGCATTCGTGCGATAGAAGACGGCAATGTCGCCGTAACGGCTTCCCTTCCCATGCAGGTCGTCTGCCATCGCGGCAATCCAGCGGCCCTCGTCGCGCTCGTCTGCCGCCAGAAAGACGGCAACCTTCTCGCCCTGCTCGCCGCGGGTGTAGAGCTCCTTGCTCTTGCGTGACTGGTTGTGCGCGATGACGGCGTTGGCGCATGAGAGAATCGTGGCGGTGGAACGGTAGTTCTCCTCGAGCTTCACGATCTTGACCTCGGGCCAATCTCTCTCGAAGTCGAGGATGTTGCGAATGTCGGCTCCGCGCCATGAATAGATCGACTGGTCATCATCGCCAACGACCATGAGGTTGCCGTGTTCTGCGGCGAGGAGCTTGGTTATCTCGTACTGGGCACGGTTCGTGTCCTGGTACTCGTCGACGAGGATGTAGCGGAAACGCTGACCGTACTCCCGACATACGTCCGGGTGCTGCGAAAGCAGCGTGTAGACGTTGACGAGCAGGTCGTCGAAGTCCATCGCGTTGGCACGCTTGAGGCGCTGCTGGTAGGCCTTGAACACCTCGGCCGTCGCCTTGTCGAGCGGGTCGTTTGCGCGTGGCTTGTAGTCCTGCGCACCCACGAGCTCGTTTTTGCATGCAGATATGCGCGAACGTATCGCGTTTTCCGAGAAACTGCGTCCCGTATAGCCGTAATCGGCCATGATGTCCTTGATGAGGCGCTTGGAATCGTCGGAATCGTATATCGTGAAGTCCTCGCCATAGCCCAACACCGTGGCGTTGGCGCGCAATATGCGCACGCACATGCTATGGAAGGTGTAGATCCACATGCCGCGCAGCCGGCCGGGCACGAGTGCGGAAAGCCTATCGCGCATCTCCCGTGCCGCCTTGTTGGTGAAGGTGACGGCAAGGATGTTCCACGGCGCGATGTCGCAGTCTTCGACCAGGTGCGCGATGCGGTAGGTGAGCACGCGCGTCTTGCCGCTTCCCGCGCCCGCCAAAACGAGAAGCGGCCCCTCGCATGTAAGGACCGCCTCCCTCTGAGCGTCGTTGAGCGTTGAGAGGTCGACCACTAGACGACCTTCTTGCCAACTGCGGCGGCAACCTGCCTGAGCTCGTCCAGAAGCTCCTCGAACTGCGGGATCGTGAGCTGCTGGGAGGCATCGGACTTGGCGGTCTTGGGATCGGGATGGACCTCGATCATGAGCGCGTCGGCTCCGGCCGCGATGGCGGCCTTGGCAAGGTCACCCACAAGCGCCGTCTGGCCGGCGGGATGGCTCACGTCGACGCAGATGGGATACATGGAGCGCTGGTGCACGACGGGAACCGCCGCGATGTCGAGCGTGAAGCGCGTGGCGTTCTCGAAGGTGCGGATGCCGCGTTCGCAGAGCATGACGTTGGGATTGCCGAACTGCGTGATGTACTCGACGGCGGAAAGCCACTCGTCGATGGTCGCCGCCATGCCGCGCTTGAAGAGCACGGGCTGGTGCGACCCTTCCGTCGCCTTGCCGATGACCTTGAGAAGCTCGAAGTTCGCCATGTTGCGCGTGCCGATCTGGATGCCGTCCACGTGCTCGAGCACCTCGACCACGTGCGTGGTGTCGACGACTTCGGTGATGGTCTTGAGACCGTACCTCTTGCCGGCATCTTCCATGATCTTGACGCCCTCGAGGCCAAGCCCCTGGAAGGAATAGGGGCTCGTGCGCGGCTTGAATGCACCGCCGCGAATCCAGGAAAGCCCCATCTTGCTCAGGCCCTCTGCGACCGTGTCGAACTGCTCGGCGCTCTCCACCGAGCACGGACCGGCGAAGATGACGACCTCGTCGGCTTTGCGGTTGGGGACGTATGTCTTGCTCATGCGCGGATCTCCTTCATGACCTTGAGGATGGTCGCGTAGATTTCGCGAACGTCGTCGTTGTACATGGGACCATCGTTGAGAGCCTCGAGGCGGGTGAAGATCTCCTCCTCGCGCTTGGGGTCGTAGAGACCCATCTGCGCCTGCGGCTTGAGCATGCGGATGGCAAGCGACTCGGTGGCGCGCTTGTTGAGGAGCGCGACGATCTGCTCGTCAAGCGAGTCGATCACGGCACGATGTTTCCCGATCTCGATTTCGGCATTCTGGTCCTCTGTCATGTTTCTTCCCTTCATCTTGGGCAACGCAAACGGACATTACTTCCTGCGACGGGATGCGGATGTGGTGCTGACGGACTTGCGCCCGCCCTTCGCACGGTTCATGCCGGGATAATCCCGGATGAGATCGTGCAGGAACTGATTGTAAACCCATGCTGAGACAACGCCGACGAGAACGCCGACAAGGGCACCGACGACGATGTCAGATGGCCACTCGACGCCAAGGTAGATGCGGGACAGGGAAATGAGAACCGCTCCGACGAAGGCCCAGGTTCCCCAGCGGCGTCCGGCGATCATGGCGATGACGGTCGCCGCCGCAAATGACGTGGCCGCGTGAAAGCTCGGGAACGAGTATCCGGTGCGGCTCACGCCCATGACCGCGCTCACGCCTATGCCCGCATCGTAGGGACGCACGTGGGCGAAGATGGGCTGGAGTATGAAGCCGACGAGGATGCCGGCAAGCACCACCGTGAAGAGCAGCGTAACGCCAACGTCGTTTCTGCCGACGAAGATGATGAGCACGATGCCGAGCACGATCCAGATGAAGCCGTAGTTGCCAAGGGCAGAGACAAGCGCGGCTAGCTGCGTGAGCACGGGCAGGCGCAACGACTGCAGGGCGAGGAGTATGGTCGCTTCCATCTGTGACCCTTCTTCTCCCTCGTCCCTAGGCGAGTATCAGCTTGACGCCGAAGTAGCCCAGGACGACGATGCCGATGATGATGCGATAGACGCCGAACGCGGTGAAGTCGTTGTTCTTGATGTAGCCCATGAGGAACTTGATCGAGAGAACCGAGACGACGAATGCCGTGACGATGCCGACGACGAGCACGACGACCTCGGTCGCCGTCATGACGAGTCCCGCCGTGACAAAGGCCTTGAAGGCCTTGACGATGCCCCAGCCGAACATGATGGGGATGGCGAGGAAGAAGGTGAACTCGGCCGATGCCGTGCGCGAGCAGCCGGTGAGCATGCCGCCGATAATGGTCGCGCCGCTGCGACTCGTGCCGGGAATGATCGCCAGGCACTGGAACAGGCCGATCTTGATGGCGGCGGCGGGACCAATTTCGTCGACGGTCTTGATCGGGAACATCTCGTCGGGGCTCGGCTTGTGCTCGAGCTGACCGGAATCGTGGACGAACTGCACGTAGCGATGGCGATTGCGACGTTCGAGCACGATGAAGACGATACCGTAGAGTATGAGCATGGCGGCCACGACCCAGGCATTGTGAAGATGCTCCGTCACCCAGTCATCGAAGAGCAGGCCGACGATGGCGGCCGGTATGCAGCCGATGACCACCATGCCCCACAGGTGCCAGGTCTCCTTGCGCTGCACGGGCGTCTTCTTGCGCGAAAAGGGGTTGAGCTTGGTGAAGTACAAGATGATGACGGCCATGATGGCGCCGATTTGGATCACGACGAGGAAGAGCTCGAGGAAGGTGTCGGAGACGTCGAGCTTGACGAACTCGTCGACGAGGATCATGTGGCCAGTCGACGAAATGGGCAGCCATTCGGTCAGACCCTCGACAAGACCGATGAGAAACGCCTTGAGTGCCTCGATGAACATGTGCTAAATCCTCGCTCGCTTTCCTACATGTAAATGCGACATTGTAATACAAGCGACGTTTAACGGGAATATGGGGGAATTTTCACGTCCGCGTCTCCATAGACGAACGATATGCGATACCTTAAAGTTATCTTAACGTACGAGAATCCGTTGACTGAAAGGATCCGAGAGGCCTCATGGAATATCTGGTCATAGCGTTGCTCTACATCGGCGCCGTTCTCGTGTCGTCCGTTCTCGACCAGTTCCTGCGCGGCGTGTCACTGCCGCTGGTACAGATGGCCGTCGGCGTCGCCATCTACCTCTTCGTCGACCTCCCCATCGACGTCACCATCAACTCCGAGCTGTTCCTCGTCATGTTCATCGCGCCATTGCTCTTCGACGAATCCCGAAACATCAGCAACCGTATACTGTGGGAAAACCGCAACACGGTCCTTTCGCTCGCCATCGGGCTCGTCGTCGTCTCCGTCCTCATCGTCGGCTTCGTGCTGCACTGGCTCGTCCCATCCATCTCGCTTGCCGCCGCGTTCGCCCTCGGAGCCGCCCTCGGCCCCACCGACGCTGTCGCGGTCGCCTCGCTCGGCAAGACCATCAAGCTCGGTACCCGCCAGAAGGCCTCGCTTCTGGGCGAGGCGTTGCTCAACGACGCCTCGGGTATCGTCTCGTTCCAGTTCGCCATCGCGGCGGCGGTCACGGGCTATTTCTCGATCGCCGATGCCGGCTGGACCTTCTTCGTCGAGTTCTTCGGCGGTATCGTCCTCGGCCTCGCGCTTGCCGTGGTCGCCTTCTTCATCATGCGCCACCTGAGGCGCACGGGCGTCGAGAGCGCCACCGTCCACGTGTGCTTCGAGCTCTTCCTCCCCTTCTTCATCTACCTGGTCGCGACCCAGGTCCATGTGAGCGGCATTCTCGCGGTCGTGGCCGCGGGCCTGTTCCTCTCCTACGCCTCGCAACTCATGACGCCCCGTTCCCGCTCGTTCTCGACCTTTTCCTCACGCTTGTCCATCGCATCCCAGAACGTCTGGAGCCTCTTCTCGTTCGTGCTCAATGGCGTCATATTCACCAACCTCGGTATCGTGCTCTCCTCCACGCTCGCGCCCGCGCTTCAGGAGAATTCCGGTGACCTCGCCTGGATCTTCGGCCTCGTGTTCATACTCACCGCCGTGCTCGTCGGCGTGCGCTTCGCCTGGATCCTCGTCGCCGACCTGCTCTCGAACCATCCCGAGACGGGCCAACGCCTCAAGCTCGGACGTTCGTCCGTACGCAAGGCGATGGTGACCACGCTGTGCGGTCCCAAGGGAGCCGTGTCGCTCTCCATCGCCTCGACCATACCCTTCACCGTCGCCTCGGGTGCCGTCTTTCCCCAGCGCGACCTGCTGCTCTTCCTCGTCTGCGGCGTCATCGTCGTCACGCTGCTGCTAGCCAACTTCGTCGTGCCGGTGCTAGCCCCCAAGTCCGATGACGAGGAAACCGACGAGCTCGACCCCGAGCACGAGATCGAGATGATCCAGAACGTCATCTCGGGCCTCAAACGCCAGCAGACAGTGGAGAACAAGCAGGCCACGGGACGTGTCATGCGCATGTACCACCGCAGGCTCACCGCAGCCCGCCGTCGCTCCGTCTCGAGCCGACAACTGCGCTTCCTGCGTCAGGAGGTGCTCCTGCATCAACGGGATTTCATCAAGGATGCCATCGCCCATGACAATGTCGACAGGCGCCTTGGGGCGACATACCTCAAGCGCGTCGACCGCATGCTCAAGCTGCTCACGCGCAAGAAGACGTTGCTGACCTCGAAGCGCCAGGCAAAACCCCTTGCAGGTACCACATCGGCCATGGGCAAGATTCAGAACCAGGTGGCGAGCACGAACGAGACGCGCAAGAGACTCGAATTCAAGATTGACGTCGAACGCGTCGCGGTGGATTACCTCGAGGTCGTGAGCCACGAGCCCGATGACAACCGCGTGCAGGCCGCTCTTGCCCTCCTGAGCGAGCACAAGGCCCTACTATCTGCTCTGCGCGCCCAGCTCCGTGCCCTCGACAACGCCCAGGGCATCATCTCGTCCGTTCCCGAGAGCGCGGGCCAGCACAGCATCGTGCGATCGGACACGGGAAGCCTGCGCGTCGAGGAATCGGAAGCCGACCCGGATGACCTCCCCGGCTTTGCCGATGTCCAGGCCGAGGGCCTTCGCCTCGAGCTTGACGAGATTCAGGAGATGTACGAATCGGGCAAGATAACCCAATCGCTCGCCCGGGAGATGCGCGAGGAGATATACCTGCTCCAAATGGGGCTTTCGGACTAGAAAGGCATGACATGAAGGTCAAGGAAAAGCAACTCGACAACGGCATGATTCGCCTGAGCATCACGGCAAGCGCCCAAGAGGTCAACGCGGCGCTCGACCGCGCACAGGGAGCGATCGCGAGCAGGTTCGGTCTTCGTCCCGACCCGGAGAAGACCGTGTCCGAGGCGCTGGCTGAACATCTCAAGATCAACGATGCCGATTCCGTCCTGCAGTCGCAGGCCATCAACATGCTCGTGCCCTATGCGCTCGACCAGCGCGGCATCACACCGCTTGCGCAGCCCAAGATTCAACCCTCCCCCAATTTCCACCGCGACCACGCGTTTACCTTCCAGATCGATGTCGAGCCCAAGCCCCGGTTCACCTTGAGCTCGTACGATCCCGTCGAGATCACGGTTCCCGCCTTCAAGCCCGTCGAGGTCGACGTCGACGCCGAGATACGCGCGAACATGAACATGTACTCCGATTTCGTGACCGCCGACCCCCATCCGGTCGGACCTGACGACAGCTTCCTCATCGCCATCGAGGTGCGCCTTGACGGCGAGCGGCTGAGCGGCATCAGCACCGACAGTCGTGTCTACTCCATGGGCCGCGGATTCATGCCCGAGAGCTTCGACGAGCAGCTGCTGGGCATGGACGTGGGCGAGACCAAGACCTTCGAGTTCGAGGGCGAGGGCTATGACAGCAACGGCCTGCGCGTCATGCGCACCTACGATTGCACGGTCACTATCAAGGAGATGAAGGAAGAGGTGCTGCCCGAGCTCACCGACGAATGGGTCAAACGCGTCATGCCGAGCTATGATTCCATCGACAAGCTGCGCGAGGAGATACGCCTCTCCTTCGAGACCCAGGCGCTGCACGACTATGACATGCAGCTCATCACCATCGCGCAGACCGAGCTCGCCAAACGCCTCGAGGGCGAAATCCCCGATGCCGCCTTCGACGCGACCGCCACTTCCATCGAGGCGACGCTGCGCAACCAGCTCTCACAGCAGGGCGTCACGATGGCGGAGTTCATCGAGGAGCAAGGCGGCGAGCAGAACTACAAGATCGGCATCATGATGCAGGCGAAGCAGACGCTGGCCTGCGACTACGCCCTCGACGCGCTCTTCGAGCACGAAGGGCTCGTCGTGACCGACGACGACATCATGGGCGCCTGCACCGAACTCAACCCGATGAATCCGGAGCTCGTGCGAAGCGAGATGGAGAGTAGCGGGCGCGGGTTCGCGCTGCGCGAGGTCGCCGCTCGCTATGCCGCCAGTCGCTACCTCGTCGACAACGCCATCATCACGACGCTAGACGAATAAATGCGTCGGGCAGGCCGTCTCGCCTCGATGGTCGCTCCCTTGGACCTCGGTTCGACGACCTGCCCGATGTTAGGTTACTTGATGCTGCGCTCCCTTGGACCTCCGCTTCACGGCTTCCCTGCACGCAGTTTAGGTGAGTTTTAGGGAAGGTTAATTCACCATTTGCGACAGAGAATAGTCTTGCTATAATCGCCCTGCCGCGAGTTGGCGGGGGGAGCGAAGATGCAGGAAGTTCTAGACTGGACGATTGCGGAGAGTATCTTCCTTTCAGGTGATGGCGAAAGCTCGACCAAGCAGAAGCTGCTCACATCCCTGAACTGGCGCGAGCGTGCGCAATGCATCGCGAATGTAGCCATGACGGCACGGCATTGCTCGAATCCCCCCACATTTATCAGAAATCTCTATAAGGCAATGTCCGATGCTTTACGCAGTGATCGATTCTGCCTATATCTCATGGACACATATGGCAACCATATGGTCGAGTGCGCATCCCTCATGGACATGAATGCGGTATCCGTTGGGGGCATGTCGCGCATAGCAAAAGATATGGGACGCACCGAAATCATCATGGGAGGTGCACCGGAAGTCGTTGATTGCCTGCATCCGCGCATAGACGATTGCGTGACAGACGAACTATTCGACCTCGGATGCCGCATGCTGCTTGTCACGCCGCTTATCGCTGGATCAGAATCCGTCGGCATATACTGTGCGATGTACGAGGACATGCTTCCAGTGACGAGCCAGGACATGGATTACGCTCTCATGCTTGGCCAAGTAGTCGGCCCCCTTGCCAATAATATCAATTGGCGACCCCGATGGGACGGAGTGCCCGATTCTGCCTCTTCCGCCATGTCCGCCCTTCCCATTCCGGCAGAGACGATTCATGTTAATCCAAACTCGGTGTCGGTGCATATCTCGATGAAAGCGCGCGAGGAGCTTTTTGAAAAAGACAGGCTTCTTTCAAAACGCGAGCGTGAGCTCATGGAGCTCATCGCCGACGGTTTTTCAAATCAGGAAATTGCCAACCAGCTCTTCCTGAGCAACAGCACGGTCAAGAAGTACGTGGCGAGTCTCATGCGCAAGCTCGACGTGGATAATCGTGTCCAGATTGCGACGCATGCCATCGAGATGCGCTTGCTTGATGACAGGGTCTTTCGATAGTTCCTTTCTTACAATCTCGCCAGTGAATAATGTACTAAAGGCTACTCTTTGGTACCCCTAGGCGGCTATCGCCGTATCGCCTCGCTTTGACATCATCTAACCGAAGCGTCGAGAAGACTGTCCCAAACGCGTCCTTAAACACAACCTTAGGAAAAGATGCTGGTGGAGAGTCTTTCGGCTTTGTACGTGTTGGATGTGGAGAGAAGTGAGGAAGGAGTCTGTATGAGTGATCAAAAGCAAGTCACGGAGCCGTGCAAGACCCCCGAGGAGACAAACTACCGAGGGATCGCATGCGGCGGTTTCGGTGGTGAGATCTCCGCCATCGACAGTAAGGATGGCAAGATCGTTCGCATCAGGCCGCTTGAGTACACCACCAAGTACACGATGGATGAGCTCAAGGACAGCCTGTGGGAGATCACCGCTCGCGGCAAGACGCTCAAGTGCCCGACGAAGGCTGCCCCGCCCTATCACGCAATGGCGTACAAGAAGCGCGTTTACTCGAAGAACCGCGTTTTGTACCCCCTGAAGCGTGTAGACTGGGAGCCAGGTGGTGATCCGGACAAGATCAACGCGCAGAATCGCGGCAAGTCGAAGTTCAAGAGGATCAGCTGGGACGAGGCCATCAAGATCATCGAGTCGGAAATTAACCGTATGTACGATACGTACGGCCCCAACTCCATCTTGTGCATCGGCGAGAATGGTCATAAGGAATCCAAGATGCTCCATGCCGGTGGCGGCATCCACATGCAGCTACTCGGCCATCTGAAGGGTTACACCCGAGAGGTTCGCACGCCGGACTCCGTCGAGGGTTTCTACTGGGGCGCCAAGCACGTTTGGGGCACGGGCGCAACCTTTGGTCTTGGCTTTGCCGCACCCCCTCCCATGAATCAGGCCTGGGGCGTCGTCCAGGACATCACGAAGTACACCGACCTGCTCATCTTCCAGGCCTGCGACCTCGAGACCACGCAGAACTATGCCGGTCAGCACATGAGCCAGATTATGCGCTATTGGCTGGACATCGGTAAGAAGTTCGTCGTCATCGACCCCTTCTGCAACTATACTGCCGTCGCCCATGACGAGATGAAGTGGATTCCGATTCTGCCCAACACGGATGCGGCGTTCGACTACGCGATCATGTACGTCTGGATGACCGAAGGCCTCTACGACCGCGAATACGTCAAGACCCATACGGTGGGTTTCGAGAAAGTTCGCGCCTACGCTCTCGGCGAGGAGGACGGTGTTCCCAAGACGCCCGAGTGGGCGTCCGAAATCTGCGGTGTCAAGCCGTGGACGATTCGTGCCGTCGCTCGCGAATGGGCACGTCAGCGAACGTCCATCGCCCACTTCTCCGCAGGTCACAACCGTGGACCGTATTCCCATGAGATTGGTCGTACCGAAGCCTACAAGCTCGCCATGCAGGGCCTTGGCAAGCCGGGCGTGCAGCAGCTGCACCTTGGCTGCCTTGCTCCCGCGAAGCAGGCCATGCAGGTTCCGGGCGGTCCCTCGGCGGCTCCCCTCATGATCAATCAGTTCCGCCAATACGTGCCGATGCCGCAGGACATTCCGCGTACGCGCATTGCCAGGGCCATTCTCGACAAAGACATCACGTGGTGGGGTAGCCCGCAGATCGTGTACGTGAACGCCGCCGACCAGTTTGTCGAGCATCATTATCCCGCTTCGCCGGAAAACAACGGCACCGAAGTTCACATGCTGTGGTCCGAGAAGCCCTGCAACCAGACCTGCTGGAACAACGGCTTCAAGTTCCAGGACGCCATGCGCGACCCGTCTGTCGAGTTTTTCGTCAGCAACCATCAGTGGCTCGAGAATGACTCCTTGTTCTGCGACCTCGTCCTCCCCGTTACCACCTGTCTCGAGGAAAATGACATCGTCGGCTCCAGCCAGAACGTCAACGTTGACGTTGCCTGCATCCAGAAGAAGTCCTGCGAGCCACGCGGCGAGTCGATGAGCGACTTCCAGATAGGCTGCCGCATCGGCGAGGACTTTGGTGTGGCAGAGGGCATCAACCTCGGCATGAACGAGGAGGAGTGGTTCCGCTACGCCTACGACAACTCGCAAATCCAGGAGGAGATCAGCTTCGAGGAACTGAAGGAGAAGGGCTTCTACGTCCCGAAGCTCGCCCCGGACTGGAATAACGAGCGGTACCCTGGCATGCGTGCCTTCTACGAGGATCCCATCGCCAATCCCCTTGACACGCCAAGCGGCAAGATTCAGTTCTACGCCGCAGAGCTCGAGGAGCACTTCCCCGGTGACAAGGAACGCGCTGGCATCGCTAGGTGGGTCCCCGGTGGTCCCACAAGCGAGGGTTGGACGCATGACGAGACGCTCGCTGGCGAGCGCGCCAAGAAGTATCCGCTGCTCATGTGCGCGAACACGAGCCACTGGCGTCTGCACGCCCAGTGCGATGACATCACCTGGTTCCGTGAGGTCGACACGTGCAAGATTCGCGGCAAGGACGGCTACCAGTATGAGCCATGCTGGATTCATCCGGAAGATGCCGCGGCGCGCGGTATCGAGTATGGTGACATCGTCAAGGTCGAGAACGAGCGCGGCACGATTCTCTGCGCCGCCTACGTTACTGAGCGCGTCATGCCGCAGAGCATCATGGTCTCCAAGGGTTCACATTCTGATCCCATTGCCCCGCATCTCGATCGCGGTGGCTCGGTGAACCTCATTTCGCCGGATGCGCCGATTTCGAGCAAGTGCCATGGTTTCGTCGTCAGCGGCTATCTCGTCGAGTGCTCGAAGGTCGAGGACGCCGAGATGGAGCAGTGGAAGAAGGATTACCCGGACGCGTTCGAGCGCCCGTACGATCCCGATACGGGTCTGACGTACGAGTCGTGGGTAGTGGAATAAGAAGGGAGGAGCCCTCATTATGAAAACATTCGTTGTTGATTTGAAGAAGTGCGTCGGTTGCCATAACTGCCAGGTTGCATGCAAGGACGAGCACTGCGGTAACGACTGGATGCCCTATGCAAAGCCCCAGCCCGACACCGGTCAGTTCTGGCTGAAGCTCGAGCAAAAGGAACGCGGCACGATTCCGCAGGTCAAAGTTTCGTATATGGCGAAGATGTGCCAGCAGTGCTCCAACGCCTCCTGCATGGCAGCATGCCCGAACGGTGCAATCAAGCGCCGCGATGATGGCATCATCTGGATTGATCCGGCGAAGTGCCAGGGTTGCCGCAAGTGTGTTGCCGCATGCCCCTATGACTGCATCTTCTTTAACGAGGAATTCAATCTCGCGCAGAAGTGCACGGGTTGTGCTCACCTCCTGGATCGCGGTTGGCCGATCAGCGAGCCGCGCTGCGTGAATAACTGCCACGTTGGCACGCTCCAGTTTGGCGAGGAGGAAGACCTCGACCTCGAAGGTGCCGTGAAACTCCATACTGAATATGGCACGCAGCCCAACGTCTGGTACAAGAACCTGCCGAAGAAGTTCGTCGCAGGCACGGTTTATGACCCGAGCAAGAATGAAGTCGTCATAGGTGCCATCTGCACGCTCGATGGTCCCGCTGGCCGCTTTGTGGAAGAGACTGATCACTTCGGTGACTTCTGGTTCAACGACCTACCCGATGGAGAGTTTACCCTCACCATCAACAATGCGGGGAAGGTCAAGGAAATCCCCGTTAGCACGGTGGAGAAGGACATAGGACTTGGTGACATCCCGCTAACCTAGTCCAGCATTCGGTCGGTCGAGGTTCCATTAGAGCCTCGACCGATTCTTTTAATTGGAGGAAAACGAGACCTGTTCATTCTTTTGGCATGGGAAAGGACGAGAGAGACATGTGTTTTAGGCCAGCAGAGATTCAGATGAAGAAGTGCCCCAAATGCGGCACGAACAACACACCCGTAGCGAAGGTGTGCAAGGAATGTGGCGAAGAGCTCCCCGACGAGAAGGTTGACTTTGCAGCCCAGCAAGCCCAGTTCATGGCCGAGGCTAATGCCGCTGGTGCCGCCGCAACGGGTGCTCCCGCCCCCACGGCTCCCGGTGCCCCGACGGTCCCGGGTGCCCCGCAAGCTCCGAATGCGCCCAAGTAAGCGAACGCCCTGAACTAGATGTAATCACTCGCTAGCACATCAAAAACCCAATAAGTGTTTCTTCATCCGTTCGGATCTGACCGGATGGCTGGCAAGTCGTATGCCTCATTCCAGTAAGGAAAGGATTAAGCCAATGAAACGCGCGATTTATAATGGACCTCGAGATTTTGCCTTCGAGGATGTAGAGGAGCCGAAGGCAGGTCCCAATGATGCCGTTATCGAGATCAAGTATGCAGGCGTCTGCGGAAGCGATGTTACGGCATGGACCTATGACGGATCTGCCGTGGGCATTCATGCCGGCAATGAATTCGGACACGAATTTGCCGGTGTCATCACCGAAGTTGGTTCCAAGGTGAAAGACGTCAAGGTTGGAGATCGCGTTTGGGTCAATCCCGAAACTTGCAAGCTGGCTGGAAAGGTTGCCTGCTGCGAGTGCGGTGGCTTCTCGGAGAAAGTGCTCATCGAGAACGCCAAGGTCAATTACAACGTCTATAAACTGCCCGATAGCGTCGATTTCAAGGAGGCCGCGCTTATCGAGCCGTTCTGCGTGGGTATCCACGGCAAGAATGCAGTACACACAAAGAAGAGCGATAAGGTCCTCATCTTTGGCGCCGGTCCCATTGGCCTGTGCTGCCTCAACGCTCTGATTGGCCAGGGTGTCAAGAAGGTCGCCGTGGCCGACGTGCGTGACGACAGACTCAAGGACGCGGAAGCCATGGGCGCCATCATACTCAATTCAGCAGACCCCAAGTTCATGGAGAACGTCGAGGAGGTCTTCGGCACGACGATGACACCTTTCGGCCCTGCAGTCGACATCGATGTCTTCATTGACTGTGCCGGTGTCAAGCCCGTTATGGATACCATCCTCAAACTCGCGAAGTACGAGGCGCGCATCTCCGTGGTCGCCGTCTACAAGGAGACCTATGAGATGCCGCTCATGTTGGTCATGGCCAAGCGCTATACAATCACTGGGTCGTGTGCCTACGATCACAAGGATGCGCTCGAGGCCATCGGCCTACTTGAGAAGAAGAACACGAACATCGACAAGCTCATTACGCATATGTTCGCCTATGACGAGCTCGAACAAGCTCTTGACACGGCCTCTAATCCCGAATCGGGGGCGCTCAAGGTAATGATTGATTACAGCATATAAGCCCCCCTCATGCCTGGCATGCGTGCCGGGCATGCTGTGTCTGGGCTGTCAGCGCATCTCCTCCCTCTTGTATACGCTGGCAGCCACCCCCCCCCGTTATGTCCAATGATAGTTAGGAGAGTACGATGAAAAGTGGCGAAGTATGCATAGTTACCGGCGCCAGCAAGGGTCTTGGAGCTGACATCGCGGAGAAGCTTCTCGCGCAGGGCGTAAAGGTCGCGACCTTCAGTCGCAATCGTTCCAATCAGGTTCAGGCTTTCACGGAGCTGTACGGGGATTCGTTCTATTGGGAGTCCGTCGACCTCACGAATTCGGCAGAACTCGAGGGCTTTGTCAATCGCGTGGTCGAAAAATTCGGCCGCCTCGATGGCCTGGTCAATAATGCTGCGGCATATCTGCAGAAGCCCTTCATTGATTGTACACTCGAGAACATCCAGTGGCTCATCCAGGTCAACGCGCAATCCCCCATTTACCTCACTAAGCTCTGCGCAAGCAAAATGGCCGAGGAGGCCAAGGGCATCATCGTGAACGTCTCTTCCGTTACCTCGGAAAACGCATCTGGTGGCGTCGCGTCCCTCTATGGTGCCATCAAAGGCGCGATGCGTTCTCTCACCATCAATCTTGGCCAGGAACTCGGCTCACGCGGCATTCGCGTCAATGGCGTGCTCCCAGGATGGATGATGACGGATATGACGGCAGATGCTCCCGAGGCCGCAGTTCAAGCTGTCGCGGCTATTACGCCTGCCGGACATGTCGCCCAGGCGGAAGAGGTCGCCCGCGTCGTCTTGTTCTTGCTGTCCGACGAGGCCGAGTTCGTATATGGGCAAAACATCGTCGTCGACGGCGGCATGTCGTTATAGAACGAGTCCTAATCCATCAAATGGAGGGAGTGCGTCATGGCTCAGAAAAAGCTCTTCTACGGTTGGGTGATCGTGGGGATACTGTGCTTCGTGAATATGGTTCCCATCGTACTCATCGCGAACTACGCCTCATTCTTTCAGATGCCCGTATGCGAGACCCTGAGCGTTACCTATGCGGAGTTCGCCATCGGTTCAATGTTCGGATCTTTTGGCGGGATTCTCTTCAGCTTGTTCATGGCTGGACGCCTGGGCAGGGGAAACACGCGCGTGTGGATGAGTGCGTGCATGGCCATCGCGGCGATATGCGAGTTTCTTCTATCGTTCATGACGGCGATATGGCAGTACTGGGTCTTGCAGTTCCTGCTGACCTTTGCTTTTACAGGCTGTATGTTTCTGCCCATCAACACGTTGCTCGCACGTTGGTTCGTGGACAAGAAGGGCCTTGCGACTGGCATTGTCTACGCTGGTGCCGGCATTGGCGGCATGATTCTTTCCCCCGTCCTGAAGACCTCCATCGAGATGGTCGGGTGGCGCATGTCCTATGTATACATCGCCGCAATAACCGTAGCCTGCGCCGTACTCGTGTTCTTGCTCGTGCGCAATCGTCCCGAAGACGTAGGCCAAAAACCGCTAATGTCCGAGGCAACGAAGCACGCTGTCGACGAGGGTGGAGAGGCAGCTCAAAAAGCGACTGTCACAAAGGGCCTGACCCGCGCCGAAGCTTTAAAGACCCCATCTTTATGGTTCTTGCTACTCTGCATTTTCTGTGGTGGCATCATGGCTGCGGCGGTGACATCCCAGCTTCCCACGTTCGTATCTGAGAACGGTGGAGATTACGCTCTCGTCATGGTGCTCTATAGTTTCGCGATGATTTTCGCCAAGTTCGCGCTTGGCCCGATCTTCGATGCGAAGGGCATCATGTTCGGCAGCACAACTATCGTAGTGCTTACGGCACTATCCTTGATAGGATTTCTTCTGTTCCCGGAGTTTGGCATCGTATTTGCCTGCATTGGTGCTGTGTTGCTTGCGTTTAATTGCGTGTCCTCTTTTATCGGACCGCTCGCTAACGGGCGATTATTCGGGTATCTCGCCTTTGCCGATTGCTACGGACTGATCAACATTGCATTTCTCCTTGGTTGCATGGTTGGTCCCACCATCGTGGCAACGATTCGAACGATTTCCGGCTCCTATACGCTGGCATGGCTCGTACTTCTCGTTATCACCATGCTTATTGAAGTTGGCATAGCTTTTGCGATGAAGCTCGGAAAGAACCTGCCCGAGAAGTGGCATTCCTAACGCATTGCGCATCTGAGTATGAAAGGAGAGAGAAAGCATGAGAATAGGAATACCCAAGGAACCGTATCCCGACCAGCCATTGGTCGCGGGGTCGCCTGACACCGTCAAGAAGCTCATCAAGCTGGGCTATGACGTGTGCGTCGAGCACGCCGCGGGCGTCGGCGCGAGCTACTTCGACGACCAGTACGCCGAGGCCGGCGCCGAGATGGTCGACAAGGTCCAAGCATGGGGTGCCGACATCGTGTTCTGCATGGACACGCCCACCGACGACGAGCTTAGGCTCATGAGGAGGGGCGCGGTGCTCGTCGCGCGCATGAATCCCGGCGCGAACCCGGCCGACGTCGAGAAGTTCGAGGAGATGGGCATCACGGCGCTCGCCATGGACATGGTGCCGCGCATCTCGCGCGCCCAGGCCCTCGACGTGCGCAGCTCGATGCAGAACATCGCCGGCTACCGGGCCGTCATCGAGGCCGCCGAGAGCTTCGGAAGGCTGTTCACCGGCCAGGTCACGGCCGCCGGCAAGATGCCGCCGGCAAAGCTCTACGTCATCGGCGTCGGCGTCGCCGGCCTCGCCGCCATCGGCGCCGCGGGCTCCATGGGCGCGGTGGTGTCCGCCACCGACGTGCGCCCCGAGGTCGCCGACCAGGTCGAGTCGCTCGGCGGAACCTTCGTCGAGATCCCGGTCAGGCAGGAGAGCTCGGATGGCTACGCCAAGGAGATGAGCGACGACGAGCAGGCCCGCGTGCTCGAGGTGTACCGCGACGAGGCCGCCAGGAACGACATCGTCATCACCACGGCCCAGATCCCGGGCCGCCCCTCCCCGCTTCTGCTTACCGAGGAGGCCGTGCTCGGCATGAAGCCCGGCTCGGTCATCATCGACCTGGGTGCTTCGGAGGCCGGAAGCAACTGCGCGCTCACGGTCCCAGGAGAGGTCGTCACGACCGAGAACGGCGTGACCATCGTCGGCCACTCGCTCACGAGCATGCCGGCGCATCTGCCCGGCCAGGCCTCGCAGCTCTACGGTCAGAACCTCGTCAACTTCATGAAGCTCTGCACGCCCGGCAAGGACGGCGAGCTCGTGCTCGACGAGGACGACGAGGTCGTGCGCGGCGTCACGGTGACGCTTGATGGCGAAGGCATGTGGCCGCCTCCCCCGGTGCAGGTATCAGCTGCGCCCAAGCAGACCCCCGCTGCCGCCGAGGCCGCAGGCGAACCTGAGGAGAAGAAGGAGAAGGGCTTTTTCGCCAAGCATTGGTGGAAGGCGCTTGCCGCCATACTCGGCATCGTGCTCGTCGTGGCGGCACCCGCTTCCATGCAGGGGCACTTCATCGTGTTCATGCTTGCCATTGTCGTCGGCTTCTACGTCATCGGCGGCGTGTCGCACTCGCTGCATACCCCGCTCATGTCGGTCACAAACGCCATCTCGGGCATCATCATCGTCGGTGCCATCTTGCAGATAGGCTCGGCTGACCCGATAATCCAGGTGCTCTCCTTCATCGCGATGGTGATCGCGTCTATCAACATATTCGGCGGCTTCCTCGTCACGAGGCGAATGCTCAAGATGTTCGAGGGGAGCTCTGAGTAAGATGGCAAACGATTTCATTTCCAACCCCGCCATCCTCGATGGCTTCACCCGCTTCCAGTCGGTCGCCTACATACTGGCCGCCCTGCTCTTCATCCTGGCCCTGGCCGGCCTGTCCAAGCAGAAGAGCGCCAAGATGGGCAACAACTGGGGCATCCTGGGCATGATAATCGCCCTGGTGGCGACGTTGTCCATCGGCGTCGTGGCTTACGCGCATGACCCGATGCTCGCCATCGGCCTCATGATCGGCGCCATCGTCGTCGGCGGGGCCATCGGCATATTCAAGGCGGTGCGGGTCAAGATGACCGCCATGCCCGAGCTCGTGGCCATGCTGCACTCCTTCGTGGGCGCGGCCGCCGTGCTCGTCGGCATCAACTCTTTCCTGGCCGACCCGGGCAACGGGACTTACGACAACGCCTTCCACATGGGCGAGGTGGGCCTGGCCGTCTTCATCGGCGCCGTCACGCTGACGGGCTCGATCGTCGCGTGGCTCAAGCTGTCGGCCAAGATATCGGGCAAGCCGCTCACGATTCCCGGCCGCAACGCCGTCAACCTCGTCATGGTGCTCGCCTGCATCGCGATGATCGCGTGGTTCGTCAACACCAGGGGCGTCGAGGGCGGCACGGTGCCGCTCGCGGTCCTGACGGTGGTGTCGCTCGTGCTCGGCGCGCACCTCGTGCTCGCCATCGGCGGAGGCGACATGCCGGTGGTCGTCTCGATGCTCAACTCCTACTCCGGCTGGGCGGCGGCCATGGCCGGCTTCACGCTCGGAAACGACCTGCTCATCATCACCGGCTCGCTCGTGGGCTCGTCGGGCGCGTTCCTGTCCAACATCATGTGCAAGGGCATGAACCGCTCGTTCGTCTCCGTCATTCTTGGCGGTTTCGGCGGCGACGCCCCCAAGAAGGGCGGTGCTGCCGAGCATGACTACGGCACGCACACCGAGGTCACGCCCGCCGAGGTCGCCGAGCTTCTGCGCGAGTCCAAGCGCGTCGTGGTCACGCCGGGCTACGGCATGGCCGTGGCCCAGGCGCAGTTCCCGGTCGCCGACCTCACCCGCAAGCTCATCGACATGGGTGTTGAGGTGCAGTTCGGCATCCATCCGGTGGCAGGGCGTATGCCCGGCCACATGAACGTGCTTCTCGCCGAGGCCAAGGTGCCCTACGAGAGCGTGTTCGAGATGGACGAGATCAACGACGAGTTCGGCGACGTCGATGTCGCGCTGGTCATCGGCGCCAACGACACCGTCAACCCGGCCGCCGAGACCGAGCCCGACAGTCCCATCGCGGGCATGCCGGTGCTGCGCGTCTGGGATGCCGGAAAGGTCATCGTCTCGAAGCGGTCCATGGGCAACGCAGGCTACGCGGGCGTCCAGAACCCGCTGTTCTTCAACGACAACACCGACATGATGCTCGGTGATGCGAAGGAGTCCGTCGAGGCCATTATCGCCGCGCTGTAAGAGAGCGCAGTCCCCTCTGGGAGAAGGAGGCGTGGAATGAAGCGTGACAATGAATCGTCAGAGACGCGTTCTGGCAACTCCTGGTACTGCTGGGTGCTTGTCGCGACGTTGTGCCTTGTGCAAATGGTGCCCATTGTCCTGCTCTATAACTACACCTCCTTCTTTCAGGTGCCGGTGGCCGAGGGTTTGGGAGTGAGCTACACCTCGTTTTCCATTGGATCTACGTTTGGCTCGCTCGGCGGCATGCTATTTGGCCTCGTGCTTGCCGGAAAGCTCGGGCGCGGAAACATACGCAGATGGATGACGACGTGCATGCTCATATCTGCCGTCCTCGTCTTCCTGCAGGTATTCATGGATGCGATATGGCAATACTGGGTTATACGCTTCCTTATCAGCTTCGTCTTTTCCGGAGTTACGTATATACCGATAAACACCTTGCTTGACCGTTGGTTTGCCAAGAGCAAGGGGTTGGCCATCGGCATCGTGTATTCCGGCGCGGGAATCGGCGGGATGATTCTCTCGCCTCTTCTCAAACAGTGGATTGACGTTTTTGGGTGGCGCGAGGCATACGCCATAATTGGATGCATTTGCCTCGTTATGGTCATCGTGATTTTCCTGTTCGTGAGGAATAGTCCAAAGGACCTTGGCATATTGCCCTATGGCATGAACGAGAACACGTCGAAGAATGACGAAGCCCAGACGCTCGAATCCTCTGCCCTGCTTGAACCGAAGGGCCTGAACCGAGCAGAAGCGCTGAGAACAGCATCCATGTGGTTGCTCGTGCTCTGCGTTTTCGGAAGTGGCATCATCGCAAGCGGCGTGAGCACGCAGCTCCCGACATATATTGCCGAGACAGGCGAGGACTACTCCATCGTCATGGTCTTCTTCAGCTGTGGAATGATTGTCTCGAGCTTGGTTCTCGGTCCCGTCTTCGACCGCTTTGGCGTAAAGACAGGCGGAACAGCAATCTGCATCGTCGTCCTCTTCGCATTATTGGGCTTTCTTATCTCTCCTGCGTATGGAGTGGCCCTTTCGTGCATCGGCGCCGTGCTCATCTCATTCAACTGCATATCGAATTTCGTCGCGAATATTCTCAATGGAAAGCTTTTCGGCACATTGGACTTTGCTGGATGTTTTGGCGTATTGAACGTTGCCTACATGGCTGGCTGCATGGCGGGAGCTCCGCTCGTGGCAGCAATAAGAATGGAGACTGGTGCCTATGACATTGCCTGGGTCGTATTGATTGCGATTACCGTTCTCATGGAAGTGACCATGCTCGCGAGCATCTCTTCTGGAAAGAAGCTGCCGGAGCACTGGCACGAATAGTATCGGTTTTGCACGACTACAAGAGGGGGGAAGGATATGTTACCTGATGGAGCCCGCGTGCGCCTGCACATGATACAGAGGATTGAGGGCGGCCGTACCTTTGTCGATACGCACATTCAGGGAGTGGTTCCTGACGAAATAGTCATCGGGCGTGGGGATGTGTTTCCCGCGCTCGAAGATGCCATCCGAGACATGGCAGTTGGCGATAAGCGCACACTGCGATTCGATGCCGCAGACGCCTATGGCGAGAGAGACGAAGGCCAGAAGGAGATTGTCGCCAAGGCGGACTTTCCGCGTGTAGACGAGCTTCCGCTTGGACACTACATCATCATAAGAACATCAGACGGCCAAGCGCGCGTTCTCGTGACCGAGGCCGATGAAGACCACCTGCTGTTCGATTACAACCCCGAGCTTGCCGGTCATAACATCATTTGCGAAGTCGAGATTATCAAGATTCTCGAAGACGAAAGTGACTTGCGCAAGCGTGATGAGTACTTCTACGGTGATGGTGGTGGCTGCGGATGCGGCCATGGCCATGGGCATGGGCACTAGATGATAGCGAGTGACAATTTGCGATGAACATCGACATGGACATGTGCATCGAGGAGTTCTGCCGAAACAGAGAGGGGGACTCGGCGCGCGCCAGCCGCGACCTAAAGCCCCTTGTGGAGGACGTGCGTGAGTACCTGCGCGATGCCGAGATCCTATGGCCAGCAGCTGTGCCATGGCGACAGCGCGAGGTGTGCGCGCGGGAGTTCACCATCGTGCGAGCACATATATGCGGCATCCCCGCTGGGCCCTATGGAACGGCAGGGCACCGTGACCTTGCGCGAAAGGCAGAGTGCCTGACGGCAATGGAACGCGCGCTGTTCCAAGAGCCGCCCGAATACATGCCCTATGCATATATAGACGTGCTCCTTGCCTATTGGCCTGCCCTAGCAACGAAGCAAACGACGTATCGCTTCCTGGCCACGTTTCTCGAAATGCTCGTAAAGCCGAAACGAGAGTGAGAATTAATCAACTCTTCCAAATGGTAGGTCGCGAGCGCCACTCACGTGCCTACCTCCTTTTCCTTGGGGTCCCGAGCTAGCGGCGGCACGGGACCCCGCCTGCCCGATACTCCCCTGACCTGCGAAACCAGACAAAAGGTGCCAGGCACGTTTTGTCTGGCACCTTCGACAGATAGGTGAAGTATTCTAGCCGCCTGTGCCCACTGGGGCATTTTGCCTCAGTGGGCATGATTCCCAATCTACCAACTTATGCGACTCATTATCTCGATCACATCCTCGCATGCTTCGCGAAGGGTCAGATCACCCACATATGGATAGCGACGAGAATAGGAGCCCCACTGTCCAAACATGGAATCATCTTCTGCGACCCGACCCATTACGGCGGAATAATCGCCTACCGCTTTCATCGCATTGCGTTTCTCCGCTGTGTTCTTCAATGCCCTTTTCAATGTGGCGGTATCTATGTCTTCCTGCCAAATATGCCATAGAGAATGAAGGTCATAGTAGTCGCGCGGTCGTGTATTCGTTACATCACGGCTCAAGACGGTCTCCAGCTTCTCGGCAAGAACCGTCTCGATCGGGTAGACCATGAGCTCGATGGAGCGACCGTCCAGCATGAGGGGATAGCTGTAGCTGATAGCATCTGGGGTGATCTTGTCGCCCGTGGTCACGTCAATGGTGACAGGCGATGAGATCTTCTCGTAGTTCGCAAGCAGGTGCACCCTGATGCCGGGGTATTCATCGATCTCTCTTATGTCCTCGGTGCGGACGAACTCGAAGTCGAAGTCGTCATCCGCGTCTGTCGCGGCTATCTCGCGGAACGCCTTTTCGGCGTTCTCGTGCGTAAGGTCGAAGCCGCGTATCGTCGTATCCAGATCCTTCGTGCTTCTCTTATCCGAGCCTATCAACGACGAGATGAGCATGCCGCCCTTGACGACGATATTGTCTCGCCAAGGTGATATGGCTATCCGCTCCATGACCCGTTCGAGTAGATAGTTCTGCATTACCAGCTGCGGAGGAACCCCTAGCTTCTTGGCGTGGTTCTTGATGCGAGCCTTAAGCTGCATGGCGTTTTTCGTCTTCATAGCAGCACCTCCATGTAGGTGCGCACTTTCCTCTCTACATTCAGAGCACGCGCGTAATCCAAGACCTTTTGGATGTCCCTATCGGGACTTCTGAAATATCGCTTCATGGCGGGATTAACCACTTGCACATCAGCCACGGCCTGCCCCCTCAAAATGTCGCAGAGGGTGCGCTCCAAATTGTAGCTGCGCACTTCGTTTCCGTAAGGTGTAGCAAGGTTTTCGGCCCCAAGCTCCAAAACTTCATCAGCACATGTCCTCACCCTTATTCCGGCTTCTCGCACGCTCGTCGCCTTATAGGACCTTGGAAATGTCATCGTTAGCTGAAAGGGAGTGCGATCGGTATAACCATGCAAGTACAGGGCTGTTTCGTCAGAGAATACACCTCTTGGAAACCTGAGCTGCGCTGCCAGGAACTCGTCTTCCATCTCATCGCTTAGACAATAGACTCCTCGCTGAACCCGTTCAAGCCTTCCCGCCTTTGTCATCTCCGACAGCCTCGCCCGTGGGATACCTATTCTGGTGGCTTGCGCCGTTGTAACAAGGCCTCCATTCTCCTTGGCGATTCTTTCTATTTCGTGCATATCGGTCATTTTTCACTTGTCCTTAATGACTGAATTATGTTTGATATTCAGTTTATATGTACATGGCATAGATTAGCAAGCATCTTGCGGCTAATGCGCGTCGCGTTCATACGCAATAAGAAGGACGCGAAAGTGAAGATCAAATGAAGCTGTTATTATATTAATCAGTAAAGCGCCCGACCGGTGGGCATTTCACCTTAGTCCGGCGCTTTTCTCTTTTATAAATCGAAATCCATAACTCATCTAGGCGCACAGGGAAGCCGTGAAGCGGAGGTCCAAGGGAGCGCGCCGTAAAGACCGCGAAGCGGGCTGTCGGGAAGCGACCGTCGGAGCGGAGCGGCTTCCCTGCACGCGTAGATGGGTTTTATCTCTCACGAGCCGGGTTATAATCAACGCACCAGAGATGAAAACACAGTCCCCGTCGGGTAGTCGTGGGCGTGCGGAGCCTCCGCATCAGTAACCTGCCTCCTTGGTTGTCCCTTCTCTGCATGGTTCATCTACATAAAGGAGGAATCAGCCATGCAGATCAGCGTGTCGTCCACCCTGACCGTGTATCACGACGGCCAGTTCTGGGTGGGCATCATCGAGCATGTCGAAGACGGGAAGCTCGGCGTTGCCCGCATCGTCTTCGGCGCGGAGCCGTCCGATGAGGAGATCCTGCAGTTTGTGGTGAGCCGGTGGGAGAAGCTCGCGTTCTTCGGGGACGAGGAGCCCGCCAAACCCAAACTCGCGAGGAATCCCAAGAGGCGTATGCGAGATGCCGCGAAGGCGCTCAAGCATCCAGCCATGAGCACCAAGGCGCAACAGGCCCTTGCGGATCAACGGGGAGCATCGAAACAAGGCGCTGCTCATGAAAGGAGCTTGAAGCGCGCAGAGAAAGCCCAATCGCGCTTCGAGCAGCGCAAGGAAAAACGCAAGCAGAAGCATCGCGGACATTAGCCTATGTGGTCATTCGTATTTCGAGACAGCGCAGCTTGCTGAGAGCTTTGTCGCCGAAGTGAGGTCGGCAGGCAATGCTTCTGTACATGCATCATATATGTCATCTTAACCTGACATGCATGATGGAAATGTTCCATCTTGAAATGGTGGTTACACGCGGATTGCGGCGGTAGGGTTCCCTTGGAGGTAAGAAAGATATGATCGGTCAGAACATCCTCTCGCTCAGGACGAGGAACGAACTCACGCAAGAGGAGCTTGCATTGAAGGTGGGCGTTGCCAGGCAGACCGTTGCCAAGTGGGAATCGGGAGATGCCATTCCTGACTTGGACAACGCCTGCAAGCTTGCAGCACTCTTCGGCGTGAGCCTTGATGCGCTCGTCCATCATGACGAGGAGAGCGCAGGGTATCCCATCCCGCCGCGTGGGTTGCACTTGTTCGGCGTCGTGCGCATGGGCGAGCGCGGGCAAGTGGTCATCCCCAAGAAGGCCCGCGAGGTCTTCGGGCTGCATGCGGGAAGCGAGCTTTTGATGCTCGGGGACGAGTCTCAGGGCATAGCGCTCCAGCGTGTGGAAGATGCCGTTGCCGCGCTTGAGGCCTATGGACGTGCCGTGAGCGAACGGGCATCTGACTGACGTATCCGAGAAAGGAGATGCGTCATGCAAACGGAATTCGTGACAATGGACATGGAGAACAACCCCGCATGGAACGCGGAGCTCGAAGGGTGGCGTCCGATAATCAATGAATGGGCCGAGAAGGGCT